>CANGFO010000008.1 GCA_947453195.1 Flavobacteriaceae bacterium
AAGTATTACAAGCAGTCCAGTGTGTATCTGTTGTAATGTTAGTTGTAACATCAACAGTTCCTGTTGGGTAAACCGTATTTTGCGGGTCGAAATTAGCCCAGTTGTCTGTCCACATTGCTGCAGGAGCTGGAGCAAATGCACCACGATAAGTCGTGTTCACAATTTGTGCATTACCTAAAAATACTGTAAGTAATAGCGTCAATAAATAGTAAGTTTTTTTCATAATTGGGTTTGATTAAATTTTTGACAAACTTATACTCTAATTGTAAACCCAATTGAAAGAAATCTTTAATAATATAATAACTTTATGTTTCTAAATTGTTAATTGCCTGGAATTGTATTAATCAAAAAAGGCAAACTAATGTTTGCCTTTTTTGATTAAGTATACAAGTATTTTCTAAAATGAATAACTTAAAGATAAAGAAAATGTAGGGCCAAATTTAGTTAACCAAACCAAGTCATCTTCATCAGAATTGTATCCGTTTTTATTTTGAGAATCACCTGTGAAAATTGAATTAATAGTTTTATTAAATCCAGTAACATTGGTTTTTCCTAAATCATTGTTTTGATAAAAAATTAAATCTTGAGCCAAAACATTTTGAGCGTTTAATTTAACCTCGATTTTATTTTTATAGAAGCTTTTAGAAATTTGTAAATCTAAGAACGTTCTGCTTTTTTCCCATAAAGCAGGAGTAGAAGCTCCAACCGTTTGGTTACCTTGAATTGCAATACGATCTCCAATACGGTTTAAATTAGCCGATGCAGACCAACCTGTTTCTTTACCAATATATTGTAATCCAGCATTAAATACATATGGTGATTGTCCTTGCAATGGGATTTCTTCTAACGTTGAAGATGTTACTAAATTAGATATATCTACTTTAGATCTAATTATAGAAAGATTGGTAAACAATGTGATATCTTCTAATAAATTAGCACTTTTTGAACCAAATATTGAACTTAACAAAGTTCTATATTCCATTTCAATACCTTTATTTTCTCCAGATTTAGCATTTTCATATTTATTAGAATTATTTGCTTGAGCTTGCAATTCAATAGGATCTGAGAATTTTTTATAAAATGCAGAGATTGAAAACAGTTGCCCTTTTCCAGGGAAAATTTCATACCGTAAATCGGCATTGAATACTTTTGCAATTTTAAGATCTGGTGTTCCTTCAGTATTAAATTTAGTAGAAGCATCATAAAATAAGAAAGGAGCTAATTCTCTAAATTCGGGTCTGTTTAAAGTTTTTGAAAAACTTAATCTTAAATTTTGCTTTTTATTAACTCCATAAATTAAATTTAAAGAAGGTAAAAAATCAATTTGAGAATTATCTACATTAATTGGAGTTCCTGAATCTGATTTAGAAGTTAATAATTGAGAATATGATTCCATTCTAACTCCCCAAATTACTCTAAACTTACCAATGCTATTATCCAACATAGCATATGCTGCATTTAAATTAGATGAAGCTTTATAGGTATCATTACCTTTTGTTCCATCAAATAAAGTTAACCCGCTTACTCCAGGCACTCCAGGAGCCCCAGGAGTAATGATTCCCATATTTGAACTATTAAAAATTGTTGAATTACTTGAAAAGGGAATGTAACTTGCTAAGTTATTACTTGTATAATTGTATCCGTTAATATTTCCTACAAAAGGCACATAACCTAATTGTCTTGCTGAGAAATCTCTATAACGAGATTGTGTGAAGAAACCAATTTTTACATCTGTGGCGAATTTTTCAGTGAAATTAATTTTTCTACTAATATCGACTTTAGTACTAAAAATATTTTCAATGTTTTCAGATACATACATAGACCCTGGCGATTCACTACCTACAGTATTTACTTGGAAATCTGCTTTTGGCTGTTGGTATCCTGGTCCAAAAATATTTGGATTAATATTATAAGTATTTCTTCTATCATTAGGAATGCTTCTTACAACATTACTGTAAGACCCAACCCAGTTAATTTTAATTTTACTTGCCGTTAATAAATGTTCTCCAGCAAGTTGACCTGTGTAAATTTTATTACTAGTAAACATTCTAGCAGTAGTGTTAATTAACATTGGTGGATCATCTTGTGAAATTGAACCATTTCTATCAATAACTCTATTATTAGAATTAATGCTATATAAATTCTTAAATGTAAACGAATTGTTAGAATCCATTTTTAAAGACACATTTGCTAAAACCCCAAATAACGTTTGTGTGTTATAGTTATCATCAACTTGGTCAGTTAATAAAGCTCCAGGTGTCTCATAACTTTTACGCAATGTTTGATTGTAATTATTTGTTTTATTATATGAAACAGAAGCTAAAAATCCTAAATTTTGATTGTCTTTTTGTTTGAAAAATTTTCCAATTGTATATTGAAAGCTCATATTTGGACTAAACGCTTTATTATACAAGCCCCAATCTGTTTGATAGGATTTAGCCAAATCAGAAATTTGAGTATAGCTACTTTGTGTATGTGCTTGTTGTAAAGCTTGAAATTGAGTTGTAGAAGGAAATGAAGCTGGCAATCCTCTTGTTCCATCATCAACCCCTAGCCAATCACTTTTTCCTCCTTCATAATATAATTGATTTTTACCTGTAGTAATTGTATTGAATCCCGAACTTATAGATAAACTTTGAAAATCTTTATCTGGGGTAGCTTTAGTGTTGATTTCTACAACTCCACCTGCAAATTCTCCAGGTAAATCTGGCGAAGCAGTTTTATAAATGACAATATTATCAATCATATTAGCAGGGAAAATATCAAACGAGAAGGCTTTTCTATCTGGTTCTGAACTTGGAAGTGGCGCACCATTTAAAAAAGTAGTATTGTAACGATCATTTAAACCTCTAATAATTACAAATTTATTGTCTTGCACACTTGCTCCACTAATTCTTTTTAACACATCAGAAGTGGTTCTATCTGGAGTTCTTTTAATAGTTTCTGCAGAAATTCCATCGGATACTCTAATGCTATTTTTTTGTAACGTCAATAATGATTTTACAGATTCGGTTTTAGCTTTTGTTGACTTAATAACAACATCTTCTAATTGATTTTTCTTTTCAACTAGTGATACTGTTAAATCGTAAGTGTCATTTGAAACAGTTTGAATATCAGAAACAATTTTAGACTCAAAAGACAAAAATGAAAATTGAATTGAATAATTCCCAACCGGAAGATTTCTAAAAATAAAATTTCCCTCTGAATCAGAGATGGTAGATTTTTTTATTGATTTTATTACAATATTTACCCCAGACAAAGGCTTTCCTGTATTTTCTTCAATAACAACTCCTTTAATTATTGAACTTTGAGCAAAAATAATTTGTGTAAATAAAATTAACACTAATGATGAAATAAGTTTCATTTTAAATTGAATTTTAAATTTGATGGCAAAAATACTTATAGATATATTTAAGTATGTTAACTCTTCTTTATCAAATAGTGTAAAAAAAAATTTAATGTTAAATTAATGTTAAAGCAGTATTAACTGAATGTTACTTAAAAATAAAGTTTAGTAAATTTCAATAAAATTAGATCGTTAATTAATGAATAATATTGTTTAAAATTGAAAAAACGGCAAGATATTTGAATATATATTTTATCTTTGCTACAACATATATAATTTATGAAGAAAAACTACTTCTATATTTTACTTACATGTTTTTTCTTGAGCGCTACAAGTTTGTTAGCTCAAGAGGGTAAACCACAGCCTAAAGGGCAGGACAATTCTATAGAAGGATTGAACTTTTACCCAAATCCTGTGACTAATGGTAAGTTGTATATTACTTCAAAAAATAATGAAGATAAACAAATTGCTATTTTTGATGTTTTAGGTAAAAGAGTTTTTCAAACTCTTCTTACATCTAGAGAATTAAATATTTCTTCCTTATCTCCTGGTATCTATTTCATCAAAATTGAAGAAGGAGATGCTAGCGCTACCCGAAAATTAATCGTTCGATAATCCTAATATTACTATTAACTGTAATTTTACATGGAATTTATTCCACTTATAAAAATAGTAATTATCTTTGTTTAATAATTTTACATTAAAAAAATCATGAAAAAACTTTACATTTTATTATTATTAGCAGTAGCTTCTGTATCTTTTGGACAGACAATCTACTCTGAAAACATGGGTACTCCAACAGGTACCACTTTAATCCCCGCTTATGTAACAGGTACTGCACCGGCTACATTCCAAAACGGAACTCCAATAGTATATACTGGAACTGGTGATGTTAGAGTTACATCGGCATCAAGCACTTACACTGGCGCATCAGGTGGTGGTAACGTTTATTTAACTGGTACTGCAGGAAAATACTTTCAAATTGACGGAATTAATACCTCTGCTTATTCTTCTGCAAACATTCAAATGACATTTGGATATTTAACTGCAACTTTTGCTACAGTGCAAGTTATTTTAGAGTACAGTACAAATGCAACTGCTACTACTCCAACTTGGACACCTATCTCATTTACAAATAACACTACTGCTGCATGGAACTTAGTTTCTATTCCAGGAGGAGTTTTACCTTCTTCTAATTCTTTATCCTTGCGTTTTACTCAACCTACTGTAGCTGGACAAATTAGAATTGATGATATTAAAATTTTCAATTACAACCCAGCATGTACTTTAGTACTTGCGGCTGCAACTGGAGCGTGTGACGCTGTAACTTTTAATATTGATACTTACACGGCTACAATTCCTTTTACAGGTGGTGGTTCAGGTTCTTATACAATTACCCCTTCTGCAGGTACTGTTGCGGGAGACAATCCAGGATCAGTTGCTGCTGGTAACATCTTAATAAATGGTGTGCCAGAAGGAACTAATTTAACTGTTGATGTAGTTAGTGGAGTATGTTCATATCAGTCAGTACTAACTGCACCAGTATGCAAACCTGTAAATACATTACCTTATAGTGAGCCTTTCCCATATACTGCAGGAAACACTTTAGGATCTTCTCAAAGATGGACAAACCTTAATACAGGAGATGATATTCTTGCTGCTTCAGGAAGCTTAGCTTACACTGGATATGCAGCAACAGGAAATTCAGTGACTTTTACAGGTGCTGGAATTGACTGTTTCTCTCCGTTCACATCTACTACAACTGGAACAATTTATGCTTCTTTCTTAGTTAATGTTACCGATTTGTCTACTATGACTGCTACTACTCCAACTACTTATTTTGCTGGATTAACTGATGCTGCTAAGAATTATAAAGGGCGTTTATTTATTACTAAATCTGGTACACAATACCAATTTGGTTTAGATGCTGCTAGTACAACTACTAATTTAGATGCTACTTTAAGAAATGCAGGTGATGTACAGCTAGTAATCATGAGTTATGATTTTGCAACTTTAACATTAAAAGCTTGGATCAATCCAGATTTAGCTACTTTTGATGTTGCTGTTACTGCACCAACTTTATCTCAAGTATTAACTACTGCAATTGCAGATTTAGGTGGATTTATCTTAAGACAAGATACCGCTACTACAACTCCAACAATTATTTTTGACGAATTAAGAATAGACACTACAATTGGTGGAATACTTGCTTCAAATCAAGTGAATGCTATTGCTGGATTAAAAGTATATCCTAACCCAGTTTCTAATGGAACTTTATTCATCGAAACGGATATAAATGCTGCTAAAACAGTTACTATCTTTGATGTATTAGGAAAACAAGTATTAAACACAACTACTTCTAATAATGCTATCAATGTAAGCCAATTACACACTGGAATTTACATGGTGCAAATTACTGAAGAAGGTAATACTGCAACTAAAAAATTAGTAATTAGATAATTACTCTAAATACAACTGAAAAGCTCCAATAATCATTGGAGCTTTTTTATTTTTATTACTTTTGTAAAAATTACAACCTTGATCCCTTCACAAGATATTTTCACTATTTCGAGTGCAAAGCAATTTGAAAAAATAGCTTTGAAAGTTTTTCGTTACCAACACGAAAACAACGCCATCTATAGAGAATTTTGTGATTTATTAAAAACCGATAAAGGGGCTGTAAAATCGCTGGAGCAAATTCCGTTTTTGCCTATTCAATTTTTTAAAAGTCACGAGGTGCTTTCTAGTATTGAACCCGTTCAAGAAACCTTCACGAGTAGCGGAACTACCGGAATGATTACTAGTAAGCATTTAATTACAGATGTTTCCCTATACGAACAAAGTTACCGCAATGCATTTTCAGAATTTTACGGAAATATTGAAGATTATGCCGTTTTGGCTTTGCTCCCTTCCTATTTAGAGCGAACCGGTTCGTCCTTAATCTATATGATTCAAGATTTAATTGAACTTTCAAATAATGAAAATAGCGGATTTTACTTACATAATTACGACGAACTAATTTCTAAATTATTAGAACTGGATGCTGCAGGGCAAAATGTAATATTAATAGGAGTAACTTATGCTTTATTGGATTTAATTGAGAATCAAAAATTTCAATTAAAAAACACCCTCATCATGGAAACGGGTGGAATGAAAGGCAAGCGAAAAGAAATTATTCGAGAAGAATTACACCAAATTCTTTGTGAAGGTTTTGGAGTTTCGAGCATTCACTCCGAATACGGCATGACCGAATTATTATCCCAAGCCTATTCATTAGGAAACGGAATATTTGAATGTCCTAGCTGGATGCATATCCTAATTCGAGATCCCGAAGATGCACTAACTTATGTTTCAAATGGAAAAACTGGCGGCATCAATGTGATTGATTTGGCCAACATCAATTCGTGTTCGTTTATTGCCACGCAAGATTTGGGTAAGAAATATCCTAACAATTCCTTCGAAGTATTGGGAAGATTCGACAATTCCGACATTCGTGGATGTAATTTAATGGTGTATTAAAAAAGGAGCCGTTTAGCTCCTTTTCATTTATACTATTTGAATTAAGTAATAATTCTTCTTCCCTTTTTGTAAAACTAAAAATTTGCATTTTATCAAATCTTTCTCGGTTATTAAATAATCTTCGGCAACTTTAGCTTTATTTAATGAAACCGCATTTTGTTTCAATTCGCGTCTCGCATCACTATTAGAGGGTAAAAAATTAGTTTTAGCCGCTAGAGCAGCAATCATATCAATTCCGTTTGCTAGATCCTCCTTTGAAATTTGTGCATTCGGAACCCCATCAAAAACTTCTACAAAAGTGGCGTCATCTAGTTTGGCTAAATCTTCCATAGTAGGGCTAAAAAAAGCATTCGAAGCAAAAATAGCGCGCTCTAATTCTTCTTTTCCGTGAACAAAAGTCGTTACTTCTTCTGCCAATCGTTTTTGCAAGACTCTCAAATGCGGTGCTTCATGGTGTTCAGCTATTAATGCTTCCACCGTGTTTTTATCTAAAAACGTGAAAATCTTAATGTATTTTTCTGCATCAACATCTGTTGTATTCAACCAAAATTGGTAAAATTTATAAACCGAAGTTTTATCGGCGGTAAGCCAAACATTACCCCCTTCGCTTTTTCCAAATTTAGATCCATCAGCTTTCGTGATTAATGGGCAAGTCATTGCATAGGCTTTAGCGCCTTCGCCATTCATTCTGCGCACTAATTCAGTTCCTGTAGTAATATTCCCCCACTGATCTGAACCTCCCATTTGCAACAAGCAATGGTGTGTTTTATATAAATGATGAAAATCGTAACCTTGAATTAATTGGTAAGTAAATTCTGTAAAACTCATTCCTTCCCCGCTTTCTCCACTTAAACGTTTTTTAACCGAATCTTTGGCCATCATGTAATTCACTGTGATGCGTTTACCTACATCTCGAGCAAAATTGATAAATGAAAAATCTTTCATCCAATCGTAGTTGTTTACCAACAAAGGAGCATTTGCAGCAGTAGAATTAAAATCTAAGAATCGAGATAATACCGCTTTAATTCCGGCAACATTTTTTTCTAAAGTAGCTTCATCAAGCAAATTTCTCTCATCCGATTTTCCAGAAGGATCTCCAATCATTCCGGTTGCACCGCCCACCAAAGCAATTGGTTTATGGCCATATTGCTCCAAATGAACCAACAAAATAATCGGCACCAAACTCCCAATATGCAACGAATCACTTGTTGGATCAAACCCAATATAAGTCGTTGTCATTTCTTTAGTCAGTTGCTCCTCAGTCCCAGGCATAATATCGTGAACCAGTCCGCGCCATTGCAATTCTTCTACTAAATTTTTCATCGTAAAAACTATAATTTCAGCAAATATAAGAATTGTGAATGGCAATGGCAACAAAGGTAATTTGGAGTAGATTTTTTTCAAGTTTAAAACTAATAACCCACCAAACTAATTATCTTTGTACTCATGATATTAGTTACAGGAGGAACTGGTTTAGTTGGAGCGCACTTACTACTTCATTTAATTGAAAATGGAGTCGAAAAAGTTCGTTCTACTTATAGAGATGCTAAAAACTTGACCAAAACCAAACAGCTTTTCGAACTCTACAAAAAAGGCGATTTGTATTCTAAAATAGAATGGATTTTAGCAGATATTTTAGATGTTCCTGCTCTTGAATTAGCTTTTCAAGATGTTGATTATGTATACCACTGCGCCGCATTAATTTCATTTGATCCCGATGATGAAGAGAAATTAAGAAAAGTAAATATTGAAGGTACAGCCAATATTGTAAACTTTTGTATCAACAAAAAAGTAAGAAAATTATGTCATGTCAGCTCTATAGCTGCCCTTGGTGATTTGCTGTCAAGCGAAGGCAAACATCCAATTCAAACTCCTATTAATGAACAAACCGAATGGAATCCTGAAGCAACTCATAGCGATTATGCTATTTCAAAATATGGTTCCGAAATGGAAGTGTGGCGTGGACTTCAAGAAGGATTACCCGTTGTTATTGTAAATCCCGGGGTTATCTTAGGTCCTGGCTTTTGGAATCAAGGAAGTGGGATCCTGTTTCAAACTGTAAAAAAAGGAATTTCATTTTATACCAACGGAAGCACCGGATATGTATCAGTAATTGATGTGGTAACTAGTATGCACCGACTTATGCACTCCGATTGCAGTGGAGAAAAATTTATTTTGATCTCTGAAAATTACACCTACAAGGATATTTTAGAAAGTATTGCTGATAAAATGGGTGTCAAAAAACCAACAATTCATGCAAGTGCAAGTTTATTAAATTTGGCTTGGAGATTGGATTGGATTAAATCAAAAATCGTTCAATCAAAAAGAAAATTGTCTAAAAACAGCGTGGAGTCTTTGCTAAGTACTACTGTTTATTCTAATGACAAAATAAAAGAAGAGTTGAACTATTCGTTTACAGATATAGAAAATTACTTAGAAACGATAATTCCGTATTATATCAATTAACTATTTCACAACACCATTATCAGGAATTGTCTCTGGAGTATAGAGTACTTTCCCTTTTGTTAGCTTTGCATTTTCTTTAGTAAGCCGGTCTTTTACCTCATCATACATTTTTTTATATTCCTTAATGTCCGAAGCATAGTATTGGGTACTTTTTGCAAAAGTTAAACTGTCTACTTTGTACTTTCTTTTGATAAATTCGGTTGGCCTTGGGTAGTTTTGAACGGAAAAATTTTGCGTTCTAGCGGCTTCCAAAATGGCTAAATCATAAATGATATTTTCCATTTTATCTCTTGGAATAAGATTATTTGGTTTAGGAAAAGTCTCATTTTTGCAACTAGTTACTGCAAAAAATAATGCCATTAATATGAAACTAATTTTTCTCATAGGATAATTATCTATTGAAAAGCAATCTTTTTCCTGCCTTTATTTCTTTTACTTTAGCATTTTCATACACCAATTGCCCATTTACAAAAGTATGGGATACTCTCGATTTAAAATTAGTCCCCTCAAATGGAGACCATCCACATTGATATAAAATATTTTCTTTGTTCACGCTCCATGGCTTAGAGGGATCCACTAGAACTAAATCGGCATAAAATCCTTCTTTTATAAACCCTCTTTTTTCAATTTTGAAAATTTTAGCTGGGTTGTGCGCCATTTTCTCAACGATTTTCTCAACAGATATTTTCCCTTGATGAAATGCTTCAAACATGGCAACAACGGCATGCTGAACTAATGGTCCACCTGATGGAGCGGCACTGTACTTTTGAGATTTCTCTTCTAATGTATGTGGTGCATGGTCGGTCGCAATAACATCAATGGTATCGTTAAGCAATGCCTTCCATAATGCTTCTCTGTCATTAGCTGTTTTCACCGCTGGATTCCATTTAATGAAATTTCCTTTTGTGGCATAATCATCGTTAGTAAACCAAAGGTGATGGATACATACTTCGGCTGTAATTTGCTTTTCTTCCAATGGAATTTTATTTGAAAACAACTCCATTTCTTTAGCTGTTGAAAGGTGAAAAACATGTAATCGTGCTCCCGTTTTTTTAGCAAGTGCAATCGCTTTAGATGAAGACAAATAACACGCTTCCTCGCTTCGAATTAAATGATGGGCCGTTACCGGGATGTTATCGCCAAACTCTTCTTTAAACTTTTCTAAATTTGCTTTTATAGTTCCTTCATCTTCACAATGTACCGCTATTAGCATTTTGGTACTTGAAAATATTTTTTCTAAAGTTGCTTCATTATCTACCAACATATTTCCTGTAGAAGAACCTAAAAATAATTTAATTCCAGCAACATTAGTTGGATTGGTCTTTAAAACTTCTTCTAGATTGTCATTAGTACCACCCATCATAAATGAATAATTGGCATACGAATTTTGAGAAGCAATCTCATATTTTTGTTCAAGCAATTCTTGTGTAACCGCATTCGGAAGCGTATTGGGTTGTTCAATAAATGAAGTAATTCCACCGGCAACTGCTGCTCTACTTTCGGATGCAATTGTACCTTTATGGGTAAGACCTGGCTCACGAAAATGCACTTGATCATCAATGGCTCCTGGAATTAAATAATTACCTTCGGCATCAATCACCTTGCAATCGGAACTTTTATGGCTTATACTTGGTGCAATTTCTTTAATAAATTCGCCTTCAATTAACACATCGCCTTCAACAATTATCCCTTCGTTTACAATCTTAGCATTCTTTATTAATACGGTATTCATGATTTTATTATTCTATCAAAATGCAAAAAAAACATTTCAACTATTAATTTATAAATTATGGAACATTTTTTTTAGGCGTAAAGCCAAAACTCCAAAAATGGCTTCTTTAATAATAGAACCACTCATTTTAGACTGCCCTTTAGTTCGATCAGTAAATATTACCGGCACTTCTTGAATATTACATTTATTAGAAAATGCACGGTATTTCATTTCAATTTGAAAGGCATACCCAATAAATTTTATCTTGTCTAAATTTATAGATTCCAATACAGATCGGTTATAACAAATAAAACCTGCAGTGGCATCCATAATTTTCATTCCGGTGATGGCACGAACATAAACCGAAGCAAAATAAGACAAAAGCACTCTGCTTAATGGCCAATTCACAACATTAACTCCTGTTACATATCGGGAACCAATGGCCAGATCTGCTCCACCAAAATGACAGGCGTCATACAATCGTTCTAAATCATGAGGATTATGAGAAAAATCGGCATCCATTTCAAAAACATATTCATAATTATGAGCTAAAGCCCATTTAAATCCATGCACATAGGCCGTTCCTAATCCTGCTTTTTTGGTTCGTTGTTCTAAAAATAAACAATCAGCAAATACAGCTTGAAGTTCTCTAACTTTATCTGCAGTTTTATCGGGTGAATTATCATCTACAATAAGAATATGAAACGGTTTATGCAAAGAAAATACAGCACGAATAATGCTTTCGATATTTTCAATTTCGTTATAAGTTGGAATAATTACAAGTCCGCAATTCATATTTAGATAAATAATTTCTGCAAAAATACTGATTTTATATCATCCGAATCTTAATAAAATTATAATAGTATGGAACAAATAAAATTTAGTAATTTTGCCAGCAATGATAGCGCTAGAATTACATCCAAGAATCATAGAAAATAAAGACTGGGCCACACTAGTATTTTTATTTGCGTTAGCATTTGTTGTAATTGCAAAAGGCGCATTTGAAAGTCGGTTTAACGACTTTGTTCGCTTAATTGTATCCGACAAATACACCAAAATATACCGAGAAAGCTCTCACTTAATGAGTGGTTTTAATGTATTGCTCGTTGCTGTTAATTTAATTTCGTTTTCCTTTTTTATACAACTGGTGTTTTATCATTTGGGTTATGGAGAAAGAACAGACTGGATTTTATTTGTTAGAATATTCACATTGCTAGCAGTATTTATATTTTCTAAATTTTTAATTGAAAAAATAATAGCCACTATATTTGGAATAGAAGAAGTTATAGAACAATTTAGTTTACAAAAAGTAACCTTTAGAACCTATATGGGATTACTTTTACTTCCTGTATCTTTTATACTTTTTTATAGTGATTACATTACAAATTTTATAATATACTTAATTATAATTATCTTATTAACAATAAATTTGCTTACTTATTTCATTTCGCTAAAAATTTATCAAAATTTCATATTTAGCAAGTTCTTTTATTTTATTTTGTATCTTTGCGCTCTTGAAATAGCTCCGTATTATTTCATATATTATTTGATTACAAAAAATTAGAGCAGCACATGTCCAACTTGAAAGTAAGAACGATTTTGGTTTCCCAACCAGAACCTAAAGTAGAGAATTCCCCTTATTTTGATTTACAACAAAAACATAAGGTAAAAATTGACTTCCGCTCTTTTATTCATGTAGAAGGTGTTAGTGCAAAAGATGTAAGAGCTCAAAAAATTGACCTTAACAATTTCACTGCAATCATTTTAACGAGTAAGAATGCGGTTGACCATTTCTTTAAAGTGGCAGAGGAAATGCGCTATAAAGTACCTGAAGATTTACGCTATTTTTGTCAATCGGAAGCTATAGCCTATTATTTACAAAAATATGTGGTATATCGTAAACGTAAAATCTATGTAGGTCAAAAGGATTTTGCCGATATGGCTCCTTTATTTAAGAAATACAAAGATGAGAAATATTTATTGCCCGCATCCGATCAACTAAATGCCGATGCGCCAATCACTTTAAATAATTTAAAAATAAATTGGACTCAAGCTGTTTTTTATAAAACGGTCATGAGTGATTTGTCTGATTTAGCTAATGTTTACTATGATGTGTTGGCATTTTTTAGCCCAACAGGGATTAAATCATTATTTAAAAACTTCCCAGATTTCAAACAAAACAATACGCGAATTGCCGTTTTTGGAAGCACTACTCAAAAAGAAGCTTTAGAGCATGGATTACGAATTGATATTTTGGCTCCAACTCCAGAAACACCATCAATGACAATGGCTTTAGAGCGCTATATTGCCGAAGTAAACAAAGGAAAATAATTCAACTTTTGAATATTATAGAAAAAGTCCAACACTTAGTGTTGGACTTTTTCTTTTGGTTAAGTATAGTTTGTTTGGGTATTATAATTGAGGTCCAGCCTTAACTAGGTTTTGACCTTCTTGATTATCGGTATATTGTACGAAATTTTTAA
The DNA here is from genome assembly GCA_947453195.1 of Flavobacteriaceae bacterium. Lineage (GTDB taxonomy): Bacteria > Bacteroidota > Bacteroidia > Flavobacteriales > Flavobacteriaceae > Flavobacterium. Next base: position 13,526 of record CANGFO010000008.1, read on the forward strand.
TGAACCTATCGGCTAAATCTTCTGCTTTAACACTCCATTCGTTTACATCAGCATAGGTATCTCTTGGGTCTAAGATAGCTGAATTTACATCATGTAATGCAGTTGGAACTTCAAAATTAAAAACCGGAATTGTTTTGGTATCTGCTTTTTCAATTGAACCGTCTAAAATAGCATCAATAATTGCTCTGGTGTCTTTTATTGAAATACGTTTTCCAGTACCATTCCATCCGGTGTTTACCATATAGGCTGTTGCATGATGCTGCTCCATTTTTTTTACTAATTCTTGCCCGTATTGCGTAGGATGTAAAGAAAGGAATGCTTTTCCAAAACAAGCTGAAAAAGTAGGCTCTGGCTGCGTTACACCTCTTTCAGTACCAGCTAATTTTGCTGTAAACCCTGAAAGGAAATAATATTTAGTTTGCTCTGGAGTTAATTTTGAAACGGGTGGCATAACTCCGAAAGCATCTGCAGTTAAAAAAATCACTTTTGTTGCATGACCTGCTTTTGAAACCGGTTTTACAATGTTATGAATATGATTAATTGGATACGATACGCGGGTGTTTTGGGTAACCGATCCGTCTTTAAAATCAATTTTTCCGTCAGCATCTACTGTAACATTTTCTAATAAAGCATCTCTCTTTATGGCTCCATAGATATCGGGTTCGTTTTCTTTACTTAAATCGATGGTTTTAGCATAACAGCCTCCTTCAAAATTAAATACCCCATCATCATCCCAACCGTGTTCATCATCGCCAATTAATTCTCTTTTTGGATCTGTAGAAAGAGTAGTTTTACCCGTTCCTGATAATCCAAAGAAAACTGCTACATCACCATCTGATCCTTTATTTGCAGAACAATGCATTGACGCCATTCCGTTAAGTGGTAAATAGTAATTCATCATAGAGAACAACCCTTTTTTCATTTCGCCTCCATACCAAGTACCACCTATTAATTGTACTTTTTCGGTAAGATTAAATGCCACATACACTTCTGAGTTTAAGCCGTGTGATTTATAGTCTTTAAAGCTGGTTTTGGATCCATTCAATACCACAAAATCTGGCTCGCCAAAGTTTTCTAACTCTGCATCAGTTGGGCGAATGAACATGTTTTTTACGAAATGGGCTTGCCAAGCCACTTCCATAACAAAACGAACTTTCAATCGGCTGTTTTCATTGGCTCCACAAAAAGCATCTACAACAAACAATCTCTTATTTGAAAGTTGATTTGCAGTAGTTTCTTTTAAAGCATTCCAAGTTGTTTGTGAAATGGGTTTGTTATCGTTAACCGCTTTATCTGAATTCCACCAAACCGTATTTTCAGTAACACTATCTTTTACAATGTACTTGTCTTTTGGAGAACGGCCTGTAAACTCCCCTGTCATTACATTAACAGCACCAAGTTCTGTTAATTGTCCTTTTTCATACCCTGATAAATTAGGGTTTAACTCTTCATTATATAAAAATTCAAAGGAAGGATTATAGATTATTTCTTTAGGATTTTGAATCCCATATTTTTCTAACGAAATCGATTTCGTAATTAAGGCAGAGTTGTCCATAAAAAAGGTTGTGTTGCAATTAGTAATTATTCTGCAAAGGTAAAATAAATTTCAACTATATCGATATAGTTGCATGTTAATTATGCCTTTTTCTTTAAAAAATTCCACATTAAAACTCCCCAAGAACTAATTAAGAGTAGGCCTCCAATAGGCGTAACAAAACCTATTACCTTGAAATTTAATGTATTCAAACTATCGGTAGCCAATAAATAAATAGAACCAGAAAAAAAGATAATTCCGGTTGTAGTTAGATTCAAAATTATTTTTTTGATTTTATCTGCCAATTGCGAATTCAATCCTACAAACAATAAAAACAAAGCATGATACATTTGAAATTTTACTCCGGTTTCAAAAGTTGCTAATTGATCAATAGTAAGTACCTTTTTAAGCGCATGTGCGCCAAAAGCACCTAATATTATAGCAGTCATTCCAAAAAAGGCAGCGGTAGCCGTAATTTTATTATTCATTTTTTAAGTTAATTATAATTTTTATCAAATTTACGAGTTATCCTTTAATTAATAAAGGACATTTATTTTTCTTTATAAAAATGATAATTAATTTATATTTGTGTAAATTTATTGAATATGAAAAAAGCACTATTTCTAATCGGAACCTTTGTGGTGTTCTGTTCCTTTACTACTGATACTTCTATTCAAATTCCTTCTGGTGAAAATTTAGTTTATGCTGGATCCTATAACATGAGCGGCTTAATGACTCAGTTGGCTCAAGTTACGCTTTCTACCGAAATGGTGAATACTTCTAATAAGACTTATTTGCACTTAAACTGCGAATTGGCTACTTTTTCTAAATGGGATAAATTTTTCAAAATAAGAGATACGTATGAAGCATATGTCAACCCAACAACTTTAAAACCTAGCTTGTACAAGCGAAATATTGAAGAAGGTGGATGGACAAAAAAAGAAAAATATGTTTTTAAAGGAAATTCGATAACCAGTACAGCAAAAAGAAAAAACTGTGAAGAAACCACAAAAACATTTACAATTGGAGGGTCAACACAAGATGTAGTTTCGCTAATGTATAGAATTAGAACTTTAGATTTTAATAAAATGAAAACAGGGCAATCGCAATCTTTTGTTATTGTTTTTGACGAAACGCAAATACCGGTAACCATAAAATTATTAGGAACTGAAAGTGTTTCGGCAGGAAATTTAGGTTCGAAAAATTGTTATAAATTATCTATTGGCGCGAAAACAGATGTGCTAAAAGGGAAAGATAAAAACTTAATTTACTTAACTGCAGATTCAAAGAAAATACCGGTATTAATGAAATTTAGCATCCCTGTAGGAACTGGCCAATTAGCTTTAACCTCTGCAACTGGAATTTAATTATGAGAAAAACATTAGTAATTATAGCGGTAATATTAACCCTAATCAGTGTACTATTTTCGGTTTTACCTTTAGACACTTTAGCGCTTGCTCCCATTGGTTTTGCATTACTATTTATTTTCTTGGCATTTAAAAAATCTGATGCAAAACAAAGAAAATTCACCAAAATACTTTTCATTATTTCTTATATCTGCGCCTTAGTTGTATTAGGTAAAACTTTTTTAATTAAGGACAAAGTCGCTGTAGACACTAAATTTGAACAACAAAAAGTTGAAGCAAAAAAAGAAGACCTAAAAGATTTAGAAGGCTTAGAATAGTTTCTACTTCAATTCACTTTTCACGTTTGAGGGTACATTTTTTGTTTTTGGCAAAAAAGACCCTAAAATCGTTACAAATTTTTAAATTTGTATTCCATACACAAACAAATTATGAGAAATATTCTAATTATTGGAGCTGGACGATCTGCGTCTTCTTTAATTCAATATCTTTTAAATAAATCTACTCAAGAAAATCTTCACCTTACAATAGCAGATATTTCATTAGAATTAGCACTAAGAAAAACAAACAATCACCAGAATGCTACTGCAATAGCATTAGATATAAATAACCAAGTACAACGACATGCCGAAATTGCCAAGGCGGATATAGTAATATCAATGTTGCCGGCTCACCTGCACATTGAAGTTGCCAAAGACTGTATTATTTATAAAAAAAACATGGTGACAGCATCCTATATTTCGGATGCAATGCAAGAATTGGATGCTGCTGCGAAAGAAAATGGTTTGATTTTCATGAATGAAATTGGCCTTGACCCTGGAATAGATCACATGAGTGCCATGCAGGTAATTGATGCCATTCGAGATAAAGGTGGCAAAATGATTTTGTTTGAATCTTTTTGTGGTGGACTCGTAGCTCCAGAATGCGATGATAATTTGTGGAATTATAAATTTACTTGGGCGCCAAGGAATGTTGTGCTTGCCGGACAAGGTGGCACAGCAAAATTTATTCAAGAAGGAAAATACAAATACATTCCCTACACCAAATTATTTAGAAGAACCGAATTTTTAATGGTGGAAGGTTACGGAAAATTTGAAGGTTATGCCAATAGAGATTCCCTTAAATACCGAAGTGTATATGGGTTAGACGATGCGCTTACCTTATATAGAGGAACCATAAGAAGAGTTGGATTTTCAAAAGCTTGGAACATGTTTGTGCAACTTGGCATGACCGACGACAGTTACGTAATGGAAAATTCTGAAAATATGAGTTTTCGTGATTTTACAAATTCTTTTCTTCCTTATCACCCATCAGATTCTGTAGAAATAAAAATGCGATTGGCTTTAAATATTGAGCAAGATGACATCATGTGGGATAAATTATTGGAACTCGATTTATTCAATGCCAATAAAATAATAGGGTTAAAGAATGCTACTCCAGCACAAATATTAGAGCGTATTCTTAATGAAAGTTGGGCGCTTAAGCCTCAAGACAAAGACATGATTGTGATGTACCATAAATTTGGTTATGAATTGGATGGAAAACAACATCAAATTGATTCTAAAATGGTGTGCATTGGTGACGATCAAATCTATACGGCAATGGCAAAAACAGTTGGTTTGCCTGTTGCCATGGCGACCCTTCAAATCTTAAATGGAAATATTAAAACTCCAGGTGTACAATTACCAATTAGAAAAGAAGTATATGAACCAATACTAAAAGAACTGGAAGATTTTGGAGTAGTTTTTATCGAAACGGCAATGCCCTATATCGGTTATAATCCCGATAAAATGAGCAATTCCAATTAGAAAAATTCGTTTGAAATAAATTCTCAACAGTTACTTATTACATCTAAACAAAAATTCTACTTTTGTCAAATGAATTGGTTTTTAAAATTATTTGCTACAAAAGAAAAAGAACAATCAGACCCAATGAAAAAATTTCTAATAGTTGGCCTTGGTAATATAGGAGCCGAATATGTAAATACACGTCACAATATTGGTTTTAAAATACTTGACTTTTTTGCAAAAAAAGAAAGTCTCTCTTTTCAAACAGCTAAACTTGGTGATGTTGCAGAATTTAAAATAAAAGGACGAACACTTATTTTTCTAAAGCCAAATACCTATATGAATCTAAGTGGAAAGGCGGTAAAATATTGGATGGATAAGGAGAATATTTCAAAAGAAAATATTCTTGTAATTACAGATGATTTAAACCTTTCTTTTGGATCAATAAGAATAAAGCCAAGAGGAAGCGATGGAGGTCATAACGGACTAAAAAACATTCAATTGCTTCTAAATACAGTGGATTATCCTCGCTATCGATTTGGAATTAGTGATGCATTTAAAAAAGGGAAGCAAGTTGATTATGTATTAGGCGAATGGACGGACGAAGAAAAAAACACCCTAATTGAAAGACTAGAAATAAGCAGTCAAATTATTACTTCGTTTGCTCTTGCTGGTCTTAATGAAACCATGAATCAATTTAACGGAAAATAAAAAAACCATCTGATTTCTCAGATGGTTTTTTTTTAATCTATTAATTGAATTAATTATTCAATAACTATTCTTTTTACAATTTTTTGGGTTCCGTCTTTTACAGTTACCAAATAAACTCCTGATTCTACATTACTTAATTGAACGTTTTGATCAATTAAACCAGTGTTAGAATATTGTTTTTCAAAAATACTTCTTCCTCTGATATCGTTTACAACAATACTAATTTCGTTAGAAGAATTTGAATCAAATTTCACATTGAAGTTACCTCTACTTGGATTTGGATAAATACTGAAATTAGTAAATCCAAACTCATTAGTAGTTAATGAAGGTGTAATTGTAAAGTTCTTAGAGTTTACTGCTAAAAATACATTTCCTACCGCTTTAACCATAAATCTACAAGTAGTTTTAGTAGTTGCTACATCTGGTAAAGTAACGGTATAAGAACCATTATTTGTCACTCCAGAAGCTATTGTAGTCCAAGTTGTAGAATTTGGAGTTGTTGGAGTTGTGGCGTTAAAAGTTTCCAATGAAGTTGAAACATTTGTAGATAACAAAATATCAACTGTTGGAGAATTAAATGGAGCTACATCTGTACTTCCTTTAACCCAAGTAACTGTTTGTTGTGATAATCCAGCAAAAGACAAACCTGTTGTGTTTTGAGAAGATACCGAAAAAGCTCCCCCTGTAGCATTAACAGTAATAATAGATGCATCTGTTTGAGTTTGTCCTCCACCAGCATGGTTATCTCTAGCTGTAAAAGTAAAGTTTAACGTTCTAGCAACAGAATTTACAGTTTCCCAGTTAGAATTTCCAGCAGTTGTAACTGCTAAAGTTCCTGCTAATATTTTACCCATTTGAGGGAAATATCTAAATTTATTAGCACTAGGCTTAAAAGTTCTAAAAGTAGGTCCAGCTGTTTTAGTTTGAATAACTTGACTTGAAGCATTTGCTGCTGTTCCAACATCATTTTGCTCCCAAAGGTAGGTTAATACATCACTAGTATCTGCATCTGTTGCGGTTCCAGATAACATAAATGCGGTACCAACAGGAATAGTATAATCTGCCCCTGCATTTACTACTGGTGTAGCATTTACTCCAGATAAAGATGTAGAAACCGGACAAGTTTTACCATTTAAATTAGTTTGAATTTGATAAATTCCTTTGTAAGAAAAAATTGGATCTGAGTGCGCTTGTACGTCATAACTTGTAATACCGGCATATCCCATAATAGTAGATCCACTTCCTGGTTCAGTTTGAGCAATTGTTCCTTCACTACTGAAAGTAAAAGAGTGATTCCCTCCTAATTGGTGTCCCATTTCGTGTGCTACATAATCAATATCAAAACTATCCCCTTGTGGTAAACCAGATCCTGGAGATGTAATTCCACTTCCTTTACTTCCAGCTACGCATACACAACCAATACATCCTGCATTTCCACCACCACCCGTTGCACCGAACATATGTCCGATATCATAATTAGCAGCAGTAATAACAGATGTTAAATTGGCTTGTAATTCTGCATTCCAATTTGCCATATTTGCAGCATCCGAATAGGGATCTGTAGTTGCATCATAATAAATAATACTTGTATTTGGTATCATATTTAAGTGAAGCGATATGTCTTTTTCATAAACACCATTTACTCTAGTCATAGTAGCATTCATTGCAGCAATTACGGGAGTTGGATCAGGATTTGCAGTTGTTGCACCAAAAGCATTAGCATACTCTGCAGTACAGGATAATGCTAAACGCATTGTTTTATAACTGCCAGCACTAGATTTTCCAGCAATAGTTGGGCTATTTAATAACTCAAATTCTAATTGCTCATTTGGAGTAGAACAATTAAATGGTTTTTTTACTCTATTTTTTGAATCATAAACTACATATAAAGTAGCTGCTTTATCGTAAGCTTCCATAAATTCAGTTTCACCATCGGGTCTAAACAAAATAGTTTGGATTCCGAATGGAGATACACTAAAATTAATTGTAGATCCAGGAGTAGTAATTCCTTTACCTACATAAGCTCTAATTTCTGGAAACGAAGCTTGGAAATCTGGAGTCATGTTTGAATTTTCCCAAACCTGGAATTTTTCAATTTCTCCATTTGTGTTAGGAAATTCAACAACTACACCAGGTAATGTTGATAATTTGCTATTTGCATTAACTAAAGGTTGTTTAAATGCAGTTGCATCTAATGAAAAGTAAATTTCACCTTCTGTAATTTCATTTTGCTGAATTCTGGCAATTTTAGATGTTACATTAGTAGACATTTTATGCCAAACAGATTTTTTTTGTGCAATAATTTGACCGAAAGTCATTAATACTGCTAAAAATAGTACTTGTTTTTTCATTTTAAATAGTTTATTTAAGATTTCAAATATAATAATATAAATTAAATGTTAAAAAAATTTAACTAAATTAATTAAATATTAATTTTTTATCTTTTTAATTTATATTCATTTAAAATCAATTTAAACTAAATTTGCCCGAAATACAAATCAATTGAATACCTACAATTCCATTTCTGAATTTCCAAATAAAAAAACTGTAGTTACTATTGGCACTTTTGACGGGGTGCATATTGGGCATAAAAAAATAATAGCTAAAGTGATATCCAATGCAGAAGAATTAAACTGCGAAAGCGCTGTGCTAACCTTTTTCCCTCACCCTAGAGTAGTTTTACAAAATGGGGAATCCTTAAAGTTATTAAATACCATTGAAGAAAAAAAGATATTACTTGAAAAAATTGGCCTTAGTAATTTAGTTATTCACCCTTTTGACAAAGAATTTTCTCAACTCTCTGCTGAAGATTTTGTAAAAATAATTTTAGTGGACCAACTTCATGTTCAAAAAATAATCATTGGTTACGACCATCGTTTTGGAAAAAACAGATCTGCAGATATAAAAGATTTGTCGCTTTTTGGAATAAAATATGGATTTGCAGTAGAACAAATATCAGCTCAAGAGATTGATGAAATTGCAATTAGCTCTACCAAAATAAGAACTTCGCTTGAAGAGGGAGCCATTACTTTAGCAAATGAATATTTAGGATATAATTATTTTTTTAGCGGAACTGTTGTAAAAGGAAATCAACTTGGCAGAACTTTAGGTTTCCCTACTGCAAATATTCAAATTGATGAAAACTATAAATTAATTCCAAAAAACGGTGTTTATTTTGTTAAAAGCAAAATCAACGAAAAACTTGTTTTTGGAATGATGAATATTGGAACACGTCCAACCGTTGATGGCAAAAATCAATCCATAGAAGTACATTTTTTTGAATTTGAGCTAGACCTTTATGACATGAAAATTACAATAGAACTAGTTGATTTTATTCGGGAGGAACAAAAATTTGAATCTTTAGAAGCCTTAAAAAATCAATTGTTTAAAGACGAACAAATTTGCAAAAACTACATTAACAATAATAAGTTTAACATTGTAGAATAAAAAGTAATTAACTACTTTTGAAACATTAAAATTAGTATCAAATGGGCATTATCAAACACAACTGGACCAAAGAAGAAATTATTGCAATTTACAACAAACCACTTATGGATTTGATGTATGAAGCAGCAACAATACACCGAGCACAACATGATCCAAATGTAGTTCAAGTATCTACTTTGCTATCTATTAAAACAGGTGGTTGCCCAGAAGATTGCGGCTATTGCCCACAAGCAGCTCGATACCATACCGAAATAGAAGGAAATGATTTAATGAGCGTTAGCCAAGTTAAAGCGCAAGCTTTAAGAGCAAAATCGAGTGGGTCTTCTCGTGTTTGCATGGGTGCTGCTTGGAGAAATGTAAAAGACGGACCAGAATTTGACCAAGTATTGGAAATGGTGCGCACCATTAATAAATTGGATATGGAAGTATGCTGTACTTTGGGAATGCTTACTGAAAATCAAGCGCAACGACTTGCAGAAGCTGGTTTATATGCCTACAACCATAATTTAGATACGTCTGAAGATTATTATAAAGAAGTGATTTCTACCCGCGGTTTTGAAGACCGTTTACAAACTATTGATAATGTTCGTAAAACCAATGTAACCGTTTGTAGTGGGGGTATTATTGGAATGGGAGAAAGCATTGAAGATCGTGCCGGAATGCTTGTAGCACTTTCAACTTTAAATCCACAACCCGAATCGGTGCCTATTAATGCATTGGTTGCTGTGGAAGGAACTCCAATGGAAAATGAAAAACCAGTTGAAATTTGGGAAATGATTCGAATGGTTGCCACTACTAGAATCGTAATGCCAGAGACTCAGGTTCGTTTATCTGCTGGAAGAACAGAAATGAGTCGCGAAGGTCAAGCTATGTGTTTCTTTGCTGGAGCAAATTCAATTTTTGCTGGTGATAAGTTATTGACTACTCCAAATCCAGATGTAAATGAAGACATGAAAATGTTTGAAACTTTGGGCTTAATGCCTCAAAAACCATTCATCAAATTGATGCAACCTAAAACGGTTGAAGCCGAAGATTCGCAATTTCAATCCTTAGGTGAAAAACCAAAATGGTCGAGACCTGAGCATAAAATAGAAAGAAATTTAGAAGCTTCTGTAAAAGGAAAATAATAAATATTGAATAATAAAAAAGAGGCTTAAAGCCTCTTTTTTATTATTAATTGATGTACTTCTTGATTACTTTTTCTCCTGATGATAAAGTAATTTCTATGAGTAATACTTGGTTTACTGCAGGGATTTCAAATGCAAAAACAGAAACGTTATTTACATCATTTTCCATAATAACACTTCCTCTTACATCAATCACTTTAACTTTTTGAATCAAATTAAAACCTGCATCAATAAACAATTTTTGGTTTTGTTTATACAATATTACAGAAGTGGCATTTAAAACTTCCTGACTTAATTTATTTTTAAAGACAACTGCAAATCTATTATTAAAAGTTCCAGAATTAGATGAAAATAAATAGTCTCCTTGTTTTAAATTATAAATAGTATTTTCTTGTTTATCCTTAATATAAATATCTTGATTTTCAAACAATCCGTCAAAATCAGTTAAGCTAATTTTAAAGGCTCCCGCAGTTTCAAAATGAACCCCTAAAGGCACCTCATCCGCATCTGAAAAAGGCAAAGGAAGTCCTTGTATTGACAAGGATTTATCTTCTAATAAAGAATAAATGCAAACTGGTGTTTGACTCATTAAAAAACCATCATAACCCCGATCAAAACCATAAGTGGCTTGATTTGAATAACCTATTAATGTTTGTTTGTAATTTCCAGATTCATCATTAATCCCAATCCAAAAACGATTTTTTGGACCATCTTGAGAGGAAGAATTTGAACTTCTTGTTGATTTGAAAAACTGATTATTATTTCCTAACAATCGCATGGAATTTGAAAAGGTAGCTGCTCCCGTAGATAGCCCTTTAATAAAAAATGATTGTCCTGATGCAATAGTTCCATTTGGAGTTGTATTATTTACGCCAGAATTTGGCGCGGCTGTTCCAACACCTCCCAATAAATTATATACTGCATAATCGTTATCCGTATATTGTAAATTGGTGACCGCTGTATTGTGTGTCCACAAATAAATTGTTCCATCTAAAAAGGGAGCATTTGCTGCATCAGACAAAAACAAATCGGCGCTAATTGCACTTGGATAGGGATTTCCAATAAGGTTATAATCACTAGTGGAAACTAAAATTGTAGTTGTAATTATTCCATTATTTGGAACCCCAATAAAAGAAGCATTATAATTTGCTGCAATTATGGGGTCAAAATTTTGTGGCGCACGGACAATATATCCCTTTCCAACATTCATCATATTAGTTGAAGAAACTGGAGCCCAATTCCCAATAACAGGATCAAATCGAAAGAACTTGTCATCTAAAGTTAATGGAGAAAGTCCGAATAATGATTGAAAATTAACCGGTGAGGACCAATAGGTATAATCGTATTTTTTCATTGGAGTTGTAGTACGCTTATAGGTAACATTTCCAGAATTAGAAAGATTATTAATTTGCACTAAACTTGCATTATTTTCAAATATTAAAGTACCTCCAGACACTACCACTTCATTAGTAACAATGAAATTATGGCTGCCATTTACTTGTACTACTCCAGCATTAATATATAAAGAACACGCGTATAAATCGGTAGTTGAAGAATAATTTCCAGAAAAAATTGCTTTCGTACTTGCATTTGGAGCTCCATTGCTCCAAGAAGAACCATTCCAAGTAGTTGAAATAACTTTTAATTGGGCCGCATCTGAACTAACCGAGCAGGAACCATTTAATGTTACTTTACAATAAAATTGATAATTAGTGTACCAACTTAAATTTCCGTTTAAGTTTAAAGTTGCGGATGTTTCTCCAGTAATAGCTATCCCAGATAAGGCGTAAGAACTTAATGCACTCCAAGTCGAAGAAACTGTATCATGAAAATACCATTGATAAGATATCGTTCCACTTAATGCATTTGCAATTACAGAAAAAGTAGCTGTTGTTCCACATACACTACTATCAATTGGGTTGGATGTAATATTAGGCATATTAGAAACAAAGCTAAACGGAGCTACTCCTAAATTAGAACAAGACTCAGATGAAAGCACAGTCCAATCGGCTGCATTATAAGTAATTGATGGTCCTACAGCTGAACCATTTCTTCTAATTGAATAGCCAAGTTCATTTGGGCAATAAACTAAGTCTTGAAGAATTCCATTTTTTGTTAATCTAATTTCATCATTTTCATTGATGTAGTAATTTTTATTAGAAAAATTAAATGCTAATGAGCCACAAACAGAATCTACACCTAAATCGGTTAAATAAACTCCTCCAGGTAGAATTGTACCCGATAATTCCATGGTATGAATGCCATTTGTTTGTCCGATATTACCAAAACGGACTAACTTATAATCGGCTCCTATTGCATCCAAATTAATAGGGTTTTCTGTTGGATTATATAATTCTATATAAAACGATTTTCCAGAAAGTGAACTATAAATCTCTGAGATTAGTAATCCGTTTAAATTATTTGCAGAAGCACACAATCCGGAACTAGCAAGTTGATTAAAATTAGATGCAGCATTTGCAGGGCAATTCCCATCTGTTACAGTTAGTACTCCAGTTGTAACTCCGGATGGAACGACAGCCACCAAAGTGGTATTATTAATAAACGTTGTTATTGCAAGATTTCCATTAAACTTCACTATAGAATTTGAAGTAAACCCCGCCCCCGAAATGGTGACTTCAGTTCCAATAGGTCCGCTTGTAGGAACAAAACCAGATACTGAAACAGTAGGTGTACATTCTGCATTAATTACAACCGAATAATCTTCTACTTCTCCATCAAACCCAGTCTCACATGCAGAAGAATCATTGTTATAAGTTGCCATAACTCTCATTCGCGTAGTTCCCAATAATGCCGTTGAGGGTATTGTAATTGATAGAGGCGAACCATTTGTTAATCCATTGGATGTATTTGTAGCAGAACCTAAATCGTATGCTTCACCATAATCTAAAAAATCACCATCTTGATTATAATCAATCCACGCATAGGCAAGAACGGTATTGTTTCCATCGGTGTTTAATTTAACCGACATTGGATAAGTAGCTCCTTTTTGTAAATTAGTAACTTGTGATGCAGTATAGTCTGAATATCCGGCAGGCTTTGCAGAGGTATTATTAATAGAATTTAAAGTAACATTTGTAATTGAAGTTTGAAATATTGTAGTCCCACTTGCAGTACAATACATTAATATTGGCGTTTGGCATACACTAACCCCCGAGCTCCATTCTGTTCCCCGTCTGACAAATACTTTATAGCAATAATTTAAATAGTTTGTCAATCCAGAAACAATAATGTTACTCCCTGTGCCTTTATAAACGACTTGGTTTGGTAATGAATAAACCGAATTAGGCAAGTATAAACTGCCATCTCCAGAAGGAGTGAACACTACCGCTCCTTGATTTGCAACAACCAAATATTCATCATAACAAGATAATGGGGTTGGCCTATTCCAGGAAATTGTTGCTTGCGAATTTTCAATAGTAGCAACTAAACTGGTAACATTAGGAACAGTAATAGTTACGTTGCTAATATTCCAAGACCCTAAAGTATTAATCCCATTTGCCCACCCAGTTTGAGTATTCCCTTTGTATGCTAATACTTTAAAAGAATAATTGGAAGCATTTGTTAATCCGGTAATTGTAGCTGTTGTTCCTGAACCAATATAAACGCATTTGCCAAGTGTTGCAGGATTTGCAGTTACTGCCAAACTATAGTTGCCGTTTGCCGAATAAGTATTGGCATCAAGCTGTAAAGCAGAGGCTGGAACTGTAGCCCCAGGCTGAACAAATACCATGTAGCCATCTGGGCTTACATTACCCACTGCCGTTGGTGTAGAAGCAGTCCAAGTTAGAACAACCGAATTGTTTCCAAAACAAGCAACAGCATTGAGTGGATTATTTGGACTTATATAAGTAACATTTAAAGTAGCTGCCAAAGTTGTTATACTTGCACAAGGTGAAGCTCCAGATACAATACATTGATATTGATATCCATTCATTGCAAGAGTTGCTGATGAAATAGACATGGTAGCTGTAGTAACATTACTATATGGAGCAGTATTACTTAAATTAGTAAATCCACTACCTGAATTAACTTGCCATTGGTAAGTAAGCCCTGTACCCGAAGCAAGAACACTAAAGGTCGTTGATCCGGTATCAGATACTGTGCTATTAATTGGGATTGTGGTAATTGTTGGTAAATTGTTTACAGTAACTACATAGGGTCCCAATGCATTAGACCAACACCCCGTTGCACCCGATGTAGGATCAAAAGCCCTAACATAATAACTCCCAGATGCCGTAACATTTAATGACGAGGAAGCAGTATTGCTTGTTGAAGTTCCATTAGCAGAAGTTTGCCAATAGTTGACAATTGGTGCTGTAGCAGATCCTGAAAAACCAAGAGAAGTATTAATACAAGCAGGTGTTGTGCCCGAAATAGTACCCGAAGGAATTGATGGAGGAGTACATGCAGGACTTGCAACTCCATTAATTACTACATCATCAATACTAAATGTCCCTCCCGCCGCTTCTGCGTTCCATCCATAAAATCTAAAAGTTATTGCAGAACCAATAACATCATAGGCAGAGCCTAATGTTAATGTGCTTCCTAGATTTGCAGAAGTAGATGCATCGGCAACCTGAAAAACGTTACTTGATACGACAGAAAGATTTGAATTTGCCGGAGCTATGCTTGCTGGTAAATTTGCAGTATAATCTAAACTAGATCTAACTGCATATTGTCTTATTCCTGTTCCAGATCTTTGAAGTGTAAAAGTAATTGAATTAATGTCTAAGGTAAATCCTGATTGTGGAGTAATCGTAACTTGAAAATATTTTCCGGAATTCAAAGAGCCGGTAAAAACATCGCTACCATTTGAAGCTCCTGTATCATTACCTGTGAATGAAAACCTTGCAGCTGCATTAGGATTTACAGATAATCCTACTGAAGAGAACGATCCAAAAGTTACCCCAATTGCGGTTGGAACAGTAGTTGGGTCTGTAGTTCCAGATGAAGTTGTCACAGATGCAAAAGGATACGACCCCGAAAAGCTTTGCCCCCAAGAAAATACTCCAAAAAAAAGTGCAATAAAAAGTATTTTTAACCTCATATAATAAGAAATTAATTATTTCTTGGGTTGTTCAAATTTGAAAATTCAAAATTAATTCTAATTAACAGGATTTCAATACCTTTGTAATGTTAAATTATCAACAAATTATTTCATTTTCATTGGCAATAAATACTAAAACCGTTACTTCTGTTTCAGAGGCTATCCAAAAACTGGAAAGCTATTGTGCTTACCAAGAGCGTTGCCATATAGAAGTGCAGGAAAAACTTCGCGGATTTGCTATTTCATCTATTGATAAAGAACGAGTTATTGTTCATCTAATTGAACACAATTATTTAAACGAAGAACGCTTCGCATCCTTATTTACTATCAGTAAATTCCATCAAAAAAAGTGGGGGAAAATCCGAATTAAAAACGAATTAAAAGCCCGTAAAATTTCCGATTTTTTAATTACAAAATCACTAAAGGAAATTCCGGTAGAAGAATACGAAACTACTTTTGAAGACTTATCAGAAAAACATTGGGAAACTTTACCCGAAAGAGATTCATCTAAAAAAAGAAAGAAATTTTGTGACTATTTAATTCGTAAAGGCTGGGAAAGTGATAAAATTTATGAAAAGCTAAAGCAACTAGAAAAGGCTATTTAGACAATAAAATACTCACGGCATTTCCACCAAAACCAACTGCATTAATCAGCACTTTATTGATGTTTTTTCGAATAGTCTGCTTTTCAGCAAATGGCACTTCAACAAACTGATTGTGCTGCATCATTAGTATAGCTAATTCGATACTTAACATTCCCGAAGCACCGAAAGTATGACCCGTTTTCCATTTATTGGTAGTAAGCATTGGAAGTTGATTCCCGAACACTTTTTGAATTGCTTTATATTCTGAGGTGTCGCCTTTTATAGTTCCAGGCGCATGCATTACAATAGCATCTACTTCATCTAAACTGGTGTTTTGTAAAGCCATTTTCATGGATTTTTGAAAACAAGTTGCCTCCTCAGAAATAGAAATATTATGTTCTAAATCATCTGTTGCATATCCTATTCCTTCTATATAAGCTAAGGCATTTTCGCGTTCTCCAAGTTCTAAACAAGCTACGGCAGCTCCTTCTCCTAGCACCATGCTGTTTTTGGTTTTTGCCAAATCAAATGCTCTGCATGGAAATTCTGAATCTTCCTTTGCATATATTTTCAAAGCTTGCATTTGAGCCAAGGTAAAAGCCGTTAAAGGCGCTTCACTTCCTCCAACTAAAAATTGAGTTGCCATCCCAGATTGTAACCAAGCAACTGCATTTAAAATGGCATGCAGCGCAGTGGAACAAGTAATGGAATGAGATATTTCGGGACCGTTGTTTTTTAAATCCTGTGCCACCCAAGAGGAAATATTTCCTAAAGTAGTAGTCGGCGATGCTAAAGTTGCAGTTCGGTTGGTCTCTAAAAATTCTTTATGAAATTTTTCAAAAAGTTGCGTCGCACCTCTTGAAGAACCTATATTGATTCCGAAAGAGTCGCCTTTTCTCCATCCTGCATTTTGAATCGCTTTTCGAGAAACCCACAATGCCATTAATACCGTCTCGTCTAATGACTTGTATTTAACATCCGATTTTCTCAATTCCTCGATTTCAATTCGAACCTCAGCCGGTATTGTGGCTACATAATGTGACTGACCGTTATAATTTTTTTTTGAAATCAACGATTTACCCGAAAGGTAGTTATGCCAAATAGCATCGGCATCATTTCCCAAAGGAGAAATAGACGACAAAGAAGTTATGGCAATTTTAGTTTTCAAGCATATAAATTTGATAACAAATATAGAAAAAAGTTGCGGTTTTAGGGCGGTTTAGATGCTAATAAAGTTTAACTCCTGTTGAATTCATTAAATGAGAACCAATTACAAAAAAACAATATCTTTGAGCTTAGGTAAATTAAGAGCAAATGTTTCAAAACAAAAAAGATATTGTCTATGTAATTCTTGCAGGGATTTTCATAACCAATGCCGTAGTGGCCGAATTAATAGGCGGAAAATTAATTACTGTTTTTGGAGTCCCAATGAGTGTTGGGATCTTGCCATGGCCTATTGTATTTGTAACCACCGATTTAATTAACGAATATTTTGGTGAAAAAGGAGTGCGTAAATTATCTTTAATCACAGCCAGTTTAATCATCTATACCTTCGCTATTTTATTCATTGCCATGCGAATTCCGGCAATGCAAGGAGCTAATTTAATTACCGACGATCAATTTAATGGTGTTTTCGGACAAAGTATGTGGATTATTGTGGGTAGTATTACTGCTTTTATGGTTTCGCAATTAATAGATGTTACCATTTTTCATTTTGTAAAAAACAAAACGGGCGGAAAAATGATTTGGTTGCGAAGCACTGGATCGACTGTTATTTCACAATTATTCGATAGTTTTATTGTGCTCGGTATTGCCTTTTGGATGACAGGAAAAATGACTACTGAAATCTTCATAGCATCCGCATTAACAGGTTATATTGTAAAATTGGTGATTGCTGTATTGTTAACTCCTTTAATCTATTTAGGTCATTCAATAATTGAAAAATACATACATGGAAAATAAAATCCGTTGCGCTTGGTGCGAAAAAGACGATTTATATCGAAATTACCACGACAATGAATGGGGAAAGCCTGTTTATGATGACCAAATGTTATTTGAGTTTTTAATATTAGAAACTTTTCAAGCGGGTTTAAGTTGGTATACGGTATTAAAAAAAAGAGCTAATTTTAGAAATGCTTTTGCAAATTTTGACTACAAAAAAGTAGCCCTATTTTCTGAAGAAAAAATTCAAGAATTACTTTTGGATGCTGGAATCATTAGAAACCAATTAAAAATAAGAGCTGCGGTAGCCAATGCCATTGCCTTTATGAAAGTGCAAGAAGAATTTGGAACTTTTTCAAAATACATTTGGAACTTCACCGATGGAAAACCCATAGATAACAACCCGAAAATATTGAAAGACATTTCGTCATCCACGCCACTTTCTGATGCAATTAGTAAAGACTTAAAAAAACGCGGGTTTAAATTTGTGGGAACTACCGTAGTTTATGCGCACATGCAAGCCACCGGTATGGTAAATGATCATTTGGAAAGTTGTTGGACACGTGATTAAATTTTTATTAAGGTATCATGTCAAAATAAATTGTACCTTTATTTGATATTTCAATCACCATGTTTCGTCATAAGGGCACTAGAAGAACTTTTACTCACAACATTCGTCTGGCTTCTACATTATCCTTTGTGGCTGGAATTGTAAATGTTGCTGGGGTTTTATCTGTGGCAACTTTAACCACCAATGTAACAGGACATTTTGCCTATTTTGCGGAAGCAATTTCCTTGAAAAATTATTCTAGAGGATTAACTTATATAATTTTCATATTATTTTTTCTATTTGGCGCCTTTGTTTCTAATCTATTAGTTGAAGTATTATCTCGTGGCGGCTCAAAAAAAGCGCATACTGCACCAATGATTTTAGAGTTAATAATCCTTTTTTTTCTTGGATTATGCCATGATTTTAACAAAGAGTACCTAGCCTATGCCTTACTATTTGCAATGGGTTTGCAAAACGCAATGGTAACCAATATTTCACAATCGGTGGTGCGAACTACGCACTTAACTGGGTTATTTACCGATTTAGGAATTGAATTATCACAACTACTATTTTACAGAAAATTGGAAGAGGTTAAAAAACTAACCAAAAGTATTTCATTACGAATTTCCATTATTATATTTTTCTTTTTTGGCTGTGTATTGGGAGGGATTTTATATAAATATATAGAATTACGCGTGTTGGTTTTTGCAGCTTTAGTGTTAATTACTGCAATACTATTCGATACTTTTATGCTTTACATTAACTTAATTAAAAGAAGAATTAATTCTAATTTTACAAAGTAATTACAATTTCAAAATTTTAATAAACAAGTCTCTAGAAATTTCAAAAGCACCAAGTTTTTCTAAATGGTCGTTATGAACTTGGCAATCTAATAGCAGGTAGTTGCGCTCTTTTAAGTATTCGATTAATTTTACAAATGCAACTTTGCTTGCATTTGGCACTTTAGAAAACATGCTTTCTCCACAAAAAACGTGACCTAAATCAACACCATATAAGCCACCTACTAATTCGTTATTTTGCCATACTTCAAATGACATAGCTTTCCCTAATTGATGAAGTTTTGTGTAGGAATCTATTATTTCTTCCGAAATCCAAGTTCCATCCTGCCCCTTTCGTTCCATTTTTTGACAATTGGAAATAACCGATGAAAAATCTTTATTTATAGTAACTTCAAATAGATTGCGATTGATGATATTTCTTAAGCTTTTTGGAACTTTATAGTCGACGGGGTTTACAATCATTCGGTGTGGTGGCGCCCACCATAGTATGGGATCATCCGAATCATACCAAGGAAAAATGCCATTGTTATAAGCCAACAACAATCGCTCGACACTTAAATCTCCGCCCACAGCCAAAATACCTTCGTAATTGGCTTCTTCAACAGGTGGAAAATAAAGTTCTTTGGTTAGGAAATACATGTTTAAATCAATGCAAATTCAATAAAAAAGTCAGAAATTCAAGTACCACTTAAACTTCTGACTTCCTTCTTCTGACTTCTATCTTTTAGAAAGGTAAATCGTCGTGTTCTTCTTCTTTAAAATTGGTTGCTGGAGCAAATGCTTCTGCTGCTGGAACAGGAGGCATTGCTTGTGCTGCTGAAGCATCTGATTGCATTTTTTCAATTCTCCATCCTTGAATCGAGTTGAAATATTTAGTTTCTCCTTGTGGATTTACCCATTCTCTACCTCTTAAATTAATAGAAACTTTTACAGCATCTCCTGCCGAATAGTTGTTCAAAATATCACATTTGTCTTGAGTAAACTCAATCATAATATGTTGTGGATACTGCTCATCAGTAGTTACTACTAATTCTCTTTTTTTAAACGAAGCGCTTACTTGTTGCTCTGCGTTGATAACCTTTACTTTTCCTAATACTTCCATAATAATTCTTAATTTATTTTTTTGCTAAAAGCACTTTCCATGCTGTTAACGATTCGTTGTTATCTAAATACTCTTTGGCCAATTTGAATTTTTTAACCTCATCATCGGCACTCAAAACTGCTTTTATTTCAAAATTTTGCTTTACAAATATAGTAATTTCTTCTTCATTTGGCAACGCTTCCACATTTCCTAATTTTCCTAAATCATTACCATTAAAAACTCCGCTTTCAATAATAAATTCAGGAATAGCATCTACTCCTATACCTAGAGTTGCCAATGGTTTTTCTACTTCAAATAATCCTTGATTCGCTCTAGAATACCAATTCCCTCCCAAACGAGAAACCAAATCAATTTTGGCTGGATCAATAATTCCGTTAGCATCCAAAACAGCTTCATCAATATGAATTCGCACTACTTCACAAATAATTAAATTTCCGGCTCCACCCTCTGTCCCTAAAGGAATAATTTGGTTTACTACACATTCCATTTGTACCGGACTTTCGGCTACACGATAGGGTTTAACCACATCCGATGGAAGCGCTGTAAGACCTGCTTTATCAAATTCATTTACACCATCGGCATATTCAGTACTTGATAATGACATTTGCTGTACTATATCATAATTAACCACATTAATCACCACTTGTTTAGTCGCTTCGCAATTTACAAGCGTATGCTTAATTGAATTATCTCGAACTCTTCGCGCGGGTGAGAAAACTAAAATTGGTGGATTGGCACTAAAAACATTAAAAAAACTAAAGGGAGACAAGTTGGGTTTTCCATTTTCATCTACCGTACTAGCAAATGCAATAGGCCTCGGCCCAATGGCACTTTGCAAATAGCCTTGCAGCTTTGCCGTTCCAATATTTTTAGGATTTATAGTTACCATATGAAATCAATTTTTACAAAGATATAAAATGATAGGGCAATTTATTAATTTCAATTCAAATTCATTTTTCGGCATCAATCATTTTTTTCTTACATTTAAAAAAAATTTATTCATGCAATTTTCCGAGAAAAGAAATATTACTCGATGGTTCATAATTTTGGCTTCCTTTTTTATAGTGAGCCTCATTTTATGGAATACCTATTCGTTCTTTCAAATTTTTAAAAATGAAGAGCGGGTAAAAATGGAAAATTGGGCGTTGGCTCAAAAAAAGGTGAATAGTGAAGATCCGAATGCGGATGTAGAACTTCCATTGCAAATAATTGAGAAAGCAAGCATTCCAATTATTGTAACTGAAAAAGATTCGATTATAAATACAAAAAATATTGATTCCGAAATTTTAAAAAATAAGGTTAAATTATATAATTTTTTGCAAAAACTTAAAAATCAAAATAATCCTATTATTATTAATATTTCTGAAGGTCAAACGCATAAGTTGTACTACGGAGATTCTTCATTATTAGATAAGTTAAAATATTATCCCATTGCATTGTTGTTTATTATTTTTCTTTTTGGAGCATTAGTTTACAACTTCTATAAAAGCACCAAAATGGCTACCCAAAACAAACTTTGGGCAGGAATGGCTAAAGAAACAGCACATCAAATTGGCACTCCACTATCCTCTTTAATTGGTTGGCTGGAAATTATGAAAGGTGAAAATATATCGGAATCAATAATAGTAGAAATTGAAAAAGACATCAACCGACTTCAAACTATAACAGATCGATTTTCTAAAATTGGTTCGGAGCCAGCTCTTGAAAGTAAAGATGTTATTGAAGAGACCCAAAAGTCTTTTGATTATTTAAAATCTAGATTTTCAAACCAAGTTATTTTTGATTTCAATGCTCCAAAAGAACCAATTTATATTCCTTTAAATCCAGAATTACATAGTTGGACTATAGAAAACTTGATGAAAAATGCAATTGATGCCATGAAAGGAAAAGGGAGTTTAACCCTAAGTATTGAAAAGTTTGGAAAACAAGTAAAAATTAATGTTACTGATAGCGGAAAAGGGATTCCGAAAAATCAATTTAATAAAGTATTCGAGCCCGGATTTACCACCAAAAAAAGAGGTTGGGGACTTGGATTATCATTAACAAAAAGAATTGTTGAAGAATACCACAAAGGAAAAATTAGAGTTTCCCAATCTGAAATTGGAAAGGGAACGACCATGCAAATCATTTACGGGAAAAATAAATAATACTAATTTCTTACAAATTAGCTTGAATAGCTTTTACAATAGCTTCAAATTCTTCTTTTGATAATGATACTTTATTTTGAAAGCGCATTTCATCCATTTCATTTAACGGAATTAAATGCACATGGGCATGAGGTACTTCAAGGCCGATTACTGCCATACCTACCCGTTTACAAGGCACTGCTTTCTCTAATGCAACAGCAATTTTTTTAGAAAACTGCATCAATCCAAGATATAAATCGTCTTCTATATCAAAAATCTTGTTGATTTCCTGCTTCGGAATACACAAAGTATGTCCTTTTGAATTGGGATTTACATCCAAAAAAGCCAAAAACTTATCGTCTTCGGCTATTTTATAAGATGGAATTTCTCCTTGTACTATTTTGGTAAAAATACTAGACATAATTAGTCTCTAGAAATTTCTAAAATCTCAAATTTTAAAGTTCCATTTGGAACAATAATTTCGGCTACTTCTCCCACCGATTTACCTAATAATCCTTTTCCAATAGGAGAAGTTACTGATATTTTTCCGGTTTTTAAATCGGCTTCACTTTCGGCAACCAAAGTGTATTTCATTTCCATACCGTTCGTTTGGTTTTTGATTTTTACATTCGATAAAACCAATACTTTCGAAGTGTCTAAATGACTTTCATCAATAAGACGTGCATTAGCATGTACTTCTTCTAACTTAGCAATTCGCATTTCTAGCATTCCTTGCGCTTCTTTGGCGGCATCGTATTCGGCATTTTCAGATAAATCTCCTTTGTCTCTTGCTTCAGCAATATCCGCAGATGCCTTAGGGCGTGCCACACTTTTTAGATAATCTAATTCTTCTTTTAATTTTTTCAGCCCTTCAGCGGTGTAATAAGATACAGTGCTCATAATTTCATTTCTTTTTACTTCTTTGTGAATTCTTAGAAGTTAATTGGTATTCTAACAATTTTTTAATCCTTATCATAAAATAGAAAAAATCCCATCAATACGGGATTTCTTTTTTCAAAGATAACTAATTTGCGTATTAAATTCCTACTTTTGTGGTATAATACTATACAAAGTTAACTAAATAAATTTTTTAAACGTAGCTTTTGATAATTATTTTAAATATGAAAAAAATATTTTTTCTGGGTTTATTGTCTGGGTTTTTACTGGGATGCAATAAAGATTCATTTAACAATGACAATCCTTATTTGCCTAATTATAATTTCTCTATGGATGTAAATAAAAACTTACCAACTTATAGTGGATTAAATTTTGCAGGAAATGCCGTTAAAGCTTATCCTGCCAATGGTCCTTCTAGGGGGGTGATAGTATTTAATACCGGCGGAGAATACAAAGCTTGGGATGGTGCTTGCCCAAATCAAAGTTTATCTACTTGTTCTACCCTAACCATTAGTGGCTCTAATGCCAATTGCCCTTGCGGAAGTGAAAATTATAATTTATTCACTGGCCTAAGTGCAGGCAAACAATATCCATTAAAACAATACCGCGTTGAAGTAAACGGAGATGTAATTCGAGTTTATAACTAAATAAAAAAAGCCAAGTACAACTTGGCTTTTTTGTTTGTTAAAATTTCAAAGTCATACCTATCAAGAAATTTCTTCCCGCTTGAGGATAATAATACGGATAGATGTCATACATATAGCCATTAGAACTGTATTTCTTACTAAAAATATTATTACATAACCCAGTAAATACAATCGATTTAAAAATGGTTTTTGGATTTATTTGATACGACACATTCAAATCATTTACAAAATAATTTGGCAGTTTTGCTTCTTCAAATTCAATGTTATTCAAATATTGATCCCCAACAAACTTTGATAATAGTGCAATTTGCAATCCGTTAGTTGGTTGGTAAACCAAGACATTTCCTGCAACAACATTAGGGGAATAGGCAATATTTTTATTTCCAAAATTCACTCCATCCACATTCAAATCCACATTTTTATTTTGGCTAACAGTTACATTTGGACGAATGCTCACTTGATTAGAAAGTGCTATAGTTGCATCTACTTCCAGTCCTAATCGATAACTTTTTTCACTATTGGAACGAATTGGATTTCCTACAGCATCTAAATTCCCAGTTAGAATTAATTGATCTTTGTAAGCCATATAATATATGTTGGTATTCCATTTTACTTTTCTAGCTGAATATCGCCAACCTAACTCGTAATCATCTAATTTTTCTGGCTTCACTGTTCCACCTTCATAATCGGTTCTGTTAGGCTCTCTATGTGCTTTTGCAAAAGAAAAGTAAATGGAATTTTTTGAGTTTGCTGTATAGGTAACTCCTGCTTTTGGATTGAAAAAATTAAACATATCATTGGCTATTCCAGAGGCTACACCATCAGCTTGATATTTTACTTGACGAAGTTGCAAATCGCCGTACAAACTCCATTTTGAATTTAATTGATAGTTAATTTTAGCAAATAGATTGCCGTCAGTTTTGTTGCCATAATTATCATAATAATGGTCTCCCAATTCGGAAGTGGAAGCATATCTCGCCCAAACCACTTCTCCAAAATGTTTGCCTTTATATTGGTTGTATGCCCCGCCCAAAATTAAATCAACTTTATTATTTTTATAATTAGCTGAGAAGGTAGTTCCGTAAAAATCATTATCCAACCACTTTTGGCGAATTAAATCGGTAACATCAATCGTGGTTCCATTTACAACTATTGGGGTTAAACCATAATCAGCAAAACTTTGGCCGTTTTGATATTCTTCATAATATCCCTTTCCTTTAGTGTAATGAACTGCTAAATTGGTATTCCAATTGCTAGAAAATTTCTCATTCCAATGCAATTGAAAATGATCTTGTTGGTAATTATCGGTTTGGTTATCATAAAAACGGGTGTTTCCAAAAGCATCGGTATACATTCCGGCAAAGTTAAAAGTGCGATCACCATTCATGGTTTCGCCATCAATTCCATACCAAGATTGGTACGTTTTTTCTTTACCACCAAAAACAAGCGCTTTTATCAAAGTAGTTTTACCTACATAAGTTCCTTGCAAAAAATAGGATTTTAAGTTAGAAGAGGCTCTATCTATATACCCATTAGAATTAATTTGCGATAAGCGACCCGCAATTTCAAAGTGGTCATTCATCAAACCGGTGCTAAATTTCACCGTGTTTTTTATCGTTTTAAAACTACCTACCGAATTGGAAATTTCACCACTACTTTTCTTTGAATAGGAATCGGTAAGCATGTTTAAGCTTGCGCCAAATGAACCTGCGCCATTGGTTGAAGTTCCTACTCCGCGTTGCAATTGCAAACTCTCTACAGAGGATGCAAAATCTGAAATATTTACAAAGTAAGTGCCATTACTTTCCGAATCGTTATAGGGAATTCCGTTTATGGTCACATTCACTCTAGTGGCATCGCTTCCGCGGACACGAATTCCGGTATAACCCACGCCATTTCCGGCATCGGAAGTGGTGACCACCGAAGGCATAAAATTCATTAATATGGGAACATCCTGACCTAAATTGCGATACTGAAAATCTTTGTTGGTTAAATTACTAAAACTAACCGGTGCTTTTGAAGTGGCACGAACTGCAGAAACCAGCACCTCGTCCAATTGATTTACCTTAATAGAATCTTTGGATTTTTCTTGACTAAAAGTAAAGCAAGTAAAAAGTAAAGAAACACCGGTCACAAAAAAGTAAGATTTCGACTTTTGACTAAATATAAATTCCATCCGTAAAATTTTTACGAATAAAAAGAGGTAATTATTCTTGTTTAAAATGTTTGTTTCCAATGACTATGAATAGCGTGCACACTATTTTGTCATTTTTTCCCTTAGCAGCATTACCTGCCCAGGTTCATTGGGTATAATCTCAGCTCGTTATTTAGAGCACCCCTTTTGAGACAGGACAAATATAGAAAAAGTAATACGATTGTTGTATAAATTAGTAAAAAAATCTAGAAAATAGTACTTTAGTCTTAACACTATAGCTCCGGTTTTTTTCGGTTCTGTTTTATGGTTGACCATACCGATTTATTTTTCAACCGTTTTTCAATAACCGATCTTGGAATTTTCGTAGGTTTTCTTTTTTTTGGAATCACTAAGGATTTAGTAATTAAGTCGAGGAACCGCTTACTTATAATTTCTTTATTTTTTAGTTGGCTTCGGTCTTCATCACAAGTTATGATCAAAAGGTATTCGAGTGATAATTTAGAATTTAATTTGACAGAAAGCAATGCTTTTTCTTCTTCTGATAGAGCTTGAGAAGCAGTTAAATCAAAGGAAAGCACCACCTTTGAGGAAACTTTATTTACATTTTGTCCGCCCGCCCCCGAACTTCTGACAGCTTTAAATTTAAGTTCCGTTAAGAGTTTATCGTTATCCATTTACAGATTGGTGGGCCGGTTTCAATAAATCATTCACCGTTTTCACTGGATTAAATGTAAACAAGGGTACTTCTACAAATACAGTAATCCAATTCGCCATTGCACCGTTCCAAAGTCCTGGTAATTCATAAGCTTTAAGTAATTTCCCGTTATTGTTTTTTTCCACAATAAATCCCGTATTGGCATCTATATATTGAGTTAAGTCGAAATATTCTCCTTTAAAATTTTTAGTACTGCATACTAAATCTACTGGGTTAAAATGGGTAGATTTTTCAAGAATTTTAGTTTGATTTGCATCAATTTGTGAAGCTTCTATAATTTGCAAATAGGTGTTTCCTTTTACATCTCTTACCCAAAACGGACCTCCGCCAGGTTCTCCTTCATTTTTTACCATTCCGCACACGCGAATGGGTCTATTTAAAAGAGTATGAAGGTATTCTATTTTACTTTCTTTGGTGTATTTTGAAAAATCTTCGGTTATAGAAATTTTTAAATTGGCTGTACTAAACTGTACTATTTCTAATAAATTATTTTCTGAAATTAACCCACTATCCAAAATTTTCAAATATTCAAATATACTTTCTTGAAGTAGTGTCAGTTTTCCTGCTAATGCTTTTTTGTATAAAGCAACCTCTTGTATATGATTTTGAATCACATTATCAATGTTTTTAATAAAAATAACATCGGCTTGAAGCGTATTCAAATTTTCAATTAAGGCACCGTGACCTCCTGGGCGAAAAACCAATTGATCGTTATCATCTCGAAATGGTTTACCATCCAAATCAACAGCAATAACATCGGTTGCTTTATCTTGATAGGAATAATTTACATTAATAGAAATGCTATTTTGAGATTCAAATTTGCTTTTTATTTTATTTATTATTTCCTCAAATTCCTCTTGATGCTCTTCAGAAACAGTAAAATGTAAATGGGATTCATTATTGGAACATGCATAGGAAACACATTCATTTAGGTGCTCTTCTATTGCCGTTGCAATATGGTTATTGGCATATTTATGAAAAGGCAAAACCCCTTTTGGCTTATTGGCAAAATTATAATGAGAAGGCGATAGCATTGCATTTATAAAAGCATAATCTTGTTCGTCTTTACTACAAGTTTCAAAATTGGGAAGAAGTTTTTTAGCAGACTCTAATACTGCATCATAAAAAGCAAACTTTTCTTTAGCGACCAAAAAAATAGGTAAGTTTTTATCTTTTTTTCTGTTGATGTAGGCATTTATTGTTTCTTCTTCGGGCTTATACTCATTTATAAATTCGGTCAAAAATTTAAACATTCTACTTGCCGCACCAGATGCAGGAACAAATTTTTTAATTTTAATATTTTTCTTTTTCCCATCAAAAATAGTTGCAAAATACTTTGCTTGTTCTTCTGAAAGTGGCTCTATTCCATCATTAAGTATGGCAGGCCTGTCAATATTAATATTTGGCAATCCATTTATTAATAATTGAAATTGGTTAGAAACCGTCTCTAAATTTATATTTCGCTTTGTAATTCTTATAAAATCATTCGAATTAAAGCCTAATTCTTGAGCTTTAGTAAAATCAGAATTTATTTGAGTAGATTTTTGTTTAAGATTTTCTTCCATTCTATGTATGCTAAAACAGCTAAAATTGTAAAAATTAAATATTGCAAAGATAACATTCCTAGTCCTCTATAGGCAAATAACGGCACCGCAATTATATCTCCAATAATCCATAAGGTCCAGTTTTCTATTTTTTTTAGGGCCATGTACCACATTGCTGTAAAAAATATTCCTGAAGTAAAAATATCAATATAATTAGGAATTTCAAGCGTATAATGAAAATATTTATATACCAAATAGGTAATTACAGTAGTTAAGAAAAACAAGAAAAGACCAATACTTTTTTCATTGTTGTTGGTTTTGGTAATACTTAATTCAACTTGTTTCGATTTGGAAGTCCATTTATACCACCCATAAATACTCATTATAGAGTAATAAAAATTCATGGTCATATCTCCAAAATAACTTGCTTGAAATAACAAATAAACAGTGATTGTTGTAGAAATTAATCCGGTTGGGTAGACCCAAATATTTTCTTTTTTAGCACAAAAAACACTAATAATCCCGAAAACAAAAGCAAAAAACTCCAAAGTTATTTGAAGCGTTGAAGCATTTTTATATTGAGAAAGAAAAAAGTCGATCAAAATAGATTTGGGTATTAGGTTCTAAAAAAATTAGTATCATTTTCAAATGCGGTTCCTATAACTACCATGTCGGCTCCGGCGTTAAACACTTTATCGATTTCTATTTTAGAACGAATTCCACCGCCTACAATTAATGGTATGTTTATATTTTGAGAAACCAAATTTATTATTTCTGTTGGAACGGCTAATTGAGCTCCACTTCCCGCTTCGAGATATACTAATTTATTGCCAAGATATTCACCGGCCTTAGCAGTTTGCAAAACATAATCGGCATTGTTTCGAGACAAAGGTTTGGTTTTGCTTACGCGTTCTACTGCGGTTTCGTGGCCGCTTTCAATTAAAATATAGCCCGTAGAAATCACTTCTAAATCGGTTTTTTTTAATATAGGAACGGCATTAACTTGGTGTTCAATTAAATAATCAGGATTTCTACCTGAAAGCAACGTAAGAAATAAAATCCCGTCTGCATTTGCCGAAATTTGTGAAGGATTTCCGGGAAAAAGCAAAATTGGTAACTCAATTTCCGACTTTAATTTTGCAATCAATTCATCTAAATAATCGCCTGCAAAAGAACTTCCACCAACTAAAATATGGGTTGCTGGAGCAGTATTTATTTTTTGGCATAAATTAGGAACTTCTTCCATTGCCACTTTATCTGGATCAATAAGAATTGCCAATAGTTTTTTATTTAAAGCTTTCGCAGCCATTATTTGAGTGTAAATAGATTCCATTCTTAATTTTCAAACGCACAAACGTAGATATAATCTTCTAAGGAATTAAATACTATTTTGAAGTCCTCTATTTGCGAATTAAATCGCAATTGCGCGATGGTTTTTTTGTCTTCCAAATTAAATTCGTTTTCAAAAATATGATTTGGAAAACTAATCCCTTCAAGACTTTTTATTTTGAATATACTTTCTTTTATTCCCCAAATAACAGTAGCCTTTTTCATCATTTCAATTTCAGATAAATTATCTAAATGCGAAACATCCATAAACCGAGAAGCAATTTTTAATGTCTTTTCTTTCACCAATTCTAAATCGATTCCAATGCCGTTAGAACTTACGGCAATTGCGGAGAATTCATGAGAATGAGAAATCGATATGCATTTTCCATCTTTTAAATGGGGCTTCCCATGGGAATCATAAAACAAATCAAAATCAGAATAATCAAGATGTTGCAGGAGCATTCTTACTGCTAAGAAACCTTTTTGATGGCTTTCCGATTTCATCGAATCAACTCTTTTTTGGGAAGAGCTGTTCAATTTAAGAGCGCCTTTAAACCATTCTAAATCTTCGGTAATTTTCCAAAGATAGAGCGTAGCAGAATCATTTAATATAACTTCTTTATATAAAGGCATTTAGTATTTTATTGTTTTACAGAGTCTTAAGAACATAAACATTTCACAAATTTTAAAATAAATTATTAAAATCGAAACCTATGTTGTAATTTTGCACCCGAATTAAAAAACAAATATACATAATAGATGAGTACACAAACATTACCTTATGTAGCTTTTAAAGTGAAAGATATTTCGCTTGCAGCTTGGGGAAGAAAAGAAATTGAATTAGCTGAAGCAGAAATGCCAGGTTTAATGGCATTAAGAGCTGAGTACAAAAACGAACAACCGCTTAAAGGGGCTCGTATTGCAGGTTGTTTACACATGACCATTCAAACTGCGGTTTTAATTGAAACTTTAATTGCTCTTGGTGCAGAAGTTACTTGGTCATCTTGTAATATTTTCTCTACACAAGATCAAGCTGCTGCTGCTATTGCTGCTGCAGGAATTCAAGTTTATGCTTGGAAAGGTTTGAACGAAGTTGATTTTGATTGGTGTATTGAACAAACATTATTCTTTGGTGAAGATAGAAAACCATTGAATATGATTTTAGATGATGGTGGCGATTTAACGAATATGGTTATTGATCGTTATCCACACTTAGTTGCTGGAATCAAAGGATTATCTGAAGAAACTACAACAGGAGTACACAGATTATATGAAAGAGTAAAAGCGGGAACTTTACCAATGCCTGCAATTAATGTTAATGATTCGGTTACTAAATCGAAATTTGACAATAAATACGGTTGTAAAGAGTCGGCTGTGGATGCAGTTCGTAGAGCTACCGACTTAATGTTGGCTGGTAAAAGAGTAATCGTTTGTGGATATGGTGATGTTGGAAAAGGAACTGCAGCTTCTTTTAGAGGTGCTGGTTCTATTGTAACAGTAACTGAAATTGATCCTATCTGTGCGCTTCAAGCAGCGATGGACGGATTTGAAGTTAAAAAATTAGACACCGTTATTGCAACTGCTGATATTATTATAACAACAACTGGAAATAAAGATATTGTTTTAGGATCTCATTTTGAGAAAATGAAAGACAAAACGGTTGTTTGTAATATTGGTCACTTTGATAATGAAATTGATATGGCTTGGTTGAACAAGAATTTTGGTCACACCAAAAACGAAGTAAAACCGCAAGTAGACATTTATAATGTAAACGGAAATGATATCATTATCTTGGCTGAAGGTCGTTTAGTAAACTTAGGTTGCGCTACAGGTCACCCAAGTTTTGTAATGAGTAACTCCTTTACAAATCAAACTTTAGCACAAATTGAATTATGGAATAACAGCGCTGCTTACAACAATGACGTTTATATGTTACCAAAACATTTAGATGAAAAAGTAGCAAGACTTCACTTAGCTAAATTAGGCGTAGAATTAGAAACTTTACGTGTGGATCAAGCCGATTATATTGGTGTAGCTGTAGAAGGTCCTTTCAAACCAGAATACTACAGATACTAGAAATACCAAAGTATCATTAATAAATAACCCTTACTGCAAAGTGAGGGTTTTATTTTAAATCTAATTTAGATGAAGAAAATAATAGTAACCGTTTTAATTTTGTCTTTATCCTCCTGCAGCATTCAAGGACTTACGAATGATTATGGAAAACTGACGACTGTAGAGAAATCTAAAATTGTTCCGCTTACAACATTTGAAAATTTAAGTAAAGATACTATCTACACAATTAATGCTAGTCAATTAAAAGCCGAATTATTGAATAATGAAGCTGCAATGGTTTATGAATTTACCAATGGTTGCACATCGGAATATTGTAGACCATTAAAAGTTTATGAAAATTATGCTAAAAAGCACCATTACAAATTGTATTTGGTAATGAATGGATTTGCCAATATTGACAAAACAAAAAGTCAAAATTTTTCTTCGCCTCTTTTTGCTATTGATGGCGCGTATTATAAAAAAAGTTTTAGATCGGTTTATACACGCTATTTTGACAATGAATTAAGAGATAAACCAATTAATGATAAAGAATGGACAGGAGGCATTTTCATTTTTGAAAAAGGAAAGTATATTAAAACACTTCAAGATTTACCAAAAGAAGACTAAAAAACAAACCCCCAAATTTCAAGGAAATTTGGGGGTTTTTAATTGGATTCTAACTATTATTTAGAAATTTTCAAAACACCAATTTGATCATCGGCATTTAAAATGATTTCATTTTTAGTAGCTACCATACTTGCTAATATACGAGGACGGATTTTACTTTCTTTATACGAATAAATAATGTCTTTTTTCATTTCTCCACTTGGAGCAACAGTCAATAAAAACAATGCATTTCTAGAACTTGAAGAGAACATTGAGGCAGTACTTCGTTTTGTGTCCTTATCTCCTTCTGCATCTGCATTTTTTTCTAGATCTTCGTATACGATATACACTTTACCATCATAATAAGTAGAAAGGATCGATGGATTTGCAGCATTCATTTGGTATTTAGGCATTTTAGAAACCGATTCAACTTCCGATTTGCTGTTTATATTAATAATAGCAATGTCACAGAAATAATAGTAATAACTAGTACTTGTACCATACTGACTACTTCTTGTAACAACCACTAATTTATATTGTTCGGCTACCACAACAGAACCACCATCTTTTCTTTGGAAAATATTTCTTACTTTGTAAGGAACATAATCTTCTGCTTTTTTAGGTTTTTCTGGATACAATCCTTCTAACTCATATTTCTTAGATGATTTCAAAGTTAATGTTGAGCAATCTATATTTGCCGAAAACATTTCATCAGAAATTAAGGTTTTTTTACCTTTTCCAAAGAAGCCGCTATTTAATATTTTTAAGAATCCAGTACAAACCATGGTGTTGTTTTCACCAGGAATGACATCAATAGATTCGATTTCTTTTTCTGGATAGTCAAAATCAAATTCTTTTGGTTTATCGTCTTTATTGAAAACAATTAACTTGAAGTAATATTCGCTTTGCCCTTTTACCTTTTCTTCTTTATCTTTATATACTTTAGCCAATACGTATACATTTCCTAAGTTGTCTACATTGATACTTTCAGTTGAAAATCTTGATGCTTTAATAGGCAATTGTGCGGTTTTATCTAAAATTACATCTGTAAAAGCTGAATTATAAACTTTAAAATTCAAGGTACTTGGATCTTTTTTTCTGCCTTTTAATTCATTGTAAACTACCACTTTAGAAGAATCGGGAGAAATATTACGCAATCCAAAGTTTAGAGCATCCTCATCTGCTTCATCTAAAATTAATGTTTTATCGCTAGTTTTTAAACTCATATCGGTAAAAGCACCAATTAGATAATTTTTATCTGCTTTTCTATCATTTTCTTTAACAAAATGAACCATTTTATCTTTAACAAAATACGCTCCTAAATAAGCATATCGTTTAGCATCAATGTTGAAAGAAATCTCTTTTTCAGCTTTAAAATTTAAATCTTTATCGTATTCTCTTCCTATCAGATGGTCGTCTTTATCCTGGTGAACCGTATAATATCTACCTCCTTTACCACCAAGTATAGATACATTTCCTTTAGTTTTAATTTTTTCAGCCCATTTAAGCTCCACATTTTGAGCGCTTAAGCTGATGGATACCAACAGCAAAATAATTTTTAAATATTTCATAATTAGGTTATTTTTTTGCGCTAATTTAATCTATTTTTGCGCAAAAACAATTAATAAATTAAAAATGAAAAAAAATCTACTTTTTATTTCTGCCCTATTCATGAGTATATTTATGAATGCACAAGTTAAGCCTGCAACACCTGCTAAAGAAGCTCCTTCTAAAATTAAAGTGTACACTCCAAGCGGGGTAAGCTCTTCAAGTAGTTCTAAAGACAACTCTTATAAATGGGCTGTTAAAACGGATATCTTTAGTATAATTACCGGAGAATTTCCTTTAATTGCAGAATACCGTTTTGCACCAAAGTTTAGTGTGGAAGCTTCTGCTGGAGTTACTTACGCTTATTTACCGAATGATTTTCTATCAAGTGGAGATTCAGATGGATTATACTCTAACTCAGAGAATACCAAAGCGGCAATGGGAACTGCATTTAGAGGAACAATAAAATTTTATCCATCTTCTGACTATGATGCAATTGAAGGATGGAATTTTGGTATTCAAGTATTCTCTAAAACTACCAATAGAGAATATAACATATCATCTAGTAACGATGGCTCTTTATTAAATGGAATGAAAGATTCAAAAGTTAAAACAGGAATCTCATTAATTATTGGAAAACAAATTTTTGAGGATTCAAATGTAACTTTTGAAAGCTATTTTGGTGTTGGGATTGCAAATAGCAAAAGAGAAACAAGCGATGTAGTATCTTACGATGCTAATGGAAATCCTTTAACTACTCCTTATGTAGTTACTAATTCTGTTTCAGAAACTAAACCAAATATTCAATTAGGATTTAGAATTGGTTTTGGAAACTAATTCTAATTAAAATTTTAAAAGCCCGATTCTCTTATGAAAATCGGGCTTTTTTTATGTAGGTTTAAAGTTATATTATTTCTAGTACCTCTTCAATTGTTTGATACACTTTTTGCAATTGGCTATTGGTTATTATATAAGGAGGTAAAATGTAAACTACATTTCCTACAGGACGCAAAATCACTCCGTTTTCTATAAAGAAATCGTATAATTTATTACGTAGGCTCCCGTAATAACTTTCTTTAGTATCTGATTTTATTTCAAGTGCAAAAATAACTCCAAGAACACGAGTGGTTATTACTTTTGAATGATTTTTTATTTTAGTTTCAAATTCTAAATGGCTTTGATTCACACGCTTTATGTTAGCTTGCATTTCAGCAGTTTGTAACAACTCGATGCTAGCTAAAGCAGCAGCGCAACCTGTTGGATTGGCAGTAAAAGTATGTCCGTGAAAAAGCGCCTTATTGATGTCTTCATCATAAAAACCATCAAAGATTTCTTGCGTAAATGTGGTAATTGCCATTGGGATTGTTCCACCGGTTAAGGCTTTAGACAAGCACATCATATCGGGTTTATTTACTAAATAATCGGTAGCAAAATTCTTTCCCGTCTTTCCAAAACCCGTCATGACTTCATCGGCAATGGTAAAAACCGAATGGGCTTTGCACAATGTAATCATTTCTTCTAAAACTTCAGGTGCATACATTACCATTCCGGCCGCACCCAATACTAATGGCTCAAAAATAAAAGCGGCAAATTCATTAGTTACCAACAAATCTTTTAAAACTTGCAAGGCTTTTTCTTCCTTTCCAGGTTTGGGAATTGGCACACGAACTACTTCCAAAAGCGATCCTTGAAAGGCTTGCGTATATAAAGAAATTCCGCTTGCAGCCATGGCGCCAAAGGTATCTCCATGAAAAGCATCTTCAAAAGCAATGATTTTAGTTTTGGTTACTCCTTGATTATAATGGAATTGCAAAGCTACTTTTATCGCAACTTCCACAGCGGTAGATCCATTATCAGAATAAAATAGTTTCTTTTGATTGGAAGGTAAAATCTCCATCAATTTCTCAGACAATACAACCGCAGGTTCGTGCGTGAATCCGCCAAAAAGAACATGTTCTAAAGAAGTCAATTGCTTATAAATAGCATCAGCAATATATTTGTTAGAATGCCCATAGGGATTTACCCACCACGAAGCAATCGCATCAATATATTCTTTGCCGTTTTCATCCCAAAGCAGAGTTCCTTCACCTTTTACAATAGCCACAGCTGCAGCTGCAGTTTTATGCTGTGTATACGGATGCCAGTTGTGTTTTTGATCTCTTTGGGAAAGGCTCATTATTATTGTTGATTTTTGATTAACAATTTTTGATTTTTGAATCTAAAGTTTTAATAAATTATCTCGAAACTCATCCGCATAATACTGAATTACATTGGTATCAAAGTAAGGTTCTTCTTCAATTCGACCTATGAATTTGGCTTTGGTTTTAGCTAAGATAATTCCTTCGGTAGCTTTGTTTTCCTCTCCCGAAAATATAATTCCCGCTAATTGAATTTTTCTGCTTTTTAAGGCTTCAAATGATACTAAAGTGTGATTGATGCTGCCTAAATAATGTCGGGAAACCAAAAGTACTTTATAGTCTTTTTGAATTAAATCGATGATACAATCGTTTTCATTTAAAGGAACCAATAACCCTCCAGCACCTTCAATAACTAAATGATTCGTAGTTTTTGGCTCTATTATATTTTTGATGTCAATTGTAATTCCGTCTTTAGCAGCAGCCAAGTGGGGACTTGCCGGAGTATTTAATTTATAACTGTTCTCAAAAATTTGAGTTTTAGTATTTGAAATTAAGGATTTTACTTTAGCACTATCCGAATTGTCCAAATCTCCAGCTTGAATTGGCTTCCAATAATCCGCTTCTAAAGCTTGCGTAACAACAGCTGAAGCAATAGTTTTGCCCACATTGGTTCCGATGCCAGTGATGAATAGTTTCATTTAGTTAAATTCAAATTTACAACTTTGACATTTGTACTTATGCTTTGTATGAAATGGATAAATACTTATAAGTGCAGAAAAAACAAACGCTAAAAGTGATTTAATATCTTTAATAGAGGTCATCATTTCAATTTTTTCAGCACCACAATTTGGGCATTTAATAAGTTGATTGTTGTCGTCTAATGAAAACGCACTTATTTGAGCTATACTTTTTTTAGCTGCTTCGGCATCGTCATTTTTTACATACATCTTAATTCCTCCCACGGCATTGCTATAAAGAGGATTGGCATCAACAATAGCAGCATCTCTCATGAAAACTTCAATGCCTTCCGACTCCAATTTGCCTTGATAAATTATTGCTTCAGAAGAATACTGAAATCTTCCAATTAATGTAAATATTGAATTTTCCATAGTATCAAAAAAAAAAGTTACTTAACAATTGTAAGACTTTGGAAATTTCTTCTTCCGAATTATAAGAATGCAAACAAAACCGCAAACGTTCTTGGCCTTCGGGTACCGTTGGTGATAATATAGCTTTTACGTCAAACCCATTTTCTTGCAAATTAGCAGCAATAGATTTTACTTTTTCATTACCTGGAATAATTGCACATTGAATGGCCGACTTGCTATATACAAACAATGATTTTAATCCGCGTTGTGCTTTTTCTTGATTGAAAAATTGAATGTTTTGCTTTAGGTTATGCATTGCCTCTTTTTCAGTTTTCAAATGCTGGTAGGCAATTAATATGGTTGCAACCGAATGTGGAGAAAGTCCCGTAGTATAAATAAAACTTCGAGCAAAGTTGATCAAATAGCTTTTTAACTCTTCACTACCCATAATAGCTGCTCCGTGGCAACCTAACCCTTTACCAAATGTTACAATTCTAGCAAATACTTTATCCTGTAACCCCAAACTCTGCACTAATCCCTCTCCATTTTCTCCAAAAACGCCTAATGCATGTGCTTCATCTATAACTAAGTTGCAATTGTATTTTTCACAAAGAGCAACCAATTCTTCTAGATTTGGGCAATCGCCGTCCATTGAGAAAACCGATTCGGTTACCACATACACTTCGACAGGCTCAGTGTGACAACGTTTGATAATGGATTCTAAATCTTCCATATCATTGTGTTGGAATTTGTAGGACTTGGCATTACTCATTGTGATCCCGTCACGAATGGAAGCGTGGCACAATTCATCATACAAAATAATATCATTTCGAAGTGGTAACGAACTGAAAAAGCCAACATTGGCATCGTACCCAGAATTGAAAATCAATGCTGAGGATGCTTGATGAAAATTGGCAATGAAATCTTCTGTAATGGCGTATAGATTATGGTTGCCCGAAATTAATCTCGATCCGGTAGCACCATTTACTTTTAAGTCATTTTGCATAAGATACGCGTGCGTATGATTAAAAATGGCTTCTTTTTTTGCAAAACCTAAATAATCATTTGATGCAAAATCGATACAATCTTTTGAAATAGGCAATTCCCGCAAGGCATTACTTGCTTCACGTTGTTGTAGTTTTTGGGTAAGTGCTGTTGGGAAAAGTTTCATGATGTACAAATATAGAAAATCTGAGGGAGATAATTATTTTAATAAAATAGTTGTTTTTTAATGTTTAATTATTGTTTATCAATAATTTTTATATATTTGTACCGAATTTAAAAACAAAAAACATGAGACAATTAAACATTTTAAAAACAATATTAGATATCTTTTGGTTTTTTACTCTTATCGGAGCAATTGGAGTAGTAGTATTTTTACCTTTTTATTTATTTGGTGATGAAGTTGATATTCCAATTAAAATCAAAGGGCAAGAAATTACTACTAACGATTTATTCTCAAAAATAGTTGTATTAGCTAATGTTGTTAGCGGGCTACTTTTTTTATACAGCATCTATTTATTGCGAAAAGTGGTTGGCTTATTTCAAAAAAGAGAAATATTCAATGACCAAGTAATTCATATATTTAATCTAATTGGAAAATTAGTTATCGCTTCGTCCCTAACTAGTAATATATCTTTATTTATTTACAAAATTGTAGTGAGAAATCATACCGACATAAATTTTGATATAGGAGGTTATGATTCTTTTTTGATTTCAATAAGTTTGGGATTATTCTTTATGGTAATTAGTGTAATTTTTAAAATTGCTACAAGGATGAAAGAAGAAAACGAATTAACAATTTAGATTATGCCTATTATTTTAAACCTTGATGTGATGTTGGCTAAACGCAAAATGCGATCTAACGAATTAGCAGAAAAAATTGGCATTACTACGGCAAATCTTTCTATATTAAAAACCGGAAAAGCCAAGGCAGTGAGATTTTCTACTCTAGAAGCCATTTGTGAAATATTAGAATGCCAACCTGGAGATATATTGGAATTTGTAAATGAAGTAAAATAAGCAACTAATATAGTAGGTGTTGAAAGGGATTTTTAAACTTGTTTGTCTACCCATTTAAAATCACCTTTTTCGGTTGCGTCTAGTAAATCTAAATTTAATCTAGTTGCAATCTCCTTACCAAAAAGGAACGCTTCTTCAAAAGATTCGTAGGTATACATATTATAATGCTTATTCGTAGCATACCACAAATTCACTTCAAACTCTTCTTTACTATTTTTAAATACAGAAATATAATCTAATTTAGGAATCGCAGAATTATGTTGATATTTGATTAATCCCACAGAAAATATAGTTTCTAATCTGTTGGTTTTCGTATTAATTAGAATGTCTTTTACTACTGTTAAACTTAAAGCAATTGGCATTATAAAACCAAAAACTTTTAGGGTTATAATTAAATACAGAGCAAATAATTTGAAACTAAGATATAGAATCGAATAATACAACATCTGCAATACGAAGAATAAGATAATAGAATATAGTAGTGAACCTAATACCAATTCATACCATTTCCTTTTCCCTTGTTTAATTAATAACTTTTCTGATTTCATAGTATCCATTTTCAAAAATAAAAAAAGCCAAACAAATATGCTTGGCTTTTTAGTTTTATTTTGAAATTGTCTTAGTCTGCTAAAACAATTACTTTATTGTCTTTCATTTCAATAGTTCCAGATGCAATTTCTAAGTTGAAGTTTTGATCATTTACTTTTGTAAATTTATTTTCAACTTCTTTTTGGAAATTAAAACTAGCCGCTGTAATTTTTACAGTTCCTTGTTTTAAAATGGAAACTATTGGTGCGTGATTATTTAATATTTGAAAAGACCCATCAACTCCTGGTAAAGAAACCGAAGTAACCTCTCCTTTAAATAATGTAGCTTCTGGTGATACTATTTCTAAAATCATATTATTAGTTATGAGTTTTGAGTTATGAGTTATAAGTTGAGTCGAAACTCATAATTTATAACTCATAATTCATAATTATATTAAGCTTCTGCTAACATTTTTTGTCCTGCTTCAATAGCGTCTTCAATAGTTCCTTTAAGGTTGAAAGCTGCTTCTGGCAAGTGGTCTAATTCACCATCAATAATCATGTTGAATCCTTTGATCGTATCTTTAATATCAACCAATACTCCAGGAATACCTGTAAATTGCTCTGCTACGTGGAAAGGTTGAGATAAGAATCTTTGAACTCTACGAGCTCTAGAAACTGATAATTTATCTTCTTCTGATAACTCTTCCATACCAAGAATCGCGATGATATCTTGAAGTTGTTTGTATTTTTGAAGAATTTCTTTTACTCTTTGAGCACAATCGTAATGATCAGCACCTAAGATTTCTGGAGTCAAAATTCTTGAAGTAGAATCTAATGGGTCAACCGCTGGATAAATACCTAACTCAGCAATTTTACGAGACAATACAGTTGTTGCATCTAAGTGAGCAAATGTAGTTGCTGGTGCAGGGTCAGTTAAGTCATCCGCAGGTACATAAACCGCTTGTACTGAAGTAATAGATCCTTTTTTAGTTGAAGTAATACGCTCTTGCATGGCTCCCATCTCGGTTGCTAATGTTGGTTGGTATCCTACTGCAGATGGCATACGCCCTAAAAGTGCCGATACCTCAGAACCTGCTTGTGTAAAACGGAAGATATTATCAACGAAGAAAAGAACGTCTTTACCTTGATCTGATCCAGCTCCATCACGGAAATATTCAGCGATAGAAAGACCTGATAAAGCTACACGAGCTCTAGCTCCTGGTGGCTCATTCATTTGACCGAAAACGAAAGTAGCTTTAGACTCTCTCATTCCTGGTTTGTCCACTTTAGATAAATCCCATCCTCCATTTTCCATAGAGTGCATGAAATCTTCTCCGTATTTAATAATTCCTGACTCTAACATCTCACGAAGTAAGTCATTTCCTTCACGAGTTCTTTCACCTACTCCTGCGAATACTGAAAGTCCACCGTGACCTTTAGCGATATTGTTAATTAACTCTTGAATCAATACTGTTTTACCAACTCCAGCACCACCAAACAAACCAATTTTACCACCTTTTGCATAAGGCTCAATCAAATCGATTACTTTAATTCCGGTGAATAATACTTCTGAAGAGGTTGATAAATCTTCAAATTTAGGAGCAGAACGGTGAATAGACAATCCGTTTTCACCTGATTTTGGTAAATTCCCTAAACCGTCAATAGCATCTCCAATTACATTGAATAAACGTCCGTAAACATCTGGACCGATTGGCATTTGAATTGAGCTACCTGTTGAAACTACATCTGTACCTCTACTTAATCCGTCTGTAGAGTCCATTGAAATAGTACGAACGGTATCTTCACCAATATGAGATTGTACTTCTAATACAAGTATAGTACCATCATTTTTAGTGATTTCCAATGAATCGTAAATTTTTGGTAATTCTGTGTCTTTAGTGTTGAATACTACGTCAACTACTGGTCCGATGATTTGAGAAACTTTCCCTATTGCTTTTGACATTGCTTATGTATTTATTTAATAGCGATTTAGAATTGAAAAAATAATGTCTTTTTTCAGAGTGCAAAGATAATTTTTATAAATAGAAAATCAATAGCAAAAAGAGATTTTTTTGTGATTTTTTTGACTTTTTTAAAGAGGAACTAACTTATTGTCGAGAAATAAATATTGTACAAATAAAAAACCACCAACTTCGTTGGTGGTTTTTAAATTTATGCGTTTAAATAATTATAAAGAAGCCGGAAAAAGCGTTCTATAATTACCAACATTAGGCCCTTTTAAATTAGATCCGTATTTAGCATTAATTGCTTCGATAAATTTGTTTGCAATTAAAGCATATCCTTTAGGACTTGGATGTACACCATCTAAAGAGAAAGCGTTTCCAGTTACTAAGGTAGATGTCATAGTAAATCCGTTATACGAAACACCACCATTTGCAACTTGTGACATAACTGCATTAGCATTTACAAAAGCCAATCCTTTTGCAGTTGCAATAGATTGAATAGTGCTGTTAAAAGCATCAGTTGCAGCAACTACTTCAGCGGTTTCAGTTGCTGTTAATGTAGTACTGTCTTGCATTGGATAAGAAACTCCTACTGTGTTAAAAGGTGCTGGTGCACCCGACTGAGTTGTTCCAATAACTGTTTGTGCAGTTAATAAAATATAATCTCTAGCTCCAGTATCTTTTGCATGACGTGCTCTACCATATAAATTTCCTACATAAGCAGCTGTAGTTGCTCCTAAAGCTGGAGTTAGTGCTCCTGTAATATAAGTAGATAAGTTTGGCAAACTCTCGTCAGCTATAAGCAATGGATTTTTTTCTGTTGTAGCAGCGTTGTTATCATCTGCAACTATTGTAACAAATCTATTAGGCTGTCCTAAAGCAGTTGTTATTTGATTTATTGCTCCAAATAATTGGTTTAACTGAGCAGCACTTGCTGATGGCAATCCTGGAATAGGATTTGTTGGAACTGTAGTAAAAAATGGCACTGAAGTTACATAAGGAATGTTAGCAACTACTCCTTTAGCTCCGTTTGCAGTTAATCCATTAACCAAATTATTATAAACTGAAGCAAATACAGTAGGGTCGGTAATGTCATTAGATCCATAAGTTGCTGGATTTGAATTTCCTGTTTGGTTCACGCCTGTACCTCCAGAAGTTGCATAAGACAATACGTCATTATTTCCTATCCAAAGTGAGAAAAATGTAGGGCTTTGTGCCACAGCATCACCTAAAACAGTCGCTGAACTTGAAGAAGCAAAACGAACAAAATAAGGATTTGCATATGAACCAATACCTGCAGGATTTCCATAAGTATTTGATAGTAAATGGAAACTTTTTGCACCAGGTACTCCCATGTTATTGAAAGGCCCAGTTAAGTGATTTAATATCTCAGTACTTGGAGTTCCAGCAACCGGTGCCAATGGCGCATTTGGATTACCTGTGTAATAAAGTCTAGGTCCACTAGCAACAGTACCTCCAACTTTAAACCCACCTACATTATCTGCCATAAATGGTGTAGAAAAGGCTCCGCCGCCAACTAAAGCAAATTGCTCAGCCAAAAGCGCTGGATAAGCTCCTTTTTGTCCTTCGATAAAAAGTGCTCCATCACTATATCCTGATGTTAATGAATTTCCTAAAGCAACATATTTAGAAAAATTTGCGCTTCCTGAGGTTAATGGTAACCCATCAGATGAATTTGCATCTGTGGTTACCTCATCATTTTTACTACAAGCTACAAAGGTTAATGAAACCAAAAATAGCCATTTTATATTTTTTATCATAATAGTATAATATTAGTTATTATTGAAATTAAGGATTGATAGTTAAAGAAGCAAAATATTGTTGCCCAATCATACCTGCTCCAAGAACTTGTTGGTATTCTTTTCCTCCTATATTAGCAGCTCCTATTTTAAGTACTGATTTTAATTTAGGAAGCGCATAGTTTACTTGAGCGTCTAGAACTGTTGCAGCAGAAATCATTCCATCTGCAAAAGTCGATTGCCATAAGTACTCACTGTTCCATCTTCCGCTGATGTTAAATCCAAAGTTTTTGAATACTTTTTCATTTCCAATAGAAGCTTTTACTCTATGTTTTGGGGTATTGAAACCAGCTTCAAAACTTGGATCTTGTGATTGATCAAAATCAAATTGTGCATAGTTGTAATTCGCGCTAACTTCGAAATTTTTATATACCTTTTTACCTACACCTATTCCAAATCCTAAAGATTTGATTTCAATGTTGGTATTCGTATACAATTGATACGCTCTAGTATTTCCAGTAGTTAATGCATGAATGGATTGGAATCCAGAATCTGCAGGACCACCACCAATATTTGGAGAATCTACAGCAGTACCATATAAAGGCG
The DNA here is from genome assembly GCA_947453195.1 of Flavobacteriaceae bacterium. Lineage (GTDB taxonomy): Bacteria > Bacteroidota > Bacteroidia > Flavobacteriales > Flavobacteriaceae > Flavobacterium. The sequence goes on from CANGFO010000008.1 coordinate 57,271, forward strand.
CTACAACAGTAAGGTTCCCTAAGAAGTTGTTATAAACATTATAATAACCATTCACATCAAAAGAAAACCCTTTAAACTGACCTCTATATCCTAATTCAAATGCTTTAACCGTTTCTGGTTTTACATATCCAGCATTAGATTTTTTCAATAAAGCAGCTGCAGCAACTGGATTAGATCCTGCTAAAGCAGCAAAAGCTTGGGCTGATGCAGCAGTATATGAATTGTTGTATGCATTTAATCCTGTCATAACAACAGAAGTTCCTCCTGCAAATGCTTGTCCTGCAGCGGTAGCTACTGGCAAAGTTTCTGAATATCTAACTAAGTTATCTGGCGCAGAACCTACTAATACCGCGCTACCTACATTAAATCCAATGTATTGATCTTGGGTAGTAGGGTTACGGAAACCAGTTTGGAATGAACCTCTAAAGGTGTGATTTTTTTGAGCTCCAGCAGAGTAAACCGCAGAAATTCTTGGAGATAAACTTCCATCAAAATTCTTAGATTTATCATAACGAATAGATCCTGTAAGTTTCAAACGATCGTCCATTAATTTCTTTTGTGCCTGAGTATAAATACCATATTCATTATAGTTTATAGGACTATTAGCATCCGTATAAATTCTACCGTGAGAATTCAATTGATATACTCTGTAAGAACCCCCTACTTGAATTTCAACTGGCTTGAAAACATCTTTAAAATTGTAATTTGCATCAGAGTGGTAGATTCTTGAGTTATCTACTAGTTTAGATCCTGACAATACATCTGGATTTGAAATTACATTATTAAAAGCTGCTTTAAATGCATCCGTACCTGGAATTAATCTTCCTGTATCAGCAACAGCTCTTGCAGCTGCATGTGCTTGATCTGGTGTTGCACCACCTAAAGTAGAAGTAATATATTGTCCTGCATATTGACCAAACCAAGTTGCGTCACTTTTCCAAGCTCTGTTTACATTAAGTCCTGTAAACAACATATCATATGATTTTCCACCATCTTCAGTTGTTGTATATCCTCTTAAGAAGAAATTTTTACCTTTAAATTCTAATTTATGTTGTTCCATAAAGAAGTCATTCAAGTAATATCTGTTAGCTCCTTGGTAAACGGTATTTCCGAAACCAAATTTACTTTGCCAAATAATTTCTAATTTTTCATTTCCAAAAGGTCTTGCATGTAAAGAGAAATCTATTTTAGCATTTCTAACTTTATTATCTGTTAAGTCAACCTCATTATAACCAGTTCTACTTACATTATAATTTGGCAATAAGTTAACTGCTGAAGCAGGAATTAACCCCATAGTTGCAAGAGTTTGACCTACATTTTTAATATTTGTAGAAGCTTCGTCTCCATAAACGTTAAGACCATTATAGTTATAATAAGATCTGTCTTTTCCTGGTATATTTACATCTCTGTAATCGGTAGCAAACCAATCGGTAGCTTTAAGGAAAGAGAAGTTTGCTTTTGCAGCAAAATGGCTATCGAAAGCATGAGCTACTCTTACACCATAATCTGAATAATCATTAACTCCTGCAGCTTGTTGCGAAGTTTGTCCGTATTTAACATAAGCAGAAACTCCTTGGCTTGTAAACGGACTTTTACTATTCATAAATAAAATACCGTTAAATGCATTTGCACCATAAAGAGCAGAAGATGCACCAGGAAGTAATTCTACGTTTTGCACATCAATTTCAGAAATACCAATCATATTTCCGATAACAAAGTTCAATAATGGAGAAGAGTTGTCCATTCCATCTACTAACTGCATGAAACGCGTGTTAGAAACTGTAGCAAAACCACGCGTGTTTATAGATTTAAATGACATACTACTTGTATTCATTTGAACTTCTTTAAGATTTTCTAATCCATCATAAAAAGTTGGAGAAGCTGATTTCTTAATGTCTTTAATAGTCATTCTTTCAATAGTAACCGGAGATTCTTTGATTCGCTCTGGTGTTCTAGAAGCAGAAACTACAATGTCATCCAGCTTAGTGTCTTCCATAAGTAATACTACCTCAACTTTTTTAGAAAGAGAAGTTATTTGTATTTTTTGCGCTGCAAATCCAACACTTGAAACTTCAATTGTAAATGGAAGTTTTGCAGGGGTTTTTAATACAAATTTTCCTGTTGCATCAGTGATAGCACCAAGTGACTCACCTGAAACTTTAACGTTTACGCCTGGAATCGGTTCGTTTTTAGCGTCTTTTACTGAACCTGAAATTGAGTTTTGAGCAAAAGAAATGCTGCAAAAAAACAATGTCAAAATAAAATAATAAATCTTCATTAGGTTTAATTTTTGTTGGTTTAAGGAGCCAAAGTACAAATTATTTTTAAATTAATAAAAAAGTGGGGGTAATTTTACTATTTATCCATTTGGAAGTACAGTCTTAAACAGCATAAAAAACAAAAAAAGCGAAACTATACTGTTTCGCTTTTATATAATATTAAGATGTTTTTTACTCTACCGTTACCGATTTAGCTAAATTCCTTGGCTGGTCTACATTACATCCACGCATTACAGCAATATGATAGGACAATAATTGCAACGGAATTGTGGTTAATAAAGGAGATAATGCATCTGAGGTTTCTGGAATTTCAATAACATGATCTGCCAATTCTTTCACTTGACTATCACCTTTAGTGACTATAGCAATTATTTTTCCGCTTCGTGATTTTATTTCTTGAATATTACTTACCACTTTATCGTAATGCCCTTGCTTAGGGGCAATAACAATTACTGGCATTTTCTCATCTATAAGCGCTATCGGTCCATGTTTCATCTCGGCAGCTGGATATCCTTCTGCATGAATATAGGAGATCTCTTTTAATTTTAAAGCGCCTTCTAATGCAACTGGAAAATTATATCCTCTTCCTAGATACAAGCAATTGGTTGCATCTTTATAGATTGCTGCTATTTGTTTAGCAATATCATTAGTTTCTAATGTTTCAGCAACTTTTTCCGGAATTAATTCTAACTCTTGTAAGTATCTAAAATAATCTGAAGTTGACAAAGTCCCTTTAGCTTTTGCCAATCGTAAGGCCATCATAGTAAGCACTGTGATTTGAGTTGTAAATGCTTTTGTTGAAGCCACCCCAATTTCTGGACCTGCGTGAGTATATGCCCCTGCATGCGTTTCACGTGATATAGAAGATCCTACCACATTACAGACTCCAAATACAAAAGCGCCTTTTTCTTTAGCCAATTTAATTGCTGCCAACGTATCGGCAGTTTCGCCCGATTGGGATATAGCAATTACTATATCTTTACTCGTGATAATTGGATTTCTATATCTAAATTCTGAAGCATATTCAACCTCAACAGGTATTCTTGCAAATTCTTCAATTACATATTCAGCAACCAATCCGGCATGCCAAGAAGTTCCACAAGCAATGATTAAAATTCGATCGGCATTTAGAAATTTATCTAAATTATCTTCCACTCCCGACATTTGAATTAATCCCGTATTGGCATGAAGTCGTCCTCTGTAAGTATCTTTAATTACGTTGGGTTGCTCATAAATTTCTTTAAGCATAAAGTGATCGTAACCTCCTTTTTCAATTTGTTCCAAATTCATTTGCAACTCTTGAATATAAGGATCTACCAATGCATCATCTTTAATTCTTCTTATTTTTAATGGCTTGGTTAATCTAACAATGGCCATTTCTTCATCTTCTAAATAAATAGCATTTGAAGTATATTCTATAAATGGAGTTGCATCTGAAGCAATGAAAAATTCATTTTCTCCAACACCAATTGCCAAAGGACTACCCAGGCGGGCAACTACTATTTCATCTGGTTTTTTCTTATCGAAAACACAAATAGCATAGGCTCCCACAACTTGATTTAAGGCAACTTGAACGGCTTTACCAAGTTTTAAATTTTCTTTTTTCTGAACTTCTTCAATAAGATTTACCAATACTTCGGTATCGGTATCAGAAGAAAAAACATAACCTCTTTTAATTAATTCTTTTTTGATTGGTTCATAATTTTCGATAATTCCATTATGAACAATACAAATATCTCCCGAATTGGATACGTGTGGGTGGGAATTTACATCATTTGGAACGCCATGTGTTGCCCATCGTGTATGGCCAATTCCTATGGTTCCGTTTATCGTAATATCTAAATTTGATTTATCTTCAAGGTCAGAAACTTTACCTTTAGTTTTAGAGATTTTTAAATTTTCTCCGTCATAAAGCATTAATCCTGCGCTATCGTAACCTCTATATTCAAGACGTTTTAATCCTTTGATTACAATAGGGTATGCTTCACGATGTCCAATATATCCAACAATTCCGCACATAAATACTGTTTTATTTAGTCAGGTTTAGTATAATAAATTTCCAATTTTAATCTTTTGTTCACTGGAACACTAGAGTTTGAGCCATATAAAATGGTTCCTAATGGATTTGCCACAGACATCATTGGAATGTATTTGCTTTGAAATAAATTACTTCCTGTTCCACTTGAAAAAGGAGTGTTTAAAGAATAATTAATTGCGTTATTAATATTTTCAGAAACTACCAATCCTAATCGAACATTTGTAGAATCTTTTGTAACACCCACTCCGCCATATTTAATTAAATTTCTAACATGGTTGGTAATGTTTACTTTATAACGCGTTCCTCTTTCACCTATTTTAGAATTTATTATTTTACCATTGTCATTTGTTAACAATCCACCAAAAATATACTTATTAAATTTTGAATTAATCCCTTGAGAATAATCTGTATAAAAATCTAATAGAGGTCTTTTATTTTTTAAATCGTATAAAAATATTCTATTAGGTTCAATAGCATTTGCCATAGCATTATTATCGATATAAAAAGTAAGATTGGCTTCATTAATTAACCATTTTTGTTTGCCATTAGCTGGATTTCTTAAATCATCTAATTCATCAGAAACACCATTTGGCGAATTCACTAAATTACCATTAACATCATATCCTTTAATATCTGCTTTATCAAATAAGTCAATAACAGCCATAGATCCATCGCCTCCTTTTAAGAAAAGTTTACTATCTCCTGTAGTTGGATTTGGAGTGGCATAACCAGGGAAAGTATTTTCATTGTTTAATAAATTCACAGAATTTCCTGAAAGATTTAAGGCTAAAGTTTTTCTTGTAGGCAACGCTGTATCGGTTAAAGATACTTTATCGTGGTAAACAATAGTAATTACTCCACTGGAAAAATTCATCATCGCTAATGTCCCTTGATTAGGAGAAGAATTTGCGCTTTCTACTTTAAAATAAAGACCTTTAAAATAGGTTTTAAAAACATTATTGTTAAACAGTTTGTCTGAAGATGCCTGTAAAATTTTAGTCTTAAAAAAATCTTTATCTAAATTAAGGAACATCCCAGGAGCCTTTCTTTCTGCCACATCAGTATATCCGGGAGTATTTGCATCGATTTTCTTATAAAACTTGATTTGTTTTTCGCTAAATACAAATTCATCGTTCTGACTATTATCAACAATAGTATGGTCAAAAACACTTTTATTATCGTTATTCAATTTAAAGCCACCATTGTTTGCATCAAAATCAGCTTGCTGATTAGAATAATATTTTTGTGGCTGTTGAAATCCTGTTGTTGGATCTAAACTTTCCAAAAACTTAGTTGATTCGTAAACACTTAATTTTATTTTTCCAGATCCTTTCAGCGAATCTAAAGTATACGAACTATTCCCTGAATCATCAGTACTTACAAAAGTACTAAAGTAAGGAACGTATAAATAAACGGAGTCAATAGTTGGAGTATAAAAAGTTGGATTTTCTACCGCCAATGAAACTTGACTTACAAAACTTGCTGTAGTTTTTCCAAATACTGGGCTGTTGTAATACCCAAATTGATTTACCGATAAATTATTAGTTTGAACTGGGCCTAAACTTTGATTATAAGCAGTTACATTAAAACTAGTAACGTCCATACCAAAATGCTCGTCTCCTACAATTCCAGTACCAATTTGATTGATATCTTTGTCGCAAGAAATAACCATTGCAATAATAAAAAAGGAAATAAAGGATTTAAATAAGAAATTAAATTTCATGTTTTTGTTGTAATAATGTTATAACATCTTTTTATAAAAAGTAGTATATGCCTCCGCAAATTTATCTTTCGGAGCGAAAGGTAAAAAAGGTTTTTTCGAAGATTCTATAAATTTTGTTAAACTTGGAGAAAGATTTTCCGAGGCAATAATAACCGCATCCGAATGCGCAATAGAAGTTTTTATCAAATTCTCATAATTTGGCACTTCCAATTCGGCAATTGCTTCTGACGGAATTTGGTCAAATTTAATTTTATTAATCATTTCAGCATCTAAGTTACCATCAAACGATTGTCCATAAACCGAAGTCACTATTTTAGTTTCCGAAAATAACGCTTCATCTTTATAAAAATGCTTCATATAAACTGGAAGCATTGAAGCCATCCAACCGTGAACATGAATAATATCTGGAACCCAGTTTAATTTTTTTACTGTTTCAACTACCCCTTTAGCAAAGAAAATGGCACGCTCATCATTATCTGGATACATTACCCCATCTTCATCAGAAAAAGTTGCTTTTCTTTTAAAGTATTCGTCATTATCAATAAAATATACCTGAATTCGCTCTTTTGGTATAGAAGCCACCTTGATAATTAAAGGCATATCTACATCATTCACTACTAAATTCATCCCCGACAAACGAATAACCTCATGCAATTGATGTCTTCTTTCATTAATATTTCCATACCTAGGCATAAAAATTCTAATCTGTCCTTCCTGATCATTTATCATTTTTGGCACGTCATAAGACATTAGAGAAACTTCATTCTCAGCCAAATAAGGCACTACCTCAGAGGAAACATACAATATTCTCTTGTCCTTCATAAAAACTTTTATTTACTTATTGGCAATAAAAAACAGGCAAAAGTACAAAAATTTATGCAGATATTCACTAAATTAGTAAGTTTGTACCCTTTTTCAATCTAATAGACATGCTCATTTTCAATAACAAAGTAGAATTAACGAACCACCTGCAACACAATTCTGCGTCTAATTCTAACTTAGGATTTGTGCCAACCATGGGGGCATTACATCTGGGACATTTGTCATTATTAGAAAAATCAATTCAAAATAACAACCACACCGTAATTAGCATTTTTGTTAATCCTACTCAATTTAACAATCCAGAAGATCTTGAAAAATACCCAAGAACTTTAGAAAACGATATTGAAAAAATTAAATCCATTTCTCCTGAAATACTGATATACGCACCAACAGTTGAAGATATTTATGAAGGAAACACCACGTCGCAACATTTTCAGTTTGATGGTTTAGAACATCAAATGGAAGGTAAATTTAGAACCGGCCATTTTGATGGAGTGGGAACGGTAGTCAAACGATTGTTTGAAATTGTAAAACCTACCAATGCCTATTTTGGCGAAAAAGATTTTCAACAATTACAAATTGTAAAAAAACTGGTAGAAAAAGAAAATATTCCGGTTAATATCGTTGGATGCCCTATTTATAGAGAAACTAATGGCCTAGCAATGAGTTCCCGAAATGAGCGGCTAACGTCAGGTGAAAGAGAAAAAGCTGCTGTTATTTATAAAATTATTACTCAAGCGAAAACACTTTTTACAACCGAAACGTGCGCTTCAGTGAAAGATTTTGTGACCGAAGAATTTAAAAAACATACCGAACTAGAATTAGAATATTTTGAAATTGCCGACGAAGAGACTTTAATTTCTTGCGATTCAAAAGAACCTAATAAAAATTATCGTGCATTTATTGCTGTTTTTGTCAACAAAATAAGATTGATTGATACTATTTCACTAAAATAATTTAACTTTGCCCCATGCAAATTCAAGTTGTAAAATCAAAGATTCATCGCGTTAAAGTAACTGGCGCAGATTTAAACTATATTGGTAGTATTACTATCGATGAAGTTCTAATGGACGCTTCTAATCTTATTGAAGGCGAAAAAGTTTCTATTGTAAATATTAATAACGGGGAACGTTTTGAAACTTATGCCATAAAAGGAGCTCCAAATTCGGGTGAAATTACCCTTAATGGTCCTGCGGCTCGAAAAGTTCATGCCGGAGATATTATCATTATTATTTCTTATGCTACTTTAGATTTTGAAGAAGCAAAAACATTCAAACCTTGGCTCGTTTTTCCTAATGAAAACGATAATTCCTTGAAATAATTTTGAAAACACACCTAAGTAAATGGTTGTCTATTTTGATTCCTATAGTATTAGGGGTTTTAATCATTATTTACCAATACAATAAATTTACCGATGCTCAAATTGAGGAAATAGTTGGCTATTTTGAAAATGCCAATTATTACTATGTTATCCTATCCGTTTTTGTTGGGTTTTTAGGAAATACACTTAGAGCCTACCGATGGAAATACATGTTAGATCACCTAGGATATCAATCTACTTTTGCCAATAATTTCATGGCAGTAAACATTGGTTACTTATTAAACTTAACAGTACCAAAATCGGGTGAAATTTCTAGAGCCGTTATTGTAAAAAAATACAACGACATCCCTTTTGACAAAGGCTTCGGAACCATTGTTGCCGAGCGAATTATAGATATTTTTTTCTTATTATTTTTTATGCTATTGGCAGTTGTATTACAATACAATATTGTAAAAGCATTTATTTTAGATAAAATTCCGATGCAATTACTTGCGTTGTTATTTATTGGCGGAACGGCATCTCTAATTGCATTGATTTTAGTTTACAAATATTCTAAAATTAAATTGGTTTTAGTTATCAAAGAAAAAATATCAGGATTGAAAGAAGGGCTACTTAGTGTAGTTCATATGGAGAAAAAAGGCGCCTATTTTTTTCAAACCATATTAATATGGGGGTCTTACGTGATCACTTATTTTATTGCTACTAAAGTAATTCCAGAAACATCAACACTAACTATTGGAGCCATAATGACTTCATTTGTAGTAGGGAGTATTGCTATTGCATTTACCAATAGTGGCTTTGGAGCCTACCCCTTTCTTACCTCCAAAATATTATTATTTTACGCCATTGCAGAACCTGCAGGAACTGCATTTGGATGGATTATTTGGACTTCCCAAATGCTTTTGATCATATTTTTAGGAGTCCTTTCCTTTATTATGCTCCCTATCGTAAATAGAAAATAATTCTTATCTTGCTTGTTTTTAAAGCAAGTCCTTTTTTGAATAAATAATTTAAAATTTACATGAAAAAAGCAATCCTTCTTTTGATGGTTGTACTAAGTTACACCGGAAATTCTCAAAAAGTTAAAGATAGTGTTTTAGTGAAAACTCAAAACATTTACCGAGAATTAACCGTCTCCTTACCTCCGTCTTATTCTCGTGATACCAAAAAAACGTATCCTTTATTGTTTTTATTAGATGGTGATTACTTGTTCGATCCATTTGAAGGAGCTCTGAAATATGGCTACTATTGGGATGATTTACCCGAAGTAATCATTGTAGGTTTATCCCAAGATAAAGAACGCGATGCCGATTGTACTTTAGATGAAACTACTGGGTTACCAGAAGGATCTGGAGAAGAATTCTTTGAATTTATTAGCGGAGAATTAATTCCATATGTTCAAAAAAAATACCGAGTAGCTTCATTTAAAATGATTGCTGGTCACGATGTTACGGCTAGTTTTTTGAATTTATTTTTATATAAAGATGCCCCATTATTTAATGCCTATATTTCTTTAAGTCCAGAGCTTGGACTTGATATGGAAACACGAATTCCGGAGCGATTAACAACATTCAAACAAAATATATTTTACTATCAATCCTCTTCTGATGGCGATATCAAAAAAATGAAAGAGAAAATCACCACTTTAGATACCAATATTAAAGCAGTTGTAAATCCGAATTTAAACTACAAATACGATGACTTTAAAGAAGCATCTCATTATTCTCTAGTGTTGTATTCTATACCGAGTGCTTTATATCAATTCTTTGCATCTTACCAACCTATTTCTACCACCGAATTTCAAGAAAAAATTGTAAAATTAGAATCGGGTTATGTAACCTATTTGAAAAACAAATACGATGTCTTGGAAAAAGCATTAGGAATTAAAATGAACATCCGAATAAACGATTTCAAAGCTATTGAAGCGGCTATTTTAAAAAATAAAGCCTATCCTGAATTAGAGCAATTAGCACAACTATCTCACAAAATGTATCCAAAATCGATGCTTGGTGATTACCAAATGGCGCTCTTTTATGAAAATACAGGAGATATTAAAAACGCAGTTAGATTATACCAAAATGCTTTTCAATTACAGCCTATTGGCAGTTTAACTAAAGACATGATGTTAGATAAAGCTACGGAACTAAAAGCGCAATTAAAAAAATAATGGCCAAACTTAAAACTTCTTTTTTCTGTCAAAATTGTGGCACTCAATATGCAAAGTGGCAAGGGCAATGCAATGCCTGCAAGGAGTGGAATACCATTGTGGAAGAGCTAATTCAGAAAGAAGAAAAAAGTAGCTGGAAACCTACTTCGGAAGTTAGAAAAGCTCCAAAACCATTAAAAATTAACGAAATAGATTCTTCTCAAGAAGTCCGCATGAATACGCTTGATTCAGAATTAAACCGAGTGCTTGGTGGCGGAATTGTTCCTGGCTCCTTAACCTTATTAGGTGGTGAACCCGGAATTGGAAAAAGTACTTTGCTGCTTCAAATATCTTTAAAATTACCCTACAAAACCTTATACGTTTCGGGTGAAGAAAGTCAGAAGCAAATAAAAATGCGTGCGGAAAGAATTACTCCAAACGGTGATAATTGCTATATTTTAACCGAAACAAAAACACAAAATATCTTTCAGCAAATTCAAGAAATTGAACCTGAAATTGTAATTATTGATTCCATTCAAACACTGCATACCGATTACATTGAATCAACTGCCGGAAGCATTTCTCAAATTAGAGAATGTACTGCCGAGTTGATCAAATTTGCCAAAGAAACCAATGTCCCTGTTATTTTAATTGGACACATTACCAAAGACGGAACCATCGCCGGACCTAAAATTTTAGAGCACATGGTTGATACCGTTTTGCAATTTGAAGGCGATCGAAATCATGTATATCGAATTTTGCGAAGTTTAAAAAATCGTTTTGGTTCTACCGCAGAATTGGGAATTTATGAAATGTTAGGCTCTGGATTGCGAGAAGTTTCAAATCCTTCTGAAATATTACTATCGCATCGAGAAGAAGAACTTTCGGGAACGGCCATTGCTTCCACTTTAGAAGGCATGCGCCCATTAATGATAGAGATTCAAGCTTTGGTTTCTACCGCAGTTTATGGAACTCCGCAACGAAGTACAACAGGTTATAATGCCAAAAGGCTAAACATGCTTTTGGCCGTTCTAGAAAAACGTGCCGGTTTCCGATTGGGAACCAAAGATGTGTTCTTGAATGTTACAGGAGGAATTTCGGTTGATGATCCAGCAATTGACTTAGCAGTTGTAGCCGCAATCTTATCTTCAAATGAAGACATTGCGGTTGGAAAAGATGTTTGTTTTGCTGGTGAAGTCGGGCTTTCGGGAGAAATTCGCCCGGTAAACCGAGTGGAACAACGCATTCAAGAAGCCGAAAAACTTGGGTTTGCTACCATATTTGTATCTAAATACAATAAAATTTCCATCAAAAATGCTATTATCAAAATTGTTCTAGTTTCAAAAATAGAAGAAGTGGCCGAGCATTTATTTGGGTAAATTTACGGCGCTGGATTCGGAATTAATTCTTGAATTTTATTTATTTCCGACAAAATTTCTGGAGATAAAACTACTTCAAAAGCAGCAATATTATCTTTTAATTGTTCTAACGAAGTGGCTCCAATAATTGTTGAAGTAACCAGGTTTTGTTGGTTCACAAAAGCCAATGCCATTTGAGCAATAGTCAAATTGTTGGCTTCTGCTAATTCTTTGTATAATTTAATAGCCTTGATACAATTTTCACTAGTGTATCTTGTAAATTGGGGAAATTTTGCCATTCGGTATTCTGGTTTAACTTCACCCAAATACTTCCCAGAAAGCGATCCAAAACCTAGAGGAGAATAGGCTAATAAGCCCACATTTTCACGCATACAAATTTCGGAAAGTCCTACTTCAAACAATCGGTTTAGTAACGAATACGGATTTTGAATTGTTGCAATTCTAGGCAAATTGTGTTTCTCACTTTCTTGTAAAAAACGCATTACACCATATGGATTTTCATTTGAAACTCCGATATTTCTTATTTTACCTTCTTTAATTAATCCATCAAAAATGGTTAATACCTCAAAGATATTGTCTTCCCAATTGGCATCAATTTGAGTCAATCCCCGTTGGCCAAACATATTCATAACGCGCTCTGGCCAGTGCATTTGATACAAATCTATAGTGTCGATTTGTAAATTTTTCAAACTCAAATTCACCGCATCATGGATGCTTTTTTTAGAAAAATCTAACGGCTGACGAATGTAATCCAAACCACGATTTGGACCTGCAATTTTAGTTGCAATTACCAATTTCTCTCTTTCTGATGAGCCTATTTTATGCAACCAACTCCCAATGTGTCTTTCGGTACTTCCTACAATTTGAGCGTTACCCCCAATAGGATACATTTCGGCAGTATCAATAAAATTAATGCCTTTATTCTTAGCATAATCCAACTGAGCATGTGCTTCGGCTTCGGTGTTTTGATTGCCAAAGGTCATAGTGCCAAGACAAATTGTACTGACTTTTAATTGGGAATTGGGAAGTACGATAGATTTCATTTGTTGCGTTGTGAAATTGGAATTGCAAAAATACATTTTAGAAAACATATAATAGAATAACATTTGTTAAACAATTGAAAATAATAATACCAAATGCACAAAATTTTAGTTATATTTAGGTAAAAGAAAAAAATATGGAAACAAAATTAAAATCAACGCTTGCAATCAGCGTATCAATTATTCTAACCGCTTGGATTCTGGGATCGGCATTTAAAAAACGAAATGAAAATTTAGATTCTATTTCTGTAATAGGTTTAGGAACCAAAGACTTTGTCTCAGATGAAATTCTATGGTCTGGGAGTTTTACAACAAATAGTATGGACATCAAAACAGCGTATACTAAAATTGTGGAGGATCAAAAAATTGTAACCGATTTTTTTGTTAGTAAGGGATTTAAAAGCAACGAATTTAGTTTTGGGGCTGTAAATTTTCAAAAGAAATTTAAAGAGATAAGAAAAGAAGACCCAAACAAACCCGATCAAAATCAAATTGAACAAGTTTTTCAAGGGTATGAAGCTACGCAAACTATTATTTTTTCGGCAAAGAAAAACCCCGCATTGATGCAAAAAATAGAATCGGTTTCAAATAAAACGGCCGAATTGATAAATTCGGGTATCGAGTTAACTTCCAATACCATTCAATACACCTATTCTAACTTACCTAGTTTGAAGCAGAGCCTAATTGAAAAAGCTACCCAAGACGCTAGCGAAAGAGCCAATAAAATTGTAAATACTGCAGATGGCTCTTTGGGTAAATTAAAAACGGCCAGCATGGGAGTGTTTCAAATTACAGGCCAAGGATCAACCGAAGAAGACAGTTATGGCGGAATTAACGATATTTACAGCAAGATTAAAACGGCACGAATCACCGTGAGATTAGAATTCGGATTGGAATAATTGCAATTAAAACAGCAAATAAAACGGCCTCCAATTGGAGGCCGTTTTATTTGATAGAAGTAAATTATTATTTTAATTTAGAAACAAAATTTAATATTGTTCGGGCTAATTCTGTTTGTCCCTTTTCGCTATTTACAAAATTTCTGTCTTTTTCATTAGAAAGAAACCCCAATTCAAGGACCAAAGTAGGACATTCCGATTTTTTCAAAATCGTCAATGGTGCAAATTTAACTCCTCGATTATTTAATGGAGTAGCCTTAGAAATGGCGGCCGCCAATTGATTGGCAATTTCTTTTGACTTTTCTGAAGTAGAAGACTTATCGGAAATATAAATTTCAAAACCGTTTGCTTCAATATTTTTATTAGCGTTAAAATGTAAAGAAATAGCCAAATCCGGTTGAACTGAATTTACAATTTTAGCTCTTTCGTTTAAATCAATAAATGAATCGTTGGTTCTTGTAAAATGAATTTTCACATCGCCCTTCTCATTCATATTTTGAATTTTATTTGAAATAATCTCAGCGAGCTTCTTCTCGGTAAATCCGTCTATTGAGGCGCCAAAATCAGTTCCGCCATGACCTGCGTCAATTACAATCGTTTTTTTAATTTTATTTTCATTTATGTATAAATTATACCCCTCTTTATCTTTTGTATACCAAACAATTGTATCCGATTTCGTTCTAGGCTTCACAACATTTTTTAAAGCTGACTTATAGGAAACTAAGCCTATTTTAATTGTATCTCCACCAAAATGCAAATGACTGTTTTTTAAATTTTCATCAAAATACTTTTTAGTATGTAGTGAATATTGATATGCTTGTGGAAAACGTTTAGACCTAGCATTTTTATACACAAAACTATAGGAATAGTAACTGAAATCGGTTCTTTTATATTTACTAATTTCTTCTTTAGTTTGAACTTTTCCATTTATCCAAACAGCCAAATTTTTAGTTTTCATTTTTTCAAATAATGGTTCCGGTATTTCATTCTCAACCCTCATTTCTGGTATAAAGTTTAAATATTTTCTTCGGTCTTCTAAAGATAGATTTTCGTAAAGGAAAACATTTTTTCTATTTGCTTTTTCATCGTGAATTTTTACATAAACTCCTTTATAATAACTATCTCTAATTTTATCTTTATCTGTTAAGTCCGAGGTTTTTATTTGAGAATTGGTGTGAATCACCTTCTCTTGGGCCACAACTTCAATACAGAAAAAGTAAACTATTCCGGCAAGGATTGGAATAATAGCTATTTTTTTTAGTAATGCTATTTTATGAGATGTGCTTTTTGTCATCATAATTAGTCTTTTTTTAGTTGATAAATAATTTAGATTACTCGTTAAGTAAATTGCTTGGTTGTCGCTGCCTTTTTGTAATAGTAAATTTTGATAAAATGGTATATTGTTATAGGTTTTCACAATTTCATCATCGGCAAGGAATTCGTGATTGAGTTGAATGGCTTTTTTATAGAAAATAAAAATTGGATTGAACCAAAAAATCACTTTTAAGAATTCAATAAACAAAATATCTAAAGTGTGTTTTTGGGTAACATGAACCAATTCGTGCGTGTACAATTCTTCTTCAATATTTCTGTTATTATAATCATCAAAATTGATGAAAACAAAACTTAAAAATGTATGCGGAAGTGTTTTTTCATCTATCAAAACCAAGTTTGCATTTTTATACTTTACATTTGGATTGGACTTTGCTTTTGCAATTAATTTAAAACAATTTGTAATAAATCTTATCATTAACACTAAAGTCGTAACTACATAAAAACTCCATAAAATATAAGGAACATAATTAATGGTTTCCTTGTATTGTTTGCCACTTTCATCAATATAGTTTTCATGAATATTACTTTCTACAAAAGCAGTTGGTATTTTTGAACTTGATATGTAATTGCTATTTTCAACAACAGGAATAATTTTTATAATTTCAAAAGTTAAAAACGGAATCACAAATGAAATTGCTATAGATAACAAGAGATAATAACGATTGAAGCGATATGTTTTTTCATGTTCTAAAAACAGCTGATAAAACCCAAGAAATAGGGTTAAAATAAATGTTGATTTGATTAAAAAGTCGATCATTTTTTCTTTTTTTGAAGTTCAACATCAATGATTTTTTTTAATTCTTCTAGTTCTTTTTCAGATAAATTAGTAGAAGTTGTAAAAAAGGAAGCAAATTGTGAAGCCGAATCATTAAAGTAGTTTTTAATTAATCCGTTTACATGTTTGGAAAAATAATCTTCTTTTTTTACTAACGGAAAATATTCCCTTGAGTTCCCAAATTCATTATAGGCAACAAACTTCTTGTCAATCATTCTTTTTAATAATGTTGCTACCGTTGTAGTTGCTGGTTTAGGCTCTGGATATGATTCTAATAATTCTTTCATGAAAGCTTTTTTAAGTTTCCATAAATATTCCATCAATTGTTCTTCAGAATTTGATAATTGCATTACTCTACATTTTTAGAATTAACTCTACAAATGTAGAATAACTTTTTAATTCTACAAGTGTAGAAGAAAAATTTAACATTTATTTTTTGAAAACAGGTTTACAGTGAAAATATATAAATGCCACAAAACATAAACGGCCTCCAATTGGAGGCCGTTTTTAGTAGGTTTTATTTAGGTAGTAGCTTTATTATTTTTTTAATAAATCTCTAATTTGGGTAAGCAATTCTTCTTGTGAAGGTCCTGCAGCAGCAGCAACTTCTGGTTTTTTCATTTTGTTGTACGATTTAACGATGAGAAACATCACAAATCCAACCACTAATAAACTAATAATAGTGTTAATCCATTTACCAAGGGCAATCACATTTGCAGGAATTACAGTGCCATCAGCTTTTTTGCTGGCTTCATCAAGCGTGTAAGCCATAGACGAAAAGTCCATTCCGCCAGAAAAATGACCTACAACCGGCATGATAATGTCACCTACAAATCCAATGACAACCGCGCCAATCGCTCCCGCCATGATAACAGCAACTGCAAATTCTACAACATTGCCCGTCATGATAAAATTCTTGAATTCTTTTAACATAATTCTTTTTTTATTTGGTTAATACTATGTGTAACTCAAATATAAAAAAAATTGAATCAATAAATGAAATTTGTAATTATTCTCGACAAAATACCCTTTTTACCCTTTGAGAGATACTTGTCATGATCTCGTAGGGTATCGTAGTTAGTTGATTTGCCATAAAAGACACACTAAGGTTTTCTCCAAAAATGATTACCTCGGAGCCTTCTTTGCAATCAATTTCTGAGATGTCAACCATCAGCATGTCCATACAAATGCTGCCCACAATAGGTGCTTTTTTGTTTTTAATAAGCACATAACCCACTCCATTTCCCCAATGACGTGAAATTCCGTCGGCATAACCTATCGGAATCGTGGCAATTTTGGTAGGCTTGTCTGCCATAAATCTTCTGCTGTAGCCCACACTTTCTCCGGCTTGGATGGTTCTTATTTGAGAAATAATAGATTTAAGCGTTCCTACATTTTCCAATAATTTTTGTTCGTCTTCGTCGTTAGAAACTCCGTAAAGTCCTATTCCTAAACGAACCATATCCAATTGAGCTTGTGGAAAATTAGAAATTCCAGAAGTGTTTAAAGTATGTAGAATTGGATTTATGTTTAATTCTTTACTAATAGCAGAAGCTAATTTTTCAAATAAATTAATTTGTGAAAGCGTAAAATCAATATGTTTCATGTCGTCACTTGCGGCCAAGTGCGATAAAATACTTTTCACTTCAACGGTTGGGTTGTCTTTTAATCTCGAAATTAACTCCGGTACATTTTCTTCTTCAAATCCCAATCGGTGCATTCCGGTGTCCAATTTTATATGAATTGGAAATTTCTTTAGTTTCTTTTGTTCAGCAAGTTTTAAAAAAGCCGTTAACCCTTTAATAGAATAAATTTCGGGCTCCAGTTGGTGCTGAATGATAGCCGAAAAACTAGTGCTTTCGGGATTCATTACCATTATAGGTAAATCAATTCCTGCCGTTCTCAGTACTATTCCTTCATCGGCGAAAGCCACACCAAGATAATCTACCTTGTGGTGCGACAACAATTTGGCAATTTCAAATCCGCCGTTGCCGTAACCAAAAGCCTTTACCATCACCATTAATTTGGTTTCAGGATTTAATTTAGATTTATAAAAATTTAAATTATGACTGATGGCATTCAGATTGATTTCGAGTACCGTTTCGTGCGTTTTCTCTTCTAAAAGTGATACGATTTCTTCAAAATGAAAATGGCGAGCTCCTTTAATTAATATAGTTTCGTTTTCAAAATTAATTTTATCGAATGCCTCTATAAATTTTTTGGTGGTTTCAAATGCTATACAATTTGGAAACTTTTTTTGGTATCCCGAAATTGTTTTCCCGATAACTATTACTCGGTTAATTTTGTTGGAAACTATTAAATGAGAAACTCTTGAATACAATTCTTCGTTAACCAATCCGCTTTGAAAAATATCCGATAAAATAAGTGTTTTCTTTTTGAATTGCTTTTGACTTTCTAGGAAATCCAAAGCTATTTTTAACGATTGGAAATCCGAGCTGTAACTGTCGTCAATAAGGGTGGTATTGTTACTTCCGTTTTTTACTTTCAATCGCATTTCAACCGGATACAATTGCAACATGCGCTGCTGAATGATATCTTGATCGTAATTAAAATACAACAGCACCATCAAACATTGCAATGCATTTTCTATAGAAGCTTGATCTGCAAAAGGAATAGTAATCGTAAAACACAGTTTATTATACGTTATTTTAAGTTCCGTTTTGTCGGGACTTTCTTTGGCAATTACAAAAACATCGGCTTTGCCATCGTCTGAACTCCAAGTGAAAGTTTTTATTTTTGGATTTAGAAAGGCTTCAATCGTTCGGTTTTTGTTCATAATTAGTACATCAACCGAGCTAAATAGTTTTAATTTTTCTTTTATTTTTTCACCTGCATCGTGAAAACCTTCGTCGTGAGCCGAACCAATATTTGAAAATATTCCAACAGTTGGTTTAATGATTCGTTGCAGGTTTACCATTTCATTGGTAGTTGAAATACCAGCTTCAAAAATTCCGAGATTGTGCTTTTCGTTAATTCCTATAACTGAAAGCGGCACCCCTACTTGAGAGTTGTAACTTTTAGGCGAACGAATAATATTATAATCAGGACTTAATAAGAAGTTCAACCATTCTTTGATGATGGTTTTTCCATTGCTTCCAGTAATTCCAATAACCGGAAAATCAAAATCACTTCGATAGGCAGCTGCAAAAGTTTGCAGAGCTTGAAGCGTGTTTTCAACCACTAAAAAATTGGCTTTCCCTTGAAGATTAGAAGGAATGTAAGTCACCACAAAATTGGTAACTCCCTGCTCTAACAATTCGACTACATAATGATGCCCGTCGTGATTTGGACCAAGCAAAGCAAAATATAAGGTGCTAGCGCTGTTTTGCAACGACCGACTATCTATAGAAATAGAATCAATAATTGCCACTTCGTTTTTACCAATAAATTTGGCTTTAAGAATTGGAATGATATTTCGAATGGATAGCGTCAAATTCTATTTTTTTATTCTCCAGACAATTGGTCTGGATCGTTAACTTCCATATTATCGCGCATGGCTCTAAAATAGGCGCCCCGGCTTAATGGTTCGTATTCTTCGGTTTCACCCAAAAGGACTAGGTTATTGCTGTCGGCTTTTCTAAAACTATAATGCGCTAAATTTCCGGTACGGGTACAAACGGCGTGCACTTTAGTAACATATTCGGCAGTTGCCATAAGAGCAGGCATTGGCCCAAAAGGATTCCCTTTAAAATCCATATCCAATCCCGCTACGATTACACGCACACCGGAATTGGCTAAATCATTACAAATTTTTACAATTTCATCATCAAAAAACTGTGCTTCATCAATACCCACTACATCACAACCTTGAGCCAAAATTGCAATATTGGCAGCTGCAGGAACGGGGGTGGAACGAATCTCATTTTTATTGTGTGAAACTACCATTTCTTCATCGTAACGAACATCAATAGAAGGTTTAAAAATCTCTACTTTTTGTTGGGCAAATTGCGCTCTTCGCAACCTACGGATGAGTTCTTCGGTCTTTCCAGAAAACATAGAACCACAGATAACTTCTATCCAGCCAAATTGTTCTTTATGATTTACGGTATTTTCTAGAAACATTTTGTAAATTTAGACCTTAAAAAAAGGAATTGTTTTTATTACTTTGTATGAAACAAACGCCCTAAATATTTTATATATTTACGACGATTCAAATGTAGAAAATATTTATTAAGGTTGTTTCTTTCCTTAACAAAATAAAGTTTTATAAAATTACACTAAAATAGCTAGTTACCCAAATTTCAAAAGTCATGAAAAAAAGATTAGAATCCGAATTAATAAGTATTGCGCACCGAATATTAAAATTAAAAAACAAATCGGAGGTAGACCAATTGTATTTAGAAACTAGAAAATTATATGAAACTTTAGCTGTATTAAAATTTTATGGCGATAACTACGAGCAGGTAAAATCGGAGGTCTCTCAAGAAGAACTTGAAGAAAAATTAGCTGCTGATGAGGAAATTATTCAAGAAGAAATTAAAGAAATTCCTGTTGAAGAAGATGTAGTTACTGTTCAAGAAATGGAAGAAGTACTTGAGGAAGAAATTGATGATGAAGAGGAAATCGAGGAAGAAGACCATGACGAAAGTGATGAGGAAGATGAGGATGAAAATGATGAGGATGAAAGTGAAGATGAGGACGAAAGCGAAGAGGATGAAAGCGAAGAGGATGAAGAGGAATTTGAAAATGCAATTAATTTTGAGCCTATATTTGAACTAGAAGATGCATTTGAGGGAGCTGAAGAAGAGGTTGAAGAAAAGGAAGAGGAAATAGAAGAGGAAGTATTTGAGCCGGAAAGCAAAACAGTTGAGGCAAATAAAATAGAATCAAGACAAATTTCATTTGAAGATTTATTAGGAGACAGTTTTAATGAACCTGTTTTTGTAAAACCAAATGATGTGGTAATTCCTCCCTCTTTAAAAGAGGTAATTGAAGAAAAACCGTTGTCATTAAACGACCAACATTCGAAAGCAATAAACATTGGAATGAACGACCGAATTGCTTTTGTTAAGCATCTTTTTGGAGACAGCACCGAAGACTATAACCGAGTATTATCGCAATTGAATTCTTTTGCGTCTAAAGAAGAAGCGGTTGATTTTATTGAAGAAATCATCAAGCCCGATTACGACAATTGGGTTGGAAGCGAAGAATATGCGGAGCGATTTATGGAAATTGTGAAGAACAAATTTAACTAAATGTCAAAACTTTATATTGTTCCAACGCCCATTGGAAATCTTGAAGACATGACTTTTAGAGCGATAAAAGTTCTAAAAGAAGCCGACTTGATTTTAGCTGAAGATACCCGAACGAGTGGTAAATTGCTAAAACATTTCGAAATTGCTACACACATGCATAGCCACCACATGCATAACGAACACAAAACGGTGGAGAATTTAATTACACGATTAAAAGGTGGCGAAACCATAGCTTTAATTAGCGATGCAGGGACGCCCGCAATTTCGGATCCCGGATTTTTATTAACCCGTGCTTGTGTTGAAAATAATATTGAAGTCGATTGTTTGCCCGGCGCAACAGCATTTGTACCTGCTTTAGTAAATAGTGGCTTGCCCAACGATCGCTTTATATTTGAAGGGTTTTTACCCGAAAAAAAAGGAAGACAAACACGTTATTTGGCTTTAGCCGAAGAAACAAGAACCATGATTTTTTATGTTTCCCCACATAAATTAGTTAAAACCTTAACCGAATTTGTTCAGTATTTTGGCTCTGATAGACCGGTGTCTATCTCTAGAGAATTGTCTAAATTACATGAAGAAACCGTTCGTGGTACTGCTGCAGAAGTGCTAAAACACTTTGAAGCAAAACCTCCAAAAGGAGAGATTGTTGCCGTAGTTGGCGGCAAGAATGCAAAGTAATCTTTAATCCATACTTATGCGGTGGACCTTAAAATCAAAGCCCGAAAAAGAGAAAGTTCAAAAACTACAAAACGAACTTCAAGTAGATGCGCTTATTGCAACCCTTTTGGTTCAAAGAGGCGTGGAAACCTATGATCAGGCCAAAGCATTTTTTCGTCCTTCGTTAACCGATTTGCACGATCCGTTTCTTATGAAAGATATGGATAAAGCGGTTGTTCGTATTGAAGAAGCAATTCTTAAGGGCGAAAACATATTGGTTTTTGGAGATTACGATGTAGATGGAACCACTGCCGTTTCTTTAGTTTCGAGTTATTTGAGAAGTTATTATTCCAATGTTGCCACTTACATTCCCGACCGATACAATGAAGGTTATGGTATTTCGTTTACCGGAATTGATTTTGCCGAAGACAATGAATTTTCCTTAATCATCGCCTTAGACTGCGGAATAAAATCGATCGATCATATTGCGTATGCCAATGCTAAAAATATTGATTTTATCATTTGCGATCACCACCGCCCAGGAGATGAATTACCTGATGCGGTTGCTATTTTAGATCCTAAAAGGGATGATTGTTCGTACCCTTATGATGAACTTTGCGGATGCGGAATTGGATTTAAATTAATTCAAGCCCTTGCTTCAAAAAGAGGCCAAATGCTAGAAGATTTAGTACTTTATTTGGATTTGGTTGCTACCGCAATTGCCGCTGATATAGTACCTATAACTGGAGAAAATAGAATCTTAGCTAAATACGGTTTAGAGGTTATTAATTCGAATCCGAGACCTGGAATTAAGGCCTTAATTCAAAATGTGAATAAAAAATCACTTACCATAACTGATGTGGTTTTTATTATCGCACCGCGGATTAACGCTGCCGGAAGAATCAAACACGGTAATGAAGCCGTTGCGCTTTTAACGGAATATGATTTGGATCAAGCGGAACAATTTGCTTCCGAAATTGAACAACACAATTCGGACAGAAAAGGTTTAGACAAACAAATTACAGTTGAAGCACTCGCTCAAATTGAAGACAATAACGAAAAAGAGAATTTATCTACCGTTATTTATCAAGAAAATTGGCATAAAGGCGTTATCGGAATTGTAGCTTCGCGATTAACCGAAACCTATTACAGACCTACGATAGTATTTACTAAAAGTGGAGACAAACTTGCCGCTTCGGCACGATCAGTAAAAGATTTTGATGTCTATAATGCCATTGAAGCTTGTTCCATGCATTTGGAGCAATTTGGCGGACACAAATACGCTGCTGGAATGACTTTGAAGGAAGAAAATTATGAAGCGTTCAAAGCCGCTTTTGAAAAGGAAGTACGCAACACTATTTCTCCTGAATTACTTATTCCTGAAATTGAAATTGATACCGAAATTAATTTATCAGATATTACCCCCAAATTAATTCGGGTATTAAATCAGTTTGAGCCTTTTGGTCCCGAAAATATGACTCCTGTTTTTATGACTAAAAACATAAAAGATACGGGCTATCCGAAGTTATTAGGAAAAGAAGAAGAGCATTTAAAATTATTTGTGAAACAAGAAAATTCGGAGGGTTTTGGCGCAATTGCATTTTTTATGGGTAATAAACTAAATCAGATTTCAAATCAAAAACCTTTTGACGCAGTTTATTGTATTGATGAAAATGAATTTAAGGGAACGGTAACCGTTCAATTGCGAATTAAAGATTTGAAGAACTAAAATTCCCCTTTTAAGAACTTAATATTTCTACTTAAGCCCGATAATTTAGTGCGTTTCACTGCCGAATTTTTAAACACTTTATTGAAAGTATCTTCGGTGATTTCTTCCCAATCTTTTTTGGTAAAAGACAACAATTCTTTGTTGGGATTGAACAAAGGCTCGGAATGAGGTTTTGAAAAACGATTCCATGGGCACACATCTTGACATACATCACAACCAAACATCCAGTCGTTAAATTTACCTTTCATTTCTTGCGGGAGATTGTCTTTGAGCTCAATCGTAAAATAAGAAATACACTTACTACCATCTACAACATAAGGCGATACAATTGCCTCGGTAGGACAAGAATCTATACAAGCGGTACAGGTTCCGCAATGATCTGTAGTTGGCGCATCGTATTCCAATTCAAGATCAATAATCAATTCGGCAATAAAATAAAAAGAACCTGTTTTTTGAGAAATTAGATTGCTGTTTTTACCAATCCATCCCAACCCCGATTTGGCTGCCCATGCTTTATCTAAAACGGGAGCTGAATCGACAAAAGCTCTACCCGAAACTGCACCAATTTCCGATTGAATAGTATGTAGTAATTCCTTTAATTTTTCTTTAATTACAAAATGATAATCTTGCCCATAGGCATATTTTGATATTTTATAACTGTCAGTATTTTGTTCTTCCGAAGGAAAATAATTAAGCAAAAGAGAGATGACACTTTTGGAATCATCAACCAGCAAAGTTGGATTTAATCGTTTATCAAAATGGTTTTCCATATAAGACATTTGACCGTGGTGGTTTTTATTCAACCAAGCTTCTAATCGAGGGGCTTCATCTTCGAGAAAACCCGCTTTGGATATCCCGCAAGAAAGAAAGCCGAGTCTTTTGGATTCGGCTTTAATTAATTGCGTGTATTTTTCTTTTATGTTTATCAAAATTAAAACAATCCGCCTTGAATATTAGTATTTATTTTACCCAAGTGTTTGTATGCTTTTTCAGTCACTTCTCTACCTCTTGGCGTTCTTACAATAAAACCCTCTTGAATTAAGAATGGCTCATACACTTCCTCAATAGTTTCTCCACTTTCAGAAACCGCAGTTGCTAATGTAGATAGACCAACAGGACCTCCTTTAAATTTATCGATAATGGTATTCAAAATCTTATTATCCATTTCGTCAAGTCCATGCGCATCTACATGTAAAGCTTGTAATGAATATCTTGCAATTTCAATATCTATTTTTCCGTTACCTTTTATTTGAGCAAAATCACGAACCCTTCTTAAAAGTGCATTGGCAATACGAGGAGTCCCTCTACTTCTACCAGCAATTTCGATCGCAGCTTCCATGGTTATAGGCATCTTCAAGATGGCAGAACTTCGTTGAACAATGGTAGTTAATAGTTCGGTATTGTAATATTGTAATCTACTTTGGATTCCGAAACGTGCGCGCATAGGAGCCGTAAGTAAACCAGAACGTGTTGTTGCACCAACAAGAGTAAACGGATTTAAGTTTAATTGAACCGTTCTAGCATTAGGCCCAGATTCAATCATAATATCAATTTTAAAGTCTTCCATAGCCGAATATAAATATTCTTCTACTACAGGACTTAAACGATGAATTTCGTCAATAAAAAGCACGTCGCGCTCTTCCAAGTTGGTAAGTAAACCTGCTAAGTCACCTGGCTTATCTAAAACAGGTCCTGATGTAATTTTAATTCCGACTCCTAGTTCGTTTGCCAATATATTAGCTAAAGTAGTTTTTCCTAGACCGGGAGGGCCATGAAACAAGGTATGATCCAACGCTTCATTTCTTTGATTAGCGGCTTCCACAAAAACTTTTAGATTATCTAAAACTTGTTCTTGCCCTGTAAAATCATCAAAAGAAAGCGGCCTCAACTTTTTTTCAAGGTCGAGTTCTTCGGAGTTATAATTTGAATTGGTAGGATCTAAATTTTCGTTCATATTACAAATATATAACAAAGTGGAGGTAAATTAAAATGCCTCTCAAAATTGAGAGGCATTTTAAAATATATTTTTATTTCCTAGTGGTGTAATTCTTCTTCACCTGGTTTCATTGGAACGTTTTGAGGAACAAAATCTTCATCATGTCCTGGCTTACTATAATCGTAAGGCCATCTATGAACTTCAGGAATTTCTCCAGGCCAGTTACCGTGAATGTGCTCAACTGGAGCAGTCCACTCTAAAGTATTAGATCTCCATGGATTTTGAACTGTTTTCTTTCCGTAGAAAATACTACTAAAGAAGTTGTATAAAAATACTAATTGGAAAACCCCGCCTATGATTGCAAATGAAGTGATTACCACATTCACATCTTGTAAATCATCAAATAATGGGAAGTTTGTGTTTTCATAATATCTTCTTGGAAGACCTGCCATTCCAATAAAGTGCATTGGGAAAAATACTCCATAAGCACAAATTGCAGTTACCCAAAAGTGAACATAACCTAACGTTTTGTTTAACATTCTTCCGAACATTTTAGGGAACCAGTGGTAGATTCCTGCGAACATTCCGTAAAGAGCAGAAATACCCATTACTAAGTGGAAATGCGCTACAACAAAATACGTATCGTGAACATTAATATCTAAAGTACTATCTCCTAAGATAATTCCTGTTAAACCTCCAGTGATGAAAGTAGAAACTAATCCGATAGAAAATAACATTGCAGGATTTAATTGCAAGTTACCTTTCCATAAAGTAGTAATATAGTTAAATGCTTTTACAGCCGATGGGATTGCAATTAATAAGGTTGTAAATGTAAATACCGAACCTAAGAACGGATTCATTCCTGAAATAAACATGTGGTGACCCCATACAATTGTTGACAAGAATGCAATTGCAAGAATTGACATAATCATCGCTCTGTATCCAAAGATTGGTTTTCGTGAATTAGTTGCAATTACTTCAGAAGTAATTCCTAATGCAGGTAAAAGAATGATGTATACTTCAGGGTGACCTAAGAACCAGAATAAGTGTTCGAATAATACTGGAGAACCGCCTTGATAATTTAATACTTCACCAGCTAAATAAATATCCGATAAGAAGAAAGAAGTACCAAAACTTCTATCCATTATTAATAATAATGCAGCAGACAATAATACAGGGAATGAAATAACTCCAATGATTGCTGTTACAAAGAAAGCCCAAATTGTAAGTGGCATTCTTGTTAAAGACATTCCTTTTGTTCTTAAATTGATTACAGTTACTATATAATTTAAAGATCCTAATAAAGAAGCCGCTATGAATATTGCCATTGAAACCAACCATAAAGTCATACCCATTCCTGATCCAGAAATAGCTTGAGGTAAGGCACTTAATGGAGGGTATATTGTCCATCCTGCAGAAGCTGGTCCCGACTCTACAAATAAAGAACTTACCATTACTACACTTGATAAAAAGAATAACCAATAAGAAACCATATTCAAAAATCCAGAAGCCATATCTCGAGCTCCTAGCTGTAATGGAATTAATAAGTTACTAAAGGTACCACTCAGTGCGGCCGTAAGTACAAAAAACACCATTATCGTTCCGTGAATAGTAATCAAAGACAAGTAAGCTTCGTTAGTCATCACTCCACCTGGTGCCATTTTTTCTCCTAAAAAGAAACTAAAAACTTTAAAAGATTGTTCTGGCCAAGCTAATTGAAGTCTAAAAAGCAAAGACATTCCAACACCAATAATTCCCATAAAAATACCTGTAAGCAAGTATTGTTTAGCAATCATTTTGTGGTCTATACTAAATATATACTTAGTAATAAACGTGTCTTTATGGTGGTGTTCGTGGTGATCGTCGTGGTGATCTATTGCGTGATTATCGTGTGCGTGACTCATAGTATATAAAATATATTATTTTTTATTATTTCATTGTTGCTACTGCAACTACTGTAGTATCTTTTTTAACAGAAGTTGTATCTTTAATAGCCGGATTTTTTTCAGCATCTTTAGCTGCTTGCTCTTCTTTAGCAGCATCTTTCACAGCTTGCACTAAAGTTGTTTTTTCAGATAACCATTTTTTGTAATCTTCTGGCGTATCTACAACTATTTTCATTTGCATGTTATAGTGAGAAGCTCCACAAATTTTATTACATAATAATAAGAAATCGAAAGTATACGGATCTAAAGCTGTTTTACCTTCAGCAACTAATGCTTTGCTATTTTCTTCTCTTATTTTATTAATGTTAGCAACTTTCTCAATCATTTCAGGAGTTTCTCTCATCTCTGCAGTAGTAATTGATGGAGTGAAAGCAAACTGAGTTACCATACCAGGAACACAGTTCATTTGTGCTCTAAAGTGAGGCATGTACATTGAGTGAAGTACATCTTGAGAACGTATTTTGAATATAACTTTCTTTCCTTTAGGAAGGTGTAATTCATCTGAAATAAAGTCGTCTTGTGCATTCGGATCAGCTAAATCTACTCCAAGTGCATTAACACCTTCAATTAAACGAACGTTGGCTTTTCCTAGTACATTATCTTCTCCAGAATATCTAGCAGTCCATTTAAATTGTTGTGCATAAATTTCGATAACGATAGGTTTTTCTACTTTTTCATTAACGAACATAATATCATTCCATGTAAATAATCCGAAGAAAATTAATACTGCTAGTACAATAGCAGGAATAGAACTCCAAATGAACTCTAATTTATTGTTGTCAGAAAAGTACGTTGCAACTTGACCTTTTCTTCCACGGTATTTAAATGCAAAATAGTGTAGTAATGCTTGAGTAATAAATTGAACTGTAAAAATAAGAATCATTGAGATCCACATTAATTGATCCACTTCTTTACCATGCACGGATGCAGCATTACTCATTAAAGGTAATTTACCATAATATGCAAAACAATATATAGTTATTACATAAATGAAACCTAAAAAGGCAAACATTAAGTAACCATTTACTTTATTGTCGTTATCGTCAGCCACAAGAGATTCGTCTCCCTTTTTACCAACTTGAGTTAAGTCGAAAATTTTAGTTAGTTGCCATAATGCAACTGATAATAAAACTAAAACAAGAATTACTAATAAACTCGTCATTTGTTGTTTACTTTAAATATTAATAATGAAAATGTTTACTTTCTTCTATAAATGGGTTGCGTTTTGGCGTAAGTGGTGCTTTAGTTAAAGCAGTAAATACAACGAAAATAAACAATCCTAAAAAGAATAAAACAGATGAAATTTCTGATACACCAATAAACCATTGGTCTCCAACTGTAGCTGGCATAACCATATTAAAGAAATCAATATAGTGACCACATAAAATTACAACACCTGCACCAACGATGATTGGAGCTACACGTTTGAAATCAGTATTGATAAGAACTAATATAGGGAATACAAAGTTCATAACAACAGCACCCCAAAATGGTAATGTGTACACATCTATTCTTGTTTTAAAGTAAGTAATCTCCTCTGGAATATTAGCATACCATATCAACATGAATTGAGAGAACCATAAGTAAGTCCAGAATACACTAAATCCAAACATGAATTTAGATAAATCATGGACATGACTAGAATTTACATGTTCTAAATATCCTTTAGATTTTAAGTATAAAGTTACCATTGAAATTGTTGTAATAGCACTTACAAAGAAACTTGCAAATACATACCATCCAAATAAGGTACTGAACCAATGTGGATCAAAAGACATCAACCAATCCCATGCCATAATAGATTCTGAAACAATAAAGAACACTAAGAATCCTGCAGATAATTTAAAGTTCTTTTTGTAGAAAGTATTGTCGCTAGCCTCATCTTGAGCTAAACAATTTTTTCTAGAAATATAACGGTATAAATTCCATCCTAATAAAAAGATAGCAGCTCTAGAAATCCAGAAAGCAAAATTTAAATATCCCGATTTTCCTGCTATGATTTCATCATAATTTGGATTTCCTTTTTCGGTAATTCCTTTAGCCATCCAAGCAAATAAATGATTTGATTCAAATAAATGAGTTCCAGTTACAACTAATAGTAAAAAGAAAATCACTGAACCTACAGGTAAATAAGCCGTAATACCTTGCATTACTCTAAATAATACTGGTGACCAACCTGCTTGAGCAACTTGTTGTATTGCATAAAACGCAAGTACTCCTAGTGAAATTAACATAAAGAAAATACAAGCAATATATAATGCAGCCCATGGCTTGTTTTGTAATTGATGTAAAACATGCTCGGCATGCTCTTCTTTTTCTTTAGCTAGTTCTTCTGCGTTTTCTTTTGGAGTTTCTACTTTTTCAACTGCTACTGCAGCTGTTTTTGTAGTATCTTCAACAGCAACTAAAGTATCTTTAGCTACAGATGTAGTGTCATTTGTTGCAACTGCTTCTACTGGTGTAGCTTCTTCTGTTGGCATAGCAACAGCTTTAGCATCTTCTTTTACTGCTTCTGCTTTAGGAGCTTCATGATGACTACCCGCAATAATTGCTTCTGCTTCTTCTACAGTTTTTGGCGCAGCTAAAAACCCGTACACAATCCCTACAAATCCTAAGGCCATTAGAATAAGTGCTGTGGTTTTTAATTTTTTTGAAAATGTATACATATCTATAAGAATCTGTTTGTTCAAGTATTATAATTGTCCTTTAAGTTGCATTACATAGGCTGCAACCATCCAACGCTCTTGTTGGTTTAATTGATTAGCGTATGAACCCATTGAATTTAATCCGTAATTAATTACATGATTAATACTTCC
Source organism: Flavobacteriaceae bacterium (assembly GCA_947453195.1). GTDB lineage: Bacteria > Bacteroidota > Bacteroidia > Flavobacteriales > Flavobacteriaceae > Flavobacterium. The sequence goes on from CANGFO010000008.1 coordinate 87,328, forward strand.
TTCATTAATAACTCTGTCAGCATAACTAGGAACTCCCAAGAATTTACCTTGTTTAACTAAATTTCCTTTACCATCACCTGCAGTACCATGACAAATTGCACAATAGATTTCAAAAAGCTCTTGAGCTTTTTTCATGTCAATTTTAGAATGATCTAATGGTGAAGGTAAATTAGCTGCTTTAACAGCGTTGTAAGCTTCTGGAGTATTTGGATATTCATAAGGAACATAACCTCTTTTAATAGTTCCTACTGGAGGCAATTGTCCTTCTTTTCCGTGTAAACCAGTTGGAGAATTAAATGCTGTAGACTCTGAATAGGTTTCATAAGCAACCGATTCATACATGTTAGGCATGTATTGATAATTAGGTGCTCCATTATCCTTACAAGAAGAAAAGGAAATCACAATTCCTAATACTAATGTTATTTTTAATAAACTTTTCATGTCTGTTTAGTTCTTTTCAATTACTTTAACTTCAACTGCCCCTGTACCTTTTAAGAAAGAAGTTAATTCTTCTTCATTATCATTAACAGCAACTTCCATTAAGAAGTGGTCATCAGTAGTTCTTACATCTGGGTTTTCTGCTTGTTTAAATGGCCACAATTTACTTCTCATATAAAAAGTAATAACCATTAAGTGAGCTGCGAAAAATACAGTCATCTCAAACATAACAGGCACGAATGCTGGCATGTTTTGAATGTAACTCATGCTTGGTTTTCCACCAATATCTTGAGGCCAATCTTGAATCATGATAAAATCCATCATAGTAGTAGCTACTGTAAGACCAATACATCCGTAGATGAAAGCACAAATAGCTAATCGTGTTGATGGTAAACCCATTGCTTTATCCAATCCGTGAACCGGAAACGGAGTAAATACTTCTTCAATATGATGGTGCGCTTTTCTGGTTTGCTTTACAGCATCCATTAAAATATCATCATCATTGTATATAGCGTGTATAAATTTATTACTACTCATAACAACTATTAATGTTTATCTGAATGATTATTGTTTTCTCTTTCTCTTTTGTAATTTTCTCCAGATGATTTCAAGATTGTTTTTACCTCTGCTTGAGCAATCACTGGGAAAGTTCTAGCATATAATAAGAACAATACAAAGAAGAAACCAATTGTACCTGTAAAAATACCGATATCAATAAATGTAGGAGAGAACATTGTCCATGAAGATGGAAGGTAATCTCTGTGTAAAGAGGTAACGATAATTACAAAACGCTCAAACCACATACCAATATTTACCACGATTGAGATGATAAATGAGAACATGATACTAGTTCTTAATTTTTTAGACCACATAAATTGTGGAGAGAATACGTTACAAGTCATCATTGACCAATATGCCCACCAGTAAGGTCCTGTTGCTCTGTTTAAGAAAGCATATTGTTCGTATTCAACACCAGAGTACCATGCTACAAATAATTCTGTAATATATGCAACCCCAACGATAGAACCTGTAATCATGATTACAATGTTCATTAATTCGATATGTTGAATAGTGATGTAAGCTTCAAGATTAGATACTTTTCTCATGATGATTAACAAGGTGTTTACCATTGCAAATCCTGAGAATACCGCTCCAGCAACGAAGTATGGAGGGAAAATTGTGGTATGCCATCCTGGTACTACCGAAGTAGCAAAGTCCATAGATACGATAGTATGTACAGAAAGTACTAGTGGAGTAGCTAAACCTGCAAGTACTAAAGATACTTCTTCAAAACGTTGCCAATCTTTAGCTCTACCGCTCCATCCAAAACTTAAAATAGAATAGATTCTTTTTGTAAATGGAGTTACTGCTCTATCTCTTAACATAGCAAAATCAGGAAGTAAACCAGTCCACCAGAATACTAATGATACTGAAAGGTACGTTGAAATTGCAAATACGTCCCAAAGTAATGGCGAGTTAAAGTTAACCCAAAGTGAACCAAATTGGTTAGGAATTGGAACTACCCAATATGCCAACCATGGACGACCCATGTGGATAATTGGAAACAATCCTGCTTGCACTACCGAGAAGATAGTCATTGCTTCCGCAGAACGGTTAATCGCCATTCTCCATCTTTGACGGAAAAGTAAAAGTACGGCAGAAATTAAGGTTCCTGCGTGACCAATACCAACCCACCAAACGAAATTTGTAATATCCCAAGCCCATCCTACTGTTTTGTTTAGTCCCCAAGAACCAATACCAGTAGATATAGTATAAACGATACAACCTATTCCCCAAAGGAAAGCTGCTAATGCGATTGAAAAAACGGTCCACCATTGTTTGTTTGCTCTACCTTCAACTGGGGCAGCAACATCTACAGTCACATCGTGATAATTTTTATCACCTATAACTAATGGTTTTCTAATGGGTGCTTCGTAGTGAGACGACATAATCCTTTATCTTGTTTCTTAATAATTCTTTTTATACTAGGTATTTCTAACTTTTACGTGATAGAAAACGTTTGGTTTAGTTCCAACATGCTCTAATAAATGATACATTCTTTTGTCTTCAGATAACTTAGCAACATTAGATTCTTTATCATTTACATCTCCAAATTTCATTGCTCCAGAAGAACAAGCATTTGAACAAGCTGTTTGGAATTCACCATCTTTAATTTCTCTTCCATCTCGTTTTGCGTCAAGAATAGTTTTTTGTGTCATTTGGATACACATAGAACATTTTTCCATAACCCCACGAGAACGAACGTTTACATCTGGGTTGATAACCATACGACCTAAATCGTCGTTCATATGGTAATCAAACTCGCTGTTTTTATTGTATAAGAACCAGTTAAAACGACGAACTTTATACGGACAGTTGTTAGCGCAGTAACGAGTACCAACACATCTGTTGTATGCCATTTGGTTTTGACCTTGACGACCGTGAGAAGTTGCAGCAACTGGGCATACAGTTTCACATGGTGCGTGGTTACAATGTTGACACATTACTGGTTGGAAAGCCACTTGTGGATTGTCTGCAGGATGCTCCATGCTTCCAAATCCTCCTAATGAACCTTTATCTCCAAATAATCCGTCAAAGTTTTCTTTTTTCTCATTATCTCCAGCAAAAGTATCTTCAGATGAATAGTATCTGTCAATACGCAACCAGTGCATATCACGACTTCTTCTTACCTCTGATTTACCCACTACTGGGACATTATTTTCAGCATGACAAGCTATAACGCAAGCCCCACAACCTGTACAAGCATTTAAATCGATAGACAGGTTAAAGTGATGTCCGATTGAACGATCAAATGATTCCCATAAATCTACTTTAGTAGCTTCTACTTCTTTGTGATCTAAGGAAACCATAGGAACTGGATTCCATTCTTTGGCGTCTTTAGTGTTGAAAATTTCAAGTGTAGTTTCTCTAACGATGTCTCCTCTACCCATTAAAGTTTTTTGTGATTGAACACAAGCAAACTCATGCTCTCCACTTCCTTTAGTAAGTGTAGCCGATTGAACATTATTAAAGTTATTGTATAACAAGTACGCATTAACACCTACTTGCATTTCTTCTTTTAATGAAGCTTTTTTACCATATCCAAGCGCTAAACCTAAAGTTCCTTTTGCTTGTCCTGGTTGAACAATTACTGGTACATTTTCAAGTTTAACTCCATTAACTGTTAATGTAGCATAACTTCCGTTAAGACCACCATTTGCAACAATTTTGTTTTCTAATTCTAATTTAGTTGCATCAGCTTGTGAAACAGTAACATAATTATCCCAAGATACTCTTGTAATTGGATCTGGAAATTCTTGTAACCATGGATTGTTAGCTTGTTGTCCGTCTCCTAAACCTGTTTTAGTATACAATACTAATTCGAAGTCTTTTGAAGGAGTCGCTTTTGCTAAAGCAGCAGCTGCACCACTATAATCAGCAGTACCACCTGCAATTGCAGTAGCTCCAGAAACAACTAATCCATCGTGTAACACTTTATTCCATGTACTTCCTGCAATATAAGAAGCAGCAGTAGCTTTTACATAATCATAATAAGTACCCGCAACACCATTCCAAGACATTAAAGCTTCTTGAAATTGTTTGGTATTGAATAAAGGTCTGATAGTTGGTTGAACTAAAGAGTAAGTACCTTTAGTTAACGTATGGTCGTTCCAAGACTCTAAATAATGAGGAGCAGCAGCAGCTATTTTAACTACTTCTGCAGTTTCATCTTCTTTAATAGAGAAAGCAACCGATGTTTTTACTTTTTTAAGACCCGCTACAAAAACGGTGCTGTTTGCTAAAGTATAAACCGGATTTACACCACTCATAATTAATGTGTGAACTGAACCCGCATTCATATCTGCAACTAATTGCGCCATTTTTTCGTTAGATCCTTTACGAATCAATCTTGCTCCAGCTGTTGCTAATGCTTCGCTTTTAAGAACTTGATTAATTGCTAAGACTAATAACTGAGCGTTTTTATCTTGAATTCCAGAAACTAAAAGTCCTTTGGTTCCAGCAGCTTTCAACTGATTGGCAGCTTTTACAACTTCCGCTTCATTTTCTATCTTACCAGTAGCAACTGAAGAACCCGTAACTACATTGTATATTTTAACTAATGCTTGTTTTTGATTTGCAACAGACATCGGCACTCTTTTATCAGCAGCAGCACCCGAAAGTGTCATGTTAGCTTCAAATTGAAAGTGCTTAGACATTTTACCTGCTTGAGGTACTCTCCCTTTTGCATATCCAGCATCATAGCTTCCACCTTGCCAATCTCCTAAGAAATCTGCATCAAGTGCAACTATTGTATTTGCTTTTGAAAAATCGTAATCTGCAAGTGCTCTTTCACCATAAACAACTTCGAAAGCATCTAAAGCAGCAGATTCAGATACAGCATCATAAACAACATGTTTTGCCGTTGGATTTTTTGCAATAAAATCTGCAATTAATCTTTCAGAAGATGGACTTGCTAGAGTATTCGTTAACAATACAACTTGTTTACCTTTACTTTTAGCATCTGCTAAACTTGCTTTTATTGCAGCATCTACTTCGCTCCATGTAGCAGATTTAGCATCCATTTTAGGAGATTTAAGTCGCATGCTATCATATAATGACAATACAGAAGCGTGAACTCTTGCATTGGCAGCAAACTTAGATCCTTCAATAGTGTTGTTTTCAATTTTAATTGGACGACCTTCTCTTGTTTTTACTAAAAGGTTAGCAAAATCAAAACCATCAAACATAGTAGTTGCATAAAAATCTGCAACACCAGGAATGATTGTATCTGGCTGAACCACATAAGGAATTGATTTGTGAACTGGTCCTTCACAAGCAGCTAGCGAAGCAGCAGCTGTGGTAAAACCAACGTACTTTAAGAAATCACGACGAGTAGTTGATGAAGAAGCTAATGAATCTTTATCTGAAAGAAAATCTGAAGTTGGAATTTCTTCAATAAATTCATTATTTCTTAGCGTCTCAACAATAGAACTATTTTCGTTTAGTTCCTCAACACTTTTCCAGTATTTTTTGTTAGATGACATCGTATATATATATATTAGATCTTAATAATTTGATTAATAGTGACACTTCCCACATTCTAAACCTCCCATTTGTGCTGCAGTCAATTTGTCTACACCATATTTTTTAGAAAGTTCTTTGTGAATTTTATCATAGTAAGCATTTCCTTCCATTTTAACTTCGGTTTGACGGTGGCAATCAATACACCAACCCATAGTTAATGGAGCAAATTGTTTTTGTACTTCGTAAGTTTGAACTGGTCCGTGACATTTTTGACATTCAATACCAGCAACAGTTACGTGTTGTGAGTGATTGAAATATGCAAAGTCAGGCAAATTGTGAATTCTCACCCATTTAACCGGTTGTGTTTTTCCAGTATATTTAGCACCATCCCAACCCACTGCAGCATATAATTTTTTGATTTCATTATCATAAAATGCTTTAGTGTGTCCATCAACAGTTGAAGTAGTATCCGAAACTTCAGAAATGTTTTTATGACAATTCATACATACATTTAATGAAGGAATACCAGCGTTTTTACTAACTCTAGCTGAAGAGTGGCAATATTTACAATCAATTTTATTATTTCCTGCGTGAATACGGTGTGAATAATGAATCGGTTGAATTGGAGCATAATCTTGGTCTACACCCACTTGCATTAAGAATCCATATACAAAGAAGGCACTTGCTAAAAGGAATAAAATTGCAGAAACAACCATTAAAAATTGATTTCTAGCAAATGCTTTCCAAATTGGCAATGTAGCCTCTTTTTGAGCAACTTCAATACCGTTCGCTTTAGCAATTTTAGATAATACATTGTTTACTAAGAACAACATGATTACCAACATAAACATTACTAAAGACAATGCCCCTAGAATTACTCCGTTAGAAATTCCGCTATCGTCTCCTGCATTAGCTCCAGGAGCTGCAGCTGCTGCGGCCGGAACTTCTGTTTTAACCTCATCAGTGTAGGCTAAGATATTATCAATATCTGCATTAGACAATTGAGGAAATGCAGTCATTACAGAAGGCTTATTAGCCTCCCAAAGTTTCACCGCATCTGCATCACCAGATTTTATTAAGGCAGAGCTATTTTTAACCCAACCATAAAACCACTCTTTCTTGTGACGACCTGTAACTCCTCTAAGAGCTGGACCTGTCATTTTCTTGTCTAAGTTGTGACAAGCTGCACAATTTGCATTGAATAATTCTTTTCCTTTTGCTGCATCTGCTCCTCCTGTTGCAGGAGCTGCATCAGCTTTCATTGGCATAGCAGACGCAGTTGCCGCTGCTGTTGCAGGAGCTGCCGGTGCTGTTTGCGCAAATGTTGACAAGGAGAACGTTAGCAATACTGCTAAACCGAATGAATAAATTCTGGAAATCGAATTATGGTTACCCACTTTTTTCATATTATAAATGATTATCGACTAAATTGTAATAGGCCTTATGATTAATAAAAAGCCATTTCACTTATTTTAAAACTTGAGCAAAAATACAATATATGAACTATTCTCAAAACCCTAAAATATCTTAATTTATAATTTATACTAATTCTAAATAAAAAAAAGAGTTTTATTTCTTCTTAGAAGTTTTACATTTGCATTAAAATCAATTAATTATGAAATTTTTAACACTAAAGAGTCTTTTAAAGTGTTCTATTATTTTTCTTTTATTTTCAAACTTTAACACCTTATTAGCCCAAGAAGTTACCGTTACACAAGACCCTAATTTAGAGCAATTGTTAAATGAAAAAAGAAAAGTAAACTCCTCAATTACAATAAATAACCAATATAAAATTCAAGTGTTTAACGGCTCTAGTGAAGAGTCTAAAAAAACATTAATTCAATTTAAAAAAGAGAATAAAAACTACGACGCTACCATAGTTTTCAGTACTCCCATATATAAGGTATGGGTAGGGAATTTTAAAACTAGAATTGAAGCCGAACGAAACTTGGAACTCTTAAAGAAAAAATATCCAAACTCAATTATTATTAAGCCTAATAAATAAAAATAAAAAATCCCGATAACTCGGGATTTTTTTATGATTTAAACTGAAATTTTATTTCAGTTTTTTCTTCACCTCAACCTCTTGGAAGGCTTCGATAATATCTAATTGTTCAATGTCGTTGTAGTTTTTAATTTGAATACCACAATCATATCCTTTTGCAACTTCTTTTACATCGTCTTTAAAACGTTTTAATGCAGTAAGTTCACCGGTGAATACCACAACTCCTTCGCGGATAATACGTATTCTAGAGTTTCTAAATATTTTACCATCGGTAACCATACATCCTGCAATAGTTCCCACTTTAGAGATTTTGAATGTTTCTCTAATTTCGGCAGTACCGGTAATTTCTTCTTTCATTACTGGCGATAACATACCTTCCATTGCATCTTTCAAGTCATCAATTGCATCGTAGATGATTGAATAATTACGGATGTCAATTTCTTCTTTATCGGCAAGTTGTCTTGCATTTCCGGCAGGACGAACATTAAACCCAATAATGATTGCATCAGAAGCAGAAGCCAACATAACATCGGTTTCTGTAATTGCTCCAACTCCTTTATGAATGATATTAATTTGAATTTCTTCAGTAGATAATTTCAAGAACGAATCCGATAATGCTTCAACAGAACCATCCACATCTCCTTTAAGGATTATATTCAATTCTTTAAATTGTCCTAAAGCAATACGACGACCGATCTCGGCAAGCGTAATGTGTTTTTGTGTACGTACCGATTGTTCACGCATTAATTGCGTACGTTTTGCAGCAATTTGCTTCGCTTCTCTTTCGTCTTCAAAAACGTTAAATTTATCTCCAGCAGTTGGCGCACCGTCAAGACCTAAAATAGATATTGGTGTAGATGGACCCGCCACTATAATACTGTTTCCTCTTTCATCATGCATGGCTTTAATTTTACCATGGTTTTTACCAGCTAAAACATAATCACCAACTCTTAGAGTACCTGCTTGAACTAATATAGTAGAAACATATCCTCTACCTTTATCCAATTGTGCTTCTACAACTGTACCTAAAGCAGGTTTAGTTGGATTGGCTTTTAATTCTAAAAGTTCTGCTTCTAATAATACTTTTTCTAAAAGTTCTTTTACTCCAGTTCCTACTTTTGCAGAAATATCTTGTGATTGGTATTTTCCACCCCAATCTTCAACAAGTAAATTCATACCTGCCAATTGTTCTTTAATTTTTTCTGGATTAGCCGCTGGTTTATCAATTTTATTGATAGCAAATATCATTGGAACTCCTGCTGCTTGAGCGTGAGCAATAGCCTCTTTTGTTTGTGGCATGATATCATCATCGGCAGCAGCCACAATAATAGCAATATCTGTTACTTGAGCACCACGAGCACGCATTGCGGTAAACGCTTCGTGACCTGGTGTATCTAAGAACGTGATTTTTTGTCCGTTATCTAATTGTACTGCATACGCACCAATATGTTGTGTAATCCCTCCCGATTCTCCAGCAATTACATTTTCTTTACGGATATAATCTAATAAAGAGGTTTTACCGTGGTCAACGTGACCCATTACGGTTACTATAGGAGCGCGAGTAACTAAGTCTTCTTCTCTATCCTCGATAACCTCAATAGCTTCTTCAATGTCAGTAGTTATAAATTCTACTTCATAACCAAATTCATCTGCTACAATTGATAATGTTTCTGCATCTAAACGTTGGTTCATAGTTACCATGATACCAAGAGTCATACAAGTACCGATTACTTTAGTAATTGGCACATCCATCATAGTTGCAATTTCACCTACAGTAACAAATTCTGTTACTTTGATGGTTTTGCTTCCTTCTTCGATAGCTCTTTGTTCGTCATCAGAACGTTGACGGTGGGTATCTCTTTTATCTCTTCTATACTTGGCTGCTTTAGATTTGTTTCCTTTTCCTTGCAGTCTTTCTAGTGTTTCTTTAATTTGGTTTTTAACCTCTTCTTCGGTAGGCTCTACTTTTTGAACAATAGCTGGTCTATTTCCTTTTTGGAAACCTCCACCTCCAGGCTTATTCGCAGTAAATTTATTTCCACCTGCTCCAGCTGGTCTATTAGCTCCACCTGCAGTTCCTTGACCCTCTCCAGGTTTTGGCGGAATTCTTTTACGCTTATTTTTGTTTGGGTCGTTCTTACTTCCACTATTTATTTTAGGAGTTTCGTCTTTTTTCTTAGGTTTATTAAATTGAGATAAATCAATTTTTTGACCTGTTAAAACTGGACCAGTAAGATTTTGATATTGCGTAGCGTGGGTTTCATCTACAACCTCTGTGGTTTTTGTTACTTCTACTATTACAGGAGCAGCAACTTCTACTTTGGCAGGTTTATTTTCACTAACTACTTCTTCTGCTTTTTTTGGAGCAGCTGGTTTTTCTGATTCTGTCTTTGGAGCAGTTTTTGCTTTTGGATTTAAATCAATTTTGCCAATTTGCTTAGGCCCTGCAACTACAGTTTTAGCTTTAATTACTTCGGTTCTTTGGCGCTCTTCCTCTAGTTTTCTTTTGTCATCAATTTCTTTTTCTCTTTCTAGACGAAGTGCTTCTTTTTCCTTTTTAATTTCTTCACTAATTCCTTTAGAAGCTTCTTTATTGCCTTTATCTCCGGCAAATTGATTTTGTAGAATATCAAATTCATTGCTTGATATCTTAGCATTTGGATTGGCGTCAATAGCGATACCCTTATCCTTAAGATAATCGACAGCTCTATCTAAGGAAATGTTTAACTCCCTTAAAACTTTGTTTATTCTAATATTTCTTTCTTCAGACATAAAATCTTTTATAATTTCGTATTTATTTTGTTGAAAAATTAGTCTTCAAACTCTTCTTTCAATATGCGCATTACTTCTTGAATGGTTTCTTCTTCAAGGTCTGTTCTTCTTGCTAAATCGGCAACATCTTGTTTCAAGATACTTCTTGCTGTATCCAAACCAATTTTTGCAAATTCATCAATAATCCAACCGTCAATTTCATCAGAGAATTCTGTTAATTCAACATCGTCGTCTTCTACGGTGCTTCCTTCTCTAATTACATCTAATTCGTATCCTGATAATTGACCAGCCAATTTAATATTTTGACCTCCACGACCAATTGCTTTAGAAACTTCCTCTAGTTTTAAATATACTTCAGCGTGTTTCGTTTCTTCGTTAATTTTAACAGAAGATACTTTAGCAGGACTTAAAGCTCTAGTGATTAATAAAGTTGGATTGGTTGTATAGTTAATAACGTCAATATTTTCGTTTCCTAGTTCACGGACAATTCCGTGAATACGAGATCCTTTCATACCCACACAAGCTCCTACTGGATCAATTCTATCATCATACGAATCAACAGCTACTTTTGCTTTTTCACCAGGAATTCGAACTACTTTTTTAATCATAATTAAACCGTCAAAAACCTCAGGAATTTCTTGTTCAAATAATTTTTCTAAGAAAACTTCTGCAGTTCTCGACATAATAATTTGAGGTTTATTCCCTTTTAGCTCAACGCTTTCAATAATCCCTTTTACATTATCTCCTTTACGGAAGAAATCCGATGGAATTTGTTTTTCTTTTGGCAATACAATTTCGTTTCCTTCATCGTCAACCAAAATAACTACTCTAGGACGTACATGGTGTACTTCGGCAGTATATATTTCACCAATAATATCTTTAAATTGCTTATAAAGATTGTTATTATCGTGCTCATGAATCTTAGAAATAAGATTTTGGCGTAAAGCCAAAATAGCTCTTCTACCTAAGTCAATTAACTTCACTTCTTCTGAAACTTCTTCACCAATTTCAAAATCGGCTTCAATTTTTCTAGCTTCAGTTAAGGTAATTTCCTCATTTTCTAGGTCTAAATCGTCATCGGCAACGATTACTCTTCGTCTCCAAATTTCCATATCTCCTTTATCCGGATTTATGATAATATCGAAATTGTCATCAGAACCATACTTCTTTTTTAAAGCATTTCTAAAAACATCTTCTAAAATCGCCATAAGCGTTACTCTATCAATAAGTTTATCATCTTTAAACTCTGAAAACGAGTCGATTAATGCAATATTCTCCATCTATTCTATTAATTAAAATTTACTGTAACAACTGCTTGTTTTATATCTGTATAAAAAATTTCTTCTATTTTTTGAACTGTTTCTTTCCCTTTACCAATTTTTTTAGGCTCTCTAGCTTCCCACGAAAGCACTATTTTAGCATCGTCTGCTGCAGTGAGCTCGGCTTCTAGGGTAGTATTGTTTGTTTTAACAATTAAAGTTCTTCCAATATTTTTTATATATTGTCTAACCAACTTTAAAGGAGACCCAACACCAACTGAGGCTACTTCTAATGCATAATCTTGAGTTTCTCTATCTAAATTGCTTTCAATAGCTCTTGTCACATCGATGCAATCTTGAAGTGTCACTCCGTTATCACCGTCCAAAGTTACAACAATTTTATAACTATCTGAAATTGAAATGTCTATCAAAAAAAGACTGGGTCTTTCTAACAAACTGTTATTTAATTGTTGTTCTACTTGTTCTTTAAATGTCATAATCTTTATAAAAAGAGGGAAGCAGTGCTTCCCTCATTATATCATTTCTGTTTAATAACGGTGCAAATATAGAAAAATATTTTATATATAAATCATTGGTTTTTATATTTTTTTGTACCTTTATACACTATTTAATAGATTAAACAATTATTAATATCTTTTCGACAATCATGAAAAAAATTTTAATCCCAACCGACTTTTCAAAAAGCGCTGAACATGCCCTTAAAGTGGCGGCTCAAATTGCTAAAAAAAATAATGGTGAAATCATCTTATTACACATGCTAGAATTACCTCACCAAGGTAGTGATGCTATGGCCACAGGAAAAGATATTCCGGAAATCATGTTTTTCAAAAACGCTGCTATAAATAAATTAGAAGAATTAATGGATTCTGATTTTTTAGACGGAATCAACGTTTCAGATATCATTCAATTTGAGATGGCATTTGACGGAATTTTAAAAATTAGTGAAAAAAATAATGTTGACCTTATTGTTATGGGTTCCCACGGAGCTAGTGGCTATAAAGAAATGTTTATCGGATCTAATGCTGAAAAAGTAGTGCGCCACTCCGAAGTACCCGTATTAATTATCAAACAAGAAGAAGGTGATTTCCAAGTGAATGATTTTGTTTTTGCTTCTGATTTTTCTGATGAAATAAAAGCACCATTTAGTAAAGTAGTGAATTTTGCTAACAAATTTGATGCAACTTTACACCTAGTAACTGTCAATACACCAAATGATTTCAAATCAACAGGTGTAGCACAAGAAACTATGGATAATTTTATTAAAGGATTTGACATAAAAAAAGTAGTGACTCACATTTATAACGAATCTAATGTTGAAAAAGGAATTTTAAATTTTGCAAAAAGTATTAATGCCGATCTTATTGGAATGAGTACACACGGAAGAAAAGGTCTTTCTCACTTCTTTAACGGAAGCATCAGCGAAGACTTAGTAAACCATGCTAAACGACCTGTAGTTACTTTTAAAATCTAATTGGATTTTTCTACAATAAAAAAGCCCTCAATATTGAGGGCTTTTTTATTTATATAAACTAATATTTATTGTAGAATAATTTTCTTGGTGTTCACTAAGTTGTTTGAACCGTCATAAATCTTCACGAAGTAAACGCCCTGTCCACTCCAAGAATTTAAAGGAACAACATATTGTTGCGTATTCATAGCGCCACTAAACACCTCTTGTCCAAGCATGTTAGTAATTTTAATACTCCAACCCGAAACATTAGCCAAATTACCACAATCAATTGTTATGTGGTCATTAGCTGGATTTGGATATATGGTAACTGTATTTTGATATGTTGGTGGATTAAAACTTAATAATCCAGTGTTTATTACCAAAGATTGGCAAGTAGTATCAGCATTAAATAAGTTAGTGATTTCTTGTTGGGTTAATACTCTGTTATAAAGACAAATATCATCTATTTTGCCACAAAACCCATCATAGCTGTTAGTTGACTTTCTACCAATATTCCAAATATAAGTACTAAGACTTCCTGTTGTGTTTGTTGCAGAATCTGTTAGCTGACCATCAATGTAAAATTTCGACACTCCTGAATCTGCAGTGAATACAATATGATGCCATGCATTTTTGTTTATAAATTGATTAGAAGGCCAAACTCCTCCTGCAGAATCATATGCAGCTTTTAGTTGAATTAAATTATTTTGAACCTGATAACACATTAAACCTTGTTCACCTGTGGAAATTATTCTGTGATTAGGTTGTGAACAATCCAAAAACACCCAAGTGGAAATTGATATTTTATTAGTCAATTCATTAAAAAAATAACCAATATCAATATAATCATTAGAATTAAAATCAGGTGATTGCCATTGGTATGCTGAATTAGCATTTCCGAATCTATCTGAAGTTGCAATAATATTTCCATTAATATTCCCATTGTGAATGTTGCCACTGTAATCATTAGCATTCCCATCAAGTGGATAGTATGCAACAAGACCATTTGTTGGCACATAAGATGGTACTTGTGCCATAATCATTTGGGTTATTAAAACAAAACCCATTGCTAGTAAAAGTAATTTGTTTTTCATAATTTAAGTGTTTAAATTTTTTCACAAAGATATGAAAATTCTATTATATAGTGTACTATATTTTAGAGTACTATAGAAAAGTCAAAATAGTGAGTTTTGTATATGGAAAATTCAAACTCAAAACCCTTTCAAGAGGAGCTTAAAGTAATTTCGTCAAGATTAAAAGAATTACGAAAAGCAAAAGGATATTCTAATTACGAACATATTGCCTTTGATTTAGAAATGAGCCGTTCTGCTTATTGGAGATTGGAAACTGGAGTGAATTTTGAATTAAAAACACTTATCAAAATTTGTAGATTACTTGATATTAGTTTAGAAGATTTTTTTAAAGGCATCGATATTCCAAAATCAAAAGTATAAACAATCTATACAATACTTTAATTTCATAAAAAAAATATTTGCCGTTTTAATAATAAACAAAAAACTCCTCAATTTCTTGAGGAGTTTTTCTGTTGGTCTACTAGGACTCGAACCTAGAAAGACTGCACCAAAAACAGTTGTGTTACCATTACACCATAGACCAATAAGCGCTAATGCGGGTGCAAATTTAATATAAATTTCATTTAAAGCAAATATTTCCTTAAATATTATTAAAAAAAAGGGCATTTATTTCATTCCCTTCTATATGTAGGTAATAATCAAATTTTTAAGTAAGAATAAATTAGAAAATTATGTTAACCCATGCTAGTTTACATAAAAAAATAGTTTCTTTGCAGGTAAATTTAGAAGACCTATTATATGACAACATTTAACTTTAAAAAGTGGAATAACATTACCGGTTGGGCTGCTTTTGCTATTGCGTTAATCACCTATTCCTTAACGGTAGAACCTACCATGAGTTTTTGGGATTGTGGAGAATATATTGCGACCGCTGCTAAACTTGAAGTAGGACACCCTCCTGGCGCGCCTTTGTTTCAAATGCTAGGTGCCTTTTTTGCTATGTTCGCAACAAGCAAAGAAACCATAGCATTAATGGTTAATATGATGTCGGTAATTTCGAGTGCCTTCACCATTTTGTTTCTTTTTTGGTCTTCTACCCTATTATTAAGAAAAATAGTTTCTTCTTATTCTGAAATTAACAAAGACAACAGCATTGCCATATTAGGGAGTTCTTTTGTTGGGGCATTAGCATTTACTTTTTCGGATAGTTTTTGGTTTAATGCCGTAGAAGCCGAAGTATATGCCATGGCCATGTTATTAATTGCTTTACTATTATGGCTGGGCTTACGTTGGGAACAAGAAATGCACGAACCAAAAGGAAACAAATGGCTGCTATTAATCAGCTTAGTAGTTGGGTTATCATTTGGGGTGCACTTTATGGCGCTTTTGACCATTCCATCTATTGGTTTTTTATATTTCTTTAAAAACTATAAAAAAGTAACGGTTACCAATTTCATTTTGGCAAATGTTATCATTGTAGCAGTATTACTTTTTATTTTCAAACTCCTATTACCTTATACTTTGGCTTTCTTTGGAAAAATCGAAATATTTATGGTAAACAATATGGGCTTACCTTTTAACTCGGGAACCATTACCGCAATACTACTTATAATTGCTTTTTTCTATTTTGGATTAAAATACACGCGCGCCAATAATCACCCAACATCCAATACCATATTATTATGTATACTGTTTGTATTAATAGGATTCTCCACTTGGATTATGTTGCCAGTTCGTGCCAATGCCAATACACCAATTAATGAAAATAAACCATCCGATGCTGCCGAGGTTTTAGCCTATTATAATAGAGAGCAATATGGGGTGAATCCATTGTTTTATGGCCCTCAATACACCGATGAATTTGCAGGTTTAGATCCTAATAATCCATATATTGATAAAGCACCTAACTATGAAAGAAATTATGAAACAGGTAAATACGAGATTGTAAACAATTATAAAAATGCCGAGCAAAACACCGATGATGCGCATAAAGCCATTTTACCAAGAATGTGGAGTACCGAAAACGTGCAAGGCTACATCAACTTTACTGGGGTTCCAAAATTCACTATTAAACCCGATTATTCTGAAGAAAAGGAATTAATAGATGTTGTAACCGAATTTCGTCAGGCCTATGCTTCGCATAAAATAGACAACGAAGGGTACGTTTCTTTCTTGAAAGCCTATGGCGATTATTTGGATGTTGAAAAACCTTCAGCTTGGGCCAATTTAAGTTTCATGGTCGAATACCAATTTGGTTATATGTATGGTCGTTATTTGCTTTGGAATTTTGTTGGAAGACAAAATGACAACCAAGGAAGATACGACAACCTTGACGGAAACTGGATGAGCGGAATTAAATACATTGACGAGGTGCATTTAGGATCTCAAGAACACATAAGCCCAGATGTATTAAACAACAAGGGGAGAAACTTTTATTATTTTATACCCTTCTTCCTTGGACTATTGGGATTAATGTACCATGCGCAAAGAGATTTAAAAAGTTTTTATGTGCTTTTAGCTTTGTTTTTATTTACAGGGTTAGCATTAAAAATTTACTTAAATGAGCGCCCTTTTGAACCTCGCGAAAGAGATTATGCTTTAGTTGGTTCATTTTATGTGTTTGCGCTATGGATAGGATTTGGCGTGTATGCCATTTATGAAATGATTAAAGAAAAGGTTGCCTCCAAGTTGGTTGGCCCAATAGTTATTGTTGCCTCATTATTGATTGCTCCTGTATTAATGGCTACCCAAAACTGGGATGACCACGATCGATCAGGAAAATATACTGCTATTGCCATGGCAAAAAATTATCTTGATTCATGTGATAAAAACGGAATACTATTCACTATCGGAGATAACGACACTTTCCCACTTTGGTATGCGCAAGAAATTGAAGGATATCGAACCGATGTGAAAATTGTATGTACCAGTTTATTAATGACCGATTGGTATATTGATCAGATGAAAATGAAAACTTATAAATCAGACGGGTTACCAATTTCATATACTCACCAACAATATGTTGCAGATAATAGGGATGTTATTATTTTCAATAAAAAAGTAGATAGCAGATGGAATCTTAAAGATTTTATTGAATTTGGAAAAAGAGAAGACACCTTGTCACAAGTAGAAATGGAAAGCGGTCACCGTTTGAATTTCTTCCCAACCAATAAAGTACGTTTTCAAGTAGATAAAAAGAATGTAATTGCTAGTAAAATCGTAAATCCAGCATTAAACGATTCTATTGTTCCATTTATTGATATTGATATTAAAGGTGGGGCTTTATACAAAAATCGTCTGATTATGTTGGATCTTTTAAATAACAATAACTGGAAACGTCCTGTTTATTTTAGTCCTGGAAGCTTTGGTGATGATGATTATTTATGGATGAAAGATTACCTGCAAATGGATGGAATGGTCTATAAATTAGTTCCAATAAAAACTCCAGTAAACGAAGACGATTATCCAGACATGGGTAGAATTGATACCGAGAAAATGTATCAATTAGCTATGCGTTGGACATGGGGTAACGGAGAAAGCGCTAAAATTTACCACGATCCAGAAACGAGAAGAAATGCCATTTCTTATAGAACTACTTTATCTCGATTAACAAAACAATTAATTGCAGAAGGCAAATTGGCCAAAGCCAAAAACATAATCGATCTTGCTGTAAACAAAACCCCAGTTGATTTTTATGGTTATTACCTTACATTAGAGCCTTTTGTTTCTGGTTATTATGAAATTGGACAAAAAGAAAAAGCAAGAACATTAGTTGGAAAATTAATGACTAAATACAAAGAAGAACTATTGTATTACAGTACGTTCACTTTTGCTGATCAAAGCTTTATGGCCGAAGATATTGTAAGAGCAATTGAGCGTTATAGAAGTTTATTACAAGTAATTAAAGAGCATGGCGACATCGAACTTTACAATAAAAGCAGAGGAGAATTTAATGCTAGTAATGGAAGGTTTTCTAGATTTCAAAGAGAAAACGAATAAATAAACTTAGAAATAATTAAATGCCAGTAATTTTATTATTGGCATTTTTTTTATTTATTTTTGAAATATGAAGCTACGCTGGATCAAAACAAATCGGTTAATAAAAATGATATTTCCAAACTACATTTGGGATATTTCCAATACCGAAAATAAAATCTACTTAACTTTTGATGATGGGCCAACTCCAGAAATCACCCATTGGACACTTAACGAATTGCAAAAGTACGAGGCCAAAGCAACCTTCTTCTGTATAGGGGATAATTTGAGGAAATATCCTGAAATTTATAAAGAGATTATTCAAAACGGGCATGCCATAGGAAATCACACCTTTAATCATTTAAACGGCTGGAAAACCAATACGCAAACCTATATTGAAAATGCAAAATTATTTGAAACCGAATTAAGTAAAATTGATCCAAGAAAATGTAACTTATTTCGGCCACCTTACGGCAAAATAAAATCCACACAAGCAACTGTTTTAAGAAAGAGTGGTTATAAAATAATTATGTGGGATGTACTTAGTGCCGATTATGACCAAACCATTTCTACTGAAGAATGTTTAGAAAATGTACTCAAAAATATAAGTAGCGGAAGCATTATCGTATTTCACGACAGCATAAAAGGATTTAAGAACTTGGAATTTGTATTACCAAGAACTCTAGAATTTATAAAGGAAAAAGGATTTATTTGCGAAGCGCTAAACTAAACTTGTTCTTGCACCAAACCAATAATGGTATTGGCATCTAGCTCGCCTGATTGACGCCAAATCATTTGACCCGACTTATAAATCATTAAAGTAGGTAATCCTTTAATGCGAAGTGCTTCGGCCAATTCTTGATTTTTATCCACATCAATTTTAATTACTTTTGCTTTATCTCCAAGGGCTGCCGCAACATCTCTGATAACAGGATGCATCGAAATAGAAGATTCATTCCACTCGGTGTAAAAATCAATTAACACTGGAACTTGAGCATTTATAAGTTCTCCAAATTTTGACATAAAACCAAAATATTTTGTTTTCTTTAGCTAAAAAAAGAAATATTATAGTACAAATGTAGCATTTTTAAGTAATTATACTAAACTTTTACCTTTTTTTAGTTCGATTACGGTTATTTCAGGCATAATTCCTACTCTTCCGGGGTAAGCATGGTAACCAAAACCACGATTCACATAAATATATTTGCCCGATTTTTCATACAAACCTGCCCATTGATCGTAAACATATTGCGCTGGACTCCATTTGAAAAAACCAGGAATTTCAATCCCAAATTGCAATCCATGGGTATGTCCAGAAAGTGTTAAATGAAAATCTTTAGGATGTTGATTTACTTCAGCATCCCAATGACTCGGATCATGACTCATCAAGATTTTAAATTCTTCTTTGGTTAGTCCTTCTGAAGCCTTATGCAAATCACCCGCTTTCTTAAATTTTACGCCCCAATTTTCTACACCAACTAAAGCAATTTTATCATTCCCTTTTTGAATGTAAGTATGTTCATTCAACATCAAATTGAATCCGATTTTACCATACAAACTCTTTATATCGTGAAAGTTTTTTGCCTTATCTGCTTCTGTTTTCCAGTCAACATACTCACCATAATCATGATTTCCTAAAACAGAATATTTACCGTACTCATATTTTTTTATTCGATTAAAAGTTTCAATCCATGGCAGCATTTCTTTAGCATGAGTATTGACAATATCACCGGTAAACAAAATCATATCGGCTTCTTGCTCATTAATCAAATCGATAGCATAATTTATTTTTTCTGGATTGTCAAAACTACCACTATGAACATCTGAAATTTGTGTAATCTTAAACCCATCAAAGGCATCGGGTAAATCTGGAAAAAATATTTGCTGGGTAATGACTTTGTAATTGTATTTCCCTAAAGTCATACCGTAAATCAATGATGCAAAAGGAATCGCGGCAATTCCGAGGGCAATCTGACTCACAAATTTTCTTCTTTCAGGAATAAAAGAATCTGTAGTGTTTCCTGAAAATTTAGAAATTGTTCCGGATACTATTCTGAAAACATCTTCCAAAAACAATACTAAAGTTAAAATCAATTTCGGAATCAAAACCAACAACAACAATCCTAATGTGATCATAGTCATTTGGGTTTGACCCACACTTCTATCAAATTTTGTAAATTGATAAGCAATAAAAATAATAGCCATTAATGAAATGACAACATAAGCAATCAAAACCCACCTTACTTTGGTAAACGTTTTAACGGCTTGAAAAGCATAAAGCTCTATCAATGCTATGATTATAAAGAAAATTATTAAACGTAAAGCCATTAATTAAATTTTTGACAAATTAACAAAGAATCTTAAAGCGATAAATAATATTAAAGTTTATTTAACTATAGTAAAACCTAAAAAAAAGACTAACAAATTTAAACTTGTTAGTCTTTATTATTAAAAATCAACCTTTACGATTTTTATTTTTTTGCTTTTGGAGCTTCTGGTTTAGCAGCATCCGCTTTTTTCTCTTCTGCTTTAGCTGCTTTTTTCTCCGCTTTTTTAGCGTGCTTTACTTCTTTTTTTGTTTCCGCTTTTGCAGGAGTTGTTTGAGCATTTACCATAGCGCCAGTTCCTAGAACTAAAGCAGCCAACATTAACATTTTTTTCATGATTTTTGTATTTAAAATTAATTATTACTTATTTATAGTACAAATGTATTGCGGCAAAATGAAGATTAGATGAAGATTTTACGCTATAAAAAAGTTTAACTTTTATTTATGAAATCCAATTGCGAAGGTACTTCCTTTAGTAATTTCCGATTCGAGACTAATTGTAATATGATGGAACTTAGCAATACTATCCACAATAGCCAACCCCAAACCCTGACCTTCTTGTTCAAAGGATACTCTGGAAAACCGATCAAAAATTGAAGCCTGTTGTTCTTTAGTCATTCCCATCCCCGTGTCTGTTATGCGTAAAAAACACTTGTCATTGCTTACTTGTGATGATAAAGTAATAACACCTTTATGAATATTATATTTTATTGCATTCAAAATCAAATTGTGCAACATTATATGAATAAGTGTTTTATTTCCGTTAAAAATAAAATCTTCATTAACTTTATTATCAATGGTGATGTGTTTAACTTGAATTCGATCTTCAAAATCAACTAAAATTTCGGAAATAATATCTTTTAACGAAATGGTCTCATTGTTTTCAAATTGGTTGTTGTCAATCTTTGAAATCAGTAGTAAATTATTTATTATTCGTTTTAATAAATCCAATGTTTTTAATGAACTCACAATTTTATCAATTCCCTCTTCATCAATAGATTCGTTCTGAAGTAAGTTTTCCAATCTGTTTTTCAAAAGTGAAATTGGAGTTAATAATTCGTGGGAAACATTTGCAATAAACTGCTTCTCTTTTTGAAATGAGTCGTTTAATCGAACCATCATTTGATTCAATATTACATCCAATTCTTGAAAATCGGTAGAGTGTGCTTTTATGGGGGTATAATTAAATGAATTAGGCTCATTTACACGCTTAATTTTGGTGTTGATAATAGCATAAAATGGCTTTAAGAGGTATTCTATAAAAAATGTATCTGCCAAAAAAGTAATCATGATGATAATAAAAAAAATGATTGTAGTAAAAAGTCGGATGGAAAACGTTAACTCTTCTATTTCACTTAAATTATTACCAATTTCTAAGATATAATTAGTGTTTTCATAAGTGAAATTATAATACAAAACACGGTAATCATTTTGCTCTTCTTGAATGATCCTAGACTCGTTTACAAAGAAACTATTATTCTTTAATAAATTCTTTTTTGCTCTGTATAATTGTAGAAATTCGTTGTGCAATGTTGAAAAACTTGCGAAAGTTTCAGTGGCATCATTTCGATTAATAAAATCATTAATCTCATCTTTATCAAGATGTGTAATAAATTTTTGCTTTTTTTCTAAAATACTTTTATCAATATGATTATAAACTACTTTTTTTACCAAAACCGGCAATAAAAACCACAAAACTACTATAATTAATAATCGCGTGAGTACATTAAAAACTGCTAACTGATGCTTTATTTTCATACTTAATCATTAATTCGATACCCAACATTTCTAACTGTCTCAAACCAATCCAATTTGGAGAATTTATCCAATTTCTTTCGAAGATTTCGCACATGAACATCGATAAAATTTGAATCCGAATTAATTTCCAAAACATCGCCCCAAATATGTTCTGTGAGTTGTAATCGCGTAATGACTCTGTTTTTATTCAGAACCAAATATTGAAATATATCAAACTCTTTTTTGGTTAATGAAATCGGATTTTTATCAAAACTTACTTTGTAATCTTGTAATTGTATTTGAAATCCATGTATGTTTAATTCATTTGTAACAACGCCATGAATCCTTCTAATCACGGCAAACAATCGAGCACCAAGTTCGGTCAAAGCAAATGGTTTTGTCAAATAATCGTCGGCTCCTAGTTCTAATCCATTTATTTTATCGTCTAATTCACCTCGTGCAGTAATAACAATTATGGCCATTCTTGATTTTGATTTTCTAACTTCTTTTAAAACATCAAACCCACTTCCGTCTGGCAAACCCAAATCCAACAACATGGCATCATATTCATTTACAGACAACTCTTCAAAAGCTTCTACACAAGTTGCTACCCATTTACATAAATAGCCGTTTTTAGAAAGATAATCTATTAGTTCTACCGCCAATTCATGATAGTCTTCTACAATTAAAATATTCATTCTTTACTTTTAAAACAATTTCAACCAAAGTAACGAAGATTGACAATAAGTGTGGTTTTAATTAATTAAATTTTAACGTGAAAACTAAACTTTACAACTTGATTGTTTATTTTTACAACTTCAAATTATTTCGAATTCCAATTCAAGTACAACATCGATGAGAAAACTACTATTACTTTTATTATTAATTATCCCTTTTTTTAGCTTTTCACAAGATATTTTAACCTATAAAAGTGGTGGAAGGATTTTTAATTCTAACAACCAAAAACTAAATAGTGATGAAGTTAGAAGTTTATTATCTAACAATTCAGATGCACTAAATCTATACAATGCTGGAAAAAGCAAACAAACATTAGGAAATATTCTACTTTATGGCGGAATTTCGACTGTTATTATAAATCATTATTCGATAATACAAAACGCCAAAAACAAAGGCGATATTAATTCAAGCAGAAATATACCCTATATTATTGGTGGAGGTTTAATTTTAACTGCAATTCCAATAAAAATAGGATTTTCAAAAAAAATAAAAAAAGCAGTGAATTTAACTAATGTGGATATAAAAAATCCGAAGACTGGTTTTAATTTAGAATCTACGAATTTCATTTCCAACTCAAACGGGGTAGGATTTTCATTTACTTTTTAATTACAAAAAATGTCTCAAAAACGACTTTATTTACTTGATGCTTACGCGTTAATATTTCGCGGATATTTTGCCTTTATAAAAAACCCTCGTATCAACTCCAAAGGAATGGATACTTCGGCAATTATGGGATTTATGAATGCCTTAATGGATGTAATTAAACGTGAAAAACCAGATCATTTAGCAGTAGCTTTTGATAAAGGTGGAAGTGATTATCGTTACGAAATGTACCAAGAATACAAAGCGCATCGTGACGAAACTCCAGAAGCCATTAAAATTGCGGTGCCTTATATTCAAGAATTGTTGAAAGCGATGCATATTCCAATTATTGAAAAAGCTGGATTTGAAGCCGATGATTTAATTGGAACTTTAGCAAAACAAGCTGAAAAAGAAGGTTTCAAAGTTTTTATGGTAACGCCCGATAAAGATTTTGCGCAATTGGTTTCGGAAAATATTTTCATGTACAAACCAGCACGTATGGGTAACGACATTGAAATCTGGGGAATTCCTGAAGTGTTGGAAAAGTTTGAAATTACCAACCCATTACAAGTTATCGATTTCTTAGGAATGATGGGCGATGCTGCCGATAATATTCCGGGACTTCCTGGAGTTGGAGAAAAAACAGCTAAGAAATTCCTAGCCGAATTTGGCTCGATGGAAAATCTTTTAGCTAATACACACCAATTAAAAGGAGCAATAAAAGATAAAATTGAAGCCAATAAAGAATTGGGTTTGTTATCAAAAAAACTGGCTACTATCCTACTCGATTGTCCAGTTGAATTCAATGCTGATGATTTTGAACTATCCAAACCCGATGTAGAAAAAACAGACGCGTTGTTTCAAGAATTAGAGTTCCGTCAAATGAAAGCGCAGTTTGATAAATTTTTTGGAACCGGAAAAGAATACGATGAAATTGAAACCAATGAAGCGACGTCGCAAACCAATGAAGCAGCGCCAAGAAAAACGCCTGTAAAAAGATCGCATGAAGATCAATTTGATTTGTTTGGGTTTTCTGATGAAGATGCCGATGGAGGACAGATTTCCAATTCAAATTATGCCACTTTAGAAACTACCGAACACTTTTATCAAACAATACAAGGTGACTTACCGGTGAAGTTATTAGTACAAAATTTAATGCTGCAAACTTCCGTTTGTTTTGACACCGAGACAACCGGAATTGATGCTTTGAATGCCGAATTAGTAGGAATGTCTTTTTCTTATGAAAAAGGAAAAGCTTTTTATGTTCCGTTTCCAGAAAACAGATCAGAAGCTCAAGAATTAGTTGATAAATTCAAGCCATTTTTTGAAAATGAAAACATTGAGAAAATTGGTCAGAACATAAAATATGATTTGAAAATATTGTCAAATTATGGAGTGCAAATCAAAGGAAAACTATTTGACACCATGATTGCGCATTACTTAATTAATCCAGATATGCGCCATAATATGGATGTGTTATCGGAGACCTATTTAAAATATTCACCTAAATCTATTGAAGATTTAATTGGCAAAAAAGGGAAAAATCAAAAATCTATGCGCGATGTTTCTTTAGAAGAAATAAAGGAATATGCTGCCGAGGATGCTGATATTACTTTGCAGCTGAAACAAAATTTCAATCCGATTTTAGACAAGGCAGAAACAAAAAAATTATTTGACGAAATCGAGATTCCGCTTATACCTGTTCTTGCCGCAATGGAATTGGAAGGAATCAACTTGGATGTTCCGTTCTTAAAATCGATGTCGGTTGAGATGGCTGCCGAAAGCAATGCTTTAGAACAAAAAATCTATGAAACCGCTGGTGAAAAATTCAATTTGGCATCGCCAAAACAATTGGGCGATGTTTTATTTGATAAAATGAAAATTGGAGGAGCCAAACAAAAGAAAACCAAAACCGGGCAATATGCCACCGGGGAAGAAATATTATCTTATTTAGCCAATGACAATCCAATTGTAAAAGACATTTTGGAATGGCGTCAAATGGTAAAATTACAAAGCACCTATATTGATGCTTTACCAAATCAAGTAGATACCAAAACCGGCCGAGTGCATACCGATTACATGCAAACGGTTGCTGCAACAGGAAGATTAAGTTCTAACAATCCTAATTTACAAAATATTCCAATTCGAACCGAACGCGGGCGATTAATTCGAAAAGCTTTTATTGCAAGAGATGAAAATTATTCTTTGGTTTCTGCCGATTATTCTCAAATTGAATTGCGCATTATTGCCGCATTATCGGGTGAAGAAAACATGATTAAGGCATTCCAAAACAACGAAGACATTCACCGAAGCACCGCAGCCAAAGTATTTAATGTGCCTTTAGAAGAAGTTACCAAAGAACAACGAAGCAATGCCAAAACAGTTAACTTCGGAATCATATATGGGGTTTCTGCATTCGGATTAAGCAATCAAACCAATTTATCTCGAAAAGAAAGTGCTGAACTTATAGATGCCTATTATGCAACCTATCCAAAACTGAAATCTTACATGCAAAACCAAGTAGATTTTGCAAGAGAGAATGGTTATGTTCAAACGGTTTTAGGAAGAAGACGCTACTTAAAAGACATCAATTCGGCCAATCAAATGGTGCGCAGTGGTGCAGAGAGAAATGCCGTAAACGCTCCTATTCAAGGATCTGCTGCTGATATTATTAAGATTGCCATGATCAATATTTATAACAAATTAACTTCCGAAAACTGGAAATCCAAAATGTTATTGCAAGTACATGACGAACTTGTATTTGATGTACATAATTCTGAATTGGAAAAAATCCAACCCATGATAAAACACGAAATGGAAAATGCTTTTAAATTAGAAGTTCCATTGGAAGTAGAAATTGGCTCGGGTAAAAACTGGTTGGAAGCACATTAGCAATATATCTTGTATTATTTAATCTTTTAGGTATCTGAAAAATATTTTTCGGGAAAACATTTGTTTGTTTAAAATAATATTTAGACATTTGTCTAAATATTTAATTAATATGAATACTATTTTCAAAGCATTAAATGATGAAACAAGACGAAATATCCTTGAAATGCTTCGCAAACAAGAAATGACGGCTGGAGATATAGCAGATAAATTTAATATTTCAAAACCAAGTATTTCTCATCATTTAGATATTTTAAAACGTGCGGACTTAGTAACAAGCGAAAAAAAAGGACAATTTGTAGTCTATTCATTAAATACAACAATTGTTGAAGATATCATTAAATGGATTATAACTCTTAAAAAATAACAATGGAAAAAATTAATAAAGAAATCCCGTTTATCACTATTGCAGTAATACCTTTTATTTATCTTTCTTACATCTGGAGAAGTTTGCCTGAAAGAGTTCCAATGCATTGGAATGCTTTAGGAGAAATTGATAATTATGGAAATAAAAATGAATTATTTTTCGTACTCCTTTTGCTTGTGGGTCTGCCTTATGCTGTCTTCTTAACTATTCCAAATATTGACCCTAAACAGAAGCTGCAAAACATGGGCAATAAATTAAATAATTTACGATTAATTCTAACTTTATTTATGACGGCACTTGCAATTTTTATATTACATAGCGCACAACTTCAAACTATCAATCCGGCATTCCTATTTTCAATTGTAGGGCTGTTGTTTGCATTTTTAGGAAATTATTTCAAAACACTAAAACAAAATTATTTTATAGGCTTTAAAACTCCATGGACGTTGGAAAACGAAGAAATTTGGAAGAAAACACATTTGTTGGCAGGTAAAATGTGGTTTGTTGGCGGACTACTAATGGCACTAACTTTTATTTTACCTAACCCCATTAATTTTTATGTTTTTTTAGGTATTACTGCTGTTATTACGATTATTCCAATTGCATATTCTTTTTTAGAGTATAAAAAAATAAAAAAATCCGAAGAGGGAAAATAGTTAACTTTCAAAAAAACTGGCTAGAAGAACATTAACGAGTGGTTAGTCTTAAGTGGTCAGTACTCAGTATTCTCTTTGACTTTAGTTATACAATTTTGTCATTCCGAAGGAATCTCAAGTTGGAATTGTATTATTTATAGCTCCAACATTAAAATTTCTATATTTGCCGAAATATTTTAAAAATGGCACTAATTACATTATCTAATAAATCAACCCTTACTATTAAAGCGATAACTAATAGTCAGTATCTAGATATCATTGGATTGGTGATTGTATTGGTTGGATCTATTGTCTTAGGGTATCACAAAACTGAAATTCCGATTCATTTTAATAATAGCGCTATTAATTTTCCATTAGGAATTTTTTCAATAATAAATGTAGGTTTTTCGATGATTTCTACTCGGTTGGTAACC
Organism: Flavobacteriaceae bacterium; assembly: GCA_947453195.1. Taxonomy (GTDB): domain Bacteria; phylum Bacteroidota; class Bacteroidia; order Flavobacteriales; family Flavobacteriaceae; genus Flavobacterium. The sequence continues at coordinate 115,016 of CANGFO010000008.1, forward strand.
AAGAAAAACAATTTAGGAAATTTAATTGGCACCTTAAACACTGCTTTAAGTGGTGCTATAGATTTTCTATTGGGTAATGCCGCTGCTATTTTAACTTATCCAATATCCTTTGTAGGAAATTATATTGCTTACCGATTTTGGAAAAAGAAAAAATTTCTGAATAGTATTGATGCTATTTTTTATAGAAATTTAGGTTTTGGAATGGTTTTATCTTTGCTATTAAACTACCTAGGATTCACCTATTTTAGTGACAAACCTATCAATTGGCAATTGTTTTTTGCTATAGCAATTCCTGCCGGAATTAGTTTTGGAGGGACCTTTAACAACAGTAGAATGTATCCAGACAATTGGTTTATGTGGCAATTATATAACTTGTCTAAAATTGTACAAAGCGTACTCATTTTAAACATTGCCAATACAATCAAATATGTATTTTACTTCTTTAATGCCATTATTGGCTACATCACTTGGAATGATGACAAAGAGAAAAATACTATAATTTCCTAGTGGAATCGCGTTGACGTAACTCCGTTTTAATTACCGAAGTTCTATAATTAAAAGTTTCTTCTTTACTTTCTAATCGTTCAATAAGCATTTTAGTGGCTTCTGCTCCAATTTCTGGACCATGCTGACTAACTGTAGATAAACTCGGAGTCATTCTTCTAGACCAAACTCCATCTGCAAAACCAATAACCGAATATTCTTCTGGAATTTTTAATCCTTTTTTTATTCCCATTTTCATTGCCATTCCCGAAGTATGTTCGTCTAATGCAAAAACTGCGTCCACTTTATTAGCATCTAAAAAACCTTGCGTTTGCTTGTCAAAATCTTCAGTCGATTCGCACAAAAACATTAATTTTTCATCTAATTTAATACCTGCAGATTCCAAGGCTTTTTTATATCCTTCCACACGAAGTTTTCCAACACTCAAATTATTAATTGCAGAAAAGATTGCAATTTTTTTACATCCCGTTTTAATTAAATGCTGCGTTGCGTTAATTGCAGAATCCAAATCATCAACTACCACTTTATCACAATTTACTTCATCGGTTATTCTATCAAACAAAACTATAGGTGTCCCTTCGCTTATAATTGATTTTAAATGTTCAAACTCATGTAATTTTTGAGCTTCCTGAGAAATAGATAAAACAAATCCATCAATAGTTCCATTACTAAGCATGTCTAATATCGCAATTTCTTTTTCTAAAGACTCATTACTAATACAAGTAAGCACTTTGTATCCATTTTCATCGGCTACTTTTTCTATACCTTTAAAAACTTTTGCAAAAAACGAATTCAAAATATTAGGAATAATAACTCCAATAGTTTTTGTAGATCTATTTTTAAGGTTCAATCCTATACTATTGGGTTTGTATTTTTTAAGTTTGGCATATTCTTGAACCCTAACTTTTGTAGGTTCACTAATTTCCGGACTATCATTCAAAGCCTTAGAGACAGTAGATACAGAAACGCCCAATTCTTTAGCAATTTGTTTTAAGGTAGCTTTCGATTTCATCTTACAAATAAATAAGATGTAAAACTACAAAAATTAATTATACAAATCAATAAATACTTAGCCTGCTACTTCGTCACAGAGCGAATCAATACAACGGGGCTAAAAAGAAAAATGGTGCATTTTTGTATATATCTATAATTCAACCTAAAAGAAAAACGAAAACCTGTTTGCATATATAATAAATAATTGTACTTTTGCACTCCCGTAATTGGGAATGGAATGTTTAATTAAAAAAAATTATTGTGAACACATTAAGCTACAAGACAGTTTCAGTGAACAAAGCCACAGCAGATAAGCAGTGGATTGTTGTAGATGCTGAAGGTCATAACTTAGGTCGTTTTGCTTCAAAAGTAGCTATGCTATTAAGAGGTAAATACAAGCCAAGTTATTCACCGCACGTTGATTGTGGAGATAACGTAATTGTTATCAACGCAGACAAAATCAACCTAACTGGAAACAAACTTGACGATAAAACGTATATTCGTCATACAGGTTATCCAGGAGGACAAAGAAGCTTGACTGCTAAAGTAATGCAACAAAAAAACCCTGCATTATTAGTGGAAAAAGCTGTAAAAGGAATGTTGCCTAAAAACAAATTAGGAGCGCAACTTTTCCGTAATTTAGATGTAAATGTTGGTACAGAGCACAAACATGCTGCTCAAAAACCAAAAACCGTTAACCTTAACGACTTAAAGTAATGGGAGTTATTCACAAAATCGGTAGAAGAAAATGTGCTGTTGCACGTGTGTACGTTACTGAAGGAACAGGTAAAATTACCGTAAACAAAAGAGAGTTTGCAACTTACTTTCCAACAGCTACTTTACAGTACAAAGTATTACAACCAATGTCTATGACAGAAAATGTAAACAACTTTGACGTAAAAGTAAATGTATACGGAGGTGGTTCAACAGGACAAGCAGAAGCTGTGAGAATGGCTTTAGCAAGAGTAATGTGTGAAGTTGGCGAAGGAAACAGAGCTATCTTAAAACCAGAAGGATTACTAACAAGAGATCCAAGAATGGTAGAACGTAAAAAATTCGGTCAGAAAAAAGCGCGTAAGAGATTCCAATTCTCGAAACGTTAATATTTGTATTGTCACACTGAGCTTGTCGAAGTGTTGCAAATCAAAAAACCAAATTTTTACAATTAAAATTGAATTAAAAACAAAGTTGTCGATATTCCTTATTAAAAGGGAATTAGTTTAGCATCTAAATGAAGCCAAAGCCAAAAGCGAATGGAACATTGCTAATCACGGAACGTAAACTATTACACAATGGCAAAAAAAATTGACGTTAAAGAATTATTAGAAGCAGGTGTTCACTTTGGACACATGACTCGTAAATGGGACCCAAACATGGCTCCTTACATTTATATGGAACGTAATGGTATTCACATCATTAATCTATATAAAACGGCTGCAAAAATTGAAGAAGCTGGAGAAGCTATGAAAAAAATTGCAGCATCTGGTAGAAAAATACTTTTCGTAGCTACCAAAAAACAAGCAAAAGATATCGTTTCAGAAAAAGCTTTAGCTTGCAACATGCCTTACATCACTGAAAGATGGCCTGGTGGTATGTTAACAAACTTCGTTACTATCCGTAAAGCTGTTAAAAAAATGGCTACTATTGATAGAATGAAAAAAGACGGTACTTTCATGACGCTTTCTAAAAAAGAAAGACTTCAAGTAGATCGTTTACGCTCTAAGTTAGAAAAAAACTTAGGATCTATTTCTGATATGTCTAGATTACCTGCTGCATTATTTGTAGTAGATATCAAAGCTGAACACATCGCAATAAAAGAAGCACAAAAATTAAACATTCCAGTTTTCGCAATGGTTGATACTAACTCCGATCCTCGTGAGGTAGATTATGTTATCCCTGCAAATGATGATGCTTCTAAATCAATCGATAAGATTTTAACTTTAGTTACAGACGCTGTAAAAGACGGATTAGCTAACAGAACTTCTGAAAAAGACGGAGAAGATGCTCCAGAAACTGAAGAAGTTGCTGCTGAAGAAGTTGCTGCTATTGTAGAAGAAGCTGTTGAGGCTCCTGCTGCTGAAGCTACTGAAGAAACAAAATCTGAAGAATAAAACAAAATAATTACGAATTATGAATTTCGAATTACGTTGTTTTGGCGTAATTTCTAATTCGTAATTCGTAATTTACTTTTTAAAAACTTTTAATTTTAAAATATTATGGCAACAATTACTGCTGCAGACGTAAATAAATTAAGAACAATCACCGGTGCAGGTATGATGGACTGCAAAAAAGCTTTAGTAGAAGCTGATGGAGATTTTGATTTAGCAATTGAAAACCTTAGAAAAAAAGGTCAAAAAGTTGCTGC
>CANGFO010000009.1 GCA_947453195.1 Flavobacteriaceae bacterium
AGAAGAAAAAAGATAATGAAGCAAGCCAAAGGTTTCTTTGGTCGTCGTAAAAACGTTTGGACTGTTGCGAAAAACGCAGTTGAAAAAGCGATGGTTTACGCTTATCGCGATAGAAAACAAAACAAGAGAAACTTCCGTGCTCTATGGATTATGCGTATTAACGCTGGTGCTAGACTAGAAGGATTAAGTTACTCTCAATTCATGGGGAAAGTAAAAGCTAACGGTATCGAATTGAACCGTAAAGTTCTTGCAGATTTAGCAATGAATCACCCAGAAGCTTTCAAAGCTATCGTGAAAAAAGTGAAATAAAAAAACGTTTGTACAACTTATTCAACTTACTTATATAAAATCCCAATCTTACGATTGGGATTTTTTTATTACATATGACATTTATCTTATTTTAAGTTTGATTTTTTACCTAAATTGCAAGTAATTTAAAATCATCTACAGATGCCAATCCACAGACACTTCCATTTGCATTTTACCTTTTTATTAGTTCTTGTAACAGTTTTAATAATAATTGCAATAATTATTAAATTACGATCAAAGAAAGCTCCAAAAGAATTGAGTTTAGAGAAATTTGATTCTACAAGGTCGGCGAAGATGATTGAAGTTGCAGATTCTGATAAAAATATGTTTAACATTTGGCCCTTTGTTAATGAGTTAAAAGGGTTTAAAATAGTTTCTAAAAAAATAAATGAGAATGAACTGATTTATAAAGTTTATAGAAATACAACTGAAACTTTTGAGCACATTTTATTGGCTACCGAAAAAGAAAATGAATTCATAGTAATTATAATAAACTTAACTACTAAAAAAGTGAAAGGTTATTTTCCGTTAGACTTAAACAAAAAAAATCTAAGCTATATTTCTTAATAAATTAAATAATCTCAATGAGATTATTTTTTTTGCAAAAAATCTAAGTTTGAATTAGAAATCTCCAACAAAAAATAAGAACTTTGCTGGCTTTTTAATTTGGTATAAACCAAGTTATAAAACCCTCAAAAATGAAAAAGAAAATAGAAATATTAGCTCCTGCTAAAAATTTAATTCAAGGAATTGCAGCTATAAACAGTGGCGCAGATGCCGTTTATATTGGCGCACCACAATTTGGAGCTCGTTCTAACGCAACTAATTCTATTGAAGATGTAGCCGAATTAGTAAAATACGCCCACTTATTTAATGCTCAAGTATTTGTTGTAATAAATACAATTCTTTATGACAACGAACTGGAAACGTGCAGGAAAATGATTTGGGAATTGTATGATATTAAAGTCGATGCCCTAATTATTCAAGACATGTCTATTCTTGAAATGGACTTACCCCCTATTGTTCTTCATGCCAGCACACAATCCAATAATAGAGATGCCGATAAAATCAAATTCTTAAAAGATGCCGGAATAAAAAGAGTGGTTTTGGCTCGAGAATTGAATTTGCATCAAATAAAGGAAATCAGTGACACAGCCGATGTAGAACTAGAATTCTTTGTAACAGGAGCTTTATGTGTTTCTTTCAGTGGAAACTGCTATATGAGTGTTGCCAATGGCGAAAGATCAGCAAACAGAGGGTCTTGCGCCCAAAACTGTCGCTTACCATACAATCTTATTGACGGAAATGGAGATACCTTAATTAAAAACAGCCACCTTTTATCAATAAAGGATTTAGATGTATCCGATCAAATTCCGAATTTAATTGAAGCCGGAATTTGCTCTTTCAAAATTGAAGGCCGATTAAAAGATGTAGTTTATGTAAAGAATAATGTTTCTTATTTGAGACAAAAATTAGATAGCATTTTAGAAGGAAACGAAAAGTACACCAAAGCTTCTTCTGGTAAATGTATTTTCTCTTTTGATTCCTCATTAAACAGAACCTTTAACAGAGGGTATACCGATTATTTCGTTAACGAAAGACACCAATCTATTGGTTCTTGGGAAAGTCCGAAATCAAAAGGGCAATATATTGGAAAGTTAGTTCGTACTGTTGGAAACTCCTATGAAATTGAAAACGGAAACTTATTAAACAATGGAGATGGATTGTGCTACATTAATGATGATAATGAAGCAGAAGGTATCTATGTAAACCGTGCAGAAAATGGTTTTGTTTTTCCAAATGTCTTGAAGGAAATAAAAGACGGTACCTTTATTTATAGAAATAACGATGCAGCATTTATCAAACTTGTGGAACGAGAGGACAGTGCCATTAGAAAAATAAGCACCACTTTATTGCTTACCGAAAGCACTTCTGGATTTAAATTAACGGCTACCGATGAAGATGGAAATACAAGTAAAGTATTATTGGATCATCCAAAAGAGCCTACCAAAAATAACGAATCAATTGAAGACAACATCAGAATTCAATTAGCAAAAACAGGATTTACTCCATACACAGCTGATGAAATTACAATTCAATTTTCTGAAAATTGGTTTCTTCCTATTTCAAAAATCAACGAAATGCGAAGATTGGTTTACGAACAATTATCTACAATTCGTATAGAAAATTATAAAGTGGAGGAACATCAAATTGTAAAAACCTCGCATCCGTATCCTGAAGCAAAATTAGACTTCATGTACAATGTTTCTAATAAAATGGCGCGAAAATTTTATGAAAGACATGGCGTAACCGAAATTGAAAAGGCCTTCGAATTGCAATGGGATCCAGGAAAATCTAGGGTGATGACAACCAAATATTGCATCAAATACGAATTAGAAAAATGTCCTAAATACCATAAAGATACCCTTGGCGTAAAAGTGAAAGAACCATTGGTTTTAAAGCAAGGCGAATTGGAATACAAACTAAAATTCAATTGCAAACCTTGCGAAATGGAAATTTGGGAAAAAGATGCCGAATTTGAAATTGAAGAAGATTAATAATTAAAAAATAAAAACCATGTATAAAAAAATAATTATTGTATTTAGCCTGTTTGCAGCATTAACTACGCAAGCACAATTAAAGACATTTTCGCTGGATGAAGCAGTAATGCAGCAAGCTAGGGCTTTTAGAGCTGACAAATTAGCTGGTTTTCAATGGATCCCAAACACCACTAATTATGTGTATTACACCGAGGGTAATTCTAAAATGATGCAAGCCGCTGCAACAGATAGCAAGGCCAAAGAATTAGTGACTTTAGCAGAAATAAATTCGGCTTTAGGTACTAAACTTAAAAGTTTTGCAGGATTGGAATGGATTGACGCTTCTTCGTTTTTAATTTCTGAAAATGGAAAATATTACATTTATTTATTAACAACAAAAACGGGTAAAAACATTCAAGCAACTAACGATTCAGAGGAAAACCAAACTTTTGATGCAGCCAAAACTAATCTTGCGTTTACAGTAGATAACAATTTGTTTTTCTACAATAAAAATAAAGAAAAAGTAGTGGTAACCAACGAAAGCAACAAAGGAATTGTTTCGGGACAATTTATTTCTCGTAGTGAGTTTGGAATTACCAACGGAATTTTCTGGTCACCTAAATCTTCTTATTTGGCCTTTTATCAAAAAGACCAAAGCGAAGTTGCCGATTATCCTTTATTGGATGTCACAGAAACTCCAGGTAAATTGGTTAATATAAAATACCCAATGATTGGACAAAAATCAGAAAAACCTAGAGTGGGAATTTACAATCTAACAACTGGTAAAACAGTATTTATTGCTCCTAAAAGCGGTAATGTAAACGACTATTTAACTAATCTTTCTTGGTCTCCAGATGAGAAATATGTATTGATTGCCGAATTGAACCGCGAGCAAAACGATATGAGTTTAAACGTGTATGATGCGAATTCAGGTAATTTTGTTAGAACAATATTAAACGAAAAAAATAATGCTTGGGTAGAGCCAGAGCATGAAGCCTTTTTCCCAAATGCCAATTCCAACAACTTCGTTTGGTTTAGCGAAAAAGACGGATTTCAAAACTTATATTACTATACAATTGAAGGGAAATTAATCCAACAATTAACTTCTAATAAATTTGAAGCAAAAGAGATTATTGGTTCCAACGGAAACGAAATTTATTTCAAGGCAACGGGAACAAATGCAACTAATACGTTAGTTTACAAAGTAACGCTTAAAGGAAAACAAACCTTAATCACTAAAGAAGAAGGAGTTCATAATGTAGTGGTTTCTGGCGATGGCAAGTGGTTTTTTGATGAGTTTTCTAATCATTCTACACCTTCAAAATCACTTTTATATGATGCAAAACTTAATACTACAACTTTATTGGTTAGTAAAAACAAATACGACGGCTACCAAATTGGAACTTCAGAAATCAAAACCATTAAAGCTGCCGATGGAACAACGGATTTATACACGCGTTTAATCAAACCAAGTAACTTTGACGCAACTAAAAAATATCCAGTTTTAGTTTATGTATATGGTGGTCCGCATGCGCAAATGATTACCAATTCTTATTTAGACGGTGCCAATTTATGGATGTATTGGATGGCGGAGCAAGGCTATTTAGTTTTCACTCTAGATAATAGAGGCTCTGGAAATAGAGGATTTGCTTTTGAAAGTGTAATCCATGGCCGACTTGGAGTGAACGAAATGGAAGACCAAATAAAAGGAGTGGAATACCTAAAGTCATTGCCTTATGTTGATGGTAATCGTCTTGCAGTTCACGGATGGAGTTACGGTGGATTCATGACCACTTCCTTAATGTTGCGCAAACCAGACACTTTTAAAGTGGGTGTTGCAGGTGGTCCTGTAACCGACTGGAAATGGTATGAAGTAATGTATGGCGAACGCTACATGGACACCCCAGCAGAAAACCAAAAGGGATTTGACGAAGCAAATACCCTAAATTATGTAACTAATTTAAAAGGGAAATTCCTATTAATTCACGGAACTAGCGATGATACAGTGGTAATGCAACACAATTTTGCATTAGTTAAAAAGTTCATCGAAGCCCAAAAACAAGTTGATTTTTTCCCTTATCCAATGGCAAAACACAATGTACTAGGCAAAGACCGTGTACATTTAATGACTAAAGTGCTAAACTATATTATTGAAAATAATAAGTAATAGTATTTGAAGCTATTCCTGCTATTCGTTGTAATCTTTCATTTTTTAAGAAAAAAATAAAAGGATTTCCTCTACTATCAGGGCTAAAAAAAATCCCAAACTCAATGAGTTTGGGATTTTTTTATATAATTACAATTCTATGTTTTTTGCTTTTTCTTCTTAGCAGCAGGGAAAAGAATGTTATTAAGAATTAATCGAAATCCGGGTGAATTTGGATGTAAATCCAATACCGTTGGTGCATCTCCCACATGATGTTGGTAATCTTCAGGATCATGTCCTCCATAAAAAGTAAAAAAGCCTTTTCCTTTTTGACCGTGAATATATCGTGCTTCGCTGTTAAGTTCATTCTGACCAAGAATCAATATATTCGATTTAATTAATTCGATATCAAAAGCTGTAGATTGTCCCATAAATCCTTTCACTAAAGAAGTATGATTTTGACACAACATACTTGGTATTACATCCCATTTAGCCGAAAAATCCATTAAAGTAAAATAATCCTTCTCCATAGGAATTTTACGTTTCTCAGTCATATCAATATCCGAAAACTCATAGTGATCGGGCTTTCTATCTAGAATAAAATTCTTAAAAGCAAACGTTCTGCTGTAATCAATCAAAGTTTGGTAATTTGGAGTACTACCATCTCCATCAAACATGGGTTCGCAAATATCAACTCCTTCAGCCGAAAGCGCAATATCAAAGCTATCGGTAGCCGAACACATGGCAAACATAAAACCACCACCAATTACAAAATCACGAATTTTTTTGGCAACAGCCAATTTCTCCTCCGATACTTTAGCATAACCTAATTTTGCAGCCAATGCTTCGGCATCTTTCTTTTGATCTATATACCAAGGCGCAGTTCTATAAGCACCATAAAATTTACCGTATTGACCTGTAAAATCCTCGTGATGTAAGTGCAACCAATCGTATAAAATCAATTGATCGGAAAGTACCTCTTCATCATATATTGGGGTAAATGGAATTTCGGCATAAGTCAAAACCATCGTTACGGCATCATCCCAAGGTTGTTTTCCTTTGGGAGTATAGACCGCAATTTTTGGTGCTTTTTCCAAAATTACGGTTTCCATATTTTGAGATGGCGAAGAAATGTCTGCCAAAATAGAAGCTTCCTCCGCATCCGATAATATCTCAAAACTCACGCCGCGAATTTGACATTCTTTTCTAATTTCTGGAACATCCGGTAATAAAAAAGATCCGCCGCGGTAGTTTAACAACCAACTCGCTTTGTACTTTTTATCCAAGCACCAATAGGTTATTCCGTAGGCTTTTAAGTGATTTTTTTGAGAAGTTTCATCCATTGGCAACAAAATAAAATTTGCCTTAATAGAAAAGGAAACCAACAAAAGAAAAATAATGTAATGATTTTTAGAAAGCATTAGATCAAAATTTAATTCAATCCCAAAACGGAATCGATTTATCAAAGATACTAGATAATAGTGTAAAGAAAAACCTAAAATTTTATGTTAAAACGGCACATCACTGTCGTCGTCATTTGAATTTAAGTTACTTCCAAAAGCTTCATTTGGAGAAGGTAAATTTTTAGTAAAGAATGGATTCTCATCATGATTCATCTTGGATGGCAAATCACCTAAACCGGATCCGTAGTCTTCTAAATTATCAAACTTACCAAGGTTTCCTATGAATTTCAATCGGATGTTTTCAAGAGAACCGTTACGGTGTTTTGCAATAATGAACTCCGCTTGACCTTCTGTTGGAGATTGTTCATCATCATCCCATTCTTCAATTTTATAATATTCAGGACGATAAATAAACGAAACGATATCGGCATCTTGCTCAATCGCTCCCGATTCACGAAGGTCAGAAAGTAAAGGTCGTTTACTAGATCCACGCGTTTCTACTGCACGCGATAATTGTGATAAGGCAATTACAGGTACTTCTAATTCTTTAGCTAATGCTTTTAAGTTTCTAGAAATAGTAGAGATTTCTTGCTCACGATTACCACCTCCTTTTCCGTTTCCTCCAGCAGTCATTAATTGAAGATAATCCACAATAATTAACTTGATACCGTGTTGTGATGCCAATCTTCGCGCTTTTGCACGCAAATCGAATATGGATAGCGAAGGCGTATCATCTATAAATAATGGGGCCTTTTCGAGGTCTTTCACTTTCACAGAAAGCTGCTCCCATTCGTGTTTTTCTAATTTACCAGTACGTAATTTCTCAGATGACAAACCTGTTTCAGAAGAAATTAAACGCGTTATTAACTGTACCGAAGACATTTCCAAAGAGAACAATGCCACCGGGTGACCAAAGTCAATTGCAATGTTACGAGCCATAGAAAGCACGAATGCGGTTTTACCCATACCGGGTCTTGCAGCAATAATCACTAAATCGGAAGGTTGCCAACCCGAAGTCACTTTGTCTAGTTTTTCAAAACCAGTAGCAATTCCGGATAGTCCTTCTTTATTGGCAATTTCCTCAATTCGCTTTTTAGCTTGGATCACTAAACTTTGAGCCGTTTCGGAACTTCGTTTAATATTTCCTTGAGTAACTTCATATAATCTGCTTTCGGCTTTGTCTAATAAATCAAAAACATCGGTAGTTTCATCATAAGATTCTTCAATTATTTCATTAGAAATTCGAATCAAACTTCGCTGAATGTATTTCTGTAAAATAATTCGGGAGTGAAATTCAATATGTGCCGAAGAAGAAATCTTTTGCGTAAGCTGAATTAAATAATAATCACCACCCGCTAATTCTAATTTGGCGTTCTTTTTTAATTGAGATGAAACTGTTAATAAGTCAATAGGCTGTGAATCGGTGAATAACTGAAAAATAGCCTCAAAGATGTGTTTGTGCGCGTCTTTATAAAAAGCCTCAGATTGTAAAATATCAATTACCTCATCCACCCCTTTTTTATCAATCATCATAGCACCCAAAACTGCTTCCTCAAGCTCGAGTGCTTGCGGAGGTAGCTTGCCTTTTTCTAAATTTATAATCGTAGATTTATCTACTCTTACAGGGTTTAAATTCTTGATATTTTCCATAGAGCGAAAGTAACCAATTCAAAGTTTTTATTAAAGTTTAGTTATTACCTAAAAGTGTTGATAACTATATGTTTCTTGTTAACAACCAAAAAAAATCCGAAACCATTGGGCTTCGGATTTTTATCATGTTTAGGAAAATTACTCCTTATACTCACCCATTTTACTGTATTTATCCATTCTTTGCTCTACTAGCTCGGTTGTTGATAAATCTTTAAGTTGGTTATAAAATTTGGTTATGTATTGTTGTACTGTTTTAAAAGTAGTTTCTCTATCATAATGCGCTCCACCAAGTGGTTCCGGAATAATATCGTCAACTAATTTTTGTTTTTTCATATCGGCAGAAGTCAATTTTAAAGCTTCAGCCGCTTGCTCTTTATATTCCCAGCTTTTCCATAAAATTGAAGAACAAGATTCCGGTGAAATAACAGAATACCATGTATTTTCCATCATCAATACGCGATCTCCAACACCTATTCCTAAAGCTCCTCCCGAAGCTCCTTCTCCTACAATAACACAGATGATAGGCACTTTAAGTCGGCACATTTCAAGAATATTTCTTGCAATAGCTTCACCTTGTCCTCTTTCTTCTGCTTCCAAACCTGGATAAGCACCCGGAGTGTCAATAAAAGTAATTACAGGAACTCCGAATTTTTCGGCCATTTTCATTAAACGCAAGGCTTTTCTGTAACCTTCAGGATTTGCCATACCGAAGTTACGGTACTGACGAGTTTTGGTATTGTATCCTTTTTGTTGACCGATAATCATAAATGATTGCCCGTCAATTTTACCCAATCCACCAATCATGGCTTTATCATCTTTAAACCCTCTGTCTCCAAAAAGTTCTAAAAAAGAATCCCCACAAATAGCATTAATATAGTCTAAAGTATACGGTCTATTTGGATGACGGGATAGTTGAACACGTTGCCAAGCCGTAAGGTTTTTATATATATTTTTTTTGGTTTCTTCTAATTTCTTCTCTATTTGCTTGCAGGTGTTGGTTACATCAACATCTGATTCTTGACCAATAATTTCACATTTGTCTAATTGGTCTTCTAATTCTTTTATAGGAAGCTCAAAATCTAAGTATTCCATAGTTTTGTTGCGTTTTATTTAATTCGAACTACAAATATAAAATTTTATATCTACTGAAAAAGTAATTTTATAGGATAAGTTGTAAACAACTCTCTTAATTTGATTTATATTTTGCTTTTAATATCGCATTTAAGATAACCGTAATTAATATTAGTAATGCACCAAAATAGAAAGTTGGACTCATATGCTCTTTGTCTTTAAAAATAAGTACAGCTAATAGAATTCCATATATTGGTTCAAGATTTATTGTAAGCATTACTGTGTAAGGACTCAAGAATTTCATTACCGAGGTGGAAGCAATAAAGGCATAGGCGGTACAAACCGAACTAAGCACCAATAAATAAAGGAAATCATTTAAAGTAATTTGAAAAAAACTAGCGTTAAAACTACCATTTCCTAATAGAAATACAGAAAAGAAAAGGACGCCTCCTAAAAGTTCATAAAACGAAATTACTTTGGGTTCATAATTCACAACAAACTTGCTGTTAATAACCGCAAAACAAGCAGAAAGGAATGCAGAAATCAGGGCTAAAACAATTCCTTCGATGTAATTTGCTTCTACCTTAAAAATAATGGAAAGCCCTACAACAACCAATAATCCAAAGAAGATTTCATACCAAATTACCTTCTTTTTGAAGAAAATAGGTTCAATAATGGATGCAAAAAAAGCACCCGTAGATAAACAGGCTAGTGTAATGGAAACATTGGAAACTTTTATAGCTCTAAAAAAAGTAAACCAGTGCAAGGCAATTACTAATCCGGCAACTAAAAATTTCAGAATGACTTTTTGGGGTAACTTTAAGGAAGTTTTAGTGAATTTATTATAAACAAATATGAATGCAACAGCAAAAAGCATTCGAAACCACACCAATGGTAGAGCATCCAAAGTGATTAGTCTACCTAAAATTGCAGTAAATCCCCAAATGAAAACTATCCAATGTAGTTTTAAGTAACTTTTAGTGTTATCGCTTAGCATTTCGAAGTAAAAATATTGCTAAGATACCAAAAACTATGTTTGGAATCCACACGGCTATAATTGGAGGTGCGGATGATTTTTCTGCTAATACTCCAAAAACTTTGTCTAAAAACACAAATGCAAAAGCCAATAATATACCAATTGCTAAATTCATTCCCATTCCACCTCTTCGCTTCATTGCAGATACCGCCACGGCAATAATTGTTAGGATAAATGCCGAAATTGGAATGCTAAATTTTTTGTAAAAAACAACCAAATAAACATTAATATTAGAAGACCCTCTTTGTCTTTCTTTATCAATAAAATGTGTTAGTTTATTGTAATTTAACGTTTCTGCAATGTATACTACAGGTGTTAAGTCTTCAAGATCAAATTTGAAAACGGTATCTTTTACATTTCCCGTTTGAATACTATCTCCAAGTGGACCTACTTTTCTTTTGGTATAATTAAATAATGTATAATTATGTTTTTTAGGATTCCAGGTAATTCTATCGGCGGTAACTTTATATATCAATTTGTCTTTTTCAAAACGTTCCATCGAAAAATTGAAAGCCATCTTAGAAACCGAATTATAATTACTTACATAAATATATTCCTCATTATTTATTTGACGGTATACATCGGAGTTGTCTCGTATTTCATTTTGTCCGTTTCCAATCAAATAGGTATATCTAAAATTATTAAAACCTTCGCTTGCTTTCGGAACTAAGAAAAATCCCATTAATAAAGCAAAAATAGATACAATTGTAGCGCCAATAATATAAGGACGTAAAAATCGAGTAAAGGATATTCCTGAACTTAATATGGCAATAATTTCAGTATTATTTGCCAATTTAGAGGTGAACCAAATGATCGATAAAAACAAGAATATGGGGAAAAGTAAATTGGCAAAATAAATTGTAAAGTCTAAATAATATTGTGCTATAGCTGAAAATGGCACCTTATTTTCAATCATTTTATTAACTTTTTCAGATACATCAATAGTTATCCCAATAGGTATAAACAACAATATCATCACTGAAAAATTGCTTAAATATCGTTTTAATATGTATTTATCTAATATTGTTAACATGAATAATCCCTTATAGTCGTTGGCTCATTTGCTTTACCATCATTTCTTTCCACACTCTAAAATCTCCGGCAAGAATATGTTTTCGTGCTTCACGCACTAGCCACATATAAAATCCAAGATTATGAATGGTAGCAATTTGTTTTCCTAAATATTCATTTGCAGCAAACAAATGACGAAGATATGCTTTTGTATATTCGGTATCAACAAAAGTTATACCCATTTCATCCAAGGGAGAAAAATCGGCCTCCCATTTTTTATTCTTTATGTTTATAGTTCCGTTTGCGGTAAAAAGCATACCGTTTCTGGCATTACGAGTTGGCATCACACAATCAAACATATCCACTCCAAGAGCAATGTTTTCAAGAATGTTTATTGGAGTTCCCACTCCCATTAAATAACGTGGCTTATCTTCTGGAAGGATATCACAAACCACTTCGGTCATGGCATACATTTCTTCTGCTGGCTCCCCTACTGATAGTCCTCCAATTGCATTTCCTTGTTGATTGGAATTGGCAATATACTCTGCCGATTGCATACGCAAATCTTTGTAAGTACTTCCTTGCACAATTGGAAAGAAAGTTTGGTCGTAACCGTATTTTGTTGGCACTTTTTCTAAGTGATTGATACAACGATCCAACCAACGGTGCGTCATTTTCATAGAACGTTGCGCATAGCGATAATCACAAGGATAAGGCGTGCATTCGTCAAATGCCATAATAATATCGGCACCAATAGTTCTTTGAATTTCCATCACATTTTCGGGTGTGAAAAAGTGGTACGAACCGTCAATATGTGATTTAAACTTTACGCCTTCTTCTTTGATTTTTCTATTTGCCGAAAGCGAATACACTTGATATCCACCGGAATCAGTCAAAATATTACGATCCCAATTCATGAACTTGTGTAAACCACCTGCTTTTTCTAAAATTTCGGTTTGAGGACGAAGGTATAGATGGTAGGTATTTCCTAAAATAATATCTGGATTGATTTCTTCTTTCAGCTCGCGTTGGTGCACTCCTTTTACCGAAGCAACAGTTCCAACCGGCATGAATATTGGGGTTTCAATAACACCGTGATCGGTAGTTATACTTCCTGCACGAGCTTTAGAATTTGGGTCTTTTTGTAATAAATCGAATTTCATATGGGCATTTTCAATTGGCAAATATAATTTATTTAAAATTTAGGTTTTCGGTTTTAAACTTTAATTTAACAGATAAACCTAAAATGATTCTATTACTAAATAAAAGTCGCTTAAGAATTGATTAATTACATTTAAATTCCTTAAATTTAATAATAAAAAAACGAACTTTGTAGAAATTATAATATCCTTAAAAATGGCACTATTAACACAATTTAATTTCAAAAAACTTTCTTTTTTTATTCTTCTAATTCTACTAAATTTTCAAGCCATTGAGGCTCAAGAAAGTTACGAAGTGCAAGTATATACTTCCCCAACATTAGCTAAAAACACATCCATATTTGAATTGCATAGCAACGTTTCTCCAAATGGCCCTAAAAATGAATCTGATTTCACCCATCCAATTCACGAAACACTTGAGATAACCACTGGATTAGCAGACAATTTTGAATTAGGTTTCTATATGTTTGCACGAATCAATAACGGAACTTATAATTATATGGGAAGTCATATTCGACCAAGAATTACGGTTCCAACATCTTGGAATTGGTTTATGGGTGCTAGTTTATCTGTAGAGGGTGGATTTGTAAAAAACGAAATTACCAACGAATATGATGCAGATTATGAGATTAGACCTATATTTGATAAAACAATTGGGAAAAATTATTTATCGATAAACCCAACTTTGGATGGTTCATTTAAAACAAACGAAGTTGCTTTCTCACCAAATGTAAAATATTCGTATGCAGTAAATCCCAAATATTCATTAGGTATTGAATATTATGGAGTGACGGGAAATCCATTCAAATGGAATAGCTTTGATATTCAAACGCATCAATTTTATTTGGTAAGCGATTTAACACTAAATCCAAAATATGAAGTTCAATTTGGAGTTGGTCATGGAACTACATTGAGTTCTGATGTTTGGAATATAAAATTAATTTTGGGTCAACGCGTAAGTTGGAAAAATAAAAAAGCAAAAAAATAATGAGTGAAACTTACCAAGAACAACATTTAAAAAGCTCTGAATTTATTACCGATATGGTAATAGGGATGAGTGACGGACTTACAGTACCTTTCGCTTTAGCAGCCGGTTTAAGTGGTGCTGTAGATAGTAATGCTATAGTTATTACTGCCGGAATCGCCGAAATAGTTGCTGGCTGTATTGCCATGGGATTAGGTGGTTACCTTGCCGGAAAAACAGAACAAGAACATTATGAAAGCGAGCTCAAACGAGAATATTTTGAAGTGGACAATTACCATCAAAAAGAGATTGATGAAGTTAAAGAAATCTTTGCCGAATATGGAATTGACGAAGAAGGACAAACGCTTTTAGCCAATCAATTATCAAAAGACAAGAAAAAATGGGTCGATTTCATGATGAAATATGAATTAGGATTAGAAGAACCCCATCCTAAAAGGGCAAGAAACAGCGCTCTAACAATTGGCACCGCCTATATTGTTGGTGGGTTTTTACCGTTATCTGCTTACTTTTTTACCGATAATCCCCACGAAGGATTACTGGTTTCTGCAGGAATTACTACAATTTGTTTATTTGTATTTGGCTATTTTAAAAGTAAAGTAACTGGTCAACCACCTGTTAAAGGTGCAATAAAAGTTATGGCAATTGGACTTATCGCTGCAGCTGCAGCATTTGGAATTGCAAAATTTATTGGATAATAAATTAAATAAATTTTCTAGTAAAGGCTCTAAATAATCTTAGAGCCTTTTTTTATTTATCTTAATAACTTTTGAAAAGTCACTTAATAATTTGTTTTTCAGCTTCTATCAAAATCCTATCTTTGACTCATTAAATTTAATTAACTACTACAAATGTCTGACATTAAACAACTACACGATTTTACAACACAAGTACGAAGAGACATTCTTCGAATGGTACATGCTGTAAATTCAGGTCACCCAGGAGGTTCTTTGGGTTGCGCTGAATTTTTAGTGGCATTATACCAAGACATTCTGAACAGAAAATCTGGATTTGATATGAACGGAAACGGAGAAGATTTATTCTTCCTATCTAACGGTCATATTTCACCAGTATTTTACAGTGTTTTAGCAAGAAGCGGTTATTTTCCGGTTGCTGAATTAGCTACTTTCAGAAAATTAAATACCCGTTTACAAGGACACCCAACTACACACGATAATTTACCAGGAGTTCGCATGGCATCGGGTTCATTAGGACAAGGATTGTCTGTTGCAATTGGTGCTGCTCAAGCAAAAAAACTAAACAACGATTCTAATTTAGTTTATGTTTTAACTGGAGATGGTGAATTGCAAGAAGGTCAAAACTGGGAAGCTATTATGTATGCTTCTGCAAAAAAAGTAGATAACCTAATTGCAACTGTTGATTTAAACGGAAAGCAAATTGATGGTTCTACAGATGAAGTATTAAATATGGGAAATATCAAGGCTAAATTTGAAGCTTTTGATTGGGAAGTACTTGAAATTGCAAAAGGAAATGATTTCGAATCAATTCTTTCAGGAATGAATGAAGCTAAAGCTAAAACCGGAAAAGGAAAACCTGTTTGCGTTTTATTGCATACTGAAATGGGGAATGGTGTTGATTATATGATGCATACACATGCTTGGCATGGTAAAGCTCCAAACGATGAGCAATTAGCAAAAGCATTAGAACAAAATCCAGAAACATTAGGCGATTACTAGAATTATGAAAAAATATACCAACACAGGAAGTAAAGATACCCGTTCAGGATTTGGTGCAGGAATGACCGAATTAGGACAAAAAAATGAAAATGTAGTTGCACTATGTGCCGACTTAATTGGGTCATTAAAATTTGATGATTTCAAAAAGAACCACCCAGAACGCTTTTTCCAAATAGGGATTGCAGAGGCGAACATGATTGGAATTGCTGCAGGTTTAACTATTGGTGGAAAAATTCCATTTACGGGAACTTTTGCTAACTTTTCTACAGGAAGAGTTTACGATCAAATACGTCAATCAGTAGCTTATTCTGATAAAAATGTGAAAATCTGTGCTTCGCATGCCGGATTAACTCTTGGTGAAGATGGCGCTACGCACCAAATTTTGGAAGATATTGGATTGATGAAAATGCTTCCAGGAATGACTGTAATCAACACTTGTGATTACAATCAAACCAAAGCAGCTACTTTAGCTATTGCAGAACATCATGGGCCCGTTTATTTACGTTTTGGACGCCCAGTAGTTCCTAATTTTATGCCTGCCGATGAGCCGTTTGTAATTGGAAAAGCGATTATGCTTAACGAAGGTACCGATGTGACCATTATTGCAACTGGACATTTAGTTTGGGAAGCTTTAATCGCTGCTGAAGCACTAGAAGCTCAAGGAATTTCTGCCGAAGTAATCAACATTCATACAATCAAACCATTAGACGAAGAAGCAATATTAAAATCGGTGGCTAAAACGGGTTGTGTTGTAACTGCAGAAGAACATAATTTCCTTGGAGGTTTAGGTGAAAGTGTTTCTAGAACTTTAGCATTAAATAATCCAACCCCACAAGAATTTGTTGCAGTACAAGATTCATTTGGCGAAAGCGGAACTCCAGAGCAATTAATGGAAAAATACAAGCTAAACAATCAAGCAATTGTTGCAGCTGCTTTAAAAGTTATCAAAAGAAAATAGTACTTAATTTACTTTATATATTAAAATCCGTCTTTAACAAGACGGATTTTTTTTGCATAAAAAAAACCGTTTCTTTCGAAACGGTTTTTAAACTAAGAGCCGGCGGAGGGACTCGAACCCACGACCTGCTGATTACAAATCAGCTGCTCTAGCCAACTGAGCTACGCTGGCAACTCTTGAGTGGTGCAAATATAATCTTGAAAATTAATTTTCCAAAATAAATTTGCACTTTTTTGAATAAATTTATTGATTAAAGCGCGTTAATCTTAGCAATCAATTGATTAGCAGTTTGTTCTAATTCTGCATTGATTTGTTTAAAATGTGCTTTTTTATTTTCAACTTTTTTAGCATTTACTTTAACGATCAAACCGTCAAATGAGCTAATTGCCTCATCAATAATAGCATTAGTAGCTTCAGTAGGTTTTCCAGCAGAAGTCATTTCGCAGATGTAAACTGCTTCAATAATATCTCCTAATACGTAATTGATGTCTTTTTTTAAATTCTTTACACTTGGCATTTTTTTACTATTTTATAATTTGGTGCAAAATTACACAATTCTTTCTAATATTTACTATGAAATGTATATTTCTAAAAGAGAAGCTGTTCCTGCAATTTCATATTCACTTAATGAAGCCGGAATTAAAACAGTATCCCCTACTTTATATTGATAGGTCTCACCTTGATAAACAAGAGTAAAAGCCCCTTCCACGCACATATAAACCGTAAAAGAATTTTTGTTTTTTGAAACTGTAATCCTTTCGGTTAACGGAATAAAATTTGTCGTAAAATAAGAACAATGAACTACCTCGTTTGACGTATTATTTAATTTAGAATATTTTTTCTCAGCTGTTACAACATCATAATTAATAGCATCCAAAGCAAGATCAACATGCAATTCACGGGTATTTCCGTTTGAATCAACTCGGTCAAAATCATAGATCCTATAAGTAATATCTGAAGTTTGTTGGATTTCGGCAATTACGGTTCCCGCGCCAATGGCATGAACGGTTCCTGTTTCTAAAAAAAACACATCTCCTTTTTGTACGGCTTTGGTATCCAATAAGGAAAGAATGGTTTTGCTTTCTAAATTTTTTAAGTATTCCTCTGAAGAGGATTTTTCCTTGAACCCTACAATTAAATTAGAATTCAGATCGGCTTGCATTACATACCACATTTCGGTTTTCCCGAAAGAATTATGTCTGCTGTCAGCCAATTCATCATTGGGATGCACTTGTATTGATAAATCTTCACGAGCATCAAGGTATTTGAAAAGCAACGGAAATTGTTTTCCAAATTTTTCATACACTGAATTCCCTAATACTTCATTTGGATATTCATTTATTAATTCTAATAAAGATTTCCCTTTATAAAACCCATTTGCAATGCAACTTACTTCATTTTCAACTGTAGAAATCTCCCAACTTTCTCCAGTAATATCTGATGAAATGGGCTTGTTTAATAAGGATTTTAGTTTGGCACCTCCCCATATTCTTTCTTTTAATATAGGTTGAAATTGAAGCGGGTATCTCTTCATAAATTAAATATTATGATGCAAAGATGCAAAAAACAGCTTTATTTTATTTACTCTGGTTTAAGTTTTTCAGAACCTCCATCGCCTTTTCTATATGAATAGCACTTGAAACACTATTGAAGATTAAGCGAATTATTCCGTTTTGATCTATAACATAAGTCTGTCTTCCTGGTAAAAAAATGAATGAATTTGGAACTCCGAATAACTTTCTCAACTTTTTATCTGCATCCGAAAGCAAGATAAATGGAAGTTGGTATTTACTTTTAAATTTAATATGAGAAGTAACTGAATCGGCACTTATACCAATAACCTCAGCTCCTAGGTCTTTAAAAATTTGGTAATTATCTCTAAAACTACATGCTTGAGCAGTACAGCCCGGGGTGTTGTCTTTTGGATAAAAATAAATCACCACAGGTTGTTTTCCAATTATGTCATTACTTTCAAATGATTCGCCATTGGTGTCTTTGGCAATAAAATTTGGCAGTTTATCGCCTACTTGTAGTGCCATTTTAGTTTCCTTTATAGGTTACAAAATTTCTTGGCGTCTCATACAATACCACCTCCAAATCTTTAGTAGCATCAATATGTTTTCGAAGTTTATTCCAAATAACAACAGCAATATTCTCAGCAGTAGGATTCAAATCTGCAAAATCGGGCACATCTAAATTTAGATTTTTATGATCAAAAGCGTTTTCAATATGCTCTTTTATTAAATCAGAAAGGATTTTTACATCAATAACAAAACCTGTTTCTGAATCAATTTCACCAGTAACTGATACAATTAATTCGTAATTGTGTCCATGAAAATTTGGGTTATTGCATTTTCCGAAAACAGCATCATTCTTTTCATGAGACCAATCTTTACGATACAATCGATGCGCTGCATTAAAATGTGCTTTTCTAGAAACAGTTACTAACATGGGTTTTGTTTTTCTTTAAATTTTATGATCTTCGAGGTAATGATAAAATTCGTCAAAAATTATCTTAAACCAAACGGTATATATTTCAGGATTTTGCTTCATGTCGTTTTTCACGTCTTCAATACCCATCCACTTCCAACTTTCTACTTCTTCTGTATTTATTTTAGGCTCTTCGTTATAATATCCAATCATTACATGATCTAATTCATGTTCTGTCAAACCATTATCAAAAGGTGCTTTATAAATAAAATGAAACAACTCTTTCAGTTTGGCTGCAAAACCCATTTCTTCCATTAACCTTCTAGTACCGGCTTCAATATTAGTTTCTCCTGCACGCTGGTGACTGCAACAAGTATTGGTCCAAAGTAACGGCGAATGGTATTTGTGATGCGCTCGTTGTTGCAACATGATTTCGTTTTTACTATTCAAAATAAAAACCGAAAAAGCACGGTGTAAAACTGCTTTTTCATGCGCTTCCAATTTGTTCATCAGCCCAATTGGCTCATCCTTTTCGTTTACTAATATTACTTGTTCTTCTTTCATGGAAATCATATTCAGGTCAAAAATACAAAAAAAGAAATGGTAGAGAATTTTTTAATTGAATCAACAACCGTTAAACTTTCCTTAAAGATGGAATATTATAACAGAAATTGGAATTTTGTAAACTTTTCCTGTTGTAGATTTGTATTAGAAATTAAATTTAGCGAATTATGAAATACACAATACTAATTTGGATCGTACTTCCACTAATAGTGCTAAATGCTTGTGGCCAATCGTATAAAAAAATAGAAACAAAAAACAATTCAACTGCTATGGAAAATGTCATAACTAAACCAGAAAATCCATATTATTCAAATACCGATACCAGCAAACTTACCGTTTCGGATGCCGAATGGAAGAAAGTACTTTCGCCAGATTTATATGCTGTAGCACGAGAAGCCGACACTGAAAGAGCATTTACAGGCACCATGTGGAATTCGGAAACAAAAGGAACTTATTATTGCGCTGCTTGTGGCTATAAATTATTTAAATCCAATCAAAAATTCACTAGCAGCTGTGGTTGGCCTAGTTTTTTTGAACAACAAAATAAAGAAAGTATCACATTTAAAGCAGATAATTCTTACGGTATGCAACGAGTTGAGGCGCTTTGCGGAAGATGCAACAGCCACTTAGGGCACTTATTTGATGATGGACCTGCTCCTACTGGAAAACGCTATTGCATGAATGCCATTTCCTTAGATTTTGTACCTGACTCTATTGCTAACGAATCAAAAGGTAATCTTGAAACAATAGTTTTAGGAGGAGGTTGCTATTGGTGTGTGGAAGCAGTGTATGAAAATTTACAAGGAGTAAAAAGTGTATATTCAGGGTTTGCTGGAGGAACAGTTGAAAACCCAAGTTATGAAGAAGTATGCACCGGTAGAACTGGAGCTGCTGAAGTAGTTGAAATCACTTATGATAAATCAATTACCAATTTGGATGAAATTTTCAAAGTATTTTTTACGGTTCACGATCCAACAACGCTTAACCGCCAAGGTGCTGATGTAGGAACTCAATATCGTTCGGTAATTTTTTACAAAAATGAAGATCAAAAAAAGGCAGCTCAAAGTATCATTGATGAGTTAAACGCTTCAAAGGTATATTCAAGTAAAATTGTAACGACTCTAGAGCCTTTCATAAAATTCTATAAAGCGGAAGAATACCATCAAAATTATTATGAAAACAATAAAGACAAACCTTATTGTCAAATGGTAATTCAACCAAAGATTGAAAAATTCGAAAAGGTATTTAAAGATCGCTTGAAAAAGAGCTATTAAGAAACAGAAAGTACCTCAGCAATTTTCAAAGCACATTTTTCTCCGTCAATGGCAGCAGAAATAATTCCGCCGGCATATCCTGCTCCTTCACCACAAGGATACAATCCATTAATTTGCAGATGCTGTAATGTTTCATTGTCACGAGGAATTCGAACAGGAGATGAAGTTCTACTTTCGGGAGCATGTAAAATGGCTTCATTGGTTAAATAACCACGCATGGATTTTCCAAATTCCTTAAAACCTTCTCGCATAATTTGTGACAAAAACCCCGGAAAAACATCTCCCATTTCAACAGAAGTTGTACCGGGAACATAGGATGTTTTAGGAATATCTGCAGATATTTTATTTTGAGTAAAATCCACCATTCTTTGCGCTGGAACTTTTTGGGTACCACCTGCCAATTGCCATGCTTTTTGTTCAATTGCTTTTTGAAATTCCATTCCGGCTAGAGCACCAAACTTGGCAAAAGGCTTAAAGTCTTCCAGTTTTAATTCGACAACAATTCCTGAATTGGCAGTTCTTTGATCCCTTTTAGATGGAGACCAACCGTTGGTAACCACTTCACCCGGACTTGTTGCACATGGCGCAATCACACCACCAGGACACATACAAAAAGAATACATCCCACGACCATTTACTTGCTTCACTATAGAATAAGGTGCTGGAGGCAAATAGTCTCCACGAAAATCGCAAGAATATTGAATGCTGTCAATTAATTCTTGTTGGTGTTCAGCTCGAACTCCAAGCGCAAACGGCTTAGCTTCGATAAAAATCTTCTTTCTATCTAATAATTCAAAAATATCACGAGCGGAATGACCGGTTGCCAAAATCACATTATTTGCAGAAAGGATATCCCCATTTTGGGTTACCACTCCCTGCATTTCATTTTTTGAAATAACAAAATCGGTGACGCGAGTTTCGAACAAAACTTGACCTCCACATTCGACTATTTTTTCACGAATATCTTGAATTATCTGAGGTAATTTATTAGTTCCAATATGCGGATGCGCTTCTACTAAAATATCTGGCGAAGCACCAAAACCAACAAGTAAATTCAGAATTCGATCCACATCGCCTCGCTTTTTGGAACGAGTATATAATTTTCCATCCGAATAAGTTCCGGCACCTCCTTCTCCAAAGCAATAATTGGAATCCTCATCAACAATATGTTCAATATTGAGTGCTTTTAAATCCCTGCGGCGTGCTCTAACTTCTTTACCTCGTTCTAAAACAATTGGTTTTAATCCCAATTCAATTAACTGCAATGCTGCAAAAAGTCCGGCAGGCCCAGCGCCTATTACAATTACTTCTTGAGAATTGGTTACATTTTTATAATCGGGAAGTTCAAAATTAATTTCTTTAAAATCGTCGTCAATAAAATAAACGACTGCTTTGATATTAATTTTAATTGCTTTTTGACGGGCGTCAATTGAGCGTTTTAAAACCACCACTTTCTGAATTTCCTCAGACGCTACATGAAGCAACTTAGCCGCATGATCTTTAAGTAAAGATTCATTTGCAGCAATTTCTGGAGCAACTTGGGTTTGTATATCGCGTGGCATAATTGGTTTTTTGCAAACTTAATTTAATTTCGGCAAAATTAAAGCATAAAAAAAGGTTTAGCCTAAACTAAACCTTTTTTAAACGATTATAATCGAATTATTTTTTAATGAATTTGAAGTTTTTCACCTCATCATTCACTTGAATTTTCACAAAATACAATCCGGTTTGTAATTCAGAAACTGAAATAGTTTGAATTGAATTTTGAGAATTTATTTCTTTTACTAATGCACCACTTATTGAATATATAGAAACATTAGAAACATAATAATTAGATGTGTTTTCAATATTCAACATTTCAGAAACCGGGTTTGGAAATAACTTGATTGAGTTTTCAATTGAATTAGAATCTGTTGCTAGAATGTTAAACGGATCAATATAGTCTGCAACGCCGTTACTGTTTGTATCATCATTTGCAGGATTACCATCGCCATTATAATCTTCCATAAAAGTCAATACTCCATCACCGTCATCATCATTGTCTAAATAATTAGGTTTACCATCATTATCCGTATCCATTAATATAGAAGCATTTTTGGTAGTAAATACATATTCTACGCTTGTCAATACTAAATCGCCGTCATCGTCATTATCTAAATAATTTGGCAATCCATCCATATCGGTATCATCATTAGCGAGATTGGTATCGTTGTTTGGATCTTCCAATCCAGTAGCAACTGTATCAGTATCTAAATCAATAGAACAATCAATAACTGTCAATACAATCGATTTTACCATTCCGTTCATCATGGTATAAATTGTTTGCGGACTAGTTAAATTAGTATAAGTCAGTCCAGAAATAGGGTTAGATTGGGTTTGCAAATCAGTTAACGTTGCATAAAAAGTCAACGGTAATGTAGCACTTGGAGCTAAATCATTTTGAACTACTTGTAGGTTAAAATCTTCTATACCATCAGAATTACCGTCACATTTTACATATTGATAGTCGCCTACAGTATATCCTGAACGAGCAAATCTCCATCCTTCATGGTATGCTATCCATGCTCCGGTATTTCTTCCTGGTGCTGTAATAGCTGTTGTGCCTGCCAAGTTAATTAATCCAGTAACTGCATTACCACTGTTCCAAGTAGAACAAATTTGCTTATCGATTAATTGAACATCAATTATACTTTTTGATTCATATAGAATCATTTGAAATGTACTATGGGCAGTTGTTGAGCAGTTAAAATGAGCATTGTTATTAAATACTACTACAAATTTTCTATATGGCGCCGTACCATATATTCCATAACTAATGTACCCCTGTCCGTTATTATCATACATGTCATGATAACATCCTAAAATGGAATTTTTTACCGGAAAATTGGCGTCTGGAATTACCTGATTGAAAGACCATGGAGAAAATTGATTGGCAGTTGTAGTTCTAAAATCGATATAACCATTGGTACTTACCACAATTTGATTGTAGGTCACTCCATAAAAATCGAAGTTAAAAGGTAATTGAATGACATTTGAATTAATATCATCTTGAGTCCCTTGAACTGGAAGGGTTGCTGTAAATTGCTGAAAAGGAATTGGGCTTACTGAGTAATTAGATTGTCCGAAAGAAATTTGGCAAAATAACACGAAAACTAAAGCTAAAATGTAGTTTTTTATCATAATATTTGTAGTTAATTAATAAAAATTTAAAAACAAATATACACATTATTCTTAATTAGCTGATTTACAAGAAAAAACACCAATGGAGAAAATTAAACTAATATGGGATTTTAGAGGACCAGATGCTGCTAAAATTGCTGAACATCATGAAATTCATTTAAAGGAATATATACAAATTGAAAAAACATCAGTAAACATAACAGGATATATGATCCTAAATGAAGTTTATGCTATTGCTTATATGGTCGTAGAAAAAAACGAAATGATACCTGTTCGAGATGCTTTAAAGCCGCATCGTGGAGAAATATATACTGAATAAATTCTAAAAAAAATCCAAATTCTTCAATTTGGATTTTTTTGTTTTTAATTCGCTACTTCGCTTATGAATTTGATTCGCATCAATCGCAATTCTTCAATATCATAATCTCCATCGAATTCTTTCAGCGCATCTTCGATATTATCGGATTCCGAATCCATAAAATAATCGTGAATTTCTTCTTGCTGATCTTCATCTAGCATTTCATCAATCCAGTATTTAATATTTAATTTAGTTCCCGAATTTACAATTTGCTCCATTTCTTTAAGCAAATCCTCCATGTTCATTCCTTTTGCGGAAGCAATATCCTCAAGAGAAAGTTTGCGGTCAATATTTTGAATGATATATAATTTATTAACTGAATTAGCTCCTGTTGATTTTACAACTAAATCATCCGGTCTGATGATGTCATTATCTTCAACATACCTACTAATTAACTCAACAAATTCTGCACCATACTTTTTAGCTTTTCCTTCCCCAACACCATGAATGTTAATTAATTCTTCCATAGTAATGGGATACTTCAAGGCCATATCTTCAAGAGATGGGTCTTGAAAAACAACAAATGGCGGAACCCCAATTTTCTTGGAAACTTTTTTTCTTAGGTCGCGCAACATAGCCATCAAGGCTTCATCGGCAGTTCCTGAAGATTTTGACGCAGTCACTATTGCTTCATCTTCTGCTTCATTGTATTCATGATCTTCCGACATCATAAATGAAGTTGGATTTTTAATAAAATCATGTCCTTTATCAGAAACTTTAATGATTCCGTAGGTTTCAATATCTTTTGTTAATAAGCCATCTACCAAAACTTGTCTAATCAAAGCCATCCAATAGCGTTCTTCTTGGTCATTTCCACAACCAAAAAAAGTTTGTGAATCGGTTCTATGCGCTTTTATGGTGGCGTTTACTCTTCCTATTAAGGTAAAAACAACCTCTTTTGATTTATATAAATACTTGGTATCTCTAACAACTTCTAGTAATTTTTTGACATTATTTTGAGCTTCAATTTTTACTTTCGGATTGCGAACGTTATCGTCCATATCTGCTCCTTCTCCAGTTTCGCTGTCAAATTCTTCTCCGAAATAATGCAATAAGAATTTACGACGAGACATGGATGTTTCGGCGTAAGCCACCACTTCTTGAAGTAATGCAAAACCAATTTCTTGTTCGGCTACGGGTTTACCCGACATGAATTTTTCTAACTTCTCAACATCTTTATAAGAGTAATAAGCCAAGCAATGTCCTTCACCTCCATCACGACCAGCACGACCCGTTTCTTGATAATAACTTTCCAACGATTTTGGAATATCATGGTGAATTACAAAACGAACGTCTGGCTTGTCAATTCCCATTCCAAATGCAATAGTTGCGACCACTACATCTACATCTTCCATTAGGAACATATCTTGGTGTTTCGCACGGGTTTTAGCATCTAATCCTGCGTGATAGGGTACCGCACTGATTCCGTTTACTTGCAAAACTTCGGCAATTGCCTCCACTTTTTTTCGGCTCAAGCAATAAATAATACCTGATTTTCCTTTATGTTGTTTGATAAATCGAATAATATCGGATTCGATGTTTTTAGTTTTGGTGCGTACTTCGTAAAATAAATTAGGTCTATTAAAAGATGCTTTAAAAGTATTGGCATCCGACATATCTAAATTCTTCAGAATGTCTTCTTGCACTTTAGGTGTTGCGGTAGCAGTCAATCCAATTACAGGAACATCACCTAAGTGTTTTATTATGGTTCTTAAATTTCTATATTCTGGTCTAAAATCATGACCCCACTCCGAAATACAGTGCGCTTCATCAATAGCAATAAAAGAAATGGGCACCGATTTTAAAAAATCGATGTACTCTTCTTTAGTTAAAGACTCTGGCGCTACATAAAGCAGCTTGGTAACTCCAGAGGTTATGTCTTTTTTTACTTGATTGATTTCGGTTTTGGTTAATGAGGAATTCAATACGTGAGCAATTCCATCTTCTGAAGACACACTTCGAATGGCATCCACCTGATTTTTCATTAAGGCAATTAAAGGAGAAACTACAATGGCTGTCCCTTCTTGAATTAATGAAGGCAATTGGTAGCATAATGACTTACCTCCACCAGTAGGCATAATTACAAAAGTATTTTTCTTAGCAACAATACTTTTAATGACTTGCTCTTGCAATCCTTTAAATTGATTGAAACCAAAATATCTTTTTAATTCTTTGTGTAGGTCAATTAGATTTGAATTCATTATTACTTAATAGTATTTTTACATAAATTTGCAAGGTTAAATATACAAAATACTTTTACTCATACAAACTTTATAACAAATCTATTTTGATTACTAAAGAAAAAATAATTACCTCGGCATTAAATACAATTCGCTCTGAGAGTGAATCGATAGCAAAACTATCTGATTATATTAATGATAGCTTTTACGAAGCAGTAAATCTAATTTATAATTTAAAGGGAAGATTAGTCGTTACTGGAATTGGCAAAAGCGCCATTATTGCGCAAAAAATTGTAGCTACTTTAAATTCAACCGGAACACCTGCCTTATTTCTTCATGCATCGGAAGCGATTCACGGTGATTTAGGAATGATTCAAGAAGGAGACGGCGTAATTTGTATTTCAAAAAGTGGCAATAGTCCGGAGATTAAAGTATTGGTTCCGTTATTAAAAAGATTTGGTAATAAATTAATTGCCATTACTGGAAATACCTCTTCATTCTTAGGAAAAGAGGCGCATTATACACTAAATACTTTTGTAGAAAGCGAATCGTGCCCAAATAATTTAGCACCAACAAACAGCACCACGGCCCAACTTGTTATGGGAGACGCCCTTGCGGTTTGTTTAATGGAAATGAAAGCATTTAGTGCTGAAGATTTTGCTATTTATCATCCAGGAGGAGCTTTAGGAAAAAAATTATTGCTTCGAGTAAAAGACATGTTGGATTCTTCGAGAAAACCAAGTGTAAATTCTGATTCGAGTGTTAAAAATGTAATCGTTGAAATTTCAGAAAAAAGATTAGGAGTTACCGCTGTTCTTGAAAATGATACTGTGGTTGGAATTATCACTGATGGCGACATTAGAAGAATGCTAAATAAAACCGAAACCATCACCGGATTAACGGCAAAAGACATCATGACGGTTAACCCAAAAACCATAAAATCTACGGATATGGTTGCGGATGCCTTAAACATCATGGAAGACCATTCTATCACACAATTAGTAGTTGTAGATGAGGGCGAATATAAAGGAGTAATTCATTTACACGACATCTTAAAAGAAGGAATTGTATAATGGCAAAAAAAGAGACTAAAGAAATGTCCTTCATGGACCATCTCGAGGACTTAAGATGGTTATTAGTAAGAAGTACCTTTGTAGTTCTTGGTATTGCAGGCGCTTGTTATTTTATTGACGATTTTATTTTTGATACGATTATTTTTGGCCCTAAAGATCCGAGTTTTGTCACCTATCGCTTTTTTTGTGAAGTAACCCATTTCTTTGGCGTAGATGACACCTATGCTTGTGCTCAAGAATTTAATTTCAAAATTCAAAATCAAGAAGTGAGCGGGCAATTCTCCATGTATTTATGGACTTTAATTACCGCAGGTTTTGTTATTGGATTTCCCTACATTTTATGGGAAGTATGGAAATTTATTCGACCGGCTTTATACGAAAAAGAGCGTAAAATGGCAGGAAGTTTTATTGTAGTTTCTTCAATTTTATTCTTTATCGGAGTATTATTTGGTTATTATGTAATAGCGCCCTTATCCATAAATTTCTTTGCGACTTTTAGTGTAAGTAGTCAAATAGAAAATTTATTTACCATTGACTCCTATGTTTCGATGATAAAAATGTCAATTGTTGCAAGTGGAATAGTGTTTGAATTACCCATTATTATTTACTTCCTAGCAAAATTAGGATTAGTAACACCTCAATTTCTAAGAAAATACAGACGATTTGCAATAGTTATTATTCTAACACTATCAGCAATAGTTACACCACCTGATATTGCAAGTCAAATAATTGTGGCCATACCAATTTTCATTTTATATGAAGCAAGTATATTAATTGCGGCAATTGTTGCAAAAAAAGCAGAAACTAATGAGTAATCCAGTACAAGAATTTAATGACTATCGCTCAAAAATGAACGAAAAGTTGTTGGCTGACAATAATAAAATTGTAAAGCGTATTTTTAATTTAGATACGAACGCCTACGCGGAAGGCGCACTTGATGTAAAGACCAAAGAATTATTAGGCTTGGTTGCTTCTGCTGTTTTACGATGTGACGACTGCATTAAATACCATTTAGAAACCTCTTATAAAGAAGGAATTACAAAAGAAGAAATGATGGAAGCCATGGGAATTGCTACTCTTGTTGGGGGCACCATTGTGATTCCGCATTTAAGAAGAGCCTACGAATTTTGGGAAGCATTAGAAGAAAGCAACTAAATAATTGTTAAATATAAAGTAGTTCAAAGCTTAATTTGTTTATTTGCAAAAGATTAAAACTTAGAACCTGAGTAATTCAGAACCTTAGATCCTAAAAAATGAAATTAAGAGCCGAAAATTTAGTTAAAACCTACAAGGGTAGAAGCGTTGTAAAAGGAATTTCTGTTGAAGTAAATCAAGGAGAAATTGTAGGGTTATTAGGTCCGAATGGAGCCGGAAAAACAACTTCATTTTATATGATTGTAGGTTTAGTAAAACCAAATTCTGGACATATTTACCTAGATAATACTGATATTACTGAATACCCAATGTATAAGCGAGCTCAAAACGGAATTGGTTATCTAGCTCAAGAAGCTTCTGTGTTCAGAAAATTAAGTATAGAAGATAATATTCTTAGTGTATTGCAATTAACCAACCTTTCCAAAGAAGAGCAAATTGCCAAAATGGAAAGTTTAATTGCCGAATTTAGTTTGGAGCACATTCGAACCAATAGAGGGGATTTACTTTCGGGTGGGGAACGCAGAAGGACTGAAATTGCACGTTGTCTGGCTACCGATCCTAAATTCATACTTCTAGACGAACCCTTTGCAGGAGTTGACCCTGTAGCTGTTGAAGATATCCAACGCATTGTGGCGCAGCTAAAAAATAAAAATATTGGAATTCTTATTACCGATCATAACGTACAAGAAACTTTAGCGATTACCGACAAAACCTACTTAATGTTTGAAGGTGGAATTCTTAAAGCAGGTATTCCAGAAGAATTGGCTGCCGATGAAATGGTTCGTAAAGTTTATTTAGGTCAGAATTTTGAATTACGTAAAAAGAAATTAGAATTTTAGTCATGGGAAAACCAACAAAAGAAACCAAAGAAAATTGGCTTAGAGACGATAAATATTGGAAATGGGGCGTTTTTTATTATAATACTGAAGATAAAAGAATTTTACCTCCAAAAAGAATTCCGTGGATGGGATGGACTGTAAATTTTGCAAATCCTATTTCAATAATTACGTTAGTAATCCTTACTATAGCCCTAATTGGAATATCCTATTATATACAAAATAATTAATTTGAAATAGTCTGGTATTGGAGCATCTTAGGAGTTCCGTTATAAATATTTATATCTACATTTTCTTCTATTCCGTTTATTCTTGCTTTTTGTGTAAACTGCCAAAACAACCAATCGTCTTTGATGTTTTCTACAAAAAAATTGTAATTGGCTACCCAAAAAGTATAGCCCTTAAATTCTTCTTTTAAGAAATCAATATAATACCTTTCGCCCGAATAAATTATTGGACGCACTTTATAATGCGCATCTACCCTATCCAACCAACGCTTTAATCCAACTTTTAAACTATCAATTGATTGATTTTCGGGTAATTTTTCAATATCCAATACAGGTGGTAAATCCCCTTTTTGCAAAGTTACCGCTTTTATAAAATTATCAGCTTGAGCAATGGAGTTTTCGTTAGGGCGATAATAATGATATGCTCCGCAAATAAAATGATGTGCTTGAGCTTGCTTCCAATTTTCATCAAAACGAGCATCTATTTTATCAGAACCTGCTGATGCACGAATGAATACAAATTTTATTGGAAACTTATATTCTACCAAACCAACTTCATCCCAATTGATGTTACCTTGAAATTGAGAAACATCTATTCCAAAAGTTAAGTCTTTGTGGGCTTTTAGAATTTGAAAGATCCGAGCTTGAGCTACTTTATCAACTTTGTAATTCGTGCTGGTTTGAGATTTAAAATAATAGTTCAAGGCACTCCTATAATGGTAAGCACCGAATATTATTCCGATAAGGAGAAAAGAAAAAAGAAAAGTTTTAAAAGGGAAACCCGACTTCTTTTTCTTAGTAGGTTTTCTTCGAACAGTTGGTCTTCGAGTAGTAGTTTTTGCCATTACTACTTTAAACTACTTTTTTGCTAAAATAGTATTCAATACAGAAAGCAAAACATAGGTTAAAATTATTAATGGAACTGCAAGAAATTGCAAAGTAATAATCATGACAACAGAAGCAAGTAAAAACCCTAGTTGAAGCTTATATTTTTGAAAACTAAAATCTTTTATTTTTAATGAAAATAACGGGATTTCAGCATTCATTACAAAGGCACTTAAAGCAGTAATTGTAAGTAAAACCCAAACATTATGAATATAAGGTGCAATTATTGTATTAGATACCAAAGGCAAACTCACAATAAACAAGGTATTTGCTGGTGTTGGCAACCCAATAAACGAATCGGATTGGCGGGTATCAATATTAAAATTAGCCAAACGATAACAAGCGCCCAAAGTGATAATAAACCCTAAATAGGGTAAAAAATTATAGGAAGAATATTCGCCTAAGCTTAACATACAAACCATTACAAAGCCAGGCACAACACCGCTAGTAACCATATCTGCTAAGGAATCCAACTGAACGCCTAATGGTCCGGATACATTAAATTTTCTTGCGAAATATCCATCAAAAAAATCAAAAAATATTCCTAATGAAACAAAGTAAAAGGCCATGTCAAATTTTAAATCGGCAACCATCACAATAGCAATACATCCGCAAAGCAAATTAAGTAACGTCAAGAAATTAGGAATGTGTTTTTTGATATCCATCATTTTAATTTTATAATCAACAAATTTAGTACAATAAGTTATAGGTAAGTACGTTTTTTTAGAGAGATTTTTATTTTGAAAATCAACGATCACTATTATTTTCGAATAGGTAGAAGTTAGCTCGGTAATAATTTCTATTTTTGAAGTATCAAAAAAACAATAAAATTGAAGAAAAAAATATTCCTTTTCTTTATCCTAACCTCAATAAGCTACAGTCAGGCCGTTAGAAAATATTCTAATGAGTTTATGAATATTGGTGTAGATGCGGCTGCTTTGGGAATGTCGAATGCGGTAGTAGCTCATACCAACGATGCCAATTCGGGCTATTGGAATCCGGCGGGATTAATAGGAATCGAAGACGGGCAAGTAGCTGTGATGCATGCGAGTTATTTTGCCAATATTGCCCAATACGACTATGCAGCCTATGCTAAACCTATAGATGACGAAAGTGCTTGGGGAATTTCTATGATACGATTTGGGGTAGATGATATTTTAAACACCACCCAACTTATTGATGCCAGCGGAAATGTAGATTACAACCGAATTAGTAAATTTTCTACTGCCGATTATGGCTTTACTTTTTCTTATGCCAGGAAATTAAAATTTTCTGAACTTCAGTATGGCGTGAATTCTAAAATTATTCGAAGAGTAATCGGAGATTTTGCCAATTCGTGGGGATTTGGTTTTGATGTGGGAATTCAATGGAAACAAAACGACTGGAATTTTGGATTGATGCTTCGCGACATTACTACTACTTATAATGTTTGGAATATTAACGAAGAAGCTTATAATAAAATAAAAGGCGCTGTTGCGGGGCAAAATCAAGATTTACCCGAAAGCACCGAAATTACGATGCCCAAAGCCCAATTTGGGATGTCTAAAAAATTTGATTTTCATAATGAAACAAGTTTGCTTGCTTCGGCGAATTTAAACATGCGATTTGCTTTAACTAATGATATTATTGCTTCCAATTTGGTAAGTATAGATCCTGCAATTGGATTGGAATATGGTTATACCGACTTAGTTTTTTTAAGAGCTGGGGTTGGAAATTTTCAAAATATTACACAAATTGACAACACTAAAAAAGTAGGATTTCAACCTAATATAGGATTAGGCTTTAAATATAAAGGAATTCAAATTGACTATGCTTTAACAGATATTGGCGATCAAAGTGCCGCTTTATATTCAAATATTTTTTCCTTAAAAGTAGATTTAAGCATCTTTAAATAAAACACATGAAGAAAAAATTACTTTACTTGCTTTTCTTATTTATAAGCGCTTCAAGTTTTTCTCAAAACAACACCTTAACCAACAACGCTAAAGTAAGTATTTTTACTTGCGGTAGAGGAAACGAATTGTATACCACTTTTGGCCATACCGCCATTCGAATTAAAGACGAAGCAACAAACCTAGACGTGGTTTACAACTATGGTGCCTTTGATTTTAATACCGATAACTTTTATTTGAAATTCGTAAAAGGTGATTTGCAATACTTTATTAGTGCTACTTCTTATGATGATTTCATATACGAATACCAAATGGAAAAACGAGAAGTGATTGAGCAAACTTTAGATTTCTCGCTACCGCAAAAGCAGGAACTTTTTGAATTATTAAACGCGTCTTTATTTTCCGAAGAACGAAGTTATACTTACAAATTTATTGATCGAAATTGCACCACAATGGTAGTTGAAAAGATCAATAAAATGCTAGGAAAAGATTTAATTCAAAAAGTAGATGACAAAAACATTTCCTATAGAGAATTATTGTACCCATACTTTGAAAATCACTTTTATTACAAGTTGGGAATTAACATCATTTTTGGCGCAAAAACGGATACCAAAGCTGAAAAACTATTTCTTCCATCAGAATTACTGCACAGCCTCAATAAAGCAAAAACCAATGGAAAATCGGTAGTTACAAAAACAGAAACTATTGTAAAAGGAGCCGAATTAGAATCGGGTTTTTCATTTATCAACAGCGTTTATTTCATTGCAATGCTCCTGGTTATTTTGCTTGTAACCAATAACAAAAAAATATTCCTTATGTACTTATTTATTGCAGGATTATTAGGATTATTTTTATCCATGGTTGGATTGTATTCGCTTCACAAAGAAGTATTATGGAATTACAACGCATTAGTATTTAATCCGTTATTTGTATTGCTACCCTTTTTAAAAGGAAACACATTAAGAAAAACCATCTCTGTTTGTTTTGGTAGCATTGCTATTTACACTATCATCATGATTTCAAAACCTCATTTGTGGTTGATGAGCCCATTTATTTTCGCTAGCATTTATATGCTTTGGAAAATACAAAAAACAGAAAACAACTAAGTTATTGTCCTCTATAAAATAGCACCGTACTAATTGTTTTAATTATAATATCGATATCTAAAAAGATACTACGGTGTTTAATATAATAAAGGTCGTACTGCAATTTAATCAAGCTATCTTCAATTGAATCACCATAAGAATAATTCACTTGCGCCCATCCGGTAAGTCCGGGTTTCATAATATGTCGGGTTTCATAAAAAGGCATTACTTCGGCAATTTCGTTTACAAAAACCGGGCGTTCGGGTCTAGGTCCAATAATACCCATATCTCCTTTTATAATGTTAAGAAATTGCGGAAATTCATCCAAACGCGTTTTACGAAGGAATTTTCCAAAAGACGTAATTCTAGAGTCATTTACAGATGTAAAAACAGCACCATTAGCTTCAGCATCTTGAACCATAGTTCGGTATTTATATATTTTAAAGATAGACCCATTTTTACCAACACGTTCCTGACTGTAAAATAATGTTCCTCGATTACCAATTAAATTTCCAATAAAAATAAACGGTATAAAAAATACTCCAATTATGATTCCAATAAGAGAAATAACAATTTCAGCCATCCTTACTAATGAAAGATAAAATTGATTTTGATTGTTTCGACTAAACGGAAAATATCTATAAAAATCTCGAGATACATATTGCACCGGAATTCTATGAGTAATAGCTTCATAAACTTGCGTATATTCCTTTATAATGAATCCATTTTCAAGCAAATGAATGAGCTGATTGTATAAAATAACCGTAATTGAATCGGTTTTTTGAGAAGCAATTATTATTTCGGAAACATGATTGTTTCGAACATATTCTTCTAAATTATGTAAAGGAATTGCTATACTCTTTTCATTTGTACCTATGCTCGTTATAATGGAATCCTCCGAATTTACATAACCGATAATTTTATAATGCGGGTCGGCATTTTTAAGTCCTAACACTAGTTCTTCAAGCTGTTCTTTATCACAAACCAATAATGCTTTTTTCACAAAGCGATGGGAGGCTAAAAATTTTACATAAAATGACCTCCAAAGTAGTAGCGATAGAAATATTGCAATGAAAAACAATACTATTTGCAACCTGTTGGAAGGTAAAAAAGGAGTATAAATGGGCGTTAATAAATACACCAATACAGTTGTAGAAGAGGTAAGAACAATACTTTTTACAATTTGAAACTGACTACTGGCAACTTGCAAATTATACATTTCAAAAACAGAACCAAAAATATAGATATATAATGCCAATACTAGGTTCCAATAGTAATTGGATTTAGAAAATTTAAAGTAGTGAAAATCGAAAAAATAACTAATTAAGTACAGGGAAAGAAATACAAAAACTACATCAAAAACCTTTAAAAGAACCTTTCTTTCGGAAATTTCAAAATGAATTTTTTTGTTTATAAACATTAGCGCATATTAATTTAAAGGGCAAGATACTAAATTAATATTAATTATTGTAACACCTCAATCCATTGGTATTTCACTTTTTGCCAGTCATAATTCTCACTGTTTTTTCGAGCTTCGGAGATTATACTATTAGTGTAATCCAAGTTATGCATTAGTTTTTTAATAGCGTTGCTCATCGCTAGATGCTCCTCCTTATTTACTAAAATTGCATTTTTTCCATCTTCTAATAAAAAGGATATACCTCCCACATTGGTAGAAACCACCGGCAAACCTAAAGCCATTGCTTCAAGAAGGGAGACCGGCATATTATCAAAATTAGAAGTATTAATGAAAAAATTATGTTGTTTTGATAAAGAAATCCATTCTGATTTAGAGAGCAATCCGGTATAATTCACTTTTAATTTTAGATCCTTGACTAATAATTCACATTCTTTTTTATAATTTATTGTATCCGGACCAACCATTGTAAGTGATGCGTTGGGAAACTCTTTTTTTAATTCAAATAATACCCTAATTGCCATTTTTGGATTATAAATTGGCGAAAATGAACGAACCCAAAGTAACTTTGGCTCATCAAAATTTCGAGTAGTAAATTCGTAATTTTCAATTTCTAAAACATTTGGGATAGAAATTAAATTCTTCGAATATTTTGAAGTAAAAATCGAAAATAAATAATTGGAAGGCGCTACATTTTTATATGAATTCTTAAAAATCAAATCGCATATCCATGGATTTGTATTTAATCTATGAGGCAAATTTCCACCGTGAAGAATTGGAATGTACTTTAAATTCAATAGGCGACATATCTGACTTACAAAAAAAGCATACCAAAAATTCAAGGTACTATAGGTATCTATAAGAACATAATCTACTTTTCGAGAGTAATAAATGGTTGAAAAAACCATATTAAGTAATCGAAGAAAACTATTTTTATTGGAAGAAGATTTGTAAATAACATAACCTTCTGATGAAAGTAAACCTCCCAAAGTTTCCATTATAGTTTGAGAATACCCTTTATTAGACAGGTTGTTTCCTATATATAATATTGTCTTATTTTGCATCAAATCGAACATTTAACAAGGCTAGAGCATATATAAAACTTGGGGCTGCTGTTCGCATTGCCGCATGATTTATAGTAAGTAGCCAAAAAATAATGAATGAAAATAAAAATATATTTTGCTTATTACTAAAATAAAGTAGAATTGGAGTTATTAATATTATCAGAAGTCCAATAATTCCAAGTGAACCATGCTCAGCCATCATTCGTGTAATTTCATTATGCGAAGCAGTAACATAGCCATTTTTTTCAGTTCTTATTTCGGTTCCTTTCCCAACACCTATTCCAAAATAAGGACTATCTAAAAACATGTTTATTTCATCAGTTGCCAATTCGGTTCTACCAGAAAACTTATCTTTCTTTTCAACTCCATAAGCATTTTGACCTGCATATCTTTTATTAATCAATCCATCTGTTAAAAAGGAAGTGTAAGTCCAGGTAATAAAAAAGAAAACACTAAAAATTAGTAATAATATATTGATTTTTAACTTACCGCTATGTCTAGAATGGATGTAAATAAAGAAAATAAAAACTGTAATCATTGCAAATGCAGTCATCATCCCCCCACGAGAAAACGTTAAAAATCCTCGATAACTAAAATAAAATGCAATAAAAATATTAATGATAAATAATAAAATTGATTTTGAATACAGTACACTTCGCACAAAAAAAACAAACATTCCAAGTCCAAAAATAGTTGCAACTTGATTAGGCCCAAAACCTCCCGATAAATCAGTATTAGAACCCGTTCCCATCAATGCTGATTTAATATCTTCTGTATAAAGCGAGGTATAAACTGCCATAGAAATTATGGGCAAACCAATCAAAAGCAACAAGTTACCAACTTCCAAAATTGAAATTCTTTTTCCAATTGCATAAATTGAAGCTATCCCTAAACATATAGGACCCGATATATTAAAGGCAATTTTATTCTTAAAATCCATATCATAAGATATGGAATCGCTTGCAATGATTAAGGAAGGAATTAGTAAAACTAAAAAAATCCAAAAAGGGGTTGCCAATTTTGAAAATCCAGAAAACATCATGCCTAATATCATAAAAAAAATAATAGAATATTTACCAAATTCATGATTTGGGGCGGCATCAGTCATTCTCAAAAAAACTTCACTCCCTACAATATAGGAACAAACATAAAGTACTTCGTTATTCTTATTTTGGGTTTTAATTAATAGTAGTAGCCCCACAATTAAAATTAAATAACCGTATATTTTTGCAATAAATGGAACATAAAAAACTCCAATTCCTAAAAGAAAATGAATAAAAAGTAGCGCTAAATAATTTTTTGTTGGCATTACAATTACGTAAATAGATTTGAAATCCAAGAAATATATTTATTTATTACAACAGACTCTGAATAATTATTTTTAATGGTATCATGCAGATTCTCTCCAAATTTAACTCTTAATTGTTCGTCTTCAAGCAAAATGGAAAGATTTTTTGAAAATTCAGAAACAGAATTATTTTCTGATAGAAATCCTGAATTTTGATGTTTAATAACATAAGATATTTGTCCAACATTAGTAGCAACAACAGGTTTTTTACACATACCAAATTCTAATAAAGACACGGGCAATCCCTCAGAAATTGAAGTAAAAACACCAACATCCGATTGAGAAATGCAATTTTCAATATCTTCTTTAGCACCATAAATAAAAATCACATTTTCTAGATGATATTGCTTAATTCGTTCTTTAATTGAAAAAGAATAAGCATCATACAAATCACTTCCAACGAGGTGAAAAGTCCATTCTGGAAACTTCTTATGAATACCATTTACAACCTCTACCAACATTAAATGATTTTTTTGAGGGCGTAAATTAGCTACATACAACACGCGTTTACCCGCTATTCCATTCAATTTAGTTTCTCGAAGAGTGCTTTTATTTTCTGGAATGAAATTTTGTAAATAAAAGATTTTATTACAAAACAAATTCTTTTTAGACC
Organism: Flavobacteriaceae bacterium; assembly: GCA_947453195.1. Lineage (GTDB taxonomy): Bacteria > Bacteroidota > Bacteroidia > Flavobacteriales > Flavobacteriaceae > Flavobacterium. The sequence goes on from CANGFO010000009.1 coordinate 37,545, forward strand.
AAGTCTCCAATTCCGAACTAACGGCCATTACACCCGTAAAGAAAAAAGAAAAAAGACGAATAAAAAAAGCATCTTCCCTATTGGTAGTAACAAATTTCCCATAATGATCATGCCAAATTATATGAATTTTTGGATGAAATATTTTCAGTAAACAAGCCAAGAAAAACGAACTCGAATGCGCTTGAATGATTTGAATTCTATTAGCAACACAATATTCTTTCAGTTTTAAAACTGCCTTAAAATCAACAGTTTTCTTTTTATTTAAAAACAAATACGAAATATCAGAATGAATATATTTTCTTAAGCTCCCTTCTTTTCGAGTGACAACTAATCCTGAAAATTCAATGGTTTTAGCCATCGAATTTGCAAAAGTAACAGCCATCTTTTCGGCCCCACCAAAATCTAAAGAATCAATAAGTTGCACTATTCGCATGGTCTCAAAATTTTAATTAGCTCCTTTTCAAACTTTTCAATAGTAAAACCACGAGACCATGAAATAGCAGCAATTCTCCGTTTTTCATAATCGGATTTATCCTCAATTAATTTGGTAATTAATTTACAGCTTTCAACTAGGGAATCATTTAAAATAATTCCTCTTTTTCCATAATCGAGCATATTTGTCACACACGAAACGGAACTTGCAATAGGTAAGCATCCCCAAAACATGGCTTCAGCAACCACTTTAGGCCAACCTTCACTTTTAGAAAATAATATTAAAAAATGGCTATTTTGGTATACTTGTTTTAAAGTTTCTTTATCCTGTGCACCTTTCAAAAAAACCTTCATTTGCAAGGACTCTTTAACTATATAGGCTTCCAACTTTTCTCGTTCTGGACCATCTCCATAAATGGATAGTTCTACATTTGGGAAATGTGGTATTAAATTTTCAATGATTTGAATTGCCTTTAGTGGCTGTTTTCCACTAACTAAATTACCAACAAAAACAAATTTAATTTTGTCTTCCCAAATTTTTGTTTGCAATGGAAATGTCTCGGTATCGGCATAAGTTGCAGTAAAAAAAGACTTGCAATTTTTAGTAAAATTGTTCCATTTACCATAAACTAAGACCTGCATTCTTTTAGTTAACAACGTATTACGCAAGATAAATTTTTGCAATTGATAACTAAGTGGTTGACTTGATTGTGGATCCCAATTTCCTGCATATTTGGCACTTTTACATTTAAATGGAAAAAACAACTGAACTAGGCTACCCAATAATCCCATATTTCCTGGACATCTTAAATGAATATGATCTGCAGAAAATATAGCTCCAAATAGTTTCCAAATGATAATTGGAATACTAAAAATTGCTTTAAAACTTTCTTTACCATTTATAAAGGAAAATTCCGGAACTGGAATGAATTTTATTGATTTTGAAACATATTCTTGTTGTAATTGAGTAACTACGTCCTTTTTTAATGGAGCAATAATAGTAACCGAATCCACATGGCGTAACCAAACATTCATCTCATTTACATAAGGTGAATAAGCAAAAAAGTCGTTGCCTTTTTGAGTATGAACTACGTGAGTGACAATTAAAAACTTCACAGCAATTAGGAAATTAACTTCGTGTAAAAATCAATATTTTCTTGAATAATGGTAGCTAAAGCGTATTTATCAATTACACTCTGCCTTGCCTTTTTACAAATTACGGCAACTTTTTCCTCATTTGAAAATGCCCAAATAATTTGCTCTGCAATATCTTCAACATCAAAAGGATTGCATAATAATCCATTTTCAAAACTCGTAATAGTCTCTGGACCTGGTCCTTGATTTGTAAAAATAACTAATTTCTCCATCGCCATTGCTTCGGGAGCTACTAGACCTTGTGTTTCCATATGAGATGGAAAAACGCAAACTTGTGCCTTTGCGTATACCTCTGGAATGACTTCATAATTTACAGGTCCGCGAAAAAAAACATCCTTAGCACTGCTTCCAAGTTTTGGTATTTCAGTTTCTTGAAGCATTTCAATATAGGATTTTCCATTTGGAAAAAGCCAATCACGGCCATAAATTTCTAAAGTTGAATTAGGGAATTTTTCCTTAATTATTGGAAACGATTGAATCAATTGACGTACCCCTTTTTTTTCACAAACAGTGCCTACAAAAACAATACTATGTTGTTTAGCAAGTATAGCTGTAGGTGAAAAAAAATCAACATCTATTGGAGAACAAATTAGTGCGACTTGTTTATTATTGAAACTTAAAAACTTTTTAGTATGTGTTTTAACATATTCAGAAACGGATATAAAAGCATCTGCTTTTTTAAAAGACAATTTTTCTTGGAACCCTTTCCAAAAATTAATTTTTCTGTTTTCTGCTTCTGCAAAAAAATGGTGTCCACCATGCAATCGAATGACGTATTTTACTCCGGGAAGTTTATTTAAAAATGCCAATTCTAATTCGGCTGATTCAATAATGTCAATTGGAAGTTCCTTATGAATTTGAGCAATTTTTTTATTCATTGCTTTTAATCCAAAATACCAACTCAACCACTTTACATTTTTATAACCCAACCTGTAAATTTGCACTCCTTGGTCTTCTTGATAATCATCTTGATAATCATAACTCAAACCCAAAACGGTAACTTTAACACCTTGAGCTACTAATTTTGGAGCGAAAGTTTTTAAAAAACTTCCTATTCCGCCATGAGCGAAACCAGTTTTTGGATATTCGTGGGTTATTAAACAGAGGTGCATAAAGTAATTATTTCATTTGCTAAGGTACTACTATTATTTTGCAGCGGATGCCTTACAATTTTTTGTATCCATTTCATTCTATCTTCTCCCGTATTTTCAGGGTTATTAATTGCCCGCTGAATTTTATCTTGAAACTCTTCTTTACTATTAATCCATTCTACTGCATTTAAATTTTGCATACTTCTAAAATGTTGAAAATCAAAAACATCTTTCACTTTAAAAGAAGAATTCTCAATAGGATCATAATTTAAATACAAACAAGGTTTATTAAAAACAGCAAAATCATGTGCCATGGTACTTCCTAAATTTACTACCACATCACTATGTAAAACCGTATTAACCAATAAGCCGATATCTAAAAAACTAGGATAAATTTCAGTAAAAGTATTTTGATCAGAAGAGGCTATACGCCAATCAGGATGAATTGGAAACAATAAATTTGGATACTTATTCATAACGGAATCAAACCGGCTTGACAAATCTACTGGGCATCTCCTAAAAAGAATTTGTGGCTGGATAATTTCCTCTATTTTACTAATTTCTTCACACAGGTCTTCTAAATATTGTGCTTCATATGGGGAAGAAGCATCATTGGCAGAAAAACAAACGGTCCTTTTATTTGAATCTAAATTATAGGCAGCAAAAAAATCTTGTTTTGTTAATTGAAATTTATCATTGAAATAAAACTCGAATTGTGGGGTTCCAACCACTTTAATGTTAATACTTTTGATTTCTGGATATACGGTTTCCAATTCTAATTTCATCAAATCAGACCAAACAAAATAGGAATCATATCGAGAAATCAATCTTGCTTTTGGAATATTATCCCAAGAAAAAATAACCGTGCCATTTTTGATTTTCAAATTCTTAGCAGCCGCAATTATTGGCGCGGTTGTTACAGCACGCTGATGCAAATTCAAAATATAATCTGGCTTTAGTTTTGCAAGTTCTGTTTCAACTAGCTTAGTAGCAGAATTATTCAAAATAGAAGCATCATACTCTTTTTCTATTTTCAAAATCCAGGAATATCTTTTAGAAATACATAATCCTAATAATTCAGAAATACGAAGTAATAAAACACGCTTATAACTTGTAGAATTACCATTCCAAAATTGCAGTATAGTCTTGTTTTTTAATGTTTTAGCATTATACAATAAGCGAGCATAAGCACAACTTTCTCGGGCAATTCTAGATAAAATACCCTCTTTAAAATTCGGAATAATGCGGTATTCGGAAATAAAATCTCCTTGAATATTTTGAATTTCTTGTAGGGCTGGAATAGGTATTTGATGGTATAGAATTACTTCAAAATTAGCTTGATGTAGTTCTTTAATGAAGTCGGAATAAATATAGTTTCGAACGGCAACACCATCAGGAACTAACAATACTATTTTCATAATAACATGCTAAACAACCGATTACTTTTGGGCAATAAAAATTAAATTATTGTATCCTTTTTTTCTATTGTATTTACTATTTTTTAACTGATGGTATTCTTCCAATGAATATATTTCTATATTTCGGAAAGACCCCTTTTGAATATCTTGTAACAATTCTTTCTTGGTGTAATAATACCCTTTTAATTTATATCCGTGGAAATTAATTTCTCTAATACCAGCCTTTTCACCATAAATAAAAGAAAAGATATTTCTAATTTTAAAAAACATAGTTTTAAAAAAAGTTCCTTCTTGATTATGAACAGTCCCAACAACGACCCCATTAGGTTTTAAAATTTGATAGGCATTATTAAAAATAGTAATTCGATCCTGTTTAGAAATAACATACGTCATCATACTATTAAAAAAAGTAACTAACTCAAAAGAATTAGAAACTTTATTATATTCTATTGCATCAATAGCAAGGGTTTCAGTTATAGAGTTTAATTTCCAAAGCTTAAGGTTTTCATCACACTTTGCAATCATATTTTTAGAAATGTCGCTTGCAACTATTTGAGAAGGCTGGTAAAATTGAGCTATAGATTCAATTTCTCTTCCTGTACCACACCCAAAGATTTTAATTTTCTGGATAGTGCCAAAAGCCGCATACAATTGCTTCGCTTTTTCCATCATAAACAATTCAAAATCACTGGAGTTTTTTATGATGTTTTGCGACTCAATTACATTTTCTTTTTCCCAAAAATCTTTATTTTCAATATGCATTTACTTGCTTTTAAAAACCGATAATAATCGTGCAATTCTTTTTTTATGTGGTTTCATATATTTTTCAAAGTAAAGAAAAATTGCGAACAAATTGGAATTAATTATTTTATAATATTTTGAGTTTTCAAATAGAATTTCCTGGGCATTAAAATCTCTTTTAAAAGCAACAACTCCTTCAGACCCTCCTAATGAAATGTTATACCCGATACAATTTTCTGAAATTGCTAATTTTAGTGCTTCCCATTGTAAAAAATGCCCAACTAATAAATCGGGGGTTTCTTTCTTGGTCCCACCAAATACGTAGGTGTAAAAATTACCAGATTTTACAATGAAAATCGCACCCTTTACCTCCGAATCTTTATAGGCTACAATAAATTTTGCTCTGTTCTTTTTAATTAGATTCAAAATTGTAGCTTGTATTTCGTTCCAATTTCGAGAAGCATAATTCCTTTCGAAAGCATTTGCTATAATCAATTGATAGGCCTTTTCAATTTCATCCTTATCGGATAAAAAAGCTACTGAAAGTCCTTTTCGATTCGAACTGCGAATATCTCTTCGTGCTGAAGATTTGAAATTTAGTAATAATGCCTCTGATTCGGAATACTTTTTTAAATCAATCCAATTCAATCCTTTTGGCACATAAATATAGTTGAATAATTGTCCGGGGTGGAAATCATTTAGAGAAGCGATTGACAAATTATTATTTAAAGAAATTTGACAATAACAAGCTTTGAGCGCTGCGGCTCTTTTTGGAACTAAATGAATTAATTCTTCAATTAAACTAGCCTCAGAATCACTGGCTATAGGACCAACTGGCAGTATATAAAACTTAAAAATTCCAACTTTTGCAATTAGTGCACAATACCCACCAAGAATAACTTCCTCTTTTAGAAAAAGACACAACTCAAAATCAAATCCATAGGAGGAATATGAATTTGCCCAATCAGACAATTGTAAATAATATCCATAGGAATTATTTAAAACAAATTCATCCCATTTATCTAGCCATTGCTGTTCTTTTGTAAAAATAGGCTGCCTCATAGAATGGTTCTTGACGGAATATTTTGATTGGATTTTATAAAAATAATACCATTTGAATCCATATCAAAAATAGTGTTTTGATATTTATTATAAAAAGATATTAATTCTGATAATGTTGGGTTCCAAATGGATTTATCTTCAATTTTTAAAGCTAAATAATTAAAATTAGAAACCACATCTTTATTTAGTGTTGTATTCAAATTTAGCAATCTTCCAGAATATTTATTAGAGTTAACAGAAAAATAAGTATGCGCTATAAATAATCCCGATTCATTTATTAAATCATCAATATTATTTGGAGCTAATGCTAACTTAAAATCTAGCATTTCTATAGTTTGAAATAGGGTAAAGTCCTTTTTATTGATTTTATGCTTAAAGAAAATAGGGCTGAATTTTGCTGCCTTAAAAGTAGATTTCTTAGCAGAATTCCATGTAAGCATAACTTTCAAAAACAGTATAGCTAGAGGAACAGCATTTTTTAGAAATTTAAAAAACACCCGAATATCTTTTTTATTTAAAAGAGTCTTAACACAAGTTACCGTTTCGATATAGTTTCGAATTCGATGCTCATCATTATTATAATGAAAAATGATGCTTTTAAGCAAAGCACTCATTCGCTTGCTAAAAGAAAGCCCTTTTAAAGACTGGTAATAATTCTGTAAATTAAATTGATTTGCATCCAACTGATTTAGAACACCTTTCGTAGCAATTCCGGCATCAATGTAATTCCAAAGTGTTACAATATTTTTTCGTAAAAGAGTTGCTTCATAGGAGTCTGATGCTATTTTATTTTTTTGAAATAAAGAAAAATTATACGGTTGAAATCCGTGATCTATCCAAACTGAACAATTTGAAAAAGAAGGATTAAAATTATTAAATTCATTAAAGGCATCAGCTTTATTTCGAATGGATTGCGTTAATGAATGGTAACACAACTCATGCCCATCATCAATCCATTGTTCTAACTCAGATTGATCTCTTTCAAACGAAGCATTTTCTTCTCTTTTCGAAAAATGATTTAAGAAAAAACCTTTGGTAATTTTGATACCTTTCTCTTTAAAAAATTCCCTTTGAACCTTTAAATTTTCAGGAGTATCAAAATCACAATGATCGGTAAAGCAAGCAATCGCAGAAAACGGAATTGGAGATCGGCTTAATTCAAGAATTCCTTTATCGGAAATTAACAATGCTAATTCCTCTAAAAAATTAAAATCTACAGAAACAGAAACTATCTTTTTGGTATTATTATCATTGCTATATTGTGTGATTGGAGCAGCAAATTCTGGGTTGAAACGCCATAACAATTGGTTGGGATTTTTAGCATTTATTTGCCAAATACCCCTATTACAATTGGCTTGCACATACAATCCGTTTTGTAATTGAATCGCTTTGGGTGAAAAATCATTGGCAATTCGACCTTGTGAAATTGCAACCCAAGTATAATCGTGATTTCTAAAACTAACAATTGATGAAGAAAATTCAATTACAACATCAAAAGAATTTAAATTTTCAGTTTTTATGCTATCAAAAGTGATTTTACGGTTTTGCGTTTCATCGGAAATGAAAAAATTAAAACTGCTGTACTTTACTTTAGATACTTCTAACATATATTTTCAAATCGAAAGATTTAACTATCTCTAAATTGCTTTTGATGATTGGTTTTCCAAATAGTTGAATTCAATAAAGAATTTAAAAAAAGTGATGCGCTATTTCCTTCTCCAAAGGAATTATTAACTTTATCAGGTTTGTGAGAAGCTACACTTTGTAATGCTTTAGCAATAGAAACAGAATCGTAATCTACGTTTATTATTTCAGCATGCAACGCTCTATTTTGTTGGCGCGTTCCAATATTTATTATCGGAATTCCATAATAAGGCGCTTCTCTTATTCCGGCGCTACTGTTTCCAATAATGAATTGGGCATTTTTTAATAGCGTTAAAAAGTATTCAAAACGCAAGGACGGAAAAACTCTAAATCGAGGATTGCCTTTAAATTCGGCATATTTAGTAATTATCTGCTGACTTCCTAAATCATTATTTGGATAAATCACAATATAATTTCGGGTGTCTTCAAGTAATGCAGAAACAAAATTTTGCGTGTATTTTTCCATTTCTTGTGCTTCGGTTGTCACCGGATGAAACATAACCATAGCATAATCTTCAAAATCAATTTGGTAATATTCTTTAGCTGTAGTAAGTTCTGGCAAAGTATTAGAAAACATAATATCTACATCTGGGGAACCAATGGTAAAAATAGAAGAATGTAATTCGCCCATTTGCACCAACCTATTTGCTGCATCTGCATTAGAAACAAAATGAATATGACTCAATTTACTCACACTATGACGAATCAATTCATCAACAGTTCCTGATAATTCTCCGCCTTCAATGTGTGCTACTAAAATATTATTTAACGACCCTACTATTGCGCCAGCAAGAGTTTCTACTCGATCTCCGTGAACTACAATTAAGTCGGGTTGCACATCTTTACAATAGGCAGAAAGACCTTCGATTGTTTTAGCAAGAGTCAAATCCATGGTGGATTCATGAGTATGATTTTGAAAAGTATGTACATTTTTGAAATTGCAACGTTGAATTTCAATCAATGTTAATCCGTATTCTTCTTGCAAATGCATGCCGGTAACAAAAACAAAAACTTCAAATTCGGAATTCGATTCCAAAATCGAAATTAGAGATTTTATTTTACCAAAATCTGCTCGAGTGCCCGTTAAGAATACTATTTTCTTTTTATTCAAAATCATTAAAATCTAATTGTTCGTCGTTTTCTATAGTTCGGGTGGCCGTTTTTCCGAGTAAATCGTTATAGTGTTCTGCCAAAATTTTACCTGTTCCGGGGCGTTTCACCCAAATATTTTCTTTGGATAATTTTTCGCCTTTTTGAATCGTAGCAATAGAACAAACTGTTGCAAAAGCAAAATCAATGGTTACTTGTTCTTCATTTGCAGGCTCTTTCGTTCCGCCGCGCATTTGCCAAATTTCATTGGAAGAAACAATCAATTCAGAACATGCTTTTTCATCCATACTGCACACAATATCCGGACCTGTTCGTTGCATGTGGTCGGTAAAATGTCGTTCTAAAATGCTTGCACCAAGCGCCACAGCACCCAAACAAGCATTATTATTTAAAGTATGATCGGATAAACCAAAAACTTTATCCGGAAAGGCTTCATGCAATTGTGTCATAGCACCAAAACGGACTAAATGTATAGGCGTTGGATATAAATTAGTGGTGTGTAATAAAGCAACCGGAATATTATGTTTATCAAAAATCGCTACTGCTTTTTGAACGCTTTCAATAGTATTCATACCGGTACTTAAAATTACAGGTTTCCCAAAAGTACAAATATGCTCCAACAACGGATAATTATTACATTCTCCCGAACCAATTTTATAGGCAGGAATATCCATTTTTTGTAATCTATTGGCAGCTGCACGAGAAAATGGTGTTGAGATAAAAATCATGCCTTTACTTTCAACATACTTTTTTAGTTCCAATTCCTCTTCTTCATTTAGAGCGCAACGCTCCATGATTTCATAAATCGATACATCGGCATTTCCTGGAATCACTTTTTTAGCAGCACCACTCATTTCATCTGCAACAATATGCGTTTGGTGTTTTACCACCTCTACTCCTGCTCTATGCGCTGCATCAACCATTTCTTTTGCAACCGCAAGTGACCCTTCATGGTTAATCCCGATTTCGGCAATAACCAAAGGTGGGTAATCAGGACCAATTTTCCTGCCAGCTATTTCTATAATTTGACTCATTTTATACAAACCTTCTTAATCTTCTTTTGAAATATGATTTAACTTTTTCATTAAACCAATATAATTTTTGATAACTATTGGGATTAATAAAAATTAATTGTCCCCCTCCCGACCAATTAGATGAAGAAAAGGGACCATAATTAGGATTCTTCTCTTTACTAATGATCTCAACATGAATGCAATTTGGAAAAATATTTTTAATTATTTCCACTTGCGAAATCCGATATCCTTCAATAAATAGTAGTGTGTTTTTACTACAATACTTTTCTATATTTATTAATTCATCGTCGGAGCCATCTACAATAATTAAATCAAATTTATTGTTTATTTTTATTTCCGATAGGGAACTATATACTTCAATATCAGAAAAATATTCAACATTTTTCTTTAATGCTTGCAAACAAAACTCGTTTGTTTCCGTCCCTACATATTTAATTTTATTTTTTTGAGAAAATGTAAGAATCGTATCTGAAATTGATCCAATACCTAAACCTAATTCAAGAACTGATTTTACTTTAAAATCTACAATTAATTTTAGAATAATTTTCAAAGCATATATACTTGAAATGTGATCATTTCCATCTCGCTCACAAAAATATTTATATTTATTTTCGGCTAAATTATTTATATTCATTTAATGTTTTTTTCTAATAAATATTCAGCATATTCTAAATCTTCTTGAGTATCAATATCTACTTTACTAAAAACATGATCGATAACAATCGGCAAGGCATTTTCCGAAATTATATGGCCGCTATGAATACACGAAACTTTGGTGATGTATATAAGTCCGTTTTCAAAATAAAGTGGGTCCAAATCTTGACTTCGCTGCCCTATTTCATAATTAAATGGGATGAACTTTTCATCCACAATTTTCCCTAATTTGTGCTGATTGGAACTCACTGTAAAAAGGCTATCACAATTCGTGTTTTCAAATTTTTCAAAACATTCTTTCAATAAATTTTCTGGCCGCAACGGATTAGTTGGCTGCAGTAAAATTACATTTTCAATTGTAGAATCTATTACACTTAGGGCATGTTGAAGTGATGTAATGGTAGGTTCTAAATCACCAGAAATTGTATCCGGTCTATCTATAACTTGCGCTCCATAGTGCAAAGCAACTTCTTTAATTTTTTCATCATCGGTTGAAACATATACCAAATCAATAATGGCATTATTCGCCTGAGCAAATTTTATACTATGTACTAATAAGGGTAATCCACCCAAATCTAGAATGTTTTTATTGGGTAATCTTTTAGACCCTCCTCTTGCAGGAATAATGGCTATATTTTTCAAATTAAAAGATCTTTGCTTCGTTAGTAATTTGGTTCATTCCGGTGCGCCAATTTTCAAAAGAATATAAGTCTTTTGGTAATTTATAAGGATTACTACTTAGAATAAGGAATTCCTGAACAGCCAATTCCCACTCGGAAATAAAATGAGGATTCTTTATCAATTTTCCGAGTTTTCCACCCTGTAAAACTTCAGAAACACCACCTAATTCGGAAGCTATACAGTAACATCCACAATTTAATGCTTCTGTTAAACTTAAAGGAAATCCTTCTTGGCATAAGGTTGGAAATAGATATACATCTGAAACTTGGTAATAGTTCGGTAAATCGGAGTTAGGGATTTTTCCTAAAAAAGAAACTCCAGGTATTATATCTTTACGGTCACTTCCTATAACTAATAATGTGTTGTTGTTATTTGGGATTTTTCTCCACAATTTTAAAACAATATCTAGTCCTTTTTTTGGTCGGTCTTGAGAACACCAAAGGAACACTTTGTCACCTGTTATGCCTAACGATGCTTTAAGTTTTTGCTTTTCAGCTGTTTCCAATGGGTAAAATTTATTTGTATCAATACCATTCGGCAAAACAGAAAATTTACAAGGTAATGACGAATAAAAAGCTAAATGTGCTTGGTAACTATCTTGTGTAAGCAAAACCATTTCATCAATTTCACTGAAGAATTTTTCACCTTTAACGTTATCTAAAAAAGGAGGAAAACTATGATAAAAAAATTGAATTTTACAGTTTATCTGTAAATCCATTTTTTTTAAAAGTGCTGCAATATCGGGTACAATTTTAAAATTATCAACTACTTGAATTACATAATTCTCATCCTTGGAAATTATCTTTTTTAAGGATTTCAAAGCCATATAATGTGATTTCTTGTAAATTTTAGATGCAATTTTATCAATAAAACTATTTGAAGTAAATTGATATGTTACGCTATCAAACTTTTCATTGGGCTCCGGACATATCAAGTAATCTATACAATGATTTCCTTCAAAGTAATTTTTATATAGTGTTGTCCAACTTCCAATTGTTGAACTTGGCAATTCTGATTGGGATATTAAAATTACTTTACTCAAAACTTTTTTGGTTTATTGATTAAAAACTGGAGCATGATAAAAAATCTTTTGAAAATATAAAGTAAATCTAAAAATGAATTTACAAACAAATTAATTAGCTCTTTAACAAAAAGTTTTAATTCATTTACTACCGAGTATTCTGTATGAAATAATTGATATCCCCCTATTAAATCATTTTTAAATCTGAATAATTTTTGTTTTCTATTTCTATTAATATTATAGAAAAAAATAGATGGAACAAGTTCTATTTTATATCCATTTTCAAGAACTCTTTTAGTCCATTCTTTATCTTCAAATGTGACTATATCCTGCTTGAAAGGAAATTTTTCCCACACTTTTCTATTAAATGCTGAACAAGCAAACATTAATCCAGCTCCATTTATTTCGTCTGAAGCATTCATGCCTTCAATATAATATTTATAATCTCTATCGTAATGAATGCATCTCAATCCGGCCAAATCATTTTGATCTTGAAACCTTTGAATAATCAATTTAAAAAAATCATGACTTACTGGATAACAATGAGCACTAAACACTACTATAATATCATTTTTAGCAGATTGGGCTGCTAAATTAGCGCTCCCGCCATAACTGAAACTCTTAATTAAGACATGTTTGGCATTGTAATTTTCACAAACATTTTTTGTGTTATCAACTGATAGGTTATCAATAACAATAATTTCATTAATATCTTCTTGATATCTATTAGTTAGATTTTTCAAAAGAAATTCTAACGCTTTTTCTTCGTTTTTTGTTCGAATTACTACTGATATCATTTAAATACTATTTGAAAATAATTTAAAGCCAAATAACTTTTTACAAAATAAATTAATTACAAATTTATTGTTGTCAAGATTTTTTTTGTTTTTATTAATTGTACTAATTAATGATTTAAACGATCCTAAATGTTTTACAAAAAAATCGGCATGTTTAACACTCATGTATTCATACATTTTATTGGATAAATTATCATTTAAATTGGTCACCATAGATTCTTCTTTGGTTCTATAAAAAAAGCCAACTTCATCTAATTTCTTTACTTCGCCGCCATTTTTTAACATTGAAATCCAAAACTCCCAATCCTCAAGACCATAAACCATATTAACATCATAACCTCCTATTTTTTCCCAATCAGCTTTTTTATAGATTGCAGAACAGAAAATCATATTAGAAACAGCTAAATTATCAATTGAATAATTTGGCAAATTCCATGCACCCGTAATTTTTCCAAATTTTAGAGCATGGCAATAAACAACTTTCAAATTAGTATCTTTTTCAAATTCTTGAAGCGCAAGCTTGATATAATTTTTAGAAATTTTATCATCGGCATCTAGAGGTAAAATATAGGATCCATTTGAAATTTCAATACCCGAATTTCTTGCGGCACAAAGTCCGCCGTTTTCTTTATAAAAATACTTAAATCGATTGTCTTTTTCAATCCAACTAGCAGCAATTTCTCTTGTCTTATCAGTTGATCCATCATCAACAATTATGCATTCCCAAATAGCGTGAGTTTGATCAAAAACCGACTGCAAACTATCATTCAAGTACTCGCCTTGATTAAAGCAGGGAACAACAATTGAGATTAAATTATCCATTACTAGTAAAGTTAACATTACAAATATATACTTTGTATGTTAATTCTTCGAATAAATATATTGAGAATGCTTTGGTAAATTAGCAATTATTAGAAAATAGGCTTGTTAATAAAATAAATAGTAAATTTGATACCAATTAGATTTAATAAGACATAACTACATGTATCGTAATATAATTAAACCATTATTCGATTTTACTTTTGCATTAATAGGACTTTTAGTATTTAGCCCATTATTTATTATAATTACCTTTCTTTTATTTTTTGTAAATAATGGAAAACCTTTCTTTTTTGATAGAAGACCTGGAATAAATGAAAAAATATTTAGAGTAATTAAGTTTAAAACAATGACGGACAAAAAAGATAGTGAAGGTAATTTATTATCTGACATGGAACGAACTACCAAAATTGGGAAATGGATTAGAAAAAGTTCGCTTGATGAAATTCCTCAATTGCTAAATGTGCTCAAGGGTGAAATGAGTTTAATTGGACCAAGACCATTATGGCCTTCTTATTTACAATATTACTCTGTTGAGCAAAAAAGAAGGCACAGCATTAAACCTGGAATTACAGGTTGGGCGCAAATAAATGGTCGTAATTCGATAAGTTGGAAACAAAAATTTGAATATGATATTTATTATGTAGACCATATGAACTTAGCATTAGATCTAAAAATATTTTTTCTCACAATTAAAAAAGTAATTATCCCTGAAGGAATCAATGCTAACGAGGGCATAACAATGGAAGCTTTTGACGGAACAAATTAATTATTATTAATATCTGATTAATATTATGTCATTATTGCGTTAATTGTTTAATATTCGTTATTTTAGCAGTTAAAATAATTCTTTAAAAGTTCTTGATATTACTTTTTTAAGTAAAATCAATTAGATAAAAACAATGCAAAAAACCTCTTTTTCCATAATTGAATATACCGATCCAAAATGGGAAAAAATTGTTTCATGCTGCAATAATTATGATTTTTACCACACGCAAGCCTATCAATATATAGAAAATGACATTTCTAATCGTTCCTTCCTATTAGTTGCAAATTTTAATGATGCATTTATTGCCTTCCCTATTATTATAAGACCTATTGACGCTACCGGATATTTTGATTGCACGTCGGTTTACGGTTACGCCGGAGCAATTAGCAACCAAAAAATTAAAGACCTAAGCCAAGAGCATATTGATTATTTTCAAAAAGAAGTATGGCAATTTTTTAAAAACAATAAAATTATTTCTGCCTTTTCTAGACTGCATCCCTTACTAAAAAACCAGAATGTTTTTTCCAATTTTGGAGAACTAATAGATTTAAATAATGTAGTTGCAATTGATTTAACAAATTCGGAATCGATTCAAAAAGAACAATATAGAAAATCAACTTTATACGATATTAAGCAACTTCAAAAAAAAGGGTTTGAAGTTACTGAAGCCAAAACTAAAGAGGAAATTGATGCATTTATTTCCATTTACAGAGAAACTATGTTGCGCGTTCGAGCCAAAGATGAATATTATTTTACCTCCGAATATTTTTATGAATTATTAGATACAAACAAATTTAATTCAAAATTACTTATTGCTAAATCTGGTAATGAAATCTGTGCAGGAGCACTATTTATGATTACTAATAAAATCATGCAATATCATCTTGCAGGAACCGCTGGTGAATATGTAAAAATTTCTCCGATGAAATTAATTATTGATGAAGCTCGAAAAATTGGAACTTCATTAAATTTGAAATATTTATTTTTAGGTGGCGGACAAACTAGAGATGAGGATGATTCTTTATATAAATTTAAATCGGGTTTTTCTAACCTAAAATATAGATTTCAAAACTGGAATCTTATTGTAGACATTAACACTTATAACAGACTTGTTATAGAAAAAAATGTATTATTAGAATCCGAATATTTTCCATTATACAGAGCTTCAGAAAATGATGAAAACAACATTCTATTATATGGTGCCAGTGGACATGCAAAGGTGATTCTAGACATATTGAGATTACAGAAAAAAAATGTACTCGGGATATTTGATAATAATCCGGTTTCTGATAAATTAAACTCAATAACAATATATCATTCAGAAGAATTCAATACTATTAGAAATCCAAAAGACAAAGTTATTATTGCAATTGGTGATAATGATTTAAGGAAGAAAAAAGTAGAAGAATTAAAAGAAGAATACGAAATTGCAATACATCCAACTGCTATTATCTCATCCAATTCTATTATTGAAGAAGGGACTGTTATTATGGCTTCAGCTGTAATAAACACAGGATCCAAAATAGGAAAACATGTGATTATTAATTCGGGAGCTTTGATAGAACACGACTGCATTATAGAAGATTTTGCACATGTATCTCCTAAAGCGGCCCTAGCAGGCAATGTTATCGTAGGTGAAGGTGCGCAAGTTGGAATAAATTCTTCCGTAAGGCAAGGTATAAAAATTGGAAAATGGGCTATTGTTGGCGCTGGTGCAGTTATTGTAAAAGACGTTCCTGACTATGCGGTTGTTGTTGGAAATCCAGGAAAAATAATAAAATACACTAATGAGTAAAGCTGTTTTTGATTTTACTTTCGCCCTGCTACTCTTGCTTTTATTTTCTGTTCTAATTCTTTTTGGTTTCCTAATTGCTGCGTTAGACACCAGCTCTAATGGTTTTTTCTTTCAAACTCGAGTTGGTAAAAACGGGAGGCCTTTTAAAATAATTAAATTAAGAACAATTCATCCTAAAAAAAACACAAGTTCAGTTGTGGGTAAAATTCTTAGAAAATCGAAATTAGATGAATTACCCCAATTATGGAATGTACTTTGTGGCGATATGAGTTTTGTTGGACCAAGACCTGATGTACCGGGTTATTATGATAAATTAACAGGAGAAAATAGAAAAATATTATTATTAAAACCTGGTATTACTTCGGAAGCAGCATTAAAATATGCAAATGAAGAAGAGTTGTTATCAAAACAGGAAAACCCGAAAGAATTCAATGATTTAGTACTATTCCCTGATAAGGTAAAAATGAATTTAGATTATTATTACAACCACACTTTTAGCAGGGATCTAAAAATTATATTAAAGACAGTTCTACCCAAATTTCACAAGTAATAATTAGTAAAATAATTAAACAAAAAAAGTAGCTCAATAGCTACTTTTTTTGTTTTTACTTATTAAAAAATTGTTTTGTTTTAGACCAAAAAGTATCTAAAATTCCTTTTTCAATTTGTGTGTCTTCATTTTCATCAGAACCGTAACCATAACCATAGCCATAGTTGTAATTATAACGATAGGAATAACCGTAATTGTAATTGTATTTATAAGAATAGCCATAAACATTCATCCATCCAATACTATTCACTATATAGGCCATGTGTTTTATTTTGCCGTCTTCATTTAGTCCTCTAGAATATTCAACCAACTGATCTTCGGTAACATCGGCACGAGTAACATACACAACTAAATCTGCTAAATTCGCAATTAACAACGTATCGGTAACCAATAAAGTTGGTGCAGAATCGACAATAATATAATCGTATTCTTTTCTTACTTCTTCTAACAATAAATCAAAACGGCCGTTACTTAATAATTCTGCAGGATTTGGAGGAATTACACCCGAAATAATTACATCCAAATTTTCATTATCTAAAATTTTTGGAATAACAATAGATTTATAATCTGTGGAGGTATTAAATAAGTAGGTACTTAATCCAGCTCTTGATTTATCAATATTAAGGTATTTATGAATTTGAGGATTTCTTAAATCCGCACCAATTAGCAATACTCTTTTCTTCATTTGAGTGAAGATAATTGCCATATTCATAGCGTTAAATGTTTTTCCTTCGCCTTTAACACTTGAGGTTGAAAAAATTACGTAACCTTCTTTTCTATCATGAAATGGTAATAAAAAATCAATATTAGTTCTAAGATTCCTATACGATTCAGCCAATACCGAACGGTCGTTTTCAGTAATATGTTTACTGGCTTGTGGGATGAAAGGAATTTCTGCCAAAAGTGGAATTTTTGGAGAAATTCTAGTAACATCTTTACCTACATGGATTTTGTTATCCAAATAAAAACGAACAAATAAAATAATAAATGGAATTAAAAAACCAATTAATAACGCTAATAAATAGATCGTATTTCGATTAGGTGCAATTGGTCCTCCACCAGAAAGAGCATATTCAACTATTTTAACAGAAGGTGCTGTAATGGCTAAATTAATAGCTGCTTCTTCTCTTTTTTGCAACAACAATAAATACAAGTTTTCTTTAATCTTTTGTTGTCTTTCTATGGATCTAATAACTTTTTCTTTTTCGGGTATACTACCATATAGGACGTCATTTTGAGACTCCAATCCGGTTAAATTATGTAAAGAAGTATTTAATTTTTCTTTATAATCCTTTATAGATGTAAAAATATTATTTTGTAAATCTGTTAATTTATCAGCTAATATTAAAACAGTTGGGTTGTTTTTACCAGCACTAATAAGCAATTTATTATACTCATTAATGTTTGAATTATATTCTATTACAAATGAATTAATATTTGCATTTGTAATTCCAATATCGGTTGGAAGTAACTCAAAATTAGAACCTGTTTTAATTGATTTTCCTAAAAATTTAGCTAATGATATTTGATTTTCTATATCAAACAACTGCTCTTCAACTGATGATTTCTTTGTTGTTGTAATAGTAGCATTCTCCTCTAAAAAAGTTAATTTATTGCTTTTCTTGTAGGCAACCTTATAGTTTTCAATTGAGTCTAGTTCGTTTACCAAAAAAGCAAATCTATCGTTAACAAATTCTATAGTATTTTTAGACGCTAACTGACGGTCTTTTACACCATCCTCATTAAATATGCGAATTAAATTATTTACAATATCTTCTAATTTTCGATCATTAAGACCGCGCATAGATACCTTTATAATTTCACTCTCTTTTTCATCACCGGTATTTCCTGCTGTAATACTTCCAAATAAGGAACTAATTGCATTTCTAAAAGTAGTCTTCTGAACAACAATTTTACCACCAATATTATTTTTGATTGTAGATTTAGGCACAATTGAAAATGAAACATCGCCGTAGGAATATTGTTTATTATAAGCCATTAACTTATGGGACAATTCTTCTATTTCAAATCCATTTTTTGCAATTGTGATTGTAAAATTTGTAGAAAGATTTTTTATTTTTTCATCATCGCCATACCAAAGTATTTTAAGCGGACTGGTTTCCCAAACTTCGGTTTTAATAAATCTACCTGGAACATAATAAGAGTTCATTAAATCCATCTCATCGACTACAATTCCCAATATTCGATATGATTTAAGAACTTCCAACTCATTACTAATATTCGTTTTTGATCTACCAAAAATAGAAATACCATCACTAGGCATTCTAAAGGAAGAATTCGAATTGTCTAATATTTTAATTTTAGCAGTAGTCTCAAAAGTATTCGGTGTATAACGAAGATATATGTTTGCAACTAATAGCGCCACAATAATGAAACCTACAAACCAAAACCAAAAGGGCAAGTATTTTAATACTTCGTTTCGAAGGTCTAAGGGTTTACTATTCTCTTGAGAAAAATTTGGATTTGATTCCATATATTATAATCGAGTTATCAATAAAATTAAGGTGATAGAAGAGGCTACTACAGATAAAACAGTAGATAAATTGGTTAAATATCCAGCCGATTTAATTTTTGGCCCATTTGGATAAACATAAATTACATCATTTTGTTTGATATAATAATAAGGGCTATCAAACCAATCGGTTTTAGTCATATCGATATGGCCGTAAGTTCTAGTTCCGTTTTCTTCTCTTATTACTAAAATATCTTTTCTTATACCTGATATAGATAAATCACTTGCGTATCCTAAGGCCTGAAGCAGGGTGATATTTTGCTCTGAATACGGATAGGTTCCTGGATTACTTATATCTCCAAGTATAGTTATTTTACCATTTAGTAAACGTACGCTCACTACTGGTTCAACTAATAATCCTTTAGATACTAGTATATTTTTAATTATTTCTTCTGCTTCTTCTGGTGTGCTTCCTAATAATTTAATTTTACCAACAATAGGAAAAACAATATTTCCTTCAGCAGAAACTAAATAACCTCTTAATTTCATGTTGGTATCCGATTGAGTTCCAAAATTCACATATTGCTGATTAAAAGGCGCAACTGCTTCTGGATTTAATGCAGATACATTTACGTTTAATATGTCATTTACTTGTATTTTAGGAACAACATATTGAACCTGGCTTTGTTGTTTATTTGAAATGTCTTGAAAATATACAATATCCTTTTTGGTAGTACAAGAGGAAGTCAAAAGAATAGATAAGAAAAATAATACTATTTTTTTCATTATAAAAAAAGGTTTAAGTCATTAGTTTTAGCTGGATAGAATAACTCTTTTTCAACACTAACAATGGGCAAAAGTAGTGAAAAGAAATACAAAAAAAAAGAAGAAAAAAACTAGACTTACAAAGTTTAATCTAGTTTTTCATAAACTGAATTTAAGCTTTTATATTCAGGTACAATTTTTTTCATTTGAATTACAATTTTCTCTGAATTTTGTTTGTATGAATTATTAATAAGCTCTGAAATCAAAGCGCTAATAATTTCATTATCAATGTATTCATCTTTTGAAATCATTATTTTTTCATGGTGAGTAGGTTGTGTTTTAGAACTATCATTTAATAATTCTTCAAATAATTTTTCACCAGGACGCAACCCAATTGACTTGATTTCAATTTCAATTTCAGGCAAATATCCGGCCAAACGAATCATTTTTTTTGCTAAATCAATGATTTTTATAGGCTCACCCATATCAAAAATATAGATTTCTCCACCTGAACCCATAGCACAAGCTTCTAATACAAGTTGACAGGACTCAGGAATAGTCATGAAATAGCGAATAATGTCTGGATGTGTTATAGTAACAGGACCTCCTTGATTTATTTGTTTAGTGAATAAGGGAACAACCGATCCATTAGAGCCTAATACATTACCAAATCGGGTTGTAATAAACTTTGTTTTTGGTTTAATATCTCCTAATGATTGGACGTACATTTCGGCAATACGCTTACTAGCTCCCATAACACTACTAGGATTTACTGCTTTATCTGTAGAAATCATTACAAAACGTTCAACATCATATTCAATTGATAAATCTGCAAGGTTTTTGGTTCCCAATACGTTAGTAAAAATAGCTTGGCTTGGGTTAATTTCCATTAATGGAACATGCTTATAGGCAGCTGCATGAAAAACAATATTAGGCTGATATAATTCAAAAATAGTATTTAATTCTTCCTTTTTTCTAACATCTGCAATTACATAACTCACAGGGATTTCTATATTATTCTCTTTAAGTTCGATACTTAACTCGTGCAATTGGGTTTCAGCTTGATCAAGTAATATTATTTTAGATGGATTAAATTGAATAAGCTGCCTTGTTATTTCACTTCCAATCGATCCTGCAGCTCCCGTTACTAATATTATCTTTTGGGAAATACTACTAGCAATGGCAGTAGTGTCTAATTCAATTTGCTTTCTTCCTAACAAATCGGTTATTTCAAATTTTTTAATAGCCCTAGAAATATTCTTTTTATCTTCATTTGAATTAAGAATTGGGGCTCTAAAAAACTTAAAATTATAATCAATACTCTTTTGAATAATTTTACTAAAAATTGGACTATCTAAAGAACTATCTGCAATTATTATGGCTTCTGCTCCTATAACCCTCATCGTTACCGCTAAACTGCGTTGGTATTTTAAAATGGGTAAATTCAAAATTCGTTTGGAAGTATTTTCATTTTTTACATCAACAAAACCAATTAAAGAAAATCTTCTTGGGTTTTCAATTAACAAAGCATTTGCAACCGCAATAGAATTTGAATCAATTCCATAAATAACCGCTTTAATTAGATTTTGCTTATCATTAACTGAATAAAATTGTTGGAAAATTTGTTTGACCGTAATTCGAAATAAAAACAATAAAATAAGTGATAAAAAGGCATTGAAAAGTGAGGCAGTGGTAAGCACTAATTTTTCATGTCCCAAAAAAATCTGTACATAATCGGTAATCATTAATACCGAAAAAGTAAAAAATTGAGAATAGAACAAATATAATGCATCTACAAACGAGGAATGCCTTATAATACCCGAATAGGTTTTAAAAAACCAAAAGAAGAAAATATTAACTGCTAAATAATATAATAATCCTATTACTAAGTGTTCTGGTAATATATAATATAAATTTATAGCATTAAATGACACAATAGTAATCAATGCTGAAAAAAGAACAATACAAAAATCGATTACCAATATAACCCAATTTGGTAAGTAATTCAATTTCTTTAGGCTTGCAGGCAGATTTATCTCGGTGTACTTCTCTGCAATACTTGAAGTAAAAAATTTAAATTTATTAATCACAAAATATAATTTACCCCAAACTTAATACAATTATTCGAAAAAAGAAATAATACTAGAAGCGATTCGCCCTTTTTCTTCCGAAGTTAAATTAGACCCAGAAGGCAAACACAAACCATTTTTAAACAATTTTGAAGCAATATTACCACCATAATAGGGAGCCGATTTAAATATTGGCTGTAAATGCATCGGTTTCCACAAAGGTCTAGATTCAATATTGAAGGTTTCTAAATGCAGCCTAAAATCTTCAGCCGATTTTCCATTTAACAAACTTAAATTTATTGTAATTGCAGTAAGCCAGTGGTTCGAATAATAGTTTGAATTTGGTTCAGAAAATACTTGAATAGCTGGCAGATCTTGAAACAAATCCCTATAAAAAGAATTCATATCACGACGCAATTGTACATGACTATCTAATACCTCCATTTGACCCCTTCCTATTCCAGCACATATATTACTCATTCTGTAATTATAACCTATTTCACTATGCTCATAATGAGGAGCAACATCACGGGCTTGAGTAGCTAAAAAAACTGCTTTGTCCTTTTGATTCATGCTTTTACTAACCAAAGCACCACCACCTGAGGTGGTTATAATTTTATTTCCATTAAAAGATAAAACACTTAGATCACCAAAGGTACCACAATGCTGATTCTTGTATGTACTCCCAAGTGCCTCAGCACTATCTTCTAAAATTGGGATTTCATATCGTTCGGCAAGCTCTCTAATGGCGTCAACTTGATATGGCATACCATAAAGATGAACTGCTATGATTGCTTTTGGTTTTTTTCCTTTAGTAATTCGATCTTTAATAGCAGTTTCTAACGCATTTGGACAAAGGTTCCAAGTTTCGGCTTCACTATCAATAAATATTGGGGTAGCTCCCAAATATACAATTGGATTTGCAGAAGCGGAAAATGTCATACTTTGGCAAATAACTTCATCACCAACAGAAACACCCAACAAAATCAAACCTAAATGAATTGCTGCTGTACCAGAACTTAAGGCAGCTACATGAACACTATTTTCTAAATAGCTCTCTAAATCTTCTTCGAAGCCACTTACATTGGGTCCTAAAGGAGCCACCCAATTGGTTTCAAATGCTGAGTTAATAAATTTTAGTTCACCACCTCCCATATGCGGAGAGGAAAGCCATATTTTGGATTCATTCATAAATCATTACAATAAAAAGCACTTAATCTATACGATAGACCTGCATTCACAAATATAGAAATAACTTTTTACATCCTCTGTAAAATAAAGATGGTAAATAAAAATAAATGTCTATTTTTGGATTTCATAAATTATTTCATGTTTTCATTATTTAAAAATCAAACCAAATTAGTAGATCTTATTCCAGAAAACTACATCGACATTCATTCTCATATCTTGCCAGGAATAGATGATGGATCTGAAAACTATGATCAAACTCTATTTTTAATAGAAAACATGAAAGAAATGGGATTCAAACAATGTATTCCAACTCCACACACTCTGCCTCACACCTGGGACAACACAAGAGAATCGATAACTATTTGCCATGCAGAAACTCTTTCTAAATTACCAGAAACTTTAAAAAAAATGATTCCAAGAGTGGGTACCGAATACATGATTGAAGGTTCCTTTTTAGAACGCATGAAAAATGAAACTTTATTAACTTTAAAAGATAATAAAGTGCTTATAGAAATGTCCTACCTTAATGCCCCAATGGATTTTAAAAAAATAGTTTTTGAAATTCAAATGAATGGATACACTCCTATATTAGCTCATCCAGAGCGGTATTCTTTTTACCATCAAAGTATGAGAGAATATGAAAAATTAAAAGAAATAGGTTGTTTTTTTCAATTGAATCTTTTATCGACAGTAGGATATTATGGAAAAAATGTGGCATCCATTGCGGATAAATTATTAAAGCAAAATATGATTGATTTCACTGGATCAGATATTCACCACAAAAGACACATTGAAGCTTTTCAAAATAAAGTACTGATTTCTTCTACAAAACAATTAGTAGAAGCCATGAAAAGAAATTCAATTTTTGGTAACGAATACTAAACTATCTAGAAACTCGCCGTCTTCTAACTTTAACTTTTTTGTATATCCAAGAAATTAGCAAGAAGGTAATTCCGAGTAGCACAAGGCTTCCAAAACGCTCCTCTTCAGTTAATAAATTAAATTCTAAATAGAATACTTTTATTAATGCAAAACCAATCAAAACAAGTGAAAATATTCGAATAAATTTATCACTTCGCAATATTCCAACTAATAGTAAAACAGTCGCACTAAAGAGCATGATACTAGAATAAGGCAATAGTCTGTTCTTAATTATCATAGAGGATAATAGTGCTAGATTGTATAAATTGGTATTGGTGAAATTATTAAGCAAAAACAAATAGTCGTATTCTTTGCATAAAAGAACAATCCCTATTAAACCCAATGTAACTTCAAAGAATTTTTTTCTCTTTTTTATAATTTCTTTATTGTGATTTATCACAAATCCCTTTATTAATAAAACGATACACAACAATAACTCTATGTAATGTAAAGCACTCTCTATGGAAAGAAAATCTGGTATTTCTAATCGATTAATGTAAGTATACGGAAATTTAAAAAATCCAAAAATAGGCATCAAGAAAGCAAAAAAGTACAAGGAATAGCAAATTGCAGTTTTAAATTTTGGAGGCAGCTTATATCTTTTAAATAATAAATAAATTGCATAAATAAATCCAATAATAAAAAACAAAGAATGGAAATATATAATGCTTCCTTCGTTAAAAATCAATAACGAAAAACAAACCCATTCAATGAAAATAAATAAATTTAATAGAAAAAATAAAGATAAAAACTGAGAGAAATTTCTTTGACTAAACCACTTAGTAGAAATTTTATCTTTCATTGATTTCAAATAAAAGTTAACTCCATAGACACTAAGTAATAATAATATACTAGTCACTAATCCTCTTTCTAACATAGAAATTGATGGATTAAAAAATAAGGCTAAGGCTGGAACATAAAAGGAAAGTAATAAATATACAAACTGAACAATCACCAATTGTAGTGAAACCAAGGCAGACCAATAAATATATTTCAACTCTCTTTTTTGATAATAGATTATGAGTAATATGGATAGGCAACCAAAAAACAATTCAAATGCATAAGGCAACCATAAGGACATCGCAAAAAGAGAAATCAAAACAAGACTTGGTAATTCAATCGTAATTGAATTCTTGGTGTTTTCAAATTTAAATTTATCAATAAAATATAAAGCAACCAAGTGAACCAGTAACGCAATTAGCACCGGAACAAAATACCAAAACCCATAGAAAAGGCCAATTACAATTGTATTTACTCCTATATACACTAAAGTGTTAGACCAATGAAATAGATGCTTGACAGAAACATTAATTTTAGAAAACGAAATTCCAACGAAGAAAAACAAAGAAAAATAAAGGAAACTTGCAACGTAAAAAATTAGGAGAAATGATTCGTGATGCCCAACATAAAGTTTCCTTAACACAAAAATCCCTAAAAAACTATAAGCAAATAAACTGTTAATTAAATTACTTTTAAAATGCTGTCCGGGTTGAGAAAGAAAATAAAATACAGTACTATAAATTAAAATTGCTCCAAAAATAAAGATGTAACTAAAGTGAGCAATTACTAATTGAAAAATAAAGCTGTAAAAAAACAAAGAAATAAAAGTAAGAACCAAAGGCCTATTATGTGCCGAATAATTCATGAAAAATATTACAAGTGGAATTATAAAGAACAAACTAGTAATAAAGTAATTACTATGACACGTTTCATACATAAAGTATTTATGAAAAAACAATTGTGTATGAGATATGGTAAGGGCAAGAATAGAAATTAGATTTAAATAGTATGAGCGTATCGGATATTTTTTTGCACCAAGATAACACAATAAAGAAATCAATACAGAAGGCACAAAGCGCAGCAACAACTTCACATAAGTACCCATACTGGTGTTCTTGGCAATCACCGAAACATCATCTGTATGACTAAATAAAGAATTAAAAAAAGTATTTAATAATTCTTTTTGAAAGCTTAAATAAAAATAACCTGAGTAAAGTAGTAAACCAATACCAACAATTCGAAAAACTAATGAGGAGTAGCCTTCAATACCTTTAACCGTTCTGGTTTTAGTTTTAATTTTTATTTTAGTTTTATTTTCGCTCATGAATTTTTGAAATTGAACTTAATCAAAAGATTTTTTTATAAGATAACAAATATATAAAAAAAGGGATTGTATTTTAAGTAATATTTAGACATCGTTAGGAATGATTACATTACTATTTTATCAATTTTTGATATTCTTCCAAAATTGCATTCCAAACAACTTCTTGCTTATAATCTACTACAATTTGATCTCTTGATTTAGCTTTTAAATTCAAATAAAGTTCTTTATCATGGTATATTTTTCGCATTGCATTTTCCAAAGCAAATTCATTTTTTACCGGTATTATCAATCCATTTGAATTGTCTTTGATGATTTCATTACAACCATTAATATCAGTAACAATTGAAGGCAATCCCATAGCGCCAGCTTGAAGAACTACATTTGGAAATCCCTCCCTGTAACTTGGAAACACCAACACATTTGAAATCGAAAAATAAGGTCTAACATCTTCTTGCCATCCCACACTAATAATTGAAGGATGAGAATAAATTTTATCAACTGTACTAGTATACAATGGATCTAAATCTGATTCTAAAGAACCCACTAAAAGCAACTTGCAATTGGAATTGTCTTTGGAAATAGAATCAAAAGCGCTAATTAATTCGTTAATTCCTTTATCTTGAACCAAACGTCCCACAAAAACATAAACAAAATCACTTACCGTAATTCCGAGTTTAATTTTTAATTCGTTCACTTCATTTATCAGTACTGCTTCAGGAGAAAAATGAGCAACATCTATTCCGTTTACATTTCCGTTAGCAATAACTTTTAAAGGTTTGTATGTTATTTTATAATTTATCAAATCGTTCTTTACCCCTTCTCCTTCTGGATATATATGGGTTGCAAATTTGCACAACAACCGATCCATTTTTATCAATAAATATTTTTTGAATCCAGTTGAAGTTGGAAAAATCAATCCGGTGAAAGTATGCACACGAATTGGAACACCTGCAAAATAAGCCGCAATCATAGACAACAAGCCGGCTTTGGGCGTAATAGAATGTACCATTTCCGGTCGTTCTTTTCGAAAAAGAAAAAATAACTTTATTAAAGAGATTAAATCACTTAAAGGAGAAATTGCCCGACTCATAAATACATTTTCAACTCGAACACCTTCTCTTTTGGCCACTAATTCAAGGTGATTATCCAAACCCGAGACGGCCACAATTTCATATTTGGATTTCAAAAATGAAAGCTGACCTCGGAGCAATATATCCAGAGATATAGAAACAGTTGCGGTTCGGATGATTTTTTTCAATGTATTTTACTTCGAGTTTTAAATAATATATAAAAATACAAAAGTACACCAAAAGGGACTGCTAAAAGAGTCAGTCCTGGTTTTGGACAAGCCTTAAATAAATTCCATTTTTTTAATATAACACAACAAGAAACATAATGAATTGCCTCTCTATATCTTCTTTTTATTGAATTAGAATTCAGCATAAATACCGTTCTGTAATACATAAACCCTTTTGGATTTTTAAGGTATTGTAAAAACATGGTATTACTAGAACCTGTTGGCTGGTATTCTACAATCACAAGAACTTCGTTCAGTACGGCTAATTTATAATCTTGATCAATCAATATATATTTAGAGGCAAGACCTACATAATTTTCTCCTTCAAAAATTGGATAATCTGGATATTGCTTAATTACATCAGTTCTGTAAACTAACTTTTTATCACCCGTACCCCCTTTTAAATAAAAATCCTCTAAAGTGGTTTCTTCAGCCTCCATTATAGTCCCAATAATAGCTCCGTTTTCAAAAGAATCTAAACCAATGATGCCTGCAAATTTATCTTTATCAACGGTATTCCATTTATTCAAAATTAAATCAACAGCATTGTGAGGCATGCAATCATCCGAATCAATACAGGTATTTAATTCGGTTTGAATTGCATGATAAGCGGTGTTGTGTGCTCCATGCATCCCTTGATTTTCTTGATAAATATACCGAATAGGAATTTTTTGTTCTTGAATCCAAGATGCAATTAACGCTCTAGTACCATCCACAGAACCATCGTCTACCACTAACCATTCAAAATCTTGAACCGTTTGATTGCACAAACTTTCATACAATCTAGGAAGCAAATTTGCTCGATTGTATGCCGGTGTAAATATGGTTAGCGTTTTCAATTTTAATTATTTTGATTTATAACTTTATGATACAATTGTATATAGTTATCTACCATAACATTAATATCATAATTCATGGAACGTTCAATACATTTTGAGGCAATTTTTTTTGCATATTCTTCATCTTCAATCAAAGAAATAATTGTTTCAGCCAATGCCATAGCATCCCCTGATGGAAAAAGTAATCCTGCACCCGATACAATTTCTCTTAATCCTGGCACATCCGACCCAATAAAAGGTTTTCCAGAAGCCATTCCCTCAATACTTGAAATAGATAAACCTTCATAGTGAGAAGATAATATTATAACATCTGCTGTTTTTAATAATTTTGGCACATCCATTCGCACTCCTAAGAAAAACACTCGTTCCTCTAATTTTAGTTCGGCAACTAATTTCTCATTTTGAGCTCTTAATTCGCCATCGCCAACTAATAGCAATTTAACATCTAAAGGCAAATTTAGCATTGCCTGTAGTAAAATAGCTTGGTTTTTTTGCAAATCAAATCGAGACACTTGAATTAATATTGTATCATCATCCGTAATTCCAAAACCCAAATCTGATTTTTTATAAGGAGTTTCAACAAAAATAGTATCTAAAGAAATTCCATTTTTTATAGTCTCAAATTTAAAATCTTTATATTTTAAATGCTTTTTCATTACCTGACTTACTTCCTCTGTAATGCAAACTATTTTAGAATAAGGAGAATAAAGCAATCGATCTATATATTTCAAAAACACATTTTTTATCCTTCTATTTGAAGTGTTGTGCTCTGTAAAAATAATTTTGACTTTGCTGAATGAAATAATTTTAGCTAAAGAAACCCAATATAAAGAGGGAAATATATGAACATGAACTAAATCATAATTTTTTAAATAGGGAATTATTTTAAAAATAGAAATGGGATTATAAACAGAATTGGCATTTAGAGAATGAATTTTTACTGAATTCATAGATTTAAGCTTATTCATGAAAGGATAGTCCGAACCGTCCAAAACTAATAAATCCATCTCAATCTCTTTTTCTCCATAAATAATGAAAGAATCTAAAATTAACTTTTCGGCTCCACCAGTACCTAAGTTGTTTATTATTTGAAGTATTTTCATTTAATTTAGTTAACTATTATCGATATCCAATAATTACTTCCAAGATAAAAGTAAATGTAAAATATGCCCCTAAAATAGTCCCTAAAACAGCATATTGATTTTTAAAAAACTGCTGTTTTAAAAAAGGATATACAATAATTAAGCCTAACATAAACCAGGATAAATAGGCAAAACGATTGGAAAAGGCCGATTTAATAACTAATATCCAGCAAGCGTTGGCAAAAACGTAAATACTGTAAATTTTGGTGTAAAATTTATCTTCAAATTTTCTTTTTACTATAAAATACCACCCTGCAAAAACTCCAGTAGCACTATACGCTAAGAAATCCCAACGAAATCCAATTTTACTAAATTCAGATAATTGAGTAGTATTATAAAAATAACTATTTAAACGATCGTCTTCAAAAACACCTGAAATTAAATTCTGAAAGGAACTTCCAATTAGCAAAGAGAATGGAATACACGAAAACCAAAAAATTAAAAACCCCCTAGGAGTATTAAATTTTAAAGTTAATAAAAAACCTAAAATTGGAAGTGTAACCGATTTATGAAATCCAAATGCAATAACAAACCATATCAACTGAGTTCTTAAAGTTGATTTAGTTAAACCATATATAAAAAAGGAAGTGGCTAACCCATTTCTAATTCCGTTTGTGCCGTAGCTCCAAAAAGACATGGAAGTTACTAGCATGATAAAAGCTAAAAACCAATATTGATTAAAAATTTTCTTGGATGCATAATACAAGGGCATTACGTAAAGAATGGCGCAAACAAAAAAGAAGGCATTCACGCCCATAATTTTAGAGCAAATCTGTAATAAAAATCTAAAGCTATATTCTACATTATCCCGAGATTGAATATTGTCTGTTTTATAATCATTAAAGATGAACGAGTAGGTTGAAGTATCCCCAAAATACTTACCACTCACGGGCCTTAAACCCATATAAATCAATATAAAAAACAATAATAGAAAACCAACTAAACTCAGGTTTTTTAAATTGTTACGATCTTGGAGAAAGGCTACTTTTGAATTAATAAATGTAATAAATACAACAAAGAGTACTATGAAGTAATAAAATTTAGTATAATATTCAAGTGGAATAAACTCTATCATATCTAAATTGTACTTTTTATTATTTTAGCTGGGTTTCCGGCAACTACTGCGCCTGCAGGAACATCTTTTACCACAACAGCTCCAGCTCCAACAATGCAATTATCTCCTAATGTAATTCCACCAATTACAATACAACCAGCATGCAACTGCACGTTATTACCTATAGATGGACGCAAACCTTTTTTTTCTCCTACGGTAACCAAATGATTTACATATACATTACTCCCTATGTTATCAGCATTTAATATTGTTGAATAAGGATGCGCTAATTGCAATCCACCGCCAATTTTAGATGTGAAATCAATAGTAAAAGTGTCGTCTTTAGGGTAAAAAATTCTAAGAATATTGGTAAATAAGCCTCTAGTTCTAAAATAAAATAAATTTCTAAAATACTTATTAGTCAATAATATCAATGTCAAATCATAGCATTGTAAAATACTATTTTCTTTTTTGGTAGTTCGGGCATATAAATCCGCAACAATTAGATCTTTGGAATCAGAACCAAAAAAAACTAACAGATGGGGTAAGAAAAACAACTGCCCGATAAATAAAACTAAAAGTCGAATCATGATTTGACAAATATAGTATTATTCCACTTATTCATCACTTCGGACAAAGAATAATTTATGGCATTACGAGTTGCATTTGATGAAATAAATTCCATTTTTTCAGGATTTGAAACCGTTATATTCATGCAGTTTACAAAACTCTTTTCGTCATCAAATGGAATTAAAAACCCATCAAAGTCCTGTTGAATGCTATTTCGAGGTCCTGTTGGGCAATCATAAGAAAACACAACAACTCCAGCTTTTTGAGCTTCTAAAATGCACATAGGAAAACATTCTTGCTCAGAGGTAAGCAGTAACATCTTTGCTTCATTTAATTCATTTAAAACTTGGGAAGTTTGTCCTTTAAAAAAAATGGAATTCTCTAAACCTTTTAATTTAACTAATTCTATCAAACTTTGAGCATAATCAGAATCGGTTGATCCAAAAATATTCAACTTCCAATCGGAATTAGTTTCAATGAATTTTTGCCAAATAGAAATCATTTTCTCCAATCTTTTCACTGGCGCAAACCGAACCATTGCAACAGCAACATTAGGCCTTTTATTAAAATCTTGAAGTATAAAATTGGAAGATTCTTCTATTGGATTTGGAATTACAATCGCATTTTTCGATTTATAAAATTGTTTTTCTTCTTGGCTTAAAACAACCAAATAATCATACCTCGCCTCTATATAATTTACAATTTTAGAGAACAATGAATTGGAACTATGAAAAAACTTAGTGAAATGAAATTCTTTAATAATCTTTGTTTTCCCTTTAATTAAAAATGGCAAAACATAAGTTATGGGAATATGAGAGGCAACAATAATAAAATCGGGTTTTTCTCTAAAAATATACAATTGAATTTTAATGCAATTAAACATGAATTTTACTAAATTATTAAAACTAAAATAACTTTTAGCTCTATCGTAGTTTACAGCAAAATCTTCAAAGAAAACAGCTTCATTTAACGGATATATAATAGGTTTGTTATTTTGTTCGGTGCTTACAATAGTTACTGAATATCCAAAAACCGAAGACCAATAATTAGCTTTTATAGAAACTAGTTTTTCAATTCCACCATGTGAATGCAACTGATCTACAAGAATGACTACTTTTTTCATACCTCCATCGATTTAAAAAGTAAATTCCACTGTTCGCAAACTGTTTCTGGAAGGTAGCGTTTTACATTTTCTTTGGCTAATTTTCCCATTGCTTTTCGTTCAGACTCCGATTCTATCAATTGTAGTAATGAATTAGCTAACTGAGTACAATCTCCATTCGGGACTAAAATTCCATCTTCACCATCGCTAATAATGTCACTTGGGCCATAAGGACAATCAAATGAAACACAAGGAACACCACAAGCCATTGCTTCTATTAATACCATTCCGAATCCTTCAAATCGAGAGGATAAAACAAAAATAGAACTTTCCAACAAGTGCTTTTCAATATCTTTTACAGGTTCAAAAAACCGAACACTTTCACCAAGCTTTAGGGACTTGGATACGGATTCTAAATTTTGGTTAGCATCCCATTTTCCATATATTTCTAGAGTCCAATTGGGGTGAATAGCATGCACCTGCTTCCAGGCTTGCAATAATAAATCATACCCTTTTTGATAGCTTTGCTTCCCAATTGCAATTACTTTTTTATGTTCTAAACTTGAACTTTCATTAGGGTAAAATGACAAAGGATTTGGAATCACTTCCAAATTTTTCAAATTCCATTCTTTAGTATTTCCTTCGGTCAACACTACAAAACGATTAAATTTTGTAGCCAAATTATTCATTAAAAACCATTTAAAATGCACGATCCTTCTTTGAAACCAATTCATTTGCGATCGGAATTCAATGTTTTTTGAGACATGCCTTTCATAAACCATAGGACATGGTTTTCTTAACAAAATTGGAAGAAAAAACCCTTTTAAGCCATCATCACAAACTAAGATTGCGTGAGGATTTATTTTTTTTACTACCATTTTGAGTCCGGACTGATAAGCCAAAAAATAGTTTATAAAATTCCCTTTTACTGTAATATCATGAAAATGAATTTTAGGACTAAATTTATAAAATGGATTAATATCGCCCTTATTTAAAGTAAGTAGATGCACTTCATATCCAAGGACATCAGCTAGATAACTTGCTTTTATGGACAGCACCCGCTCCAATCCGCCTGCACCATTAATCCCGTTTGTAATGTAAAGTAACTTCATAATAGTTTGTATAATGCAAATTTATACCTTTTAGGTTATTTAGGCATTAATAATAAAGACTAATTAGCTCTATTTTGTTTGTGCAAACAATGTTCGTAAACAAAAACCTTGAGTAAAGGGCAAGATTTCAAAGTGCTGCGAATAGGCACCAATACCTCTAGTATCCCCTTGCGAAAAATCGATAGCTCCCGTTCTACGAGTAACCGATTTTAAATAATCTAAAGCTTTTTCTTTTGCAACTTGACACTCTTTTGAAAGTGATTCTATCTTGGAAGCATTCACCAAGAACCAGGCTAAAGAAGCTGTTGCTGAAGAATCGTGTTGCGAATGGGGTTCCATAACAATCCAATTCCAACTTCCATTTGAATTTTGAAAAGATAAAATTTGTTTTGCAAAAGCCGCAACCTTGTTTGTAAATTCTGCTTTATTTGGATGGGACTGAGGCAAGGCATTCCAGGAATCAATTAATCCTATGGCATACCAACCCATACCTCTACCCCAACCATGCAAACCAGCAGGTAATTGATTTTTAATGTCATACGTATGCGCAGGAATTAAAGTATTAGGGAACATTCCCTTTTTTTCAAATTCTCTAATTTGATTTAAACCTAAATCTACCCATTTTTCATTTTCAAATTCAATTCCATATTTTACCAAGAAAGCCGAACACAACCCAATGGTATCGACATATCTAAAATTAGAAGTATGTTTTCTATAGGCAATGGTTCCGTCTTCCCCAATCAAATCTGAAATCAAATCCAACAAAAACTTAAAGGCCGGTTGATACTTTTTGAAATCTACCCCCTCTAGATTCAACAATGCATACCCAAGCATGACTGCATCACTATTTAAAGGCTTTTTTTTCCAATTTCCATCAGATGTGAAATTAGATTTAATATACTTTTGAATTACTGCCTTTGATTTTTCATCTTGAGTCGCGTTAATATAGGCCGTAAGCCCTAATAACAAAGAGGCTTCCTGCCAACTTTGAACCGTAGCATTCTTATGCTTACCCAAAATACTTCTCCAAAAAAGCTCGGATTTTATTTCTGAGGTTTGAATTGATGGAGTATGTAACAACCATTTTTGACTCTTTTTCAAAACAGCAAGAGTCCAACTGCTTTGGTCTTTGTATTTTCCAAAAAAGATTCGACTTTGCCAAGTATAAAATGTAGGAATGCAATTAATTAAAGTAATAACAATAATTACAAATGCAAAAAACAATACTATATAATAAAGGAAATGTAATCCCATAATTTTATAAAAAAAGTTGAGTTAATATGTCACTATTCGTTTTATTTCCTGTCATTTCTTGAGCTAAATTCGCTTGCAATTGCTTTTGCAAATTTACATTTGACAACATAGTAGCAATTCCATTTGCAATCGATTCTGGATTTATTTCTACAACATAACCATTTTGCAAATGATTAATTTGATCGGAAACCGAATTATAATTGGTTACTACAATAGGTTTATTTAAAATTTTAGCCTCTTCAATTGCTATGGATTTTCCTTCAAAACGTGAAGGTTGCACATATACCGTACAAGCCTTAATATAAGGATAAGGATTTTCTTTCAAACCCAAAAATTTGATATTTTGCTCTAAATTATTTTCTTTTACTTGGCGTTCTAAACTATCTCTTTCAGAACCTTCACCAACAAAATACCACACAAAATCTACGTTTGCTTCTGCTAATAGTGCGGCTGCTTCAATTGCCAGATCGATACCTTTTTGAGGTTGCAAACGAGCAATAGTAAGCAAAATTGGAGAATGAGTTTCTAACGATATAACCTCATCAGCCATTTTATTTATTAATCCGCTTGAAACGGTATTCGGAATTTCAACAAATTTATTAAGCAAATTTGGAAAACTTTGCTGCAACGAAACCAAACATTGTTTGGAAATAGTTGCCACAAAATTAAATTTTCCAAAATAAGGATAATCCAAAGAAGCAGCTAACCGAAGTTGTTGGTAATCATTATGAACAAACCCTATTTTGGTAGTTGCCATCACCTTTTCTATCACATAATTATTGGGGAAATTTTCCATATAACCGATAGCAACATCATATTTTTTTTGATTTTTTTTCAAAACGGAGCTCAATAATTTCCAGCTTTTTTGGGTTCGAATGGATGGATTTTTTTCGGATACTGCCAAATAAGCAACTCCAATTCGCAAAAAAAACAAATCGAAACGTAAATTAAGCAAAGCTGAAAACAAGGTGCTTATAAAACTTCCTTCAAGGTATCTAAATTCTTCAGATTCTTCTACTACATTGACCTCATTAGGAACTTTAGATAAAAACAATCCCTCTTTTTGAAAAAGGAATAAATCGACTTCGTATTTTGAATAATCAAATTCTTGCAACAAGGAAACAAGTGCATTTTCTGCACCTCCACATCGTAAATTATTCATCACAAAAAGTACTTTTTTCTTCATGATGATTAATTTACCTCAGATTCTATAAATTTATAAAAGGCCTTCATAGTTTCCTTGGCATCATAAATTTCATTAGAAAGATTTTTAGAAAGAGTATTTCGCAATTCCTGGTTTTGAAGTAAATTTTCAATTCCTTTTGCAATGCTTTCCGGATTCATTTCTACAATTATTCCTGTTCTACCATTTTCTATCTGATCGGAAACCGTAGAAAAATTCGTAGCAATTATGGGCTTGTACATCAATTTGGCTTCGTCTAAAACCAAAGATTTTCCTTCATATCTTGAGGTTTGCAGCACAATATCGGCTTTCAAAATATAAGGATAGGGATTCTCTTTCATACCCAACAAAATGACCTTGTCTTTAAGTTTATGTTGAGTTATTTGTTGTTCTAGCTTTTGCTTTTCGGGGCCATCCCCAATAATGTACCACACAAAATCGGCGTTGTTTTTTACTAACAAAGCTGCAGCCTCAATAGCCATATCAAAACCTTTTATTTCATACAAGCGTCCAACAGAAACCAACATGGGTTTGCACAAAATAAGTTTGATTGGTTCCTTGGCCAATTCATGAATTAATGCTGTTGGAACAATGTTTGGAATCAGATGCAACTTATCTTTAAGAGTTGGGAAGCAGGTTTTTAATGATGCAACACATTCTGAAGAAACAGAAGCTATTCCGTTCATTTTTTTAAAATACTGTAAATCAAATGCAGTGTCTAAATTTAGTTTTGCATAATCACTGTGAATGAAACCCACTTTTCTTTTGGCTGAGACAAACTCAGATATATAATAAAAAGATGACTTTTCGAGAAACGCTATAGCCACATCGTATTCTGATTTCAATTTAGAATGAAAAAGTCGGGTAAATTTCCATGCGTATTGTTCGGCTTTGCCCATATCTTTGACCGAAGCCAATGTAATTCGGCACAAAATTCGAGCAATAACTAAATCTAATCTGCCTCTTAAAAGAAAATATAATTCGGGAAATTTGGTAGTCCGTTCAAAAACTTGGTATTTCTTTTCAAGCTTTAATAGCTTAACCTGGGAAGGAATTTGCTTTAATAACATACCTTCACCTGCTCTTATAAGTAATAAATCTACTGCGTATTTTTGATAATCTATTTCATTTAATAGATTAACCAAACTTTTTTCGGCTCCGCCAATATTTAAATTGGGAATAACAAACAGTAGCTTTTTCTTCATTTATTTTACAAAACACGAATTTATTAAAAAAAAATGAAGCAACCCAAGCTTTCCTACTATTATAAATCGTTTAGATAGGTGACTGCTTTACGGGAAAGCTTTTGAATTTCGGGAATTTTATTTGTTAAATGCGCTTTAATTTCGGATTCTTGGGCAAGCATTTCTTCCCATTTTGAGATAAGCAAATTGGAGTCAGAAAGCTCTTTAATATCAAGTACTAATTTTTCTTCACCAAAAATATCCATTGCAATTCCCTTAGATTTTACGCTATACCCTAAAACCATGGTAGGAACCAAACAAGAATAGGCAGCTATGGTAGCATGGGTTCGGGCACCAATAAAAAACTGCATTTTAGAAATATAGCCTTTGTAGTGTGTTGCATTCAAATCATTTGGCAATAACACTACCCTATCAGAATTAATCTCATTTTCCAACTCTTGCAAAATCTTATAATCGTCATTTCCATCAATAATCACATGCGGAAGTAACGCGATAGTGTACTTGGTGGTATCTAAAATATAGTGAATTAATTGCAAAATTGCTGCTTTTGAATCGGGATTTTTTGCAAAAACCAACGGA
Source organism: Flavobacteriaceae bacterium (assembly GCA_947453195.1). Taxonomy (GTDB): domain Bacteria; phylum Bacteroidota; class Bacteroidia; order Flavobacteriales; family Flavobacteriaceae; genus Flavobacterium. The sequence continues at coordinate 75,178 of CANGFO010000009.1, forward strand.
CTGTAATTGATCCCAATGGTGTTTCCTTCTTGCCAGCCAGAAGGCAAATCAAGAAGTTTTTTTTCTAATAAAAAAGCTCCATCAGCAATTAATTGTACCTGATTTAACCCATTGTTTTTTAATATTTCAAAAGTCAAACTTTCGCGAGCCAATATCAAATCAAAGGATTCTAGATCTTGAAGTTTTCTTTTGGAAAGATCTTCCTGACCTATAGATGCACCCCAAAGCACTAATTTCTTGCCCGCATTTTTTATCAAACGATCCATTTCATACAACCAAGGTTGTTCACCATAGCAATAATTATCTCCACCCACCGATAAAAACAAATCGTGATTTGGAATCAAATCGATCAACTTTCGGTGCTTGGCTCTTAAAAATGGAATTTCGTTTTTGAAAAATTTATATTGTAGCGCGGCAACAAACCCGGCTAATGAATATTTAGATACATTCCCGTCGCTGGCATCATAAATCAAATCTATATTTGGAATACCCTGATCTGAAATTGGATCAAAAGAGGCAAGATTTACAATTGCATCCGGATTGGTTTCTTTAATTAAATCTACAGCAGTTCTAACGATTGCTTCACAGCCCCTGTTTTTACTACCACCATGAAAAAATAATAGAATTTTCATTAATTTACTTTAGGATTTCTAAAATCACTGTACTTAATGGCAAGTGATAGTAACCAAACCGATTTAATTTTGATGCAAAATAATAGAAATTTTTGGTAATTCCCTTTTCCATTACAAATTTCATCCCAATACACAGAAAGTGAACTTTGAACAACTGGATTAGAAATCATATTTTTAAGATAATGCTTCTTATTTGAAATTTCTGAATGGTAGTAAATAAAAGTCAACGAAAGAACTGTATTTAGTAATTGAATGGACTTTAGTTCACTTAATTTGTTCTCAGAAATTATTATTCCGTAAGCAGCATTATAATCAAAATTAAAATGCTCTAACGCCAATTTAAAATAATCTTTTTCATTTGAATTTCGCACTGCACTTCCCGAAACTTCTCGATAATAATATCCTGCATAATCGATGCAAATCAAACTATTTGCATGATGAAGCGCTTGAATTACAAACAATCCATCTTCGCCATTTGGAATGTCATCAGGAAAAACAATAGCATTTGATTTTATTAAAGAGGTTAAAAACAATTTGGTGCAAACCGGATTAAAGCTATTATCTTGAATTACAAATGGAATAACTTCCTCTTGAATAAATTCTTTTGAAAGTTTTTTATTTATAGGAAAATTTGAAGGTTGGATTATTTTATTGTCTAGAAACAGCGTGTAATATGAGGAAGCAACTATTTCGGCTCCCGTAGTGATTGCTTGTTCATATAAACTTTTCACAAAATCTAGGTCCAAAACATCATCGGCATCAACAAAAGTAAGATAAGTACCTTTAGCAACAGAAACGGCACTATTTCGGGCGCGACTCACTCCGTTATTTTCTTGATTAATTAGTATAATTCGGGAATCTAACTTTTGGAATTCCTCCAAAATAGTTAAAGATCCATCGGTAGATCCATCGTTTACCAAAATAAATTCACAATCGGCAAATGATTGATTTACTAATGAATTGATGCATTCTCTAAGATAAGGTGCTTTATTAAATACTGGAATTACTAGAGAAACTGACGGCATAATTAAGCCCCTAAAAAATTAGGAATTAAGACTTCACCATCGTAACGAAGCATCAATAAATTCTTCTTCCAATTATGAAACTCCGGAATTTCAATATCACCAACAAGGTATTCCTGAATAATCCATTTTGGATAATTAGCTCCAGCTAAATATGAAAGTGGGAATCCTCCTCCAAATCGCGGGTTTACTTCGATTCCGTATATTTTATTTGTAGAATGATTCACAAAAATTTGAAGTGTAATACACCCTCTTAATCCTTTGATATCTTTAAAAATATCCCAGATTATGGAATTAAAAAAGGCATCTTTGGTGATTCCTTTTTTCACTTCTCCTTGACGCACTTCAAGACGTTGTCTTGGAACCAACGACTTTAATTTAGAATTTATATCAAAATACATATCAATAGTAAACTCGGTATGTTTATCGTGATCTAGATATTCAAAAAACAATAATTTTTCATTTCTAAAATGATAGTGGTGCAATTCATCATGCAATCTGATAATAAAATTATCTATGCTGCTACTTCCGTCAATAGGTTTTATATAGAGGGGTAGTTCATAATCGGTTTTTGAAAACAATTTGGCAACAGCTATGTTTTTGCTTTCAAAAAAAAGGTTAGTTAACTTTTTATCGTTAAATTGTTTTACTAAGGGAGGATCCGAAACCAAAATGGAAATATTATGTTCATTGAATTTTTCAACATTTTGAGACATCTTTAACAAACAGGTATCAATCGTAGGAATGATTAAACCAACATTGTTTGCTATTGCTATTTTTAAAAGCTCAGGTATGTATTTATCATCTAATACCAGAGGCACTTTAAAATAACCATCGGAAACTCTGCAAGCAGGAGCAAATTCGGGATTAAGGTCGGCCGTTAAGACTTTTGCATCCGGAAACAAGAGCTGGAGTTCGGTTTTAAATATATTAACCAACGAAACTCTAGTTCCTGCCGAGGTAATTAAAATGTTTTTATTTTGGGACATATACACTAATAAAGTACAAATTTAAGAAATAAATAGGTTTTTTAAGACGTAATTACCAAAAATAAGCTTGAAAACAGAAAACATTCATCCAACACCAACAATTTTAACTATTTTTGATATTTATTATTTTATCACACTTATGAATCAATTATTAATCCTATCGCTATCCATAAATTTTCTTTATTTGGTTTATGAATTTAGAAAAAAAGGAGGCTTGGATTTTATTTTAAATAAATTCAAGAAGGTAAGAGAACTAACATATGAAGAATATTATCTTTCTAAAAAAAGCATTTTTGAAGTCGCACCCATTCAAGAAGGGGGAATTGTATTTTTGGGAGATAGCTTAACCGATTACTGTAATTGGGAAGAGCTTTTTCAGAACTCAAAAATCAGTAATAGAGGAATCAATGGCGATAAAATAAATGGGGTACTACACCGATTGGACTCAATTGTTGCCACTAAGCCATCAAAGATTTTTTTACTGATTGGAATTAACGATTTGGATGGAGAAAAACCTTTAAACGAAATTGCTAAATCCTATACAAACTTAGTTTCACAAATCAAGGAAATCCTACCCGAAACAACTCTATACCTTCAGAGTTTGTTGCCGACAGACAATAGGGAACGTTTAAAAAATCATAAAATTATTCAGTTCAATGAACAAATAAAGGCTATTGCTCAAGACTTTGGCCTAGACTACATTGACCTCTTTACACCCTTTGCGAACGAAGCCAATAAGTTAAATCCAACTTTCACCTTTGATGGCTTGCACTTAAACGGAAAAGGCTATTTGGTTTGGAAGAAAGAGATTGAAGAGTTGGTTAGATAATGATTAAACAGAAATAAATTAAATTAATCTTTTTAATAACATTTTTACATTCACATATTTAAAAGTAAATTTATTTTTTCTATAGAAATTAGGGTATCTGAATGCTCCTTTTTTGAAAGATTATCAACAATCAGTTTCATGAAATCCTTATCCTTCAAATAAATTTCTATTTTCTCAGTGATTGATTCAGAATTCATTTTAGATATTAAACCTGTATAACCATCTTGTAAAATAGAGTAAGAAGTTGGGAAATTAGTCGTAACAATAGGTTTTTTCAAATACGCCGCTTCAATTAAAGAGAGCCCTAAGCCTTCAAACAAAGATGTTTGAACGTAAATTGTACAATTTTTAATATATGGATATGGATTATTTGTCATACCAAGCAGAATAAATTTGTCTTCTAAACCATATTCTTTAATTAGTTTTACTAAATTTTTTCTTTCAGAGCCTTCACCAACAACATACCAACAAACATCATAACCTTTATCAACCAATTTCTTACAGGTCTCAACTGCTAAATGCAAGCCTTTATGTTTTGATAATCTTCCGACTGTAACAATAGATATACTATGTTTTGAAAAATCTACCTCTAATTTTTTCTCACTTTGAGATTCTAGCACATTAATATCTGTTATATCTTTAATCACTTGAATTGGCAACTTTAATTTATTAGTTTCTAATTCCTTAATAAAAACCTCTTTAGTAAATTCAGAAACAGCAATAACAGAATTATAATGTGAATAATAAAAATAATCTTGTCCGATTTTATAGCCTGCTGACTTATAATCAGTATTAAGCCAAGTAAATTTTATTTTCGAAGAAATAAACAATGCAGTATAGTAAGTTGAAAATCCTTGATTATATGCTATAGCTATATCGTATACAGGAGGATGTTTTATTAATTTTGGACGTATTATTTCAAAAAAAATCTGAGCTGAATGCAAACTTTTTAAGTTGAATAAAGTTTTAATTTTGAAGACAAATCGGTCTAAATAATTAAGTCTAGGGTAATCTTTCTTAATAATAGCTACCTCTTTAGGAAGAAACGATTCAAAAACACCACCAGTATTAAATAATATTAAATCGACTTTATATTTTGAATAATCAATGTAATTCAATACTGTAACTAAACTTTTTTCAGCCCCACCCAGATTTAATGATTCAATAATAATAGCAACATTTTTCATTAGTTATGATTTAATGAATTTTGTAAAAATAATTTTGATTTAGCAATATGATACTCCATACTTTTTGAAATTGTATCGTAATCAATATTTTCCAATAGTTCATAATCTGATTCCTTAGAAATAATATATTTTTCCAAGTTAAATAAATAAAGTAAATCTTTCATTCTGGTATTAATTTTTTCGTCCCGGTTAAACACCAAAAATTGTTTTTGAAAAATTAAAGAAAAAGCTACCGCATGAAACGAATTAGAAATAATCAATTGCGCATTATGAATCAAAGACAATAAAGTTATAGGTCCTTTTTTATGAAAATTTTTGTCTTCATAAGTTACTTTTTTATTAACTGAGTAAATTTTCCAGTTGTTTTGTTTGGCAATTTTTAATGCTGTTTTTTTAATCTCAGGATTTGAATCAAAATCATAAATTAATATATATTTATCCTTAATTTTAGTAACAAATGTATCAACCCAATAATCTTTGTCAAGCAAAAAAACGGGATCCAATACTTGTATTACATTATCAATTCCTATGGATTTTACAATATTAACTCCCGAAGTTTCTCTAACCGATACATAATTCAATCGTGAAATTTTTTGCTTTACAAATGGTTTAATATTTTCATCAATTTCCTCTGTAGCAAAACTTGCAGCATAGGATATTTTTAAAATATTATCAGGAACAAAATCTAAATAAAATGCAGGGTCTTTCCCATTAGAAACAAGCGAATTCCATATTTGATCACTGCCGCAAATAAAAGCATCCGCGATTGGAAAATTATTTTTTAATTCTTCATTGGTTTTATATTGAAATTGACTTGATTTAATGTATTTATCAGAAAAAGAATCAAATGCATATTTCCTTCTTAGATTATGAATGCGCTCCGGAATTTTTGCAAGTATATATATATATTTTAGTAATGGTTTATTGTATTTACTTTCTGAATCAATAGCAAAAAAATTAAAATTTGTATCTAAATAATTTGGTTTATAGCTTAAAGAAATCGCTTCATGCCCCAATGAGGAAAGGTAATTTAGCAATGCATGCTCTTGCAAAGAAGCGCCATAATTATAAACTTCATGACAAGTAATGATATTAATTTTAATCATTTTACCTTAATAATTATATATGAAAATTTCCATAGAATTTTCTCTAACACCTTTATTATACGCCATTCTATTTTATATTTCAATGTGATTTTTTCTTGTTGAGTCCAACTTTCTCTCCAATTCCCTAGAGCTAGATGTTTGCAAAAGGATTTTGAATTTATCTTCATAGGATCAAAATAATATGACGGAAAAACAGTAAGTTCTTTAGTAACAATTTTTGAATTATTTTTATGGCTCCAATTCCAACCCAACTCAACAGCAATCATTGCCTGAATATAAGGCAACAAGGTCAAATCTAATCTGAGTTCATTCTTTAATTCTTTATTTTTCGATAACAAAAATGGACGTCCATCATAATAATCTAAACATTTTTTTATAAAACCATTTTTTGGTTCAGCACCAAAACAATGGGAACTTAAAAAAGTACAAATTTCTCGACCAACTAAATGAAAGGAACTTTCTCTACCTATAAAACAATTATGGACCAATAATTCATTAAAACTTTTACATACAAATACATCTGTATCTAAATAAATCCCCCCGTAATTATAAACCGCAAAAAGTCTAACAAAATCGGAAGCAAAAGCCCATTTTTTTTCAAATATTGCTTGTTGCATAAATAGATTTTCAATATTTAAAATTTTATTAGAGTCCCATAACACAAATTCATATTCAGGCAAGTGCTTCTGCCAACTTTCAATACATTCGTTTATGTATAAAGGATAGGGCTCATCACTAAACCAAGTGTAATGGATAATTTTGGGAATCATAAAATCAATTAAAAATTATTTTTTTTCAGAAATAATAAAGTATCATTTTTTAAAAATGCATAATCTATATAACAAAAACCAAACGTGAAATTTTGAAAAAGGATTATGACAAATCAATTTAAACCAATATTGATTGGAAATAAATTTCAATTTAAAATCATATGCTTTAACAATAGTTACTTTCAAAGCTTCCATAGCTATTTTAGCATCATAATTTTTAATTTTTTTCAAGTCATCTTTATAATATTTGTTAAAAAAACACAATGTTTTTATCCAATCTTTATTCAAATTACCACCCGAAAAGTGTTCTATAAGAAAACGATTAGTTACATAATTCTTATACCCTTTTTTTAAAGATTCCATACAATAAGATATATCATAACCATGATATCCTTTAAAATCTTCATTAAAAATTAATGAATTTGACTTTTTTGAGGCAAGAAATAACCCATCGATAATTAGTACTTCCTCAATACTATCTTTGCATTTAAAATTCTTATCATAATACTTAGATTTATCACCCAATGAACTTTGTACTAAATAGGTACTATTTTTAAACCAATTAAAATTCCACCATCCAATAGGTAAAGCACCGAATTCTTTGGTACCAGTAACGCCAAGAACTCCAATCGAGGAATTATTGAAAGTTTCTAAAAGTTTTATGCCCCAATTATGCGTATGAAAAAGAATATCTTCATGGCAAAAACAAAGAATTTCATATTGTGCCTTATTTATTCCTTTATTATATGCTTCAGCCATACTCATCAAACCAGGATTATCTATTTTTATTATTTCATAGGGTACGCCAATAGTTGCAGAAACATTTTCTACAATAGCAGAATAATTTACCGAATTATAAGATGATATTATAATTGTAATCATATTGAATTTTAATATTTTCTCTTAATTTATCAAAAATAAATTTATTTTTGATAAATTAAAATAATTATCATAAACCGTAGTTATTAATATTTGTTTTATTTATCCATTCCAAATTATATAATTCTTAAAATTTATTCTGTCATATTAGAAGAACGTTTCCATTTAAACTTCGTTAGAATTTTATTTTTTGTAATTTTTATAATCGTCCTTAATGAAATAATATTTTGAATATATACAATATCATTATTTAAGTATTGGTACATATGTAATTTTATCGTTCTAGTGCTTATTATATTATTATATTTTAAATTCAAATAAAATAAAATGTTTAGAAGATCATAATGTTTTACCTGACGAATCATAGAATTTTTCAATACTCTATATGAAAAACAAAATTTATCTAGGTAAAAAAAATGATATTGATGCAAACTACAATTTATCCAAAAATCCCAATCTTCTAATCCCATTTTAGGCATTTTTTCATCATACCCCCCCGTATTTTCCCAAATTGATTTTCTATAAACAGCACAAGCGTCAATATAATTACGTCTTTTTAAACTCTCAAAATCATAATGTCCAACAATCCATCCACCACTTTTTTCACCAAAATATAAAGCATTTCCATATACTATATCAACATTTAATTGTGTCTCCAAAATTTCAATTGCTTCATTCAAATATGGTTTTTCAACAATATTGTCACTATCTAAAGGTAAAATATATTTCCCCTTTGCAATTCTTATTCCATTGTTTCTCGCATTTCCTAATCCCCCATTTTTTTGGTTTATTACGAAATATCCTTTTTCTTCAATATTTTTTAAAACAGTAATGGTTTCTATGTCGGTTGATCCATCATTAACAATTATAACCTCTAATAAATACTTCCCTCTAGCTCTTTCTATACTATCTAGGGTTTCTTGAATATACTTTCCATGATTATAACATGGAATAATTATTGAAATTACTGGTTTCATTTTTTTGCAATTATTACATAGTTCATAGGGTTTATAGAATTTTCTTTTTTACCATCTAACCATCCAAATATATAGTTTAAAAGATAAATTAGTTTAAATCTATAATACATGGAAAGCATTATTCTTCCGAAAAAATTTTTTGAATTACTATTTTGAATAGCATGAATAATAGCCTGTCCAGCAGTAGCCCATACTCCACCATTTGACAATATTTCTACAACTTCAAACCCTGCTTTTTCCAAAATATATTTAAAACCATACCTCGTAAATCTAAAAAAATCGTATGGTTCCTCATGTAAAGGCCAATATAGTGGGCCTGATAAAATAAAGTATCCGTTTTTTTCCAACAATCTATAGGCTTCGTTAACTAAACCTTGATGGTCTTCAACGTGTTCAATAGTTTGCGTAGAAATAACTGTTTGAAAAGATTCTCCTTGTAAAGGAATATTATTTGCAGAACATAAAACATCAACTTTATTTAGATTAGATTGAATAATATCGCACCCAACATACTTATCTATTAATCCTTCAAATTCTTTTTCATAAGGTTTATTACCACATCCAATATCAATTAAATTTCCTTTTGAATATTTTTTTATTGCATATTTTAAATCTCTGTGAAAAGACTTATAGTGCAGATAATAAGGGTTTGATTTGCCAATTTCTGTATTTGACAATCTTCCCAAATTTTCACTTCTCAATTCATTTCCCATAATGATTCTTCTATATATTTACAAACATTTTCTTGCCATCCCCATTCCGGAGAAATTTTATTTATCATTTCTATTTCAAAAGGTAAGCAATCAAATTGCTGAAATTTCTGTTTTGTCAATGTCTCTGCCAAATGAACCCTTAAATGATAATTTCCTTTATATAATTTAATATTTGGATAACGTAGCATTATTGTGTTGACTCCCTTATCTCTACAAAAATGATTCTCTTTATCAAAAATCCAATTATAAGTGACAGCCTGATTTAGATGATTAATTATCTGAATAGACAATGCCATACCATGTAAACTTTCAGGCATAAGTATTTTAAATTCCACTACTAATTCTTCACCACATCCCTGCATAAGTCCACCTTCGGAAGTAAATATTTCAACTTTAGAAACCGAAGGGATTGATTTGTTTATAATTGGTTTGAATATTGTACCCGAAGATAAATTATTTGAGTAGGTTTGTATAACTTTTTTTGTTAAATCAAACTCTATTAAATTTCCATTTTTTAAAAATAATGATTTTTGGGTTAGAGTAGACACGGCACTCAAATCATGACTCACAAACAATACCGTTCTTCCTTCGCCTTTGCTTACATCACCCATTTTACCCAAACATTTCTTTTGAAATTCGGCATCACCTACAGCTAACACTTCATCTACAATCAAGATCTCACTTTCTAGGTGGGCAGCAACCGCAAAAGCCAAACGCACATACATACCTGATGAATAGCGCTTTACAGGGGTATCAATGTAACGTTCTACTCCGCTAAAATCAATAATTTCATCTAGTTTACGCGTTATTTCATGGCGACGCATTCCTAAAATAGCTCCGTTCAAATAAATATTTTCGCGCCCAGTCATTTCAGGGTTAAAACCAGTACCTACTTCTAGTAGCGAGGCAATACGCCCATTTACTTTAAAGTTTCCTGTGGTTGGCTTGGTTACTTTACTCAACAATTTAAGTAAGGTACTTTTTCCAGCACCGTTTCGTCCAATGATTCCAACAGCATCACCTTGCTCAATCTCAAAATTAATATCACGCAAAGACCAAACATAATTACTTTCACCCTTCGTAGCTCTATCGTTGGCTTCACCAATTCGTAAATAAGGATCTTCCTTACCCCGCAATTTATACCAAAAACGATTCAAATCGTGACTAAGAGTACCTGTACCCACTTCACCAAGTCGGTATTGCTTTGAAATATTTTCAGCTTTAATTGCTAAACTCATAATTTATTATTTATATAGTAAAATTAGGTTTTAATATTTTATAATACCCCTTCTTCAATCCATAATATCCAATAAAAACTGGAGCGGGTTTTCCAAAAAAGGGAATTGCTTGAACTAGTTGATTCTTTAAATAGTTCAGTTTTTTTATTTTTATCACTTTCAATAATGTGTTGTATCTGGTATAAGACAACACGGGTATGATATTAGTTTGTAACGCCATTTCAATTACTTTATATAGAGGTCGGTCAAAATAACGCTTCCAATTTTCATCGTATTTCGCTTCATTTACTGCAATGTAATCCAACAATTCATCAATAGTTTTAAGGAAACCTAAAAAAGCTGCATGCGAGGTGCGCACCTCCGAATTCAATGCCGATCCTTCTCTTAGATAATACTTGTATGCAGGAATATCCAAATAACTGCATCGCGCTACCTCTGCATGTACTTTAATATTAAAAAGGGCATCTTCACCTACAGGAATCCCTTCAGTGAATTGAATATTTTGGATACTATTTCTTTTATATAATCCACAAATAAAACCACGTCTTTGGTGGTGTAATCCATCCTTAACTGATGGCACCGCATCTTCCATTATAAAGGATCCGGTTTGAATTTCGGCTTCATTATAATAATCGATTTGTAAATACAACAAATCCAAATTATTAGAAAGGGCATTTTCATAAAGCGTACCTAATACATTGGGATACAAACTATCATCACCATCCACAAATAAAATATAGTCCCCTTTAGCTTTTTTTAATCCAACATTTCTAGCAGCAGCTACTCCTTTATTTTCTTGTTTATATACGCTAATAGTGGGTTTCTTTTCTTGAAAGTCTGCTAGCAATTCACCTGAACCATCGGTTGACCCATCGTTAATACAAATGATTTCATATTCGGTTTCGTTCAAATCTTGATTCAATAAACTATCCAAACACCTCACAAGGTATTTTTCTAGATTATAAACCGGAACGATAATACTGACTTTCATTATCTTTTATTTTGATAATATATTAAACTCATCTCTTCAACTAAGAAAAATAAATAAGCATTCCATCCAAAAGCTTTCATTTTAAGTGTCCAAATTTTAGATGCATTCCAATCTTCATTCGTTATTCTGACAGATATTATCTGTTTTTTTACTTGTTTTATAAGCTGCAATTTTTCACTTCTAGAAGTTGCTGCACCACAATACTGATCCAACAATCGAACGGCATTACTCGTATACTCCTCCTCTTTTTTTTTCAAAAAATTGGTATCTAAATCAGTTATTGTATTACTTAACTCCATTAAAGTCAAATAAGAACTAACTCTATTTCTTATTGCTTTGGCAGAAAGGGCAGTTGTCAAACTGTTAGCCCGAATTCTATAATTATAAAGCGCTATTGGTAACTTGCTAATTTTACCAACTCTCCCAAAACATTCTAAATTAAAATAATCATCTTCATGAATCTGGTTTGGTTTAAACTTTAAATTATTTGAACTGATAAATGCTGTTTTATAGACATATGCCCAAGAACCAGTAAAAAAATGATTCGATTGTGCAATAAAATCTACTCCAGAAATGGCTTCAATAGTTTGGATATTCTTTGGATTAGAATAACTTTTTTGCTCCTCCTGATATTCCAGATACGAAAATGAAATCAAATCATAATCTTTCTCTTGCAGTTTTTCAACCAACTTGTCTATTGCTCCTTCTGCAATCCAATCATCCCCATCTACAAACCAAATATAATCGCCTGTTGCCTGATTAATCCCAGTATTTCTTGCCACACTTAATCCGCCATTTTCCTGATTTATCACTTTAATTCTAGAGTCTAAATCGACATAATCTGCTATTATTTTTCCAGAATTATCATTAGACCCGTCATTAACTACTAGTATTTCAATATTCTTATAATCCTGATTTCGTATACTATCCAAACATTGCTGAAGGTAACTTTCAACATTGTAAACAGGAACTATTATGGATATTTTAATACTACTCATTCTATTTAGAATCTGACAACTTCTAATTTATTTCCTTTCGATTAACTTAATTGAATCCCATTTAATTGGGATATTTCCATGTTGGGGTTGAGTTATAAACTGCGACCAAGTAGTGCTTTTTATTATATTTTCAACCACCGATAATGAAATTGCATCAACAGCATATTTACTAGTAAATCCTCCTTTACCCACCTGAAAATATAAATTCATAAAATAATCACCTTGTTTCCAACCAATATCTCCCAAATTTACTTCTACCCTACTATTTCCTGGATTTATTTTCAAATCATATTCTTGAAATTCATTCCCAAATGAACCAATAGAAACGCCATCAAAAGTTTTAAATTCGATATTAAAAAACAAATAATTACTTTGACCTTCTAATTTATCTACTTCAAAACTAAAAACCAATCGTTCTCCTTGTCTAACTTCAACATGCTTTTCAATTTGGTCATTAAAAGCAATATTTGAAATGGTACAATCTTGTAATACAATTTTTATTTTTTCGTTGCTAGTTTGATTTCTAATAAAATTATTTTGAATACTTTGATTAATAATATCTACACTCTTTCCTTGGCCTAAAATCATGCCTTTATCTAATAAAATCGAGGTGTTACATAAATTGGTGATTGCACCCATATTATGACTCACAAACAAAACAGTTCTACCTTCACCCTTACTCACATCCCCCATTTTACCCAAGCATTTCTTTTGAAACTCAGCATCACCAACAGCAAGCACCTCATCAACAATAAGAATTTCACTTTCTAAATGTGCCGCTACTGCAAATGCCAATCGCACATACATTCCAGAGGAATAGCGTTTTACAGGAGTATCAATATAACGTTCTACTCCGCTAAAAGCTATAATTTCATCAAGCTTTCGTGTAATTTCATGGCGGCGCATTCCTAATATGGCTCCGTTTAAATAAATATTTTCGCGACCTGTCATATCGGGATTAAATCCAGTACCTACTTCAAGTAAAGAAGCAATACGACCATTTACTTTAAAACTTCCGGTGGTTGGCTTGGTTACTTTACTTAACAATTTCAACAAAGTACTTTTTCCGGCTCCGTTTCGTCCAATGATTCCAACAGCTTGACCCTGCTCTATTTCAAAATTAATATCGCGCAACGACCACACATAATCACTTTCACCTTTAGAAGCCCTATCATTAACTTCACCCACACGCAAATACGGATCTTCTTTGCCCCGTACCTTGTGCCAAAAACGATTCAAGTCGTGACTCAATGTCCCCGTGCCCACTTCTCCAAGTCGGTATTGTTTTGAAATATTTTCTGCTTTTATGGCTAAATGCTTCATTGTCTATAAACTATTTTTTTTCTTTCTTCTTCTAACTACTTACTATACCGTATCCATGAAGCTTTTCTCTACTTTATTAAAAATCAAAACTCCTAATAATAATATCACAGCTATAATACCAGTACTCATGACTAAAGTATCTGGATTAAAGTTACCTGTACCTAAAAATCCATATCGAAAACATTCAAATATTCCTGTTAAAGGATTTAGATTAACAATCCATTGTCTTTCTGCTGGAATCGAAGTAATAGAATAAACCACCGGAGTAGCAAACATAAAAAGCTGTATTCCAAAGGTTAGTAAAAAAACTAAATCTTTATATTTGGTAGTAAGTGACGAAAATATCATTCCCAATCCTAAAGAAAAAGAAGCCATTAACACTACTAGAAAAGGGGTTGCTAAAAGCCAAATATTAGGATGCAGCATGTTTTTTACAAAAGTATAATACATAATAACTGCAATAAATAAAGCAAACTGAATAGCAAATTTCATTAATCCAGAAACTACTATTGATAATGGCATAATTAGCCTTGGGAAATATACTTTACCCAAAACTGCTGCATTATCTCTAAAGACCGTAGCAGTTTTTGTTAAGGTTTCCGAAAAGTAATTCCATATAGTAACTCCTGATAAATAAAATGCTATTTGCGGAGCACCATCGGTAGATAGTTTTGCAATTTGTCCAAATATCAATACATAAATTAAGGTAGTTAAAATAGGTTGAATAAAGAACCAAATCGGACCTAATATGGTTTGCTTGTAAAAGGTAACATAATCTTTTTTTACCAGCATAAGCAATAAATCTCTGTAATGCCACACCTCTCGAAAATTTACAGAAAAAATAGAACTGTGTGATTTTATTTCTTCAGTCCATACTTGTTTGGAATCACTCATATTGTTGGAGTTTTAATTGTTTTATCCTGAATTTCTTCATATATAATTATACTTTTTACCTGTTCTTGTGGTAAAAAATAATTTTGTTGCGTCGTAAAAAATACCTTTCTACTTATTTCTTGTTCGATTTTCACAGCTAGTTGATCAATGTATTCTTGATTTAGTTCCTTGCCTACAACGAGCACCTCAATCACTCCCGAATCAATACCTTTAGCATAATCTCCTAAAACAACAATTTGCTCCACAGTACCCATACGAGCCAATATCATTTCAATAATAGCATCTAAACCAATGTGCTGAAAAACAATTTTTTGAAGAGTAGAAAAGAAGGGATGTTTTTTATTTGCCTTATAAGATACTGTATTTTTAACGGCTTTTTTCTCTAAATAACCGGCTTCCGAAAGGTTGTTTAGTTCTTTTCGAATTGCATTTGTAGATTCGTTCATTTCCTCTGCCAAACCTCTCAAATGACCATTATTGGCAGCATTAATAAAGAACTTGACCAATATCCGGATACGGGTTTTTGAAGTAATAAGTGTATCTAACATTGGCAAACTTAGATTTGGTGAGTAACAAAAGTACTCACTTTATTTTTTTTTACCAAATAATTAAGAATAAAAAAGTCGGAGATAAACTCCGACTTTTACTATAACTTATTGATATTGTTTTTCGTAATAATGAGCATAAGCCCCAGTAGTGACATTTTTAAGCCATTCTTCGTTGGCTAAATACCAATCAATGGTGCGTTCTAATCCTTCTTCAAAAGTAACTGATGGTTTCCAACCTAGTTCTTTGTTAATTTTGCTTGCATCAATAGCGTAACGCAAATCATGACCTGGTCTATCTTTCACATAGGTAATTAATTTTGCCGATTCTCCATCTGGACGACCTAATTTTTTATCCATTTGCTGACAAAGCAATTTAACTAAATCAATATTTTTCCATTCGTTAAATCCACCAATATTATAGGTTTCGTGATTTTTTCCTTCATGAAAAACCAAATCAATTGCTA
Source organism: Flavobacteriaceae bacterium (assembly GCA_947453195.1). GTDB lineage: Bacteria > Bacteroidota > Bacteroidia > Flavobacteriales > Flavobacteriaceae > Flavobacterium. The sequence continues at coordinate 90,738 of CANGFO010000009.1, forward strand.
CTGCATGATCCTCAACAAAAAGCCAATCACGGGTGTAATTTCCATCTCCATATACAGGCAATGCTTTATTAGTAATGATATTATTAATGAATAAAGGAATTAATTTTTCTGGAAAATGATTTGGCCCATAATTATTAGAACAATTAGTAATTACATAAGGCAAACCATAGGTTTCCCCATAGGCACGAACAAAATGATCTGAGCTTGCTTTAGATGCAGAATAAGGTGAATTTGGATCATAAGGAGTAGTTTCAGTAAATAAGCCTGTGGCTCCTAGAGAACCGTACACCTCATCGGTTGAAATATGATAAAATCGTTTACCCTCCCAATTATTGATCCAAATCGTTTTGGCCGCATTTAGTAAATTCATAGTACCAATAACATTCGTTCGAACAAAACTCAATGGATCGGTTATAGATCGATCTACATGAGATTCGGCTGCTAAATGAAGTACGCCATCAAATTGATGTGTTTGAAATAAGGTATTAATAAAATCAGCATCAACAATATCTCCTTTAATAAAAGTATAATTCGCTGCATCCTGAATATCAGCAATGTTTTCTAGATTTCCTGCATAGGTCAAAGCATCCAAATTATAAATATGATAATTTGGGTATTTTGTTACCATTCTTCTCACTACATGTGATCCAATAAAACCAGCTCCACCTGTAATTAATATCTTTTTCATTTCTTATTTACTACTTCAATTATTTGCTTCAAATTATAGTTTGCCATCAACAGCACCTTTCAATACGCCTTTCACATCGTACACCACTGAATTCGATTTCTTTAATGGATCTAAATTTAGGTCTAAAAACTCTTTATGAGAAACTCCCAAAACAATCACATCAAATAGTTCTTTTGGTATCTCATTGGTTGTGATAAGATTGTATTCCTGAGCTACTTCACTCGGATTTGCCCATGGATCATAAATCACAACTTCGATTCCATAGTCCTTCAAACATCTTACAACTTCTACAATTTTGGTATTTCGAACGTCGGGACAATTTTCTTTAAAAGTAATTCCGAGCATCAACAATTTCGAATGGTTAACTGGAATTCCTTTTTTAATCATCAATTTCACAATACGAGAAGCAACATATTCGCCCATACTGTCATTGAGTCTTCGACCTGCAAGAATTATCTCGGGGTGGTAACCTGCCTCTTGGGCCTTTTGAGCCAAATAATACGGATCAACACCAATGCAATGGCCGCCAACTAAACCGGGTTTGAAATTTAAAAAATTCCATTTGGTACCTGCCGCTTCCAATACGGCTTGGGTATCTATTTCTAAAATATTGAAAATTTTAGCTAATTCATTTACAAAAGCAATATTGATGTCACGTTGCGAATTCTCAATTACTTTTGCGGCTTCGGCTACTTTAATTGATGGAGCTAAATGCGTTCCAGCAGTAATCACCGATTTATATAATTCGTTTACTTTTATTCCAGTTTCTGGAGTTGAACCTGCCGTGATTTTTAATATTTTATCAACGGTATGCTCTTTGTCTCCAGGATTGATTCTTTCTGGTGAATACCCAGCAAAAAAGTCAACATTAAATTGTAATCCGCTTACTTTTTCCAATACAGGAACACACTCTTCTTCGGTTAAACCCGGATAAACAGTCGATTCATAAATTACAATATCTCCTTTTTTTAAAACCTTTCCGACCGTTTCACTTGACTTATATAATGCTGTTAAATCGGGTCTATTATTTCGATCCACAGGTGTGGGAACCGTAACAATATAATAATTACAATCTTCTAATTCTTGTATTTTGGTAGTACAGAAAAGTCCAGTGTTTTCTTTAGAAGAATTCACAAGTACCGATTGAAGAATATCTTTTTCTACCTCCAAAGTAACATCCAGCCCTGAATTAAGTTCGTTTACGCGTTGCTGATGAATATCAAATCCTACTACGGGATATTTCGTTGCAAAGAGTCTCGCCAGAGGCAAGCCAACATATCCCAAACCAATTATTCCAATTTTTATTTGCATTGCAATTATTTAAGATCCTATACCTTGATAATGAAAACCTATTTTACGCAATTTTTCACCATCCAATACATTTCGACCGTCAAAAACAAAAGCGGGTTTCAACATACTGTCATATATTTTTTGCCAATCGTAATCCTTGAATTCATCCCACTCTGTTAATACCGCAATAGCATGAGCCTCTTTACAGGCATCATAAGCATTTTCATTGGATGCGATGTATTTTGCATTTTGGGCTTCTTTTCTTGATTCTAAATAATTTAAATCAAATAATATTTGTTCGTGACTTACTTTAGGATCATAAACAGATATTGAAGCTTGTTCATTTATTAAATCATCTGCCACATAGATTGCAGCAGATTCTCTAGTATCGTTAGTATCTTTTTTAAATGCCCACCCAAAGAAGGCTATTTTTTTCCCTGAAATTGTGTTGTAAAGTGTGCTCACAATATTTTTAGAAAATCTTCTTTTTTGGTGATCGTTCATAATGATTACTTGTTCCCAATAATCGGCTACTTCATTTAATCCAAATGATTTGGCAATGTAAACTAAATTCAAAATGTCTTTTTGGAAACAAGATCCACCAAAACCAACAGAAGCTTTTAAAAATTTAGGTCCTATTCTGCTATCCATTCCAATAGCTTTAGCCACTTCACTCACATCTGCACCAGTTTTTTCACAAAGTTCAGAAAGTGCGTTTATAGAAGAAACACGTTGTGCTAAAAAGGCATTTGCAGTAAGTTTAGATAATTCTGACGACCAAATATTGGTTGTCAAAATACGTTCTTTAGGTACCCAATTATCATAAACACCCACTAACGACTGAATTGCTTCTTGTCCTTCGGGAGTGGTATCACCACCAATTAATACTCTATCCGGACTTAATAAATCTTCAACAGCCGTGCCTTCAGCTAGAAATTCAGGATTGGATAAAATTTGAAATTGAACTCCGTTTCCAGTATTATCTAATATATTTTTTATTGCTTCGGCAGTTCGAACTGGAAGCGTTGATTTTTCTACAACAATTTTATTTTCTTTTGATACACGAGCAATTTGTCTTGCACAAAGCTCGATATATTTTAAATCGGCCGCCATTCCTTTACCCGAACCGTAGGTTTTAGTAGGTGTATTTACAGAAATAAATATCAATTGAGCTTCTGCAATTGCCTCATCTACTTTTGTAGAAAAGAATAAATTTTTCCCTCTCGATTGTGCTACAATTTCACCCAATCCTGGTTCATATACGGGAATATTATTTACATCTTCGTCATTCCATTTATCAATTCGCTGTTCGTTTAAGTCAACAACGGTTACCTTAATATCTGGACACTTTTGAGCAATAACCGCCATGGTTGGCCCTCCAACATAACCTGCGCCGATACAACAAATGTTTGTAATTTTCATTCTAATTTATTTTAAGTTGTCCCAATACCAATTTACAGCTTCTTTCAATCCATCTTGAAAAGAAAATTTGGGATTATAATTTAATAATTCTTTTGCTTTTTCAATACTTGCCAATGAATGCGGTATATCTCCTGCTCTATTTGGCCCATAAATACAATCAATTGATGCAATTGACGAATCTTTTTCTGATAAGTATTTTTTCAAATAAAATACCATATCATTCAAGGTTGTTCGATCGCCATAAGCTGTATTATATACAGTATTTACAGCCAACGGATTTTGAGTTGTTAACGCTAATTCATTTATTTGAATCACATTATCAATATACGTGAAATCTCTTGAAAACATGCCGTCACCATTAATAACCGGACTTTCCCTTTTCATTAATTGCATAACAAATTTTGGAATCACAGCCGCATAGGCACCATTAGGATCTTGCTTTCTTCCAAAAACATTAAAATAACGCAAACCTATTGTTTCCAAACCGTATGTTCTACTGAAAATATCTGCATACAATTCATTTACATATTTTGTAATCGCATAAGGAGACAATGGTTTGCCAATTACTTCTTCAACTTTAGGGAGTGATTCTGAGTCACCATAAGTAGAAGAACTTGCGGCATAAATAAATCGTTTTACTCCTGCATCTCTTGAAGCGGTCAGCATATTTAAAAATCCCGAAATATTCACTTCATTCGTAGTAATCGGATCACTAATAGATCTTGGAACCGAACCCAAAGCAGCTTCATGCAATACATAATCTACTCCATTTACAGCATTAATACAATCCTCAATATTTCGAATATCACCTTCAATTAATGTGAAATTTGCATTTGATAAAAAAGGAGTAACATTGTAACGATGTCCTGTAGAAAAATTATCTAAACAAACTACTTCCTCCCCTTTTGCCAAAAAATATTCGCATAAGTTCGATCCGATAAATCCTGCACCACCTGTGATTAGTATTTTCATCTTATTCGGAGTTTTTAGCAAATAATTTGACTAATTTTTGGTAAAATTTCACCAGACTATTACTAGACTTTTCTTCCTCATGGTATCCATTTGCATACGCTCCATATCCATATCCATAGGCATGTCCATAACCATATTTAGCTTTATTTTGGAATCCGTTAAGGATAATACTCACGTTAACCAACTCTTCGCGCTTAACTCTATTATTCAATAAGGTCACCATTTCTTTTTTGGTAAAATTTTGACGCATCACATAAAGTGTAACATCGGCGTACATCGATAATTCAACTGCATCTGTAACTAATCCAACAGGAGGTGTATCCAAAATAATATAATCGTACTTTTTCTTTAATTCTTCCATAAATTCCTTCATCGTTTCGCCCATGATGAGCTCAGAAGGATTTGGCGGAATTGGTCCTGAAGTGATTACATCCAAATAGGGAATAATAGTAGATTGTGTAATTTGATCTAGCGTTTTACTACCAATTAAATAATCTACAATTCCAGTTTTATTATCTAAATTAAAGTCTTCAAATATTTTCGGTTTTCTTAAATCCAATCCAACCACAACGGTTTTCTTTTCGCTTAAAGCAAAAACCGTTGCAATGTTAATACAACAAAACGTTTTCCCTTCACCACTAACCGAAGAGGTAAGCATTAACGTTTTGGTTCCGGTTACCGATTGTTTTTTGTACAAAAACTGAAGCGAAGATCGAATAGCCCTAAAGGATTCGGATAAGGCAGATTTAGGTTTTTCAAATACCGAAAGATTGCTTGCTGTATTTTTAACACCAACCACTCCAAGTAACGGAAGTTTGGTAAGTCGAGAAACATCTTCTGTATTTTGAATGGAATTATTGATAAAAAACAACAAGAATATGATCAATAATGGCCCTAGTAGACCTATAAAAATAGCTATCACATAATTCACGCTAGTTCTTGGCCCTATTAAACCTTCACCAATATCTTTCGCAGGATCAATAAATTGAATATCAGATAAGTTAGCAGCTTTTACAATTTGTGCTTCGCTTCTCTTAGAAAGATAGGTTTCATAAATTCCGTTACTTAAATCATACTTTCGCATGATTTTAATATATTCTTGCTTTTCTTCTGGAAGGCTCATAATCTTTCCTTCCACTTCATTTATCTTACTTTGAACTTGAGAGGCATCCATTTGAATTGCAGCTTTTGCAGATGCAATATTTTCTAATAATACACGCTTTACCGATGCAATTTCATTGTCGATGTTATTAAACATTACATCACTTTTCACAGAATATACCATCTCGGATCTACGAACGGAAAGCTCAACTAATTTGGTTACATTAAGTACTATATTGGGATCTTCAATTCCGGCAACGGATGGCGCAGGAAGTTTAGAAAAATCGGTGCTCTTTTTTAAGTAATTACTCAACGATGCATAATAATTGATCTTTCTTTTTACTTCACCGTCGGTTTTATCAAGATCAATTATTTGATTTTGAAAAACTTCACCTCCCGCTTCAATTTGGGCAATGTTTTTATTTTTACTAAACTCTTTTAAATCTAAATTTGCTTTTTTAAGATCGCCTTCCATTAATTGCAAGGTGGTATCAATGTACTTAATTGTATTTTCTGCAAATAAATTTTTACTATCTAATTGTCTTTTAATAAGCGTTTTAACCGTCTCATTTAGATAATCTACAATTCTAGCTTTATTGGTTCCTTCTAGTGAAAGTTTAATAATAGAAGGTGCTTTTTCATCAATTGTAACTTTAATATTTTTATATTTTGAAACTACTTCGTCAAAAGAATTAAATGATACAATATAATCGCTACCAACATAGTTTCCTGGATTTTCTTTTATTTCTAAAACCCAATTCAAGAAAGGTAAGTTTACTTTTTGCCCAACTTTAAATCTTTTTACAATCTTAGTATCTACAACCGAAACAACATTTTTTGAATTCTCTAAATAATTAATTACTTCGATTGAATTGGAATTGGCTTCAATAATAATTTCATATTCAGTATTAGAAAGAAATTTAATATTTACCGGAATATTTAATAATTGATTTTTAGATTTATCAATTGAAACAAAAAATGGAGTGCTTCCATACACATCTTGAAGATAGTATTTTTGTTGTTTTAAATAATCGATGTAAAAATCAAGTTTATTTACAACACTCTCATTATGAGAACGTGACTTAATTGTGGTAGAAATATTTTGCACTTGATCAGAGCTACCTCCCCAATTAAATATTAAACTCGTATTGGAAGTAAACAACGGATTATCCTGTTCTTTAATAGCAATTGTAGTTTCTAACGAATATACTTTTTGCTTTCTAATATTAAATTGATAAGCTACCAACAAACTAAAGAACAATCCAAAAACAAACCATTTCCAATAGCCACCTATTTTGATTAAAAAACCTTTAAAATCAAAGCTGTTTTGGTTTTCAAAAAAAGAAAAATCTTTTATATCTAACATTAATTTGTGGTTTATTTAAGTAATAAAAAGGTGGTGGTTGCCAAAGATAAAATGGTAATGATTGTACCTAAAGACTCAATCCCTGTCTTACCTGTTCCCCAAGATTTTTGTTTCAAGGGTTTCACGTAGATGTAGTCGTTGGGCTGCAAATAATAACATGGCGATTGCATCGCTTTTACATCGGTTAAATCGATACTAAAAGTCTCTGCTCCTTGCGGAAACTGGCGTATTACTTTAACATCTTTTCGGTCACCAATAATGGTTATATCCCCAGAATTGGCAATAGCTTCAAGAATAGTAACCTTATCTTGATACAATATTTTGCTTCCTGTATTTGCAACTTCGCCATTAACGGTATATCTAAAACCAGCTAATTTTACATTTACATAAATACCGGCTTCTTTTTTAAAGTGGTCTTTTAACAATAAAGTTTCTATTTTTTCTCTGGCTTCATCAAGCGTGTAGCCCAAAACATTTACTTCACCTAAAACTGGCATTCGAACATTTCCATGATCATCGACAGAATATCCTTTTAAATAAAGCAATTGCTCAGAAGGTGTAATTTGTGTAGTTGGATCACTATTAAAAATCTCTACTAATTTTGGATCAATCGCTTTAACTGTAATATTTAAGATATCATTGGTTTGTAACCTGTAAGGCTTTAAAGCAATAGGGCTAATCGTACTTTCGGTTGAATTACCTTTTTTTTGTAGATAAATTAAATCTTGCGTTGGCACACAAGAAACGGTAATTAATCCAACAAAAAACAATAAAAATATAATTCTAAAATTCATACTTCCCTCTAATTTAGCTAACAAAGATAGTTTTTCAAATTTAAATATAAAAAAAGTTGACAGAGTTTCTTGCCTAAATGTTTTTAAGGGAATTTTCAAAAGGAACTCGTTGCAAAATACTTCTTCCTAAGGTTACTTCATCGGCATATTCCAATTCGTCTCCCACAGCAATTCCACGTGCGATGGTAGAAGTTTTAATAGAAAAATCTTTGAGTTGTTTGTACAAATAAAAATTGGTCGTATCGCCTTCCATTGTGGAGCTTAACGCAAATATTATTTCTTCAACAGCACCCGATTTTACTTTTTCAACCAAAGAAGAAATATTTAATTGACTCGGGCCAATGCCGTCTATTGGAGAAATCTTTCCTCCCAAAACATGATAAACACCTTTAAATTGGTTGGTATTTTCAATTGCCATGACATCGCGGATGTCCTCAACTATACAAATAACCGAATGGTTTCGAGAAGCATTAGCACATATTTCGCATACTTCAATATCGGAAATATTATGGCAATTTTTACAAAATTTCACCTCTTCACGCATTGTAGTAAGTGCTTGCGACAAATACTGGGTATGCTCTGAAGGTTGTTTTAATAAATGCAATACCAATCGAAGTGCCGTTCGCTTTCCTATCCCGGGTAGCTGCGCCATTTCATTGACTGCTTTTTCTAATAATTTTGAAGAAAATTCCATGAAGCAAAAGTAAAAAATAAAGTTGGAATTTAGTTGAAATTCTGCTCGATACACTTTCTTATTGCTCCCAACTTTGCACTTCCATCTTTTTTACTATTTTAGCACAACTAAAAAACCAAAACTATGTCTCCAATAGCTATATTAATTTTAATTGTAATCTATTTTAGTATACTAATATTAATTTCTGCACTGGTTAGTAAAAAAAGTTCAGACAACGATACTTTTTTCAAGGCCAATAAAAATTCCAAATGGTATTTGGTTGCCTTTGGAATGATTGGAACCGCCATTTCTGGAATTACTTTTATTTCGGTTCCAGGTGAAGTAGGAAACCCCGATTTACAATTTAAATATTTTCAGTTTGTATTGGGTTGTGCACTTGGTTTTATTATTGTTGCCAAACTATTATTGCCCTTATATTACCGAATGAATCTGACTTCAATATACGGCTATATTGAGCAGCGACTTGGCGTTGTAAGCTATAAAACAGCCGCAAGCATCTTCCTGATTGGAAGAACTATTGGTTCGGCATTTCGATTGTATTTGGTTGTTTTTGTGTTGCAAAAATATGTTTTTGATGCGCTACATGTTCCCTTTGCTGTAACCGTTTTGATATCCTTGGGATTAATTTTTGCCTATACATATAAAGGAGGATTAAAAACAATTATTATCACCGATACGCTACAAACTTTCTTCTTAATTTCTTCGGTATTTTTAACCATCTATTTCATTTGCCAGAGTTTGAATTTCAATATGATTGAAGCATTTGAACAGGTAAAAAACAGCAACTATTCGAAAGTTTTTTTCTACGAAGATTATTTAGCAGGAACTTATTATTGGAAGCAAATTTTAGGTGGAATTTTTGTTACGATCGCAACTGTTGGATTGGATCAAGATTTAATGCAAAAGAATTTAAGCTGTAAAAATATCGGCGAAGCACAAAAAAACATGTACACTTTCACCGGGATTTTTCTTGTAATCAACATCTTCTTTTTAAGCGTTGGAGCATTACTTTACCTTTATGCAGAGAAAAATGGAATTGCAGTACCACAAATAAATGGTGTGGCTAGAACCGATTTACTTTTCCCTGAAATTGCCATCCATCATTTAAGTATTATTCCAACAATTGTGTTTTTATTGGGATTAACAGCTGCAACTTTTGCAACTACAGATAGTGCTTTAACGGCTTTAACAACTTCGTTCTGCGTTGATTTTTTAGGAATGGATAAAATGAAGTCAGAAGATGAAAGTCAGAAGATGGAAAATGAAAAAAAATTAGTAAAAACAAGACACTTTGTACATGTAGGGTTTTCAATCTTAATGTTTTTGGTAATTATTTTATTTAACGCCATCAACGATGATTCGGTAGTGAAAATGGTATTTAAGATTGCAACTTACACTTATGGTCCACTACTTGGTTTATTTGCCTTTGGATTATTCATGAAATCGAAAACAGTACATGACAAATTGGTTCCATACATTTGCCTTATTTCACCTGCCATTTGTTTTTTGATTACTCAAAATTCGGAAAGGCTTTTTGGAAAATATGTAATCGATAATGAATTAATCATTGCAAACGGATTGATTACATTTATTGGGTTGCTACTAATTAGCAAACCCGCTACAAGTCAAACTAAATTTTAATATTGATTGGTTGCCAATAATACCAAAGTACACGCTTCTTCTACCTTAATATTATTGGATTTTAATAACTGATAAAACTCTGGATTTTCTGTACCCGGATTGAAAACTACTCGTTTTGGCTTGGTTTCGATGATGTAATTGTAGTATTCCCTTTGACGTAACGGATTTAAATACAGACTGACCGTATCAATGTTTTTCAGTGGAATATTTTTAGTTCTAATGGAAATTCCGGCAACTTCCCCTTGATTCTGACCTATAGCAAGTACGGAATGTCCTTTTTCTACCAACATAGTTATTGCTTTAAAGGCATATCTTTCTGGTTTAGTAGAAGCGCCAAGAACAAGTGTTTTTTTATTTTTCATATTTTTTTTGGTATCAAACTAAGCTTTAGGAAGAAATATTTCGGCCATCATACAACGTGCACTTCCGCCGCCACAAGCTTCTATAGTGTCTAAACTAGAATGAATAATGGTAAGGTGTTCTTCAAGTTGCGTAATTTGTTTTTTGGTTAACGAATGGTAAGCCGAAGAACTCATAACTAAATATCTTCTATCGTCAGACCCTAATACCTCTAACATGTTTCCAGCAAAATTATTCATTTGATCTTCAGTAATCAAAATGATTTCTTTTTCATCAGATCGTAAGCTGTCTAAAACCATTTTGCGCTCTTTTTTATCATCAATACAATCGGAACAAATTACTGCAAAAGTATCTCCTATACACATCATTACATTGGTGTGATAGATTAATTTTCGTTCGCCATTAACCGTTTGAAAAGCTTCAAAAATAATCGGACTTAAATCAAAATCTTCACAAAATTCAATAAAAAGTTCCTCATCGGCACGTGGCGAAAGTGCGCAATACGCTTTGCCGTTTTCTCTATCTAAAACTATACTTCCAGTGCCTTCTAAATAATACCCATCCTCCTCTGCAGAAGAATAATCCATTACTTCATCATTTATTTGAAAACCGGCATCTTCTAAAATATCCAACACATCTTCTCTGCGTTCGGCTCTTCTATTTTCAGCAAACATCGGATACAAAACCACATCGCCATTTTCATGAAATGAGATCCAATTATTTGGAAAAATACTATCTGGAGTATCCGGATTTAGTGTATCCTCAATCACAGTTACATCCACGCCAACCATTCGAAGTTTGTTTACAAATGCATCAAATTCTTCTTGTGCCTTTGCATTTACATTTTGCGGAGTCAATCCGTCTAAAACCTTTTGATAATAATTATTTACAGCCGTTTGCTCGTTCATACGAAAAGCCACTGGACGAATCATTAAAATAGAATTGGTGGTTTGGTTCATGCTATTTTTGTTTAAAGTTTGAAGTTTGAAGTTTCAGGTTTTACAAGCTGAAAAGATAAACTTGAAACAAATTACTAATCTCTTATTAATGGTAATGTTGAGCAGCGTAATAGTCCTTCTTGTTTGGCTATTTCTGCGTATGGAATTTCTTCAACCGTAAACCCTTTTTCTCGCAACCAGGTGTTTAATCTGGTGAAGTTTTTTTCGGAAACTACAACATCAGGAGCGATTGAAAACACATTGGAATTCATGTGATACATTTCCTCGCGGGTAATGTGAAATAAATTTTCTTTTCCAAAGAGTTTCAATAAATATCTATAATCGGCTTCTTCTCTGAAACCACTTTTATATATAATTCCTTTATTTTCTCCAATTGGCTGAAAGCAACAATCTAAATGCAAGGCATTATCTCGGGCTTCCATTTTGGATTTTACCAAATCAAATTCTTTTACAATTTTATGTGGAAATAATTCTTTAATGTAATTCACCCCAGCCATATTGGTTCGGGCAGTAATATAATCCTTATAGTCAGATCCTTTATAGGTACCAATAAAAATATAGTCGTTCCAAAGCATTACATCGCCTCCTTCAATATGAACTTCATCTGGCGGACGTACCACTTTAGCAAGATCCATTTGATCAATAACATATTGAATGGCATCTAATTCGCGTTCTCTATCAGGAAGAATATTTGCCTTGATAAAAATATCATCAATTACAAATCCGATATCTCTTGTGAATATTTGGTTGTAATTTTCAATTCGCTCGGGACGGTATACCTTTACATCATACTTTTGAAACACTTTATTAAAGGCTTCCATTTCATTTACCATATCCTCTTCTTTTGGGTAAGTTCCCGCCAGAATATGCTCTAATGATTTTGGATCGTAGGCTTCTTCTGCAGTTGGCGTAGGACCATTATCTACAGCAGATCCCAGGACTACAGCCCTTAATCTTGAAGTTTCATTTTTTACATTTAATTGCAACATACATTTTTTGCTTTAAAGCAAATATAAAAAAGCTCCGCTGAATAGCGAAGCTTTTGTTTATAAGTATTGATAGATTTTTATCTTTTATCCATTGCTACAAAATCCCTCAATGGGTGACCTACATAAACTTGTCTTGGTCTACCAATAGGTTCTTTGTTCACACGCATTTCTTTCCATTGTGCAATCCAACCTGGCAAACGGCCAATAGCGAACATCACGGTAAACATTTCCGTTGGAATACCTAATGCACGGTAGATGATTCCAGAATAGAAATCTACATTTGGATATAGTTTTCTAGACACAAAATACTCATCTACTAATGCAGCCTCCTCTAATTTTTTAGCAATTTGAAGAATTGGATCGTCAACTCCTAATGTTGCTAACACCTCATCGGCAGCTTTTTTAATGATTTTCGCTCTTGGATCAAAGTTTTTATACACTCTATGGCCAAATCCCATTAAACGGAATGGATCGTCTTTATCTTTTGCTTTTGCCATGTATTTATTAGCATCTCCACCGTCTTTTTGAATTGCTTCAAGCATTTCTAAAACCGCTTGATTCGCTCCACCATGAAGTGGCCCCCAAAGTGCCGAAACTCCAGCAGAAATAGATGCAAATAATCCCGCGTGAGAAGAACCAACTATTCTTACTGTAGAGGTAGAACAGTTTTGCTCGTGATCGGCATGTAAAATAAATAATTTATCTAAGGCATCAATTACCACTTGATTTTTTGCATAAGGTCCAGTAGGCAATTCAAACATCAATCGCATGAAATTTTCTACATATCCTTTAGTATTATCGTAATAATTTAAAGGATACCCCATCATTTTTCTATACGTCCAGGTTGCAATTACAAGGAATTTACCCATTGTTTTACAAACTGCTTCATACATTTCTTTTTCATTTTCAACATTAACTACTTTTGGATTAAAGGCAGTTAAAGCTGAAGTCAATGAAGATAAAACGCCCATTGGATGTGCTGTTTTAGGAAAACCATCAATGATGTTTTTCATTTCTTCATTCACTAAAGTATATTTACGAATGTCGTTTTCAAATTGTTCTAATTGCACCTTTGTAGGTAACTCACCAAAAATAATTAAGTAAGAAACTTCAAGGAAATTACCTTTATCTGCTAAATCTTCAATAGCATACCCTCTATAACGAAGAATTCCTTCTTCCCCATCTAGAAATGTTATTTCACTTTGACATGAACCCGAGTTTTTATACCCTGGATCAAGAGTGATCGCACCTGTTAAATCGCGTAGTTTGTTAATGTCGATAGCAGGTTCGTTTTCGGATCCAATAATAACTGGAAACTCATATTTTTTGCCATCATACTCTAATATTGCTGTTTTTGACATGATATTTATAGGAATTAATTCTGAATAATTATAATTTAACAAATTTATGGAATTCTAAATGAATTATAAAAGAAAACTTATAACGTTTTCGTTAATTTTTGATTAAAATTTGCAAGATTGATATATATTGGCAGCATGCTTCCTTTTTTTAGATAAAAAAACGCCCTTTAGAAACCTAAAGGGCGTATAAATAGCTATTTGATTTTATTATTTCTGTTTGAAGGCATTCAATCCAGGAAAATATGCGGTATCACCTAATTCCTCTTCAATACGCAACAATTGGTTGTATTTAGCCATACGATCGGAACGAGAAGCTGATCCTGTTTTAATTTGACCACAATTTAATGCCACTGCTAAATCGGCAATTGTATTGTCTTCTGTCTCACCAGAACGGTGTGACATTACTGAAGTATAACCTGCATTTTTAGCCATATTTACTGCAGCAATTGTTTCTGTTAAAGTTCCAATTTGGTTAACTTTAACTAAGATTGAATTCGCAATTCCTTTTTCAATTCCAGTAGATAAACGCTCTACATTAGTTACAAACAAGTCATCCCCTACTAATTGAACTTTATCTCCAATTAATTCAGTTAAATATTTCCAACCATCCCAATCGTTTTCTTGCATTCCATCTTCAATAGATATGATAGGATATTTAGTAGCCAATTCAGCCATGTATTCTGCTTGCTCTCTTGAAGTTCTAATTTTTCCGTTAGGCCCTTCAAATTTTGTATAATCGTATTTACCGTCAACATAAAATTCAGAAGCAGCACAATCTAAAGCGATCATTACTTCGTCTCCAAATTTATATCCAGCATTTTCAACTGCAATTTTAATAGTTTCGATAGCGTCTTCGGTTCCACCAGCTAAGTTTGGCGCAAAACCACCTTCATCTCCAACTGCGGTAGATAAATTTCTGTCGTGTAATACTTTTTTCAAATTATGAAAAATCTCTGTTCCCATTTGCATTGCATGGGTAAAAGAAGTTGCTTTTACAGGCATAACCATAAACTCTTGAAAAGCAATAGGCGCATCAGAATGTGATCCCCCATTGATGATGTTCATCATTGGCACAGGTAAAGTATTTGCAGAAACCCCACCAACATAGCGGTATAATGGTAATCCTAATTCGTTAGCAGCAGCTTTGGCAGCAGCCAAAGAAACACCAAGAATAGCATTAGCACCAAGATTTCCTTTATTTGTAGTACCATCTAAATCGATCATTAATTGATCGATTAAGTTTTGTTCAAAAACAGAAACTCCTAATAATTCGGGAGCAATTTTAGTATTTACATTTTCAACTGCTTTAAGAACGCCTTTACCCATATAAGCTTTTCCGCCATCACGAAGTTCTACTGCTTCATGTTCTCCGGTTGAAGCTCCACTTGGAACTGCAGCACGACCTAATACACCATTTTCGGTAATTACATCTACTTCGATTGTAGGATTTCCTCTTGAATCTAAAATTTGTCTTGCGTGTACTTTAATAATAATACTCATTATCTTAAATTATTTATTTGTTATCTGTTAAATCATCAAAAATTGATTACAAATTTAAACATATTGAAAAAAAAAAATCATTTGTTTTTATAAAAACTTATAAACTCAAACGATTTAGTAATTTATTTCTTTAAGCGAATAATAAAAAAGTGTTAACTTTATGAAATAAACTAAATGTAAGAAAAATGAAAAATTCGACTTACCTCCGTATTTCCAAAAACAACTTCAAAGTTACTTGGTGTGTTATCTTTCTTTTTACTGTATTTTGTCAAACTTTATTAGCACAGAATTATAGAAATGCGAAAGCCTATATAGTGGATTTTGGCAGAAATGAATTATTTGTAAAAGAAGCATTAATGGAATATTCTGCCTCTATAGTTAATGCCGATTTAGAAGGCCGAGTAAGTGATAACTTGGTGCGTTTATACCAAAAACTCGAAACTATTAATGCGAATTTATTAAAAAATGATCGAGGGATTAATGGTGATTTAGATTTACGGAATGCCTTTATGAAATTAAATCTAGAGACTATTTATTTATTAAAAAACAAATCGTTAAAACTTAACGATTACAAATTTCAAAGTGCTTTAGATTATTCTGAAATAATGAGCAATTTTGATTATAAAGAATCAGCAATAAAAAAATATTATACGGAGATCTTAAATTATGAAAATAAAAAAAAGGAATTTGGATTAAAATACAAAATTCAAATTCGCTATTTTAATAAGAAGAATGTATTTGAATATGATGCGTATCAGAGTTTTATTTACTACCGATTGAATGTACTGGATGAAAAATTTACTGAATTATTAAAGTCCACGAATAGTGAAGCAGCAACTAAGTGCATGAATTACATAACCCTAATAGGACAAGAATCTTTATTACGGACCGATACCTATAGAAACGATTTTGCAGACACCTCTTTAAATGATGCCAATATTGAATTCATTAACTTTATGATGGCTCAAAAGGAAAAGATTTTACCCTTATTTAACAACTATATAACTACAAGTACTAATTTTTATAGCATTAAACAAAAGTCGGAAGATAATAAAAATACAATTTCAGACGAAGAATACAACACTGAAGTTAGAAAATTCAATAAAGCAAAAAATGATTTCTTTGATGCATTGCTTAAAGTTCAAACCGAAAAGCAAAATTTGTTGCTAAAATGGCAGGTTACCAATAGTAACTTTTTAAAACATAATATTGAATTTGAAAATCTCTACGAAAAATTCACAAAAACAAATTAACCCTAAAAGGATTTCAAAATTGAAATCCTTTTTTTTTAGCTATTTTAAAAATTTCCATACACTACTCCCAATTAATTTCAACAACATACAATAATGTATGTTGTTGTTTTTTAAATTAAATACTTAATAATCTTACAAATAAGTTAGACTAAAATAAAATGTTTATTTTTTTTAATGAAAATGATAAAAAAAACAAGAACATGATAAAAGTCAGATTTCATGAAATTATTAAATAAGAAATTTACCAAAGATTTCATTAACAAAAATTTAATATTATGAAAACAAAAAGTTTAAACATTGTAATGATTGGATTTATTGCATTTATGTTGCAAAGTTGTACACATGACATTTATGTGGATCCACAAGCTTCCGAAAAAGAAGCGTATGCAAGTGCAGATGCTATTAACGGAGCAAAATTATTTAGTAATTTCCAACATGTAGATGCTGGATGGGGTTTAGTTACTCCTGCTGACGCTACTGCTAACCCAGCTTTAGCAAATCTAGTTGGATGGCCAAATCCAAAATATGCTGCTGACCCAACACTAACTGAAGCAGAAATAAAAGCTATGGCTACTTACACTGCTCAAACAGGGGTTACCACACCATCTCCTGCTCCTCAAGCAAACAGAAACTTTTATTCTTGTTCAAGTTGTCACCCAGTTGACGGAATGGGAAGAGAAGGAGCTGGAATATCTAAAAAAACTGCTGCTAACCAACCTCAACTTGCAACCAACAAATTAATTGATTGCAAATCTTGGGATCCTAAAGTCTTATTTGACGCCATTAAAAATGTAGGTGGAAGACAAATTGATGCTACCAAAACCGCAAATGGTTTAGATTTAACTTTAGGTGGACAAACGCATCCCGATTACAGTAGAATTTTAACTGATGAAAAAATATGGGATTTAGTTAAATGGTTAAAAGAAGGAATATTTAATGAAAATAATGATTTATATACCTTAACTACTCACAACGGTCCTTACCAAACGGTACAAGCTACCCCAATAGGAAGTGCTCCTTATGTTACCTATGCTAATATTGGTAGTGATGGTGACGCTGCTGCAGGTGTTGCTTTTTACGCTCAAAAATGCTCTTATTGCCACGGTGTTGACGGACATGGAACTACTAATGCTCAAGGACCAATTATGCCTACAGGAGTTGTTAACCAAACAAATGGTGCAGGATCTGCAAATCCAGCAACAGCTTCTGGAACAACCGCTGCTGCAAAACTATACGGACTAGGATCTTTCTTTAGATACAATACTGCAAATGCTGCGTTCACAGTTATTACAGGAAAATTTGGTAACGTGCCATGGATGGCAGCAACACCAATAACTAAAAAAGAAATGAAAGACTTAATTGCTGCATTTAATGGCCCTAGTGGTTTAGCGAGATTCCCTGACTTTACTACACAGCTTCCAAATCCTTAATAAGTAAATATATTTCATAAATAAAATTTACAAATTACTATTTCGTAATAAAAAAAACATACAAAATGAAAAAAATAGTTCAACTTATGATGGTAGCTTCTCTAGGTTTATTTGCTACCTCTTGTTATAACGATGCTTTACCAGAAGAACCAATTCCTGCGAATGTTTCTTTCAAAACCAATGTTCAAAATATTTTTAATAAAAACTGCATTGGTTGTCACAAATCAGGTATGACAAGCCCAAATTTAACTGATGGAAGTTCTTATACTGCTTTAACAACAGTTAACACTGCAGGCGAAATTTTAGTAACTCCAGGAGATGCATCAGGAAGTATCCTTTACCAAGCAATGACAGGAAAAGGCGCGCAACAAATGCCACCTAACGGAGCTTTAAGCGCATCTAAAATTGCTCTAGTTCAAAAATGGATTAACGACGGAGCAGCTAACAATTAATAATAAAAAGCCATGAAAATAAATAAATCAATCTTAGTCGCCTTATTCGTTTTGCCTATTTCACTTATTTCACAGGTAAAAGACAGTACTGCAGTTACTACAAAATCTAGCAAATCTAAATATGAAAGAGCTGCATTTGAAAGTTCTGCTTTAATAGAATCACAAACCAATGTTTTGAATGTGAAAGGAACCTTAGAAATGATCATTGATCATCGTTTCGGTATAGTAAATACAGGGCCTGGAGCAAATGATGGATTGGGAATTTGGGCTCCTGCAAATATTAGATTTGCGTTAAACTATGCAATTACTAATAATATTAATGTTGGTTTTGGAACCACTAAAGACAACAGACTTCAAGATTTTAGTTTAAAAGGGGCATTGTTAAGACAAACCAAAGACAATAAAATACCTGTAAGTATTACTTATTATGGAGATATGGCTTATGACGCAAGAACTCCAGAAAATTTTGTTCATTCTACAGACAGATGGTCCTACTATAATCAATTAATTATTGCACGAAGATTTAATAGAAGTATTTCAGTTCAAATTGCACCAAGTGTTTCGCACATGAATTATGTGGAAAGTCCAATGCCAAGTAATGTATTTGCAACCGAAATTGGCGCACGTGTAAAAGTAACTCCTACAATGGCTGTTATTGCAGATTATAATTATTCTTTTGCAAAATACAATACCAATGTAACAAAACCAGGAATGGGATTAGGAATGGAGTATTCTACTGGATCTCACGCATTTCAATTATTCATAACCAATTACAGAGCTATTTTACCGCAATATAATACTATGTTGAATCAAAACGATTTCTTCAAAGGTGGTAAATATGCTATTGGATTCAACATCACTAGATTATTTCACTAATTGATAGTTATGAACGAATCAGCTAATAATAAAAAATCATTAACAAGAAGAGGTTTTCTGCCTCTTCTTGGTGGTGGTTTACTCTTGCCTGCCTTAGGATTAGGTAAAAGTAATTCAAAAAACACTGAAGATTCAGAAGAACATCAAATTCTACTTCGCCCAGATGGGACAACAGTTAAAGTTAGAAAAAGTGTTATTGAAAAATCTAATGTAGTTGAAAAAAATATTTCTAATCAATCACTTTTAAGTTGGTTGAAAACAAAAAAATAAGATGAAAGAAGAGAATCCACAACAATCCAAAAGAAAATTCTTTGAATTAGGAATTAAATTTGGATTACTTGCTACTGCTGGAACTGTAATAGCATCAAAAGCTATGGAAGGAGAACCTTCTGGTGAAATGGTAGAACTTATGTCTACCGATGGGCACTTAGTTAAAGTTCCTGCATCTGAAGTAAAAGAACACTCTTTAAAAACCAAAGATTACGACCCTAGAGAAGGATTCCCAGGAAAAAAGTTTGTGATGGTAGTAGATTTGGCAAAATGTAAAAATGCATTACGTTGCCAAAATGCTTGTAATAAAGGCCACTATATAACCGGAGAAAATGCTTGGTTAAAAGTATACAAAATGCAAGAGTCTGAAAAAGAAGCTCCTTATTTTATGCCTACTCAGTGCCAACATTGCGATAAACCACCTTGTGTGAAAGTTTGTCCAGTTGATGCTACTTTTAAAAGAAGAGATGGTATTGTTTTAATTGATAATGAAAGATGTATAGGATGTCGTTTTTGTATGGCAGCATGCCCCTACTCTATTCGTGTATTCAATTGGCAAGAACCAAAACAAGATAAGGCATTACTTAAAACTGAAGAATATACTCCTGATTATTGCGGGCAACCAAGTGTGAAAGGCACCGTGGATAAATGTGATTTCTGCCCTCATCAAATTGTAAAAGGCGAACTTCCATTTTGTGTAAAAGCATGTCCAAATGATGTTTTTGCCTTTGGCGATATGTATGAAGATGCTGTAACTAATGGTAGTGGAGAAACTTTTAAATTAAGTAAATTATTAAAAGACCGAGCAGGACACCGCTTAATGGAAAGTTTAGGAACGCAACCTAGTGTATATTATCTACCTCCAGTAGATAGATTACAAGATTTTGAAGAAGGCCTTGACAACTACAACGAATTTGAATCTGTTCATAAAGACGCTTAATTATGAAAGAATATAACAAAATAATCGATGATCTAGCTCCAAAAAAATTTGGCAAGCTAGGTACTATTTGGGTAGCTTCCCTAGTTGTAATAATTGTTTGCGCTTTAATAGCTTATTATCTTCAATTAAGTAGAGGATTAATAATTACTAACATGCGCGATTACGCGCTTTGGGGAGTTTACATCTCTAACTTTGTATTCTTCGTAGCGATTAGTTTAGTAGGATCATTAGTCACTGCAATTCTAAGACTAACAGGTGCTCATTGGAGTACCCCGCTAACTAGAATTTCTGAAGTTATTGCTGTGGCAGCAATTGTTATGGCCGGCTTAACTATCATCATAGATATGGGGCGCCCAGACAGAATTTATAATTTATTTCTCCACGGCAGATTACAGTCACCAATTATTTGGGATGTACTTGTAATATCAACCTACTTGTGTATTAGTTTAATGCTCTTGTTTTTTCCATTACTACCCGATTTTGCAATACTTAAAGATTACTTTAAAGACAAACCAAAATTAAGTAACTGGTATGGTAAATTATCCTTAAACTGGACCGGTAATAAAACTCAAACCTCGCTTTACAACAAATCCATTCAAATACTTTCGGTATTAATTATTCCGGTAGCATTTGGGATTCACACGGTGACCGCTTGGTTATTTGCAACCACATATAGACCAGGATGGGATAGCTCCAACTTTGGACCTTATTTTATTGCTGGCGCTTTTGTTGCGGGTGCTGGAGCCGTTGTGGTAATTATGTATGTATTACGAAAAGTTTATCATTTAGAAAATTATATCACCGATATGCATTTTGATAAAATGGGTAAATTACTAGTGCTTTTATGTTTAATTTACTTGTATTTTAACGTTAACGAATATTTAGTTCCTGCTTATAAAACTACCGAAGCTGAAGCAAGTCACTTAAATGAATTATTTTTTGGAGACTATGCAGTATTATTCTGGTTGGTAATTGTGGGTGGATTAATTGTTCCTGTGATTGCTTTAATTTTTCCAAAAGGCCGTAAACCTCTACCTCTTTTCATTATTGGAATACTAGTAGTTGTTGGATCATGGTGGAAACGTTTCATAATTGTAACTCCAACTTTGTTAAATCCATTTTTACCAATACAAGGAGTACCGAAAGAATGGCATCATTATTTTCCATCTGCCTTAGAATGGACAATCACATTTGGAACCTTAGCTTCAGCGCTATTAATTATGACAATCTTGTTTAGATATTTACCTATAATACCTATTCATGAAACAGCAGAAGAAAGAGGCTTATTAGAAACTCATAAAACTGAAGAAAATGACACACTTTAAATCAATATTACACAAAAAATCGTTGTTGATTTTAGCCGTATGTATCGCATTAGTGTGTTTCAAATCAACAGCTCAAGAAGACAAAAAGAATGCAAATTTATCTATTCAATTTGTTAAATTGATGAAAGAACATAGTGCTTCACTTGAAATTGTTGCTCAATACAAAGAGAAAAAAGTTTTTTCTCCATGCAAAAATTTAAAGTTAACTATATATAAAGTAGAAAGCGTTGATGATTCGCTAGGAGTAAAAATTGGAACATGTATTACCGATGACTTAGGAAAAGTAACATTTGCCATAGCAAAAAAATATAGCGGCCCGAGTTCTTCATTTACTGCAAAAATTGAAAATAGCAAAGCATATGAAGACAACGAAGAAAATGTTTCGGTTACCGATGCCTCAATTGAAGCTTTTTTAGAAAAAACAGATAGTACTTACAACATTAAAGCACGCTTGTTGGATGAAAACAATAATCCAATAGCAGATGAAACATTAATTGTTGGACTAAAACGTACTTTTGGAATTCTATCAATGGGAGAAGAAGACAGCTATACCACCGATGCAGATGGTACTATTATTGTACCTATTGATAAAGGTTTAACTGGTAGAAATGGCGTTCTTAATTTTCAAGTTGTATTGAAAGAAAGTGATACTTACGGCACTATTGTTGCAAATCTTTATGGCAAGCTAGGAGTACCAATTACGGATAAATCTACATTTGACAATAGAACCATGTGGTCACCACCGTCTAAAACTCCATTGTTCATATTAATCATTCCAAATCTAATTTTAGTTGGAATATGGTCAATATTAACTATGCTAATCTTTAATCTAATCAAAATTTATAAATCCAAAAATTAATTAACAATGAAAAATTTAAAATTTATCTCAGCCTTAGCATTAACAGCTTTATTATTAGTGTCTTTTACAGTGGTTATCCAGAAAAAATGGGATGCTCCTGCTAAATATAAAAGCATGAAAAACCCATCCGATCCAAAAGATAAAGATGGCATGAATGAAGCAAAAGCACTTTTTGCTAAACAATGTTCTTCTTGTCACGGAAAAAAAGGACTCGGAGATGGTTCTAAAGCGGCCGATTTAAAAGGAGATGTAGGAGATTTTACTTCGGCAGATTTCCAAAAACAAACTGACGGAGAAATTTTTTACAAAATGACCGAAGGTAGAGACGAAATGCCATCATTTAAGAAAAAAATTGCTGAAGACGATGACCGATGGTTAGTTGTTAACTTCTTAAGAACTTTGAAAAAATAGTTTTCAAATACTAATTTTTGCAAAAAGAAAGCCGACTTCAAACAACAGGAGTCGGCTTTCTTAGTTTATATAAAATAGTTTTATTTTAAAGAATCTATAAATTTATCAAAAAGATAAGAAGAATCATGTGGCCCTGGGCTCGCCTCTGGGTGGTATTGCACTGAAAAGCAACTTTTTGATTTCATTTGCATCCCTGCAACTGTATTGTCATTGATATGATAATGCGTAATCTCTAGATCGGGGTGGCTTTCTAACTCTTCTCTGTTTACTGCAAATCCATGATTTTGAGAAGTAATTTCTCCTTTTCCCGTTAGCACATTCATTACCGGATGGTTTATTCCTCGGTGCCCATTAAACATTTTATAAGTAGACACTCCGTTTGCTAATGCAATAATTTGGTGTCCTAAGCAAATTCCGAATAAAGGTTTGTCTGAGTTTATGATTTCTTTAGCTACTGACTGCACTCCAGTTAAAGGCTCTGGATCTCCAGGACCGTTAGAAAGAAAATAACCATTGGGATTAAACGATTGCAAATCTGCAAATGAAGAATTATATGGAAATACTTTTATGTAGCAATCTCTTTTAGCCAGATTTCGTAGGATATTTCTTTTGATTCCCAAATCTAACGCTGCAATTTTGTAGCTCGCATTTTCATCCCCAAAGTAATACGGTTCTTTAGTTGAAACTGTAGAAGCCAATTCCAATCCTTTCATATCTGGAACAGCCGCCAATTGTTTTTTTAATTCTTCAACAGAAGTTCCATCGGAAGAAATAACTGCATTTTGTGCTCCATTATCTCTAATATAACTTACAAGTGCTCTGGTATCTACATCAGAAATACAAACTAGATTTTGTTTTTCAAAATAAGTATATAAATCACTTTCCGAATCGGGACGCGAATGATTAAAACTAAAATTCTTACATACTAATCCCGCAATTTTAATTCCATCCGACTCAACCTCATTTTCATTAACTCCGTAATTTCCAATATGCGGATTGGTCGCCACCATAATTTGACCAAAATAAGAAGGATCAGTGAAAATTTCTTGATATCCAGTCATTCCGGTATTGAAACAAACTTCTCCAAAAGTTGTTCCTGAAATTCCAATAGATTTACCGTGAAAAATTGTTCCGTCAGCTAAAAGTAGTATGGCTTGTGGTCTTGTAGTGTATTTCATTTGTAGTTGTTTTGCCAAATAGTTAGTAGTTGCGTGCAAATTTAAGATTTTCGATTTAAATATTTACGGTAGTTTAATAAACTTATTAAGAATACAAATAAATTTTACACAAATAGATTGTTAACGCCTAGTTTGGTAAAAAAAATAAGTTGAACAAAACGAATTTCATTCAACTTATTAAGTTATCAAAGTTAGGTTCTAA
>CANGFO010000010.1 GCA_947453195.1 Flavobacteriaceae bacterium
ATAACAACTGGCAACCTTACTATGGAGCTGCTTGTACCATTACAACTCCTGCAACTACAACTACTATTGTGTCTACACAATGTGGTACTCAACTAGGATTAATGACTGATGTAGTTTACGCTAACTTAGTTTCTTATGCTTCAGGTTATAGATTCAAAGTGACAAACTTGTCTACTAGTGCGGTTCAAACAATAGATAGAAGTTTAAGAGAATTTAGATTCAATTTATTGAGCAACATTCCTTACAACACGTTATTTAAAGTTGAGGTTGCTGTTAAAAACACGAATGGTACTTACTTACCATACGGACCAAGTTGTAACGTAACTACACCGTTGTTCCCAACAACTAGCTTACAAGATTCACAATGTGATTATGTAGCAGCAAGTAACAACGAGTTGGTTTATGCTAAATTAGTAGCGAATGCAACTAATTACAGATTCAACTTTACTAATACTGCATTATCCTATGGTTACACATTTGACACCGTTTTAAGAGTATTTGCTTTGAATACCGTTCCAGGCTTAACTCCAAATACTACGTATTCAGTTAAGGTAGCAGTTAAGATTGGTGGAGTATGGGGTCCATATAATAAAATATGTACACTTACCACACCAGGTACTGTTAAACCAACAACTGCTGTAACAGGTGCAGACACTAACTTTAATGCAACAGCGTATCCAAACCCATTTGCAGCTAACTTCAAGCTTACTGTTACAACAACAAGCGCAGAAGTATTGCAAGTGAAAGTATACGATATGTTAGGTAAATTAATTGAGAATTCAATTATAGATCCAATCCAAGTGAGAGGTCTAGAAGTAGGAAATAATTATCCATCTGGAGTTTACAACGTGATTGTAAGCCAAGGCGATAACATCAAAACCCTACGAGTAATTAAACGATAATCTCTAAAGAGATAAATCTTAATAGAAAAACCCCTCCTCAATTTGAGGAGGGGTTTTTATTTGATAAGGATTTGATATAATATAAAAAAGGCTATACAATTTGTATAGCCTTTTTTATAAATTAAAGAATATGAATTTAGTCAAATTCTGAGGTGAAGAATAATTTTACACTAGGATATTTACTTTGTGTCATTTGAATTGTAAAATCAGAATCGGCTAGAAATACTAATTGATTGTATTTGTCATGCGCTAAGAATTTTTGTTTGACTCTTCTAAATTCTTTGAATTCTTCATTTTTGGCGTCATCTGGTTTTACCCAACAAGCTTTGTGTACTGGAAAATTTTCATAAGTACATTTTGCACCATATTCATGTTCTAATCGGTATTGAATTACCTCATATTGAAGTGCTCCAACGGTACCAATTATTTTACGATTATTCATTTCTAAAGTAAACAACTGCGCAACCCCTTCATCCATTAATTGATCAACACCCTTTTCCAATTGTT
The DNA here is from genome assembly GCA_947453195.1 of Flavobacteriaceae bacterium. Lineage (GTDB taxonomy): Bacteria > Bacteroidota > Bacteroidia > Flavobacteriales > Flavobacteriaceae > Flavobacterium. The sequence goes on from CANGFO010000010.1 coordinate 1,410, forward strand.
TTGCTTTCATTGGATCAGCATTATTAATGTACCTAAAATGTTCTGGAGAGAAACTTGGAATTCCTCTAAAATTCATCATTTCTCCTTCAGTTAAGGTGTCTCCAATTTTAAAATTTCCAGTATCGTGTAATCCCACAATGTCTCCAGGATAGGAAATGTCTACAATTTCTTTCTTTTCTGCAAAAAATGCATTCGGACTCGAAAATTTCAAACTTTTATTCAATCGCACATGAGTGTAGGGTTTGTTTCTTTCAAATGTTCCCGAAACAATTTTAATAAATGCCAATCGGTCCCGATGTTTTGGGTCCATGTTAGCATGAATTTTAAATACAAATCCAGATAATTTTGCTTCCTCCGGATTTACTAATCGGGTATCAGATTCTTTTGCTCTTGGCGTAGGTGCAATTTCAACAAAACAGTCTAATAATTCTCGAACGCCAAAATTATTTAAAGCAGATCCAAAAAACACGGGTTGTAAATTTCCGGCCAAATACTCTTCTTTACTAAAATCGGGATATACTTCTTCAATTAATTCTAATTCTTCTCTTAACTTGATTGCCGGATTTTCACCTATTAATTTATCAAGCTCGGGACTCATCAAATCCGAAATAGCAATGGTGTCTTCAATGTTTTTTCTGCTATCACCACTAAATAGATTGATGTTTTTCTCCCAAATATTATAAATACCTTGAAAATCATATCCCATTCCAATAGGAAAACTCAAAGGGGTAACTTGAAGTCCCAATTTTTTTTCTACTTCGTCCATAAGGTCGAAAGCATCTTTTCCTTCTCTATCTAATTTATTGATGAAGACAATAATTGGAATTTTACGCATTCTACATACCGAAACTAATTTTTCAGTTTGTTCCTCAACACCCTTTGCCACATCAATGACTACAATAACACTATCAACCGCTGTTAGAGTTCTAAAAGTATCTTCTGCAAAATCTTTGTGTCCTGGAGTATCCAAGATGTTTATTTTTTTGTCTTTATAGTTAAATGCTAAAACTGAAGTAGCAACAGAAATACCTCTTTGGCGTTCAATTTCCATAAAGTCACTCGTAGCACCTTTTTTTATTTTGTTGTTTTTAACTGCTCCAGCTTCTTGAATTGCCCCTCCAAAAAGTAATAATTTTTCGGTTAGTGTAGTTTTTCCAGCATCGGGATGCGAGATGATTCCGAAAGTTCTGCGGCGTAATATTTCTTTTAAAAAACTCATATTTATTATAATGGATTGCAAAAATACTATTTATTAAATAAATAACTAATGCAAGTTGCCATTTCCAATTACTTATTCTATTTTCTGTTAATAAATTTTTGTTAATAGTAGGTTCTATTGTTGTTTAATACGTCCTATTTGTTACTTTTGTTGATTGTATTTACATTTTTCTAAATGTAAAATTTATATTGTTTTGAATAACTTAATTTAATTAAATTGATAATGAAGTTAAAGCATGTTTTTTTAGGATTATTGATGGGATTTGTTTTGGTTGCAAAGGCACAAACCAGTTCCAAAGAGGTTTTATTTACAATTGATGACAAGCCGTTTTATACTGATGAATTCATAAGAGTTTATAATAAAAATTTAGATTTAGTAAAAGACGAATCTCAAAAAGATTTGAATCAATATCTTGAATTATTCGTTGGATATAAATTAAAAGTGACTAAAGCCAACAAATTGGGATTGCAAAACAACACGCAATACCAAACTGAGTTAAAAAGCTACAGAACTCAATTGTCTAAAAACTACACCTCCGATTCTAAAGTAACTAAAGAGCTTGTAGATGAAGGGTATAAACGACTTCTTAAAGAAGTGAATGCTTCTCATATTTTAATTTTAGCAGATGAAAATGCGGCTCCTGCTGATACTTTAGCTGCTTACAATAAAACAATGGGCATTCGCGACAGAATTTTAAAAGGGGAAGATTTTGGGGCTTTAGCAGCAGAATTATCTCAAGATCCTTCTGCCAAAGACAATAAAGGAAATTTAGGTTATTTTACCAGTTTTAAAATGGTTTATGCTTTTGAAAATGGTGCTTATAAAACGCCTGTTGGTTCTATTTCTATGCCTGTTCGTACTCGTTTTGGATACCATTTAATCAAAGTAAATGACGTTCGAGATAATCGTGGTGAGATTGCGGTGTCACATATTATGATTTTAAAAAATAAAGAGGGTGTAGCAGTAGAAAATGCTAAAGCAACTATTGAAGATATCTACCAAAAATTACAACAAGGAGAAAAATTTGAAGAATTGGCAAAGCAATTATCCGAAGATAAATCTTCCGCTTCTAAAGGTGGTGTTTTAAATCGATTTGCTTCTGGTCAACTTAGTTCTGAAGAATTTGAAAATCAAGCGTTCTCTTTAACTAAAGAAAATCCAATATCTAAACCATTTGAAACAAATTTTGGTTGGCATATTGTGAAACTTATGGATAAGTATCCTGTGAAAACATATGATGAGTCTAAAGCAGAATTAGAAAACAAAATCAGCAAAGACGACCGTTCTCGATTGATTACTAATTCGTTAACAGAAAAATTAAGAGTTAAATACCCAATTCAAAAAGACGCAAAATTATATAGCGCTTTATCAAAATCAGTTACAGATGCTTTTTTTGAAAACAAATGGGCTGTTCCAACAGATACTAATAAATACGACAAAACCTTATTTTCAATTGGATCTAAAAATTTCAAAGGAACTGAATTCTTAGATTATGTATATTCTAAACAAAAAGGAGGTTCTGCAATTAGACCAATTTCAAAATTGACCAATTACCTTTTTGATGCTTATGTTGATGAAAAAAGAAACCAATATTATAACGATAATTTAGAAGTAGAATTTCCAGAATTTTCAGCTGTTATGGATGAATATCGTGACGGTTTATTATTGTTTGATTTAATGGATAAAGAAATTTGGCAACGATCTAAATCAGATACTACAGGTTTAAAAGCGTTTTACGAAACTCAAAAAGACAAACACCTTTGGAAAACTAGAGTGAATTCTGAAATTTATTCCTCAACAGATTTAAGCAAAATGAAAAAAGTGTTAAGTATGTTGAAGAAAAAACAAACTTCAAAAGACATTAAAGAAAAATTCAATACCAAGGATAATGTAAGTGTCATGTTCTACGAAGGGATTTATGAAGATGGCGCCGATGCATTACCTAAGGGGACTAAAATGGAAATCGGAGTTTCTGAAATCACCAACAAAGGGGAGTATTATTATGTTACTAATGTGAAAAGTGTACTTCCGGCGGGAATAAAAACTTTGGAAGAATGTAGAGGGAAATTGGTAAATGACTACCAACAATATTTAGAACAAAACTGGGTAAATGAATTAAAAAAAGAATTTACAGTTAAAGTGGATACTGCAGTTTTTGAAAAAGTAAAAAATCAAATTAAAAAATAAATAGTATAATGATGAATGTTTTGAATTGTAAAAGAACACTAGGTATCTTCCTTTTTTTAATTGGTTTTTACGCAAATGCTCAGGAGATTATTAAAGAAAAAGAGCCAGAGAAAAAACCTGTAACGCAACAAAAAAGGCAAAAAGTAGATGGTATTGTTGCTACAGTGGGTGATTATATTGTTTTAGATTCAGATATTGATAAAGCTTTTTTAGAAATAGAAAGTTCGGGTAATTCTACAAAAGACATTACGCGTTGTCAAATGCTTGGTAAATTATTGGAAGATAAATTGTATGCACACCAAGCCATTCAAGATTCTATCGTAGTTAAAGATGAGGAGGTTAAGGAAAAGATGAATCAACAGCTAGATTATATGGTAGAGCAGTTGAAATCTATGGATAATGTAGTGAAATATTTCAAGAAAAATAGTGAGGATGAATTCAAAACAGAACTTTTTGAAATCTTGAAACAACAAAAGTTAGCTGCCGAAATGCAGAAAAAAATTATTGATCCAATTCAAATTACACCCGAAGAAACTAGAAATTTCTTTAAGAAAATTCCAGAATCGGATAGACCACTTTTGGGAGCCGAATTAGAAATGGCTCAAATTGTAATTACACCCAAAGTTTCAGAGCTAGAAAAGCAAACTGTAATTAATCGACTTAGAGAAATAAAAAAGGAAGTTTTAGCGGGTGCTAGTTTTACAACTAAAGCCGTATTGTACACCGAAGATCCAGGTTCAAGATCTAGTGGTGGATTCTATAAAATAAACAAGAAAACTCCATTTGTAAAAGAGTTTAAAGACGTGGCTTACTCACTGCAGGAAGGCGAAATTTCAGAGCCATTTGAAACAGAATTTGGTTTCCATATTATTTATTTGGAAAAAATAAAAGGACAAGATTTAGAATTACGTCATATTTTAATGGCCGCCAAAATTACTCCAGATGCCTTAAAAGAAGCAAAAGACAAGATCGAATTAATCAGAAAACGTATCCAAGATAAAGAAATTACTTTTGCAGAAGCTGCAAGAACACTATCTGATGAAAAAGAAACGCGTGCCAACGGTGGGACTTTAATTAATCCTAAAACTCAAGATACACATTTTGAATTAACTAAAATGGATCCAGAGTTTTATGCTCAAGTTTCCAATATGAATAGTGGTGATATCTCTCCAGTAATTTTAGATGAAGATCCAAAAGCAGGAAAAAGATATAAAATCATAACCGTTACCAATAAAATAGATCAACATATTGCAGATTTTAGTAAAGATTACACTAAAATTAAAGATCTAGCTCTTAAAGAAAAACAAATTAATGCCATTGCAAAATGGTCGGAAAACAAAATTAAAGAAACCTATATTAAAATTAATGGTGAGTATTCTAATTGTGAATTCACTAATAATTGGCTTAAAAAATAGTCAGTAGTAAGTAGATGTTAGTAAGTAGATTTTCTAACTTCCATCTTCTAACTCCCAACTTTAAACTCAAATAGTATGTCGGACGTAGCTGCAATTCAAAGTTTAGTTCAAAAAAGAGTTGAACTTAAAAAAGAAATTTCCAAAATAATTATCGGACAAGATGCGGTTGTTGACCAAGTGTTGTTGAGTATATTTTCTGGAGGTCATGCACTTTTAGTTGGAGTTCCAGGATTAGCCAAAACTTTAATGGTGAATACTATTTCGCAAGCTTTAGGTTTGGCTTTCAAACGAATTCAGTTCACTCCCGATTTAATGCCTTCGGATATTTTAGGAAGCGAAATTCTTGATGAAAACCGTCAGTTTAAATTCATTAAAGGACCTATTTTTTCAAATATTATCCTTGCCGACGAGATCAATAGAACCCCGCCAAAAACGCAAGCAGCACTTTTAGAAGCCATGCAAGAGCGTTCGGTAACTATTGCAGGACATAATTATAAATTGGATTTACCTTATTTCGTTTTAGCAACCCAAAACCCAATTGAACAAGAAGGAACCTATCCTTTGCCAGAAGCGCAATTAGACCGTTTTATGTTTGCTATTAAACTTGATTACCCTTCATTTGCAGAAGAGGTAGAAGTAGTAAAAAGCACAACTTCGGATGCAAAACAAACGATAAATCCGTTATTTTCTGCTCAAGAAATAATTGATTTCCAAAATTTAATTCGTCGTATTCCGGTTGCCGATAATGTAATTGAATATGCAGTTACTTTGGTAAGTAAAACCCGTCCAGATAATGCACTTTCTAATGAATTTGTAAAAAACTACTTAGACTGGGGTGCAGGACCTAGAGCTTCACAAAATTTAATTTTGGCCGCCAAAGCCAATGCCGCTTTCAACGGAAAATTTTCGCCAGATATTGAAGATGTTAAAGCTGTTGCTGTTGGAATACTTCGCCATAGAATCATTAAGAATTACAAGGCTGATGCCGAAGGAATCACCGAAGAAATGATTATTGATAAGTTGTTATAAACAATTTATTAGTGTTACTAGAATACCCTAACCAATAAATGGTTAGGGTTTTTTGCTTTTATTGATTTCTTAATAAAATCAATATTATTTAATTTTTGACCTTAATAATGCTATTTTAGTAAAAATTACATATCTAAATTGACTATTTCGTAAATTATTCAAATCAAAGAACATATTTGACTAAAAATTTTTAAAAACTTCATCGATTTCGTAAATTTGCTCTGCAAACAAATAAATCTATATTACTATGGCTTTTGATATTCAAATGATTGAAAAAGTATATGCATCAATGGCTTCCCGCGTAGATAAAGCTAGGGAGTTAGTTGGTCGTCCGCTTACTTTAACAGAGAAAATTTTATACAACCACCTTTGGGATGGTAATCCAACAACAGTTTATAAAAGAGGAATTGATTATGTTGATTTTGCTCCAGATAGAGTAGCATGTCAAGATGCAACTGCTCAAATGGCATTATTACAATTCATGCATGCAGGTAAGAAAACAGTTGCGGTTCCTACAACCGTGCACTGTGATCACCTTATCCAAGCTAAAGTAGGTGCTAAAACCGATTTAGCAGTGGCAACTTCACAGTCTAAAGAAGTTTTTGATTTCCTTTCATCAGTTTCAAATAAATACGGAATTGGTTTCTGGAAACCAGGAGCAGGAATTATTCACCAAGTAGTTTTAGAAAATTATGCTTTCCCAGGTGGAATGATGATTGGAACCGATTCACATACAGTAAACGCAGGAGGATTGGGTATGCTTGCTATTGGTGTGGGTGGTGCTGATGCCGTTGATGTAATGTCGGGTATGGCTTGGGAATTGAAATTTCCAAAGTTAATCGGAGTTAAATTAACTGGAAAATTAAATGGTTGGACTGCACCAAAAGATGTTATTCTTAGAGTTGCCGACATTCTTACTGTAAAAGGAGGAACTGGTGCCATTGTAGAATATTTTGGTGAAGGTGCAATCAATATGTCTTGTACAGGAAAAGGAACTATTTGTAATATGGGTGCCGAAATTGGCGCTACCACTTCTACATTTGGTTACGATGATTCCATGAGAAGATATTTAGCATCAACTGGTCGTCAAGATGTAGTGGATGCTGCCGATAAAGTAGCATCTTACTTAACTGGAGATGCTGAAGTTTATGCTAATCCAGAAACTTATTTTGATCAAGTTATTGAAATTAACTTATCAGAATTAGAGCCTTATATCAACGGACCTTTTACACCAGATAGAGGAACTCCGGTTTCAAAAATGAAAGAAGAAGCAGCTAAAAATGGTTGGCCTCTAAAAGTAGAATGGGGATTAATTGGTTCATGTACCAACTCATCTTACGAAGATATGGCGCGTGCTGCTTCAATTGTAGAGCAAGCTGTCGCTCACGGAATTACTCCAAAAGCAGAATTCGGAATCAATCCTGGTTCTGAGCAAGTGCGTTATACAATCGAAAGAGATGGCATCATCGCAACTTTTGAAAAAATGGGAACTAAAGTATTTACAAATGCTTGCGGACCTTGTATCGGACAATGGGATAGAGAAGGAGCTGACAAAGGAGAAAAAAATACTATCGTTCATTCGTTTAATAGAAACTTTTCTAAACGTGCCGATGGAAATCCAAATACACACGCTTTTGTAACTTCACCAGAAATGGTAGCTGCTTTAGCAATTTCAGGAGATTTATCTTTTAATCCGTTAACCGATACTTTATTGAATGATAAAGGGGAAGCGGTGAAATTCAATCCACCAACAGGTGATGAATTACCAAATAAAGGTTTTGCAGTAGAAGACGCTGGTTTTCAAGCGCCTGCAGCTGATGGAAGCGGAGTAGAAGTAGTGGTTTCTGAAACTTCAGACCGTTTACAATTACTAGCACCTTTTGATGCTTGGGATGGTAAAAATTATACAGGAGCTAAATTGTTAATCAAAGCTTTTGGAAAATGTACTACTGATCACATCTCAATGGCAGGTCCATGGTTACGCTTCCGCGGACATTTAGATAATATTTCTAATAACATGTTGATTGGTGCTGTAAACGCATTCAATCAAGAAGCTAATAAAGTTAAAAATCAATTAACCGGAGAATATGCTGCTGTGCCAGCAGTTGCAAGAGCTTATAAAGCTGCTGGAGTTCCTTCAATAGTTGTTGGAGATCAAAACTATGGTGAAGGTTCTTCTCGTGAACATGCTGCTATGGAGCCTCGTTTCTTAGGTGTGAAAGCGGTATTGGTAAAATCATTTGCTCGTATTCACGAAACGAACTTGAAAAAACAAGGTATGTTGGCATTAACTTTTGCTAACGAAGCAGATTACGACAAAATTCAAGAGAATGATACTTTTGATTTTGTAGATTTAACAAGCTTTGCTCCAGGTAAACCATTAACAATTGCGATTACTCATGCAGACGGTTCTCAAGAATCTATCTTGGCTAATCATACTTATAATGACAGTCAAATTGGTTGGTTTAAAGCAGGTTCGGCTTTAAATTTAATTGCTGCTGCTGGAAATGCTTAATTGGTATTCCAACTATATATAACAAAAACTCCCAAGTTATACTTGGGAGTTTTTTATTTGAATTAATAATTAACTAACTGCTAATAGTAGGTATATCTTCTTACTTTTGCTATGTATTTTGCCAATCGAATTACTTGGTGGCTGTAGCCATATTCGTTATCATACCATACATATAACACGATGTTATTTCCGTCAGCAGAAACAATTGTGGCGTTGCTGTCAAATATCGATGGTGCCGAAGTGCCAACAATGTCTGAAGAAACCAATTCGTTATTTAAAGAATATTTTATTTGTTCTACCAATTCTCCTTCTAATGCATAATGTTTCATGATGTTGTTCACTTCTTCAATTGAAGTTGTTTTTCCAACTTCAAGATTAAGTACTACCAATGAACCATTTGGAACTGGAACTCGAATAGCATTAGAGGTAAGTTTCCCTGCCAAACTCGGTAATGCTTTCGCAACCGCACTTCCTGCCCCCGTTTCGGTAATTACCATATTTAAGGCTGCGGCTCTTCCACGACGGTATTTTTTATGCATGTTGTCTACCAAATTCTGGTCGTTTGTATAGGCATGAATGGTTTCAAGATGTCCTTTTACCACTCCAAGAGTGTCTTCAACCGCTTTTAATATAGGAGTAATTGCATTGGTTGTACAAGAAGCAGCAGAAAATATCGAAACTTCATCTGGATTGTAATCATTATGATTTACTCCATATACAATATTTGGAACTCCTTTTCCTGGCGCAGTTAGTAATACTTTATCTACACCTTTTGAGGTTAAATGGCGTTGTAGTGCTTCTTCAGTTGTGAAAGCACCGGTGTTATCAATTACTAATGCATTGTCAATTCCGAATTGGGTATAATCTATTTCTTCAGGTGAATTGGCAGTAATTACATGAACGGTAGTTCCATTAATGAGTAAGGCATTGTTTTCAATATCGGCAGAAACCGAACCTTGAAAATCACCATGAACCGAATCATATTGTAATAAAGAGGCTCTTTTTTCTAGAGATTGTGCATCATTTCTATCACGTGTTACAATGGCTCGCAATCTAAGTTGTTGCCCTTTTCCAATTTTGCTCATCATTTCACGAGCTAAAAGTCGGCCAATTCTTCCAAAACCATATAAGATAACGTCTTTAGGAGTAATCTCTTCTGAGTTTTTAGAATCTTTTAATTTGTCAATTACAAATGCTTTGGCATCATTATATTTATTATCTTCTAAATGGTATTCATAAGTTAATTTTCCAATATCAATTCGAGACGGCGGAAGATCTAAATTTAATATGGCTCTTGCAATTTCAACGGTATCAAAAACATTAATAGGTTTTTGAACAAATTCTCCAGCATATTCATGCAAGTTCATAATGGTGCTAACCGAAGTATCAATTAATTGATTTCTAAAGAATATTAATTCGATAGATTTATCATACCATAAATCATTGATAATTTTAATAAATTCAACCCCGGCTTTACGTCGGTCTGCTTGTAAAGACAGTTCTTTTTCGTACAAATTGTTGTTGTTCATGTGTAGTAGTAATAGAGTTAGAAGTGTGTTTTCTAAGAAATTTGATGCAAAAGTAATTAACTATATCGTTTTCGTAAAATAATTTGACACTTTTTTCAATAAAAAAAACCGCCAACAAATTGTTGACGGTTTTTAAAACCTAATTTATAATTAATTAAATGATGATGCGTATTATCTGACCTATTTTATTGATCATTTCAATGCTTACTCCTTGATTTTCGTGTTTATCATTGGCTAATTTAGAGACAGATTCAACATCAGTAGCTTTAATTCCATCAATAGTTAGAATGATACTTCCAGAAAGTTCGTCTTCGTAGGGTTTCAAGCGGTCGTTGGTCACTTCTTTAATCTTCACCCCATAATCAATTTTATATCTTCTTTTATCGGCAGCATCTATGTTTTCTAATTCTAAGCCTTTGAAATCGGTATTAATTAGATCGTTTTTTACTAACATTACTGGAATAACCATATTTTTACCTTCTCTTAGAATGGTTACATTTATTCTGTCGTTAGGTCTTTTTGTGCTGATATATCCTGACAATTCTGGGAAACTTGTAATAGTTTGGCTGTCTAATTTTAATATGACATCACCTTTTCGTAGTCCTGCTTTTTCAGCTCCCGAATTTTTCAATACTTTAGAAATATAATACCCTTGTGTGTCTTTTATTCCTAATTCTTTAGAAATTTGCCCATTAATTTCATTTCCTACAATTCCTAATGCGCCTCGTTGAACATTACCAAACTCCATAATGTCTTCAATAATTTTACGAGTAATATTAGATGGAATTGCAAACGAATAGCCTGCATAACTTCCTGTTGGCGATGAAATCATAGTGTTTATGCCAATCAGTTCACCTCGTGTGTTTACTAAGGCGCCACCAGAATTTCCTGGGTTTACAGCCGCATCGGTTTGAATAAAAGATTGGATTCCGTTCGTGTCTAAATTTCTAGCTTTCGCCGAAACGATACCCGCTGTAACTGTTGAAGTTAGATTATACGGATTCCCAACAGCCAATACCCATTCGCCTACTTTAACTTGATCTGAATCGGCAAAAGTGGAATAAGGCAGTTTGTCTTCCGAATCAATTTTTAACAATGCAATATCCATTTTGGAATCGGTACCAATTAATTTGGCTTTGTAAACTTTTTTATTGTTTAAAGTTACTTCCAACTCGGTCGCATCTTTTATTACATGGTTGTTGGTAACGATATATCCATCTTCCGAAATAATTACTCCCGATCCGGTTCCTATTTGTTCTTGTTGTTGCCCACCTCCATTACTGCCATAAAAAAATTGCATAATCGGATTGTAAACTGTTCGCACCGATACATTCTTTACGTGAACAACAGTATGGACTGCATTTTCAGCAGCAGCAGTAAAATCAATATTTTCTGCGCCCATCCCTACAGTTCGGTTATAGTTTTCGGGTGCTGAAGTGATAATAGATTTTTTGCCAAAATCAGTTTCAAATAATAATTTATAACCTCCAAGAGTTGTTGCTCCACTAAATAAGGCAACTAATAATAAGCTCGAATAACGTTTCATTTCTTTTTGTTTTAAATTATGTTGAGTAAAATTATAGTTTTTTATTTTTCAAAAAAATGCTTTAACGCTCGTTTAACAATCTTTAACTTATCATTAATAATTGTAACTTTGCTAAACAGAATTAATATTTAATCTAATACTATTCATGCAAATGAAGTTTTATAAATACCAAGGAACGGGCAATGATTTTGTAATGATTGATAATCGTTTGGAGTTTTTTCCGAAAGATGCTGTTGCTGTTATTGAAAAATTGTGTGATCGAAGATTTGGTATTGGTGCCGATGGATTGATTTTATTAGAAAATGATTCAGATACCGATTTCCGAATGGTGTATTACAATTCTGATGGAAATCAAAGTTCCATGTGTGGTAATGGTGGAAGATGCCTAGTTGCTTTCGCGAAAAGCCTCGGAATTATTAAAGATGCTACGACTTTCATCGCTACGGATGGTTTGCATCACGCAACTATTTTAGAAAATGGTTCCGTTTCTCTTCAAATGAAAGATGTAAAAGAAGTAAAAATAGAGGAGGAGTATGTGTTTTTAAATACAGGTTCTCCCCACCATGTAACTTTAGTGAATGACCTTCAGAATAAAGACATTAAAAAAGACGGTGCTGCCATTCGCTATTCTGATTTGTATGGAAAAGAAGGATCGAATGTAAATTTTGTAAGTCAATTAGGTGAAAATAATTTCCGTTTACGAACATACGAACGTGGGGTTGAAGACGAAACCCTTTCCTGCGGAACTGGAGCTACAGCAACAGCAATAGCAATGCATGCTCTTGGAAACTCTAATTCTAAGAATATTGCTATTGATGTAGAAGGAGGAAAGCTTAAAGTTTCTTTCGAAAAAACCAATGCAGGTTATGAGAAAGTAATGTTGGAAGGTCCTGCAACTTTTGTTTTTGAGGGAGAAATTGAAATTTAAACTTTTATGACATTATCTGGAACCAACTTATACCTCCGCGCACTAGAACCCGAAGATTTGGATTTTATTTACCAAATTGAAAACGACGAATCCATTTGGCAGGTGAGCAATACCCAAACTCCGTACAGTAAATTTTTGATTCGCCAGTATCTAGAAAATGCCCACCAAGACATTTATGAAGCCAAACAATTGCGCTTGGCAATTTGTGTGAAAGAATCAAATATTGCAATTGGCCTTATAGATTTATTCGATTTTGATCCCAAAAATAAAAGAGCCGGAATCGGAATCGTAATTCAAAATGACGCAGATAGGAGTAAAGGATTTGGAAAAGAAGCCCTTGATTTGCTGATAAAATATTCGTTTAAACAATTGCAATTGCACCAACTTTTTGCAAATATTGGATCAGACAATGTGCCAAGTATAAACCTTTTTACTACTTTTGGATTTGAAAAAATAGGAGTAAAAAAAGATTGGAATTATAGTAATAATGCCTTTCAGGATGAATTACTTTTTCAATTGATTAATTCCTAAATCACCCATAACCTCTAACAAATAATATTTTGAATACAAAGTTTAAAACCCTATTAATAGCTGCGGCAGGAGTTTTTTTAGTTTTTACTATCGTTGTATATAGCAAGTATTTCACGAACAATACCAAAGGAGTTGCCAAGGAAATGTATGTTGAAATTCCAACAGGCTCTGACTTTAACAGGGTGTTGCAATTGGTTTCACCCTATGTTGAAAATATCGAAAACTTTAAATTCATTGCTGGTGTTCGTTCTTATAAAGATAACGTTAAGCCAGGCCGATTTTTACTAAAAGAGGGAATGAGTAGTTTCGGATTGGTTTCTGCTATGCGAAGAAATGTTCCGGTAAATTTAGCATTTAATAACCAAGAACGTTTAGAAAATTTATGTGTTCGAATTAGTTCTCAAATAGAACCTGACACTACAAAATTACTTTCTGTTTTTAGAGATTCTCTTTTTTTAAATCAAAATGGATTTACTAAAGAAAATGTAATAGCGATGTTTATTCCAAATTCGTATGAGTTTTATTGGAATGTTTCTGCTGAGAAATTTAGAGATAAAATGCTTAAAGAATATAAGAAATTCTGGACTTTGGAGCGTTTAATAAAAGCAAAAAAGCTGGGATTATCTCCGGTTGAGGTCATGACACTTGCTTCAATAGTTCATAAAGAAACAGTTAAAAAAGACGAACGCCCTAAAGTGGCTCGAGTTTATTTAAATCGATTAGCACAAGGAATGCCGCTTCAAGCAGATCCAACTATAATTTATGCGGTGAAACAAAGAAGTAATAATTTTGATCAAATTATAAAACGTGTTTTATATGCCGACCTAAGTATTCGTTCTCCCTATAATACTTATGTAAATACTGGTTTACCTCCAGGGCCAATAGCAATGCCAGATATTACAGCAATTGATGCAGTTTTAGCTCCAGATAATAATAACTATATTTATTTTTGTGCTAGCGTGGAGCGTTTTGGTTACCATGAATTTGCTGCTACCTATGAAGCGCATCAAGTGAATGCGAAGAAATATGCCAATTGGTTAAATGGGACTGGCACAAAAAGATAACAGTTGAAAAAATCAACTTGTATATTGGTAGTACTATTTTTGATGCAATTTCAAATTGATTTTGCACAAAGTAAAACCCAAACCTTTCTTAAACCATCGGATACGCTAAATAATAAGCGTTTGAAAGGCGTTGCAATTTCGGAAACTGCTATTGCAACTGGAGCTTTAATTGGTTTGAACCAGCTTTGGTATGCCGATTATCCGCAATCTAATTTACATTCCATCAATGATTCCGAGGAATGGCTTCAAATGGATAAAGTAGGGCATATGTTTTCAGCATACCATATAGGATCATTTGGGTATAATGCCCTGCAATGGTCGGGTTGTAGTGAAAAATACAAACTTGTTTATGGCTCAACAATTGGGTTGGCTTTTATGAGTGTGGTAGAAGTTTTTGATGGATATTCTGCCGAATGGGGTTTTTCTTGGGGTGATATGGCGGCCAATGCTTCGGGAACGGCACTGTTTGTATCACAAGAATTAATTTGGAAGGAACAACGAATCACTCCTAAATTTTCATTTCATACAACATCGTATGCGCCTTTGCGCCCAAATGTTTTAGGGTCTTCTTTAAGCGAGCAATTATTAAAAGATTATAACGGACAAACGTATTGGCTTTCTGCTAATATGGGTTCCTTTTTTAAATCAACAAAAATTCCAAAGTGGTTAAATGTTGCTGTTGGTTATGGCGCAACGGGAATGTTGACCGGAAATGCAGAAAATAACGCCATAAATTCCTCTTTTGAAACCAAAAGAACGCGACAATTTTACCTTAGTTTGGATGCCGATTTGACAAAAATCAATACAAAATCACACTTTTTAAGTACTTTTTTTGCTGTTTTTAATACAATCAAAATTCCTGCTCCAACCCTAGAAATAAGCGGTTTACACGGAATTAAATTTCATTATATGTACTTCTAAATTCGTTAACTATCTGATTTTCAATTTTATTTAAAAATAAGTTGTATATTTGCCCCGTCAATATCAAGATGGTGACAGCGCTTGGAAATTACAATTTATGATAAATAAATGGTTGTTTTACATAGGAATCGTATTAATTATTGGTTTTATTAGCTCCGCTTTTAAACCATTAAAATCTTTAAATAATAAACGATTTTATGTAAGCGAAAAGGAGGAATTGTTATACCAATTTCCCTCCGAAAACCCATCCGATTATTTTCACCAAACCTTACCTTTTGTCGGAAAACACTTCATTGGATTTAAAGAAGCTATTGCAACTCGAGAATCTCAAGGGCACTACCATTTAGTAAATTCTTTGGGTTATATGGGTAAATACCAATTTGGTACTGCGGCTTTACGCTTTTTTGGAATAAAAAGTAATACGACTTTCTTAAATTCACCTGAATTGCAAGAAAAAGCGTTCGTAGCTTTAATCAAATTCAACAAGTACAAATTACAAGATGTAATTGAAGAGTATCGTGGTAAAACTATTGACGGTGTTCATGTTACCGAATCGGGAATATTAGCTGCTGCGCATCTTGGAGGCGCTGGATCTGTAAGAAGATTCTTGGAATCTAATGGTAAAAAAAGATGCAGAGACGGTTACGGAACTTCAGTAAAAAGCTATTTAAGAAAATTTGGTGGTTATGAAACACATAACATCAAAGCGGATAGTACTCCAAAAGTGTAGTTCTCAATACATCTTGTGAATAATAAAAATAGTAGGTCTATTGTGTAGGTCTATTTTTACTTTTTTCCAGTCATTTACTCGAAAAGTCTTGATGTATTCAGTGGGCAAAGTAATGTCTGCCGCAATACACAAATGCGTATTAGGTTGTAATGTTTGCAATAAATCTTCCATTAATTTATTGTTTCTGTAAGGTGTTTCAATAAATAATTGTGATTGATTTTTATCTTGAGAAAGCTTCTCATAGTTTTTTAAAGCCGACTTTTTCTCTGATTTATCAATGGGTAAATAGCCATTAAACGCAAAACTCTGTCCGTTCATTCCAGAGGCCATCATAGCCAATAATATTGACGAAGGTCCAACTAATGGAACTACTTGAATTCCTTTTTCGTGTGCTAATTTTACAATTGCAGCACCAGGATCGGCAACTCCAGGGCATCCCGCTTCACTCATTAATCCGATGTTAATACCATTTAAACAAGGTATTAGCATTTCGTTATGCTCTGTTACATCGGTGTGTTTATTTAAAGTACTTAGTATTAAAGAAGCCTGAACTTTTTCTGGATACACAGCTTTAATGCTTTTACGAGCTGTTTTTTCGTTTTCAACAATGTAATGATCAATAACTTCAATTACTCTTTTAACTAATATAGGCAAAACCTCTGCGGCATTGCTTTCGCCAAGAGTAGTTGGAATTAAATATAACTTTCCTTTTGTATTTGGGTTGTTCATTACGAATGTTTTGCAATTAATTTTTTTGCAAGTAAATCGGTGGCTTCATCAAGCATTTCGTAAACCATATCAAAACCATTTTGTAGTCCATAATACGGATCGGGAACATCTACATTATCGCCTGGAAAAAGCTCTTCTAAAATAAGTTTAACTTTTTCTTTTTGGTTTTCAGAGGTTGCTAATGCAGTTACATTCTCAAAATTGCTCCCATCCATTACGTAGATGTAATCAAACTCCTCAAAAAAATCGTAAGTAAAATGTTTCCCTTTTTGATTAGAAATATCTATTCCGTGTTTTTTTGCAGTAGCAATTGATCGGTGATCGGGTTGTTTGCCAATATGCCAAGAACCTGTTCCGGCAGAATCAACTAGAAATTTGTCTTTGGGAAGTTTGGATGCTAAAATGCCTTCGGCCAAAGGCGAACGGCAAATATTTCCTAAGCATACCATTACTATTTTGATTGGCATAATTATTTATTCGTTTTCCGATAGATTGGAAAAGTTAGAAATAAAATGAGATTATAGCGATAATTTTTTATGAATATCCTCTACAAATTTTTTGAATTGCTTGTCGGTAGAAACAAGATTGTCAACTGTTTTACAAGCATGTAAAACGGTAGCATGATCTCTATCTCCAATTTGTGATCCAATATTTGCTAAAGATGCCTTTGTGAATTTTTTCGCAAAAAACATAGCTAATTGTCTAGCTTGAACCACATGACGCTTTCTTGTTTTTGATTGTAAAGTATCTAGATCTAATTGGAAATAATCGGAAACCACTTTTTGAATGTAATCAATTGAGATTTCACGTTTCACATTTTTCACAAACTTCTCAACTATATTTTTCGCTAACTCAATTGTAACTTCTTTTTTATTAAAAGAAGATTGCGCAATTAAAGAAATAATAGCACCTTCAAGCTCACGAACATTAGTTTTAATGTTTTGTGCCACATATTCTATAATCTCACTTGGCATTTCTACGCCGTCGCGATAAAGAATATTGTTTAAAATGGAAACTCGAGTTTCGTAGTCTGGTTGGTGTAATTCGGCTGAAAGACCCCATTTGAAACGAGACAACAATCGTTGCTCAATGTCTTGCATGTCAACAGGTGCCTTATCTGAGGTAAGGATAACCTGTTTACCATTTTGGTGCAAGTAATTGAAAATATGGAAAAACACATCTTGGGTTCCTGTTTTACCAGATAGGAATTGTACATCATCAATGATTAATACATCGATCAATTGGTAAAAATGAATAAAATCGTTTCTGTTATTTTTCTTAACAGAATCTATGTATTGCTGAGTAAAAACTTCTGCAGAAATATACAATACGGTTTTCTCAGGATATTTATCTTTGATTTCAACACCAATAGCATGTGCTAAGTGTGTTTTACCTAATCCAACACCACCAAATATTAATAATGGATTGAAAGAAGTTCCTCCAGGCTTATTGGCAACAGCCATACCTGCAGATCGAGCCAAACGGTTTGAATCTCCTTCAAGGAAATTGTCAAAACTATAATTTGGGTTTAATTGTGATTCTATTTTTAAATTTCTAATTCCAGGGATAACAAAAGGATTTTTTAACTCTGGATTTAAGTTTTTAAATGGCGCATCTACCTCTTGGGATTTAATTGGGCTGCGGTGCGCACTAGGCAATTGTTCAGTAAATGGTTGTTTATTGCCATAAGTGTTCTCCATTTTAATTTTATAGAGTAACTTTGCGTTTTTCCCAAGCTCTTTTGTAAGAGCAACCTTAAGTAATTTAACATAGTGTTCCTCTAGCCATTCGTAAAAGAATTTACTAGGAACTTGAATATATAATGCGTTATCTGATAATTCAACAGATTTAATAGGTTCAAACCAAGTTTTGTAGGCCTGTTCTTGGATGTTGTCTTTTATAAAAAGCAGACAATTCTCCCAAACTGATTGCGCAGTTTTGCTCATATTCTTACTAAAAATTACTATATTATATTATGGTTTTCAAACAGAAAAAAAAGAATTTTATTCTGTTTTTTTTGGGATAACAAATATGTGGATAAAAATCCATTAAAAAAAATTATTTGCTATGGTTTTTTAAAAATTTTTTACGTATAGAGTATTCCGTTTGTGTAATAATTAATAAAATAACAATGAAAGAAAATCAAGTTGAGGTAAGAGTTAGATATGGTGAAACCGACCAAATGGGAGTAGTATATCATGGAAGCTATGTACCCTATTTTGAAATAGGAAGGGTGGAATGGCTTAGAAACAAAGGAGTTTCGTATAAAGAAATGGAACAAAACGGCATTGCGTTGCCCATCGTATCAATGCATCTTAATTATAAAAAACCGGCAAAATACGATGATCTTTTAACGATACATACCAGATTAAAAAACTACAGTGGAGTGAAGATTGAATTTGATTGTGAAATTCGCAATGAAAACGAAGAGTTATTAACAACTGCACATTTTATTTTGGTTTTTGTGGATGTAAATTCCGGAAAACCTACTGCTCCTCCTCAATACCTTTTAGATGTAATTAATGCGGAATAATTTATTCCAATTTTTTTATATCAATTTCAAACATCGTATCAAAAATGTCGAATACCATTTCGGCATTTTTTTTTCGTGTAGAAACTATTATTTCGCAGCCTAAATCCATTTTTTGGGAATTAATTTCTATATTTTTTTCTTTGATTACGCGCATTACTTTATTCATGTTTTTGTAATCAAAGTGGATAATAAATTTGATATCGATCGTTTTTTCAACGATCTCTGGAGCTTCAAGTGCCATTTGAGCTGCTGTTCGATATGCAGTAATTAATCCACCAACTCCTAATTTCACTCCACCAAAATACCGAACTACAACCACTAAAATATTAGTTAACCCAAACGATTGTATCTGACCATAAATGGGAGTACCTGCTGAATTACTCGGCTCTCCGTCATCATTTGCTCGGTATTGAATAGTATCTGTGCCAATTTGAAAAGCATAGCAATTATGTACTGCCCCATAATGCTGCTTTTTTAAAATATCTAAATGATTTTTAATTTCTACTTCGGTTGAAACCGGAAATGCATATCCAAAAAACTTGCTGTTTTTTTCTTTAAATAGTATTTCCTCCGAAGCAGTAGCTATGGTTTTGTAGGTATCTTGCAATTTTAATTAAGGTAATTTTTTTATAATGGTAGCTGTTTTTGTTTGAATAAATCAACCACATCTTCTTGGCCAACTTGTAAATTCCAAACATGTAGTCCTAGATTTTGAGCAGCATCTGTATTCACTTTTTTATCATCTACAAATAAGGTTCTTTTCGGATTTAAATCGTGTTTTCTTAATATATAGGAATAAATTTCCTCTTCTGGCTTTCGCATTCCCATCTCATAGGAATAATATACTTTTTCAAAACATTGATAAAAATCACTAAAAAAAGAAATACCTACATTTTGTTCAAAATGGTCAATATGAATTTCATCGGTATTGGTCAATAAAAACAATTTATACTTATATGATAGTAATTGTAAAAATTCCAATCGATATAAAGGGAAGTCGCCAATGATAGTATTCCATGCCTCTTTAATTTCACTTATACTTGCGTTAGGAATGTATTTTTGAAACGATTCAAGGAATTTACTTTCGGATAGTTCTCCCTTTTCAAATAAGTCATTTTTGAGAATTAAATCGTCATTTGGACCCGCTAATCCAAGTTTTTTAAAAGCTTCAACTTGTGCTTCTTTTTCTAGATTCAGAAAAATATCTCCAAAATCAAAAATGATGGTTGTGATCATGGTTTCTAAAAGTTACTAGTTCATCCTCAGTTAATTGCGTTTTATTCGAACTTGCAAAATTATATTCAGGTGCTTTAATACCTTTATTAAATGAAATAGCTCCTTTAAATACTCGAGCTTCATCCCATAAATTGGAATCAATAAATGTTTGCAAAGTTTTAGTTCCTCCTTCAATTAGCAACGATTGAATGTCTTGTTCAAATAAAAACGAAGCAATATTTGAAGCTAAATTTTCATCAAACGGAATTTCATTTTTGCTAATTAAAATAGTTTTCGCTTGATTATCAAAGATATGACTTTCTTTCGAAATTTTATTATTTTGATCTAAAACTATTCTAATTGGGTTGTTTCCGGCCCAATTTCTTGTGGTTAGTGTTGGATTATCTTCTAAAACGGTATTGGTTCCAACTAAAATGGCCTGCTCTTCACTGCGCCATTTATGAACCAATTGACGCGATACTTCATTGGTGATCCAAACGGGTTCTTGAGTTAGTCTAGTATTCGGAGCGATGTAACCGTCGTTGCTTTCTGCCCACTTTAATATAATATAAGGTCTATTCTTGTTATGAAATGTAAAAAAGCGCTTGTTCAGTTCATAGCATTCATCTTCTAATATACCAACGGTGACATTTGCTCCTGCTTCTATCAATTTTTTTATGCCGTTACCTGCCACTTTTGCAAAAGGATCTACCGTACCAATGATTACATTCGGAATTTTATTTGCAATGATCAAATCACTACAAGGAGGTGTTTTTCCAAAGTGGCTGCAAGGTTCTAAGCTTACATAAATTGTGGCTTTTGAAAGTAAGGATTTATCTTTAACCGATTGAATGGCATGGACTTCAGCGTGCGGACATCCTGCTTTTTGGTGCCATCCTTCGCCAATAATTTGGTCGTTATACACAATTACGCTGCCAACCAAAGGGTTAGGGTAGGTGGTGCCCAATCCATTTTTGGCTAGTTCAATACAGCGCTTTATGTATTTTTCATGTATCTTCACACCACAAAAATAAGTCTTTTTGAATTTAGAATGAAAGTATGTTACTACGAGAAATAAAAAAAGAAGATAACCCTCAAATAGCTGCGGTTATTCGGGAGGTTTTTGTGACTGAAGGCTATCCAAAAACAGGTACTGCTTTTGCCGATGTGCACTTGGATTTTATGTTTGAAGCCTATCAAAATCCAAAATCAATTTATTTTGTAGTAGAAGAAAATGGCAAGATTATTGGTGGTGCAGGAGTAAATCAATTGGATAACTCCACTGAGAACATCTGTGAATTGCAAAAAATGTATTTCTTACAAGAAGCTCGAGGCAGAGGAATTGGAATGCAAATGATTGAAAAATGTTTGGCGAAAGCCAAAGAATTTGGCTATGAAAAATGCTATTTAGAAACGTTGCCGGTAATGCTTAATGCCCAAAAATTATATAAAAAAGTAGGGTTTGAGTATCTAAGCGAACCACTTGGAGGAACAGGCCATACCAGTTGCCCTGTTTGGATGATTAAAAATTTAGAATAGAAATGGTACTAAAAGCCTTTAAATCAAAATTGCTTCATGAGCTTTCAGCTATTTATGATGAAAAAGAAATTGAAAGTTTCTTTTATCTGTTGTTGGAGAGTTATCATGGAAAAAAACGCATCGATTTAGCACTGAATCCCGAAATGGAAATGGATGTCTCACAATTGGTTAAATGGGAAAGTGCCTTATCAGAATTAAAAAATCAAAAGCCAATACAATATATAATAGGAGAAACCGAGTTTTACAGCTTACCGTTTTTAGTCAATGAAAACACCTTAATTCCAAGGCCAGAAACCGAAGAATTGGTAGAATGGATTGTAGTTGAAAGTCGGAAGTCAGCAGTCGAAAGTTTGAAAATCCTCGATATTGGAACGGGTAGCGGTTGTATTGCAATTTCATTAGCTAAAAATTTGCCAAATGCTGAAGTTTTTGCTGTGGATGTTTCGGAAAAAGCTTTGGCTGTAGCCCAAAAAAATGCGGAAAATAATAAGGTAAAAGTGAATTTTGTAAATGCAGATATTTTAAGTGTCACTAATTTAAATGAACTTTCAACTTCCAACTTCCAATTTCCAACTCATTTTGATATTATTGTTTCCAACCCACCTTATGTTCGCAATCTTGAAAAAGCCGAAATCAAACCCAATGTATTAGAATTTGAACCTCATTTGGCTTTATTTGTGGAAGATACTGATGCGTTGCTCTTTTATAGAAAAATTGCTCATTTGGCTACTAAAAATCTCGCTCAAAACGGAAAGTTGTTTTTTGAAATCAATCAGTATTTAGGAAAGGAAACTGTTGAATTACTTGAGGTTTTAGGTTTTAAATCTATCGAATTAAAGAAAGATATTTACGGTAATGATAGAATGATTCGAAGTGCTTTGTAAGAAAATAACTTCCATCTTCCAACGTTTCGCTGCTAAACGAGGTGCAAGGCTTCGTGACTGCATATTTTGTAATTAAGTAAAAAGTTCAATGTGAAACGTGAACTTACCACAAAATTCACAATTGCGAGAAATAGCTGTTGTAGGTAGTTTTTTATTTAGATATTGCAAACCAATATATTAACTTGTTCATCTTCTTAAATAAGTAAATTCCACAAACAAAATTATGCGGTTTATTACTTGTTCCCTCTTGAATAAATGTATTTTCTAGTTTGCCTTCTTCTATTAAGTAAATTTCTACTTCTTCATTTTTCAAATTAACTTCTCCCAACAAATCTTTCCATTCATCCGAAACATCATTAAACAGTAACAATTTATTATTATATGGATATAAGACTTTATAGTCTTGAACTTTAAGTTCTTTATTGTTAATTCGATTATATTTCTTTAACCTTGACTCCAGCAGTTTTAAATCTTCTTTATTAAGATTGAACATTAGTTTTACTCCTGAATTTCCTATTGCTTCAAAACTTGCAAAAAATGAACTTCCAGCAAGAAAAACATTTGAAATATCATATGGGCAATTATTTTTAAATTTTTCTAGAGCAGAATCAGTAAGTTCAACTTCAAAATCTTTAATAGGGTCAATTCTATTTTGGCCTTTACATGAGCAATTTAAAAAGAAGCAAAAAAATATTATTAAGTTTTTCATTAAGATATATGTTTTGTTAAATTCGGGTGTACTTGCCTACAACTACTAGCTACTCGTAACGCAACGCTTCAATAGGATCTAACTTAGACGCTTTAATAGCTGGATACAGCCCGGAAACTAACGCCACAATAAAACTTGTAATTACTGCTGCTAGTATTGCTCCCCACGGAATTACAAATCCAAATTCCATTACGGTAGCCATCAAATAACCGATTAATATTCCAAAGATAATTCCTACAAAACCGCCAATTTGCCCAATCAGTAAGGTTTCCATGAAAAATTGCCACGCTATCGTTTTACGTTTGGCACCCAATGATTTTCGTACGCCAATTTCTCGAGTTCTTTCGGTTACCGAAACAATCATGATATTCATTAAAGCTATAGAAGAACCGAGTATTGTAATAATTCCAATGATCCAGGCAGAAATACTTAAAACTCCGGTCATTTCGGCAATTCGGTTTACCAAATCATCGCTTCTGGAGATACCAAAATTATTTTCTTCTACGGGATTAAGTTTTCTAATTTGACGCATAGTAACGGTTGCATGATCTACGGCAGCTTCAAAAAATTCTTTTTTATCCACCATCGTGCTGATGGTATAGTTGATACTAGGAGCAGAAAATAAAGAGCGTGCCACTTGAATCGGAATTAATACGCGCAAATCTTGGTTGTTTCCAAAGGTGGATCCTTTTTCTTTAAGTACTCCAATTACTTTAAATTTGGCGCCTCTAATAGAAATGATTTTATCAATAGGATTCACATCTTTTAGGAGTCCCTTGGAAGCAAAATCACTACCTACAATACAACTGTAGGTGTTGTTAGAAATATCAAAGCCATTAAAATTTCTTCCTTGAATTACTTCAAATCCGTTATTGGCAGTGAAATATTCATCCACTCCTAATACTGCAATTTCTGGATCGGTTTTTTCATTATCAAATTTTACTTCGGCAGTTCCGGTTGCAGTAAAAGAAAGGGAAGTTCTCGTAAAGGGATAATCGTATTTTTCTTTGTAAGCTTTAGCTTCGGGATAAGAAATAATCGGATTAATTTTTTCAACTTCATCTCCTCCTTGGTTTCGTGTTCTGAATTCATATTGGTTGATACTAAAAGTATTCGATCCCATAGAAGCGAACTTAGAATTTAAAGTATAATCAATTGCAGAAACGACAGTAAGAATTCCTACTAAAGCGGTAATGCCTATGGCAATAATCACAATAGTAAGTATGGTACGAAGTAATTGGGCCCGAATAGAACCTAAGGCAATCTTAATATTTTCTTTGAAAACTCCTTTCATAATCTCAATTTGACACGAATTTACGGATTTTGTTACAAGTTTGTGCTATTAGAATTATAAATTAGTTGAAAAAATTAGATATTTGCAAAGTAAATTAATTTTTACTGTTTTATAGATTGGAAGACGAAAGTTGAAAGATTTAAGAAAACGGTAATTTTTAACTTTCAATCACCAACTTCTAACATATTTAAAATGGCATCCAAACCAAGTATACCAAAAGGTACACGCGATTTTTCTCCAACTGAGGTTTCTAAACGAAATTATATTATTTCTATAATTCGTAATCATTTTGAAAAATTTGGTTACCAACCAATTGAGACTCCTAGTTTTGAAAACTCCGATACATTAATGGGTAAATATGGAGAAGAAGGAGATCGCTTGATTTTCAAAATTTTGAATTCTGGAGATTACTTGGACAAAGTTGCTGCAGACGAGTTACAAAATATAAATTCCAAACAATTAACTTCGAGAATTTCAGAAAAAGCGCTTCGTTATGATTTGACGGTTCCTTTTGCAAGGTATGTGGTGCAACACCAGAGCGAAATTGAATTTCCTTTTAAACGCTATCAAATTCAACCTGTTTGGCGTGCTGATCGTCCTCAAAAAGGGCGGTTTAGAGAATTTTATCAGTGTGATGCCGATGTGGTGGGTTCTACTTCGCTATGGCAAGAAGTGGAATTGATTCAATTATATGATGCTGTGTTTTCCGATTTAGGATTAAACGGAGTTACGATTAAAATTAACAATCGAAAAATTTTATCAGGAATTGCTGAGGTTATTGGAGCTTCCGATAAACTTATTGACTTTACGGTTGCTCTAGATAAATTAGATAAAATTGGTGAAGAAGGGGTGAAAAAAGAAATGCTTGAAAAAGGAATTTCAGAACAAGCCATTCAAAAAGTACAGCCTTTATTTAATTTCACAGGAACAATTCTTGAAAAAATAGCCAAATTATCTGATTTGCTTTCAACTTCTGAGGAAGGAAAAAAAGGAATTGAAGAGCTGCAATTTATTTGTGAAAATGTTTCTAAATTAGGATTGCAAAAAGCTATTTTAGATTTGGATGTTACTTTAGCTCGTGGACTTAATTATTATACGGGTGCAATTTTTGAAGTTGCTGCTCCAAAAGAAGTTGCCATGGGGTCTATAGGTGGCGGAGGAAGATACGATGATTTAACCGGTATTTTCGGATTGAAAAACATGAGTGGAGTGGGAATCTCCTTTGGATTAGATCGAATTTATTTGGTTCTTGAAGAATTAAATTTATTTCCAAATACTGTCACTACTAGTACGAAAGTTATGTTTTTAAATTATGGTGATGCTCCTGCTTTCGAAGCGATGCAAGCTATTCAGAAATTACGAGCTCAAAATATTAAAGCCGAATTATACCCAGATAATGCCAAGATTGATAAGCAATTTAAACATGCAGAAAAAAGAGGTATTCCATTTGTAGTTAAAGAAATAGGAACCGAAAATTATACTTTGAAGAATATTGTAACCGGTGAACAAGTTCAAGTTACAATGAGCGAATTGGTGAGCAAATTGCAATAATTGGTTTAAAAAAAAGCCTCCATTTTGGAGGCTTTTTTATTTCTATAATAACGAATGTCTAGTCATGGCTTCGGGTTGTTGAACTCCCATTAATTCTAAAATGGTTGGAGCAATATCGCCAAGAACGCCATCATGAATGGATTTCAATTCTTTATCAACCAAAATAATTGGCACCGGATTGGTGGTATGTGCTGTATTAGGTGAACCATCAGGATTAATCATCGTTTCGCAATTTCCATGGTCTGCAATGATAATTGTGGTGTAGTTATTTTCAAGTGCTGCTTCTACCACTTCTTTTACACAGGCATCTACTGCTTCACAAGCTTTGATTGCTGCTTCCATAACTCCGGTATGACCTACCATGTCTCCGTTTGCAAAATTTAAACAAACAAAATCTACTTCCCCTTTTTTAAGTTCTGGCACCAGAGCATCTTTTAATTCATAGGCACTCATTTCGGGTTGTAAATCGTAGGTGGCTACTTTAGGAGAGTTTCGTAAGATTCTGGTTTCTCCTACAAACGGGATTTCTCTTCCGCCAGAAAAGAAGAAAGTTACGTGTGGGTATTTCTCTGTTTCGGCAATACGAATTTGAGATTTTCCTGCTTTTTCTAATACTTCGCCAAGTGTTTCCGTGATGTTGTCTTTATCGTAAATTACATGCATATTTTGATACGTATCATCATAATTGGTCATTGTAACATAATACAAATTCATTTTATGCATGTTGAATTCATGAAAGTCTTTTTGAGAAAGTACTTCGGTTAATTCACGACCTCTATCGGTTCGGAAATTAAAGAAAATAACTACATCGTCTTCTTCAATTTTTGCTTGTGGTACATCGTTTTCATCCACCATAACTAGAGGTTGAAGGAATTCATCGGTTACATTATCGGCATAACTTTTTTGAATACTTTCCACTGCATTTGAGCATGGGGTACCTTCGTTATGAACCAATAAGTCATAAGCCAATTTCACTCTTTCCCATCGTTTATCTCGGTCCATAGCATAGTATCTACCAATGATTGTTGCGATTTTTGCATTCGAATTTTGAATGTGATTTTCTAAATTTGCTATATCAATTGCTGCCGATTTTGGATCAACATCTCGACCATCTGTAAAGGCATGAATAAATACTTTTTCTAAGCCAAAATCTTGAGCAGCATCTAATAAACCATAAAGGTGTGATGTATGTGAATGCACGCCGCCATTAGAAACTAATCCTAAGAAATGCACTTTTTTATTATGGTCTTTAGCATATTGAAAAGCATCTAATAAAGGCTTTTCTTGGTTCATGGTTTTGTTTTGAACCGCTAAATTTATTTTGGCTAAATCTTGGTAAACAATTCGTCCGGCACCCAAGTTCATGTGTCCTACTTCCGAATTACCCATTTGGCCTTCTGGCAAACCTACATTCAATCCGTCAGTTCGTAATTGAGCACTAGGGTATTTAGTATATAAACTATTTATAAAAGGAATATTTGCATTATCGATAGCCGAAACTTTAGGATCTGGAGATTTTCCCCATCCATCAAGAATCATCAAAATTACTTTCTTTTTCATGGCAATTAAATTTTCACAAATATAGTCATTTGCAAAATCGAAAAAGGGAAGTATAGCGTTAAATTTAGATAAAAAAAACGAAATCGTTTTAGTGATTTCGTTTTAATTTACTTGCTTATTAATTAGAGAACCAATGCTTTGCATGATTGTAATCAATGAAATATCGGATGCTAATGGACAATACATTATTCAGGCTTTCAGGGCGAAATAAATTTTTAAAATTTTGACCATAGTCTTGACTAAAATCGCCATTGGGATAGTACGTGGAGCTATTTCGATACAATACCGAAATTTGGCTTCCAGGAGCAAACCACCAGGAGTAACTTAAATCAAGATTCCAGGAATTATAGTAACGGTCTTGGTTAGTAGAATAGCTATTGACTTCTAAATTACCATCATCTTGTAGCGTATAGAATTTATTTGCTATAGCATAACTCCAGTAATGTCGAATCGATAAGTTAAAGTTCATTACATTATTTATTGAATATTTACCTTGAACGGTATTGCTATAAGTAGTTCTGTTTCTTCTTGCAAAGATTGTATTTGAATTTGTGTCAAAAGCTGCCCAGCCTATATTATTGTTTTGGTATCCATAGGAAAAGGAATAACTCAATGAAAATTTATCACTAAATCGGTACCTTGGAGTAATGGACGCATTTATGTTATAGCGATCTTTACCATTTACTATTGCAAAAGCTGGATTAAAATCTACTGCAAATTTTCGGTTGTAATTAGTAGATAGATAAAACCAAGGGTTTACAAACTCGGGCTGAATAATAAATTTCATTTCATTATCTGACCTAGGTTCATAAAAATCAGAAGTTTTTATTGGTCTAAAATTTATTCCATAGCCATAATAATCATTCTTCTTATTTGAAGTATTTACATCTAGAGAAAAGCTTGCGTTTTGCAATCTATCAGTTCGATTATCAAATTCAACATATTCATTTAGGCCTACTGAAAAGCTATTGAAAGTTTTAGTTGGATTTAAAATGCGGTAGCTTTGATTAGCAAAAAAATCATGGTAATGCGTTTGATAATTGATTCCTAAATCATTTGGATCGTAACCTTTCGAATAATATTCAGTTCCAACAGCGTATCGAAATTTTCCACTTGTTTCAGAAAAATTCAAGGACATTTCATGACCTTTTTTTATCTCTAAAGCTTTTTGGTCATTTACATAACTGTATTTCGCATCTCCAGATAAATTGAAGGTATTTTTCTTTGTGTTCAAATCAAAAACTAAGGCAGAAACATTCGCATCTCTAAATTCTCCATTTCGGGTTACATTGGTGTTGACAAGAGAAACGGAGGAGTTTTTTCTAAAACGTTGATTTAATACCAATACATTATAATTTGCCAAAGGTTCTACCAATTCTTTTCGCCTATCTCCTGTGACTGTATTTCTTATTTCTGCAAATGTTTTATCTGTTACGGCATTTAGTACTCCAATACCTAATCCGTTTTTCGTTCTACCTGAGATTTTTAGAGCATTTAATAAATTTACAGTTGCTGGGTTTTTAATAAATTCTTCATTGGTTTCCAGATTGGCATAAGTTGAAGGTCCGCCACCAATTCTTCGGGAATAGAAAATACCTCCTTTATTAAATAAGTCGGTTCCCTCGGTAAAAAATGGACGATTTTCTGCAAATTGTTGTTCAAACGGACTTAAGTTTAATACCACATTATCAAATGCTGTTTGACCAAAATCGGGAATCATAATAGCGTCCAAGGTAAAAGCATCGCTGATGCCATATTTAATATCTAATCCACCTTTCAATTCTCCCTTTGTTTGTTGTTGGTTACTGTTTAAATAAAAGGAAGAATAAGGGATAAGGAATAGACGAGTAGGGGTGTCAATATTTTCAATTCCTTCTAATAATCCGGCTTGAACACTTTCATTATTTATTTTATTGTCTATTAAATTCCAAGTAAATTGTTGTCGATCACGATTGATGTCTCTATAAAAATTTAAACCCCAGGTTTGTTTTTTATCTGAAGAAAAACGCAACGCTGCATAAGGAATTTTTAGCTCGGCAACCCATCCAAAATCTGTGATTTCTACATGGCTATCCCAAATAGCATTCCAAGAAAAATCTTGATCAGTAGTATTTGTATACATGGCATCTATTTGCACGCCTGCGGCACTTACAGCAAATCGTGCTTCTTGTTGACCGTCGTTATATCCATTTATAAATACTCCAAACATATCGGCGGAAGCATCATTATCTCTTAAAGTAAGTTCTTTCCTAATTTTGCTCGGTTCGTTGTCAAATAGGGTTGCACCTATGTAAATAGCATCATTGTCATAAACTACTTTTACCTCTGTTCTTCTTTCTTTTAATTCGGGCTTGCCATTATCAGGATTAATCATCACAAAGTCAGTTGCTATTTCTGCGTTTTTCCAAATAGCTTCAGTTAACTTACCATCAATACTAATTTTTTCATTGCAAAATTGAGTATGTAAAGTTTTTTTTGGACTTTGAGAATATCCAATAAAACCTATGAATAGTAGGGTGATAATTTTGAAAAAGGTTGATTTATTCATGGTTAAATTTTCTGGGGCCAAAATTAATTGTCTAACTTTATAATAGACTAAAAAATAAGTTAATTGTTACAGGCCAAATCAATTTTTTTATTCTAATTTTTTAATTTAGAATACAAGTCGGCATCCAAGCAATAGATGTCTTCTCTAAATTGAAGAACCCCATTGTTTTCCCATGCTGTCCAATACCATAAATGTAAATATATGGGTTCTTTTATTTTGATTACAATGGTTTTTAGTTCTGGTTTAGGTAAGGGTTTAGTGTCAATTTTCAACATAGGATTTTTTGCTACTAATTTGGAGTTTTTTAGGTTGATTTCCAATTGCTTTTTTCTTTGTAATTTGTTGTAATACGCTATGTCGGTCGTGTCTTTTATTTTTTGTAAAGGCCACTTTAAAGTGTCATTTAATATGTAGGTGGCCATTTCTAAGGGTTTTTCAAGTCTAACGCAGCCCGAACTTAACGATCGAAAAGTGTAATCAAAAAAATTACGGTGGTTGGTGTCATGTAAGTAAACTGAAAAGCGGTTTGGGAAGTTTATTTTCATGGAACCTAGTGAATTGTTTTTGCTAGGTTTTTGAACGTATTTATAAAGATAGGCCTCTTTAATATTCCAGGTGTAGGGGTTAACTTCAATATTATTTGGGTCTAAAATTACCAATCCTTTTTTCTTAAATACATTCCGATTTTTCTTTGCTTCAGGATAAATATCTTCTTTTAGGATGGTTGGGGGTACCGTCCAATTTGGATTCAAATTTACATTCGACAATTTTGAATCTAATATAGGTGTCATTCTTGAATCTTTACCAACAACAATTCGTTGCGATAAAAGGGTGTCGTTGTTTTTTACTGCAACGATGGAATAATTCGGAATGTTTATTAAAAGGTAATTGTCTTCAAAATGGTGTGTGTACCATCTCCAACGTTCTAAGTTGGCAATCACTTGTTCAATACGTTGGTTTCGACTATAGTTTAAAGCTTCAATTGTGCTTCTGCCAATGATTGCATCGGGTTTTAGTCCATGTCTTGCTTGAAATGTCTTTACAGCTTCTTGTGTTTTTTTATTGTAAAAAGTGGAAAGGGTAGAATCTTTTTCTTTTAAATCTCCCCAGTAATTCAGTCTTTTTTTGACTATTGGTATGTAATTGTTTTTTGTATTTGGTACTATTTTTTCTTTTAGATTAATTAATCCAATTGTTTTTTCTGCAGGATAATGTTTCAACAATTTCAAACTAGATTTTAGTTTTTTGTATACCCAATGATTTGGCTTGCAATTTTCTAAAGCAGTTTTTAGATTATTACTTTTTATTCCTTCGTCTAATATTGAATTTTCAGATATTTTTTTCTCATCCAAATCCCAGTTTCGATATAATTTTTTTGGATTTAATTTTCCTTTGCTGAAGTGTGCAATTAATTTTTGAGCACTTAGGGTTAATGCTATGTCATAATCTATTAGTAAGGAATCGGAAAGGGTTTCTCTTTTTGATTCAAAATTCAGTAGCGTTGTTTGGTTATATTCTTTGGGTTCTAAACCTTCGTTTTCAGAATTTGCAATTTCTTGTATTAAAATTTCCCTATTGAATTTGGAGTTCCATGCTAATTCATAGTTGTTTTTTCTATAGAAATCAATTAACATATCGTTATGGGTATTCAGAATTCGGGTTGAATCAATTGCGTTGTATTTTTGATTGAATGGTGATTCAAAAAAGGAGGCTTGTGAACTCGAGCTTTTTGAGATTGTTTTATTACAAATAACAATTATTATTAAAAGAGCTACGAAGTATTTTTTTTTCATGGGTAATCAATTTCTTTTTTCATTAAATAGTGAGGTCCTATTTCAGGTATTGAGAAAGAAGTTCCAACTTTTTCGTAATGTGATTTTTCATAAAAAGAAACCGCCGTTACACGAGCGTTAAACCATATTAAAGTTCCGTGTTGACTTTTAATATATGCTTCACTGCGTTGCAGTAATTTTTCTCCAAATCCCTTTTTTTGAAATTCGGATAAAATGGCCATTCCTCTTATTTGAAATTGATTCGGGGAATTAAATATACAATTTTTTATTGAAAATACAGAAACTACACCAATTAATTTTTTATCATAAAACAAACCAAAATGATGGGTGGTAGGTAAATCATCTCCTTCAAAGTGACAACTTTCAATGGGTTTTCCAATCCTTAACACAGGTTGTCTTACTAAATAGGTTTCTTTGGCGCTAATATTTTTTATGATTTCCATATTTTTTTTAAAATAATAGAATAGGTAACAAATTAATAATAAAACTTTTAGCTTTCTAGTTAGTTTCTAATTTATAAAGATACTGAAAATTTTCTGAAAAAAATTTGCAATCAAAGAAACAATTACTTTATATTTGCACTCGCAATGCGGAAGTAGCTCAGTTGGTAGAGCTCCAGCCTTCCAAGCTGGTTGTCGCGAGTTCGAGCCTCGTCTTCCGCTCTACAAAAAAAACCCGAATCATTTGATTCGGGTTTTTTTATTTTATAATGTGGCCAAATTGGTTTCTGGATCTAACTCTGTCGGCTCTTGAGTTTGAGTAAACCATCTTGCCGTTAACGAACCTTTTAGTAGAATGGTATCGCCTTTAACATCCAGCCAACTTCCTTCGCGTAAACCTAAAACTGGAATATCGTTAAATGAATGAAATTCCTTAATTCGGGTTTCTCTAGTTTCTCCCATGTGCTTACTTGTGGTGTCGGGATCTAAATAATGGGGATTTAAATTAAACGGAATTGCTCCAAGTGTTGCAAAACTTGGTGGGTAAATAATCGGCATGTCGTTGGTGGTTTGCATTGAAATGCCTGTAATATTACTTCCTGCGCTGGTGCCAAGATACGGGGTGCCATTAGCAATTGCTTTTGATAATGCCTCCATAACCTTGTTTTGATACAATTGGGTAACCAATAAAAAGGTGTTACCGCCACCTGTAAAAATCCCTTGGGCACTTGTGATAGCTTCTACAGGATTTGAGAAGGTATGTAAGCCTACTACTTTTTTATTTATTTTGGCAAATGCAGTACTAACATTTTTGGTGTAAGCATCTTCTGTTATGCCGCCTGGACGTGCATAGGGAATAAAAAGTAGGGTCTCGCAATTGGCAAAATGATTTTCCAATACGGGTAATAAATAATCTAAATATTCACCTCCATGAATTGTGGAAGTGCTTGCTATGATTAGGTTTTTCATTGTATTATTCTAATTTTTGCAAAGCTACAAATTTATAATTAACAAAAAATTACCATTACTTTGGCTCTAATTTTGCAAAAGTTTAAAATACTTTTACCAAAATATTTAACTTCTTTTTCTTGCATACTTTTAAGTTTAGTTTCGTTTTTCTCTTTTTTCTAAATGCTGTTTTAGGACAAACGAACGCTGTATATAGAAATTTAAACGGAAAAGTAACTTCAACTTATTCTGATTTAGAGGGGATTTATTTAATCAATCTTAAATCTAAAGAAACAACTTTAACCGAACACGGTGGTTATTTCTCTATTAAAGCAAGTGTTGGTGATTCGTTATTATTTTCTTCTGTTCAATTTAAAGCTTTAAAAGTAGCCGTTAAAGAAACCGATTTTAATAAGGAATTATTTTTTGTAAAAATGGATCCCATTGTGCGGTTTTTGGATGAGGTACGATTTAATGAATATAAAAATATTAATGCCGTTTCCCTCGGAATTATTTCGCCAAATACCAAGCATTATACTCCTGCAGAACGGAAATTGAATGCGGCATCAAATGCTTATCCTACTTTGGGTGTAGGTAATTTTATAGGAGGTTCTGCTGGGCTTGATCCTGTTTTGAATTGGATTTCGGGTCGTACTGCCATGCTAAAAAAAGAAGTGGAAGTAGAGAAAAAAGAAACTTTAATGGATAAAGTAGAGGGCTGGTTTGAAAAGAAATATTTTATTCAAACGCTTAAAATACCCGAGGATTATGTTAAAGGTTTTGAATACTACATCGTTGAAGATCCAAAATTTGCTGAAGCCATGAAATCCAAAAACAAAACGATGGCTACCTTTATTATGAATGATCTTGCAGTTAAATACAACCAACTTTTGAAGGATAAATAATTTAACCTATTTTTGAACATTAGTTCACTAATTTTTTTTAAAGTGCCCAATTTTTTCAAATTTCTAGTTTTATCAATAGTACTGTTTGTCCTCACTTCAATGGGTATTCACAAATACTATATGGCAATTTACCAAGTTGATTTTGTACCTCAAAAAAAACGAATTCAAGTTACATCTCGTATTTTTGTAGATGATTTAAATGCAGCTTTAGAGAAAAAATTTCATATGAAATCAAATTTGGGTTCAACCCAAGAAACCCCTCAAGAGGTGCAAAATTTGAAGAAATACCTCGCTGAAAAATTTTCCGTAAAAGTAAATGGAGTTTTAAAACCAATGACTTATTTGAGTAAAGAATTGGAAGCAAATGTGCTGATTTGCTATTTAAGAATACCTGAAATTTCCAAGATCAATAGTCTAGAAATTGAAAATTCGTTGTTAATGGAATGGAATTCCGATCAGCAAAATATTATACAAGCTAACCTTAACGGAGAAAAGCAGTCAGTAATGCTTACTTCAGATAATTATAAACGAACGTTAAAATAATGGCCGAAGTAATTAATTTAAAAAAATAAATTACTTTTATGCTTTAAAAATTCATATCCATGCAACATCTATCTTCCTTAAGTAAAGTTTTTATTCTGTGTTTTTCTATTGGAATCTATGCACAAGAAGCTCCAAAAGCAGCGTCAAGCGAAAAAAATCCAGATAAATTTAAACAGATGTATGATTTATTGGCAACACCCAATATGTATCGTACTGCATCTGGTGCTCCTGGACCTGAGTATTATCAGCAACAAGCTGACTACAAAATTGATGTAGAATTGGATGATAAAAACACCAAACTATATGGTCAAGAAACCATCACTTATACCAATAATGCCAAAGAAGCTTTAGATTATCTTTGGGTACAATTAGATCAAAACCAACAATCTCGTAAGTCGCTTTCTCCCTTAGTTGAAAGCAATAAAACTGATCCTGCAATGGGGGTTCAAGGGTTTTCTAGAAAATATTTAGAAGCCGATTTTGATGGTGGTTTTACTATCGAATTTGTAAAAGATGCGTTAGGAAAACCAATGAATTACAGTATCAATCAAACGATGATGCGAATAGAATTACCAAAGGTTTTAAAACACGGAGAAAAGATTTCGTTTTCTATAAAATGGTGGTATAACATTAATAATTATACTATTGATGGTGGTCGTTCTGGCTACGAACATTTTGATTCAGACGGAAATAATTTATATGTAATTGCTCAGTTTTATCCAAGAATGGCGGTATATAATGATGTGGAAGGTTGGCAAAACATGCAATTTTGGGGGTCAGGTGAATTTGCTTTGCCTTTCGGAAATTATGAAGTGAACATTACCGTTCCTGCAGATCATATTCTAGAAGCAACAGGAACTTTATTAAATAGAGCTGAAGTGTTTACTCCGGCACAATTAGCGCGTTATGCACAAGCAGAAAAATCTTTTGATAATCCGGTTATTGTAGTAACTCAAGCGGAGGCTGAAGCGGCAGAAAAAGGCTTTTCGGATAAGAAAAAAACATGGAAATTCAAGGCAGATAATGTACGTGATTTTGGAATTTCTACTTCTAGAAAATTCATTTATGATGCCATGGCGGTTAAAACCGGAAGCACATCTGCAATGGCTATTTCATTGTATCCAAAAGAAGGGAATCCACTGTGGGAACAATATTCTACTCGAATGGTGGCGCACACATTAAAAAGTTATTCTAGTTATACTTTTGATTATCCCTATCCAAAAGCAATATCGATTAATGCAAGAGATCAAGGGATGGAATATCCAATGATTTGTTGGAATTTTGGTCGTCCAGAAGCAGATGGAAAATATTCAGATGGCGTTAAATATGGTATGCTTGGTGTGATTTGCCACGAAGTTGGACATAACTTTTTCCCGATGATTATCAATTCTGATGAACGTCAATGGACGTGGATGGATGAAGGATTAAACTCTTTTATGGAATTCCTTGCAGAAAAATCATTTGATGCTAATTTTCCAGTACGCCGCGGACCTGCAAAAAATATTGTGCCTTACATGAGTGGAGATCAAAAAGGATTAGAGCCAATCATGACCAATTCAGAAAGCATCCGTCAATTTGGAAATAATGCCTACGGAAAACCTGCAACAGCATTAAATATTTTGCGTGAAACCGTTATGGGGCATGAGTTATTTGATTATGCATTTAAAACCTATGCCAACCGTTGGAAATTCAAACATCCAACCCCAGAAGATTTCTTTAGAACAATGGAAGATGCTTCGGCAGTAGATTTAGATTGGTTTTGGAGAGGTTGGTTTTACACTACCGACGCCAATGATATTGGAATCAAAGAGGTTAAAAAATATTTTGTTAGCAACGAACCTTCTATAGAAGTTACGGAATTTATGAAAAAACAACGCCGTCGTGATAGCAAGCCAGGTCCAATGGTTTATATGATTGCTGATGGAAGTGAAGATTATAAGTCTGAAATGAATAAGCCATTTAAAATTGCCGATTATACAGCATTAAATGATTATGTAAATTCACATTTTACTGCTGAAGAACGTGCTAAGTTAAATGAACCAAAATATTTTTATCAGGTTACTTTTAATAAACCGGGTGCTTTAGTAATGCCAATTATTGTGGAGTTAACATACGAAGACGGGACTTCTGAAATTCAAAAATTCCCGGCGCAAATTTGGCGAATGAACGATAAAGAGGTGAATAGAACATTTGCAACGCAAAAAGCAATTGTAAAAATTACTATCGATCCAAATTTAGAAACTGCCGATATCGATTTGTCAAATAATACTTGGCCAAAAGAAGAAGTAAAATCTAAATTTGATTAAGAACTTTGTACCTTTGTACCACTTATTAAATCTAGTGCCATGTTTGGAGGAGAATTCTTTTTTATAATACTCGTCGCTTTTTTATTGTTTGGTTCCAAAAACCTTCCTGAAGTTGTAAAAGGCTATGCCAAAATTATTGCAACGCTTAAAAATGCTACTAATGAAATAAAGAACGAAATACAAAACAGCGTAGATGTGAAGGAAATTGATGCTTCTGTGAAGCAAATCACGCATTCTTTAACTAAAGATGTGGAGGAAATTAAATCAACTGTCGCTTCTTCATCTGCTGATTTCGGAAAAAATATCTTAGAAGAAAAGCCTACTATTTTAGCTCAAATAGACGAAGAAATAGAAGAAGCTACGGGCCCTATTAAACGCAAAATGTAATGCTTGAAAAAATCATTGCTTTAGATAAGAAACTCTTTGTTTTCTTAAATAGTTTGGGTTCTCCAACTTATGATGGGCTTTGGTTATTAATTACAAAACAAGCCAATTGGACTCCTTTTTTCTTACTATTGGCGTATCTTTTATATCAAAAAATAGGAATTAAAAAATTAGGGGTTGTGGTGTTATTTATTACGCTGATTTTACTTTGTTGCGACACTTCAGTGGAATTTTTTAAGACTACTTTTGAAAGATTGCGCCCTTGTAATGATCCTGAACTTAAAGGTATTATTCGGATAATTCATCACTCAAGTACTTATAGCTTCTTTTCTGGACATGCATCAAATTCAATGGCAACAATGGTTTTTGTTTATATGATTTTGAAGAAATACTATAAATATGCCTATTTGATTTTTCTATATCCGTTAATTTTTGCTTACAGCAGAATCTACTTAGGCGTTCATTTCCCAACAGATATTCTAACAGGTTATTTATTTGGAACAACCTTTGGATTAGTTTTTTATTTGATTTACCAAAAGTATTTCAATAAAATCTAAAGTACTCTAGATACGGTTAGTCCATCACGAATAGGCAATAAAACCGTTTCTACTCTAGAGTCATTATTCACCATTTGATTGTATTGCAATAGCACTTTTGTACTCATGTCTTTTGGATTCAATTCCTCTAAAACCTTACCGCTCCACAATACATTGTCCGAAAGTATGATACCTCCAGGATTCATTATTGGCACAACCAAATTAAAATAATGGATGTAATTTTCTTTATCCGCATCAATAAAAACTAAATCGTATTTTTTATTTAAAGTCGGAATAATATCCAAAGCATTTCCTAAATGTGCAGTGATTTGATTTTTCCAAGGTGATAAATCAAAGTATTTTTGCTGAATAGAAACCAATTCTTCTTTGATGTCAATCGTATCTAACGTTCCCTCTTTTTGCATTCCTTCTGCAAGGCATAATGCTGCATAACCGGTATACGTTCCAATTTCAAGTATGTTTTTAGGGTGAATGATTTTAGATAACATACTTAAAACGCGCCCCTGAAAATGACCGCTTAGCATTCGGGGTTGGAGAATTTTTTGATGGGTTTCTTTAAAAAGTTTGACCAACAATTCGGGTTCGTTCTGCGAATGGTGTTCTACGTAGGCTTCTAATTCTTCAGATATAAAATGCATGTAATGTTATTTTCAGCAAAATTACAAATTACAATACACAAATTACCAAATCAACTAATTGTTTTACCTTTGCGCCATGATGGAGAAAAAAGACATTCGAACTATATCTAAAGAAGCGCTTAGAGATTTTTTTGTTGCCAATGGCGATAAACCTTTTCGTGGCAATCAAGTTTATGAATGGTTGTGGAGTAAAGGCGCACATAGTTTTGAAGACATGACCAATGTTTCTAAAGAAACACGAGTTGTGCTTGAAGCTAATTTTGTGATCAACAATGTCAAAGTAGATACGATGCAACGCAGCGAAGACGGCACCGTAAAAAATTCGGTTCGCCTTCATGATGGATTATTGGTAGAAAGCGTCTTAATTCCAACAAATACCAGAACAACTGCTTGTGTTTCTTCACAGGTGGGTTGTAGTTTGGATTGTAATTTTTGTGCTACCTCCCGATTAAAAAGAATGCGTAATTTGGAGCCTGGAGAAATTTACGATCAAGTGCTGGCAATAGATAACGAAAGTAAATTATACCACAACCGTCCGCTTTCTAATATTGTTTTCATGGGAATGGGCGAGCCTTTAATGAATTACAACAATGTCATTAAAGCAATTGATAGAATCACCTCTGAGGAAGGATTAGGGATGTCACCCAAACGAATTACAGTTTCTACTTCGGGTATCCCAAAGATGATTATGAAAATGGCCGATGATGGAGTAAAATTTAAATTGGCTGTTTCTTTGCATTCGGCTATTGAAAGTGTTCGAAACCATATTATGCCGTTTAGCACCAATTTTCCGTTAACTGATTTACGAGAGTCATTAGAATATTGGTATCAAAAAACAAAAAGTAAAATTACTTATGAATATGTGGTTTGGGGAGGAATAAACGACACCAAAGCGGATGTAGATGCATTAGTGAAATTTTGTAAATACGTGCCGTGTAAAGTCAATATTATAGAATACAACCCAATTGATGATGGAGAATTTCAGCAAGCTTCAGAAACTGCCGTTAATTTGTATATTAAAGAATTGACTAAACACAACATAGTTGCTAAAGTGCGTAGGAGTAGAGGTAAGGATATAGATGCAGCTTGCGGCCAATTAGCAAATAAAGAATCATAAAAAAAGTCCCAAGAAAATGGGACTTTTTTGAATTTATTAAAAACCTTTTTTTATTAAAATGTGTGTGCAACTGGAGTTCCACCATCTATAGAAACAGTATAATTGTTATCACATGAGCCTGTTCCGTAATCAATATCAGCATAGTGAGAATTTTTAGTGATATGGAAGCTTCCTGATACTAATTTATACGTTGGACAACCTGCAATATCAAAACGTAAAGGATTAACAATTGTTACTGTATGTGCATTACCATCTGGCTTTGTAGTAGTCCATGATCCAGTTACTACATAGATATTATCTGTAAAAGCAGGAGTAGTATAACCTTCAATTAATTCTCTTGTTCTAGTTCCAACACGTGTATAAGTACCTAAATTAGGAAATGTAACTGACATGTTAATGTCCATAACATATACTGGGTGAGGGTTAGTGTTTGCAGTTGTTCCAATTACAGATCTTGTTACAGTTCTAGTACCTTGAATTAAAGCATCGTTGTGGTAAAAGTTTTCAAAAGAATATGTAATTACATAGTTAGTATTTGTGAAAGTAGTGCTACCACTAGCAATAATTTTACCTTTTAATACATTTCCATTTGGCATAGCACAACCGGTAGTTCCAAAATCTACTGTTCTTGTCCAGGTTGTTCCTGTTACAACAACTGTTGAAGTTGCACATGAAGGTAACATTGCAGCAATATCTGAAGGTTTACCTGATACAGAAGGATTTTGAGTAAAGTATTGCGATTCTACCACATCTTCTACATCATTAGATACTTGATCCATTTTGGCATGAGTTGCAGCATCTGTAGCACTAATACCATCATCATTTTTGTTGTCTTTTGAACAACTAGCAAAGAAAATACCAGCACTTAACATTGCCATTTTAATAAAAGGTCTTGTTTTCATAGTTATTAAATTTAATTGGTTTCACATTTAAGACTTAGTCAAATATAAAAGGTTTAATCTTAATATAAAAATAATTTTCAAATTGTTGGAATGTTGTATCTTTGACCTAATGAATATTACTTCACAAATAAAGCAACCGATTCAACATGAAATGGAACTTTTTGAGAAAAAGTTCTACGAATCGATGTCATCCAAAGTAGCTTTATTAAATAGAATTACTTATTACATTGTTAACCGAAAAGGGAAACAAATGCGACCGATGTTTGTTTTCTTAACTGCCAAAATGCTTTCTGGCGGCACTATTAACGAGCGCACTTATAGAGGTGCTTGTGTGATTGAGTTGATTCATACTGCTACGTTGGTGCATGATGATGTGGTGGATGATAGTAATAGACGAAGAGGTTTTTTCTCTATTAATGCCCTTTGGAAAAACAAAATTGCAGTCTTAGTTGGTGATTATTTATTATCTAAAGGATTGTTGCTTTCTATAGATCATGGCGATTTTGATTTACTTAGAATCATTTCGGTGGCCGTTCGTGAAATGAGTGAAGGCGAATTGTTGCAAATAGAAAAAGCACGTCGATTGGATATTACTGAGGAAGTTTATTATGAAATTATCCGACAAAAAACAGCTACGCTAATTGCCGCTTGTTGTGCCTTGGGAGCTAAATCGGTTTCTGAAGATTTAGAGCAAGTAGAATACATGCGAAAATTTGGCGAACTTATCGGAATGGCGTTTCAAATAAAAGACGATTTATTTGACTACACCGATGAGGCAATTGGTAAACCAACAGGAATTGATATCAAAGAGCAAAAAATGACCTTGCCGTTAATTTATGCATTAAATCATTGTTCGGATAAAGAAAAAAGCTGGTGCATCAATTCGATAAAAAACCACAATAAAAATAAAAAACGTGTTAAAGAAGTTATCCAATTTGTAAAAGACCAAAACGGATTGGCTTATGCCGAACAAAAAATGGTGCAATTCCAACAAGAAGCCCTTTTGCTAATTAAAGATTTTCCAGAATCGGTTTATAAAGATAGTTTGACACTAATGGTAAACTATGTAATGGAGCGAAAAAAATAGTTTTAGTTTCCTGATTTAAAACTAACCTGTCTCAATATTGTTTTTCCAAAAGGAATTAATGTAATTTCTTCCACTTCATTAGTGGTCGTGTTTTTTGCATTTATTTTAATCTGGTTGTCTTCATACACTGCTTTGTTGTTTTCTAAATATTGGAAGCGTATGTTGTTTTTTGGCTTGTATGAAAAATCATCAAAACCTTCGAAATAGTTTCTACCTTTTAGCTCTTCTGCTTCAATAGCTTTTGCATAAAAAAGTGCTCCATATGTAAAATAGTTCTCTTTGTTTGCATCTTGTTTAATACGAACCTCAGTTTTAAATTCAATTTGAATTTTATCTCTTTTAGAAAATTTTCGCGCTACAGTAATAAAATCACCTTCAATTTTATAATTTTCATTTGTAACAATTTCAGTTACCCAAGATGGTTTTCTTATTTTGATCGTAAAACTGGCTTGATTGGAATTAGTAATCAAATAAGTAAATTTATTTTGATACGGATATTCGGTTACCACTTCAATCGCAATTGGATTGTTTTTCACTTTAGTTTCTAATTTAGTTGGACCTAATAGTGCGTTCACTAAAGTAGTTTCGTTTTCTAATAACCACGAATTTTCAATAAAATAGGGTGTAATTCTACCAGCATTTGGATTACAACAAACGGCCACTTCTTGGTGAGCAGGGGAATATTTATATCGAATTTGTTTTCTATCGAGTTCTATTTCTCCATTTTTTGTACCTTCCATTTCATATGAATTGTCGGTTTTTAAATAAGCAATACACGAATGATTTGGATTTCTAGCACCTTGTGCTGCATTATAGAATATCGTTTCAATTGCTTCTGCGGTTTTAGATTTTCCTTGCTTTTGAAATAACATCGAATAGCTGTTTAGTAATTCTTGTAACGAACAATATTCATAACCGGTGTTAGTAGCATCTGCAGTTCTTTGTGCAATCCATTCATCGCCAATTGCACCTCCAGTAAGCGTAGTTGCTTTTTCAATTCTTTGGATATAAATGTCTAATGCTTTTTGCAATTCAGGGTTGTCAGATGAATAAGCCGCAACAGTAAGCGGTCTTAAGTGCTCAAAGGTATGTACTCCGTGGGATTGCAGTTTGTAATCCGGATTAAAGATGTTTTCTAATTTGGCATCTTTCTCCGATTGGTAGGTTTTGCAAAAATCAAGGTATAAAAATCGAGCATATTCAATGTATTTTTTATCACCTGTAATTTGATACATTTTATCCAATACATCGGTGAAGGTAAGTCCGTGGGAAACACCTGCATTGAAATTTTCACCCGAATAAAACGGACTTGATTTTCCTATTGGGTAATTAACCATTACATTATTGATTGCTTTTTCAATAACCTCAAATAATTTTTTATCCTGACTGAATTCATAATAGGCAAGTAAGCCTCTGTACATGGTAGTTTTTGCCCACAGTTCTCCGTTTTCTGACTTGAAATTGTAGCGCAAGTCTTTGGAGTAAATTCCGATGTAGCCATCTTCATCTTGGCTCTTAATCACTTCAGCAATGTGTTTTTGAACTTTTTTCAGGCCTTCTTTATCATTTAATAATAATACATTCCTAATGTAGCCATCCCACCAATTCGATTGCGTTTCGCTGTTCCACCACTTATATTGTTCGCTTCCTTCTGCATCACCATCTTTCAAATTACCAAGATCTTTGGCAACACTATTTTTGTGTAATCTTCCGGTGCTGTATATTGGATCATTAATTAAATCGGGTACGAGTTTATCAAGATTTCCCACAAAACCATTGACATCGTATTGCATTTGGGTTTGAATCCAACCCGAAGGTTTTACAGTCCCAAAAGGAAAAGGTTTGTATTTTTCAACAGGTTTATTTTGAGCACTCAATTGAATTGAAGTCGCTAATGCAATAAGTAAAATGTATTTTTTCATTATAGAAATTAATTGGTGGTCATTTTGAAATTTAGCGTTCCGCCTTTCATTATATCAGCATAATTAAGAATTGGTTTTTCTAACGGAATGCCATTGAGTTTCGAATTATTTTGATAAATAGTATGCTTTGAAAATCCTTCTGCGGTTATTGTAAATTTTTTGTTATTGCTTACGCGAAGCGTTGCTTTTTTAACTTGTGGGGCTCCAATTATAAATTCTCCATTTGTAGGATTCACTGGATAAAACCCTAATGTAGATAAA
Source organism: Flavobacteriaceae bacterium (assembly GCA_947453195.1). Taxonomy (GTDB): domain Bacteria; phylum Bacteroidota; class Bacteroidia; order Flavobacteriales; family Flavobacteriaceae; genus Flavobacterium. Next base: position 45,389 of record CANGFO010000010.1, read on the forward strand.
ATATACCATGCACTCATTTGACCGCAATCGTCATTGCCAATCATGCCGTTTGGTGTGTTGTCGTGAAATTCATTCATTATTTTATGAATGTACTTTTGACCTGTTTTTGGCGTGTCCGAAAATGCATATAAATAGGCAATGTGATGGCTTGGTTCATTTCCGTGGGCATATTGACCAATCATAGCTTCTTGACCTAAAAATTTATTCGGATTGGTACTTTGCAATGTGAAAAATTGATCCAATTTTTTTGTAAATTCGGCTGTTCCGCCAAGTAATTCTTTCATTCCGTCAATGTCATATTGTGCCGGCGTCCAAAAATACTGCCACGCATTGGCTTCGGTATAATCTCCTGGATTATTCATTGGTGAAGTTGCTGTTAGCGGATCAAAAGGAGTTCTCCAATTTCCATTGGTGTCTTTTCCTCGAAAGAGTTGGGAATCCGAATCAAATAAATTTTTATAATAATTGGCTCTTTTCTTATAAACAAGTTCTTCGTTTTTTTGATTCAAATTAAAAGCCATTTGACTCACGCACCAATCGTCGAATCCACTTTCCAATGTTCTTGAAACAGCCTCATTATCTAATTTGTCAAAAGGATAATAGCCGTATTGATTATATAATTCCCAATCGGAATTAATATGGCTTTTTGTTGAAGTTTCTAACATGGCTTGAAAGGCTTCATTTTTATCAAATCCTGTAAAACCATTCGTGTATGCCGACAGCAACATGGGTATAGCGTGGTTGCCAATCATACAATAATTATCCTGGCCCCAAGCGGTCCAAATAGGAAGAAAGCCTACTACTTTATGATGCAGAAGCAAAGTATTTGCAATTCCATTTATTTTTTCGGGCGCAATAATTTGAATCAATGGAAATGCCCCTCGGTAAATATCCCAAATAGACAAAGTAGAGTAATATTCTTTATTTGGCGCTAAGCCAATTGCATCATTTGCTCCTCTGTATTTACCATCAACATCTGCAATATTGGAAGGTTGTAGCAACAAATGGTACATCGAAGTATAAAATAATTCCTTTTGTTTTTTTGGTGCTTCAATAGTGATTCTATTTAAGTAAGTATCCCAAACTTGTTTGACATTTTTCTTTACTTTATTAAAATCCCAATGTGGAATTTCCGCTGTTAAATTGGTTTTTGCGCCATCATTATTTACGGTAGATAAAGCTATTTTTATTTGTAATTGTTTGTTTTTTTGCAAATCAAAATCTAAAATATATTTTGGTGCGTTTTGATTTTTTTCTTTAGCAAGTTCTTTGATTGTGCTGTAGGGTGTTTCAAATTCTACTGTAAAGTAGTATTTTTTTGTCACCCAGCCTTTGGTTTTGCAATACCCAGAAATTGTGGTTGCATTTTCTATTTTAATGTCGCTTTCCAATACCAAACTGTCATTTAAAAAATGAAATCCGTGTTGAAAATCGAGTAGTAATTTAGCTTTTTGAGTGGGGTAGGTGTATTTATGAAAGGCCACTCTTTCGGAGCAAGTCAGCTCAACTTTAATACCGTCTTTTTTGGTAAGGGTGTAATAACCAACTGAGGATTTTTCACTGTTTTTATAATAACTATTTTTAAGTTTTGAATTTTCGTCATGGAATGGAAGCAATAAAATGGTACCCATTTCTCCAATACCCGTTCCGCTAAATCGCGTTTGCGAAAAGCCTAAAAGTAGTGTGTCTTTATATTGGTAGCCACTCGTGTGATTCCAGCCTTCAATGTTATTATCGGGTCCAGGTTGTACCATGCCAAAGGGTAGAGAAGGTCCCGGGAATGTGTGACCTGTGCCGTCGGTTCCTATAAAGGTGTTTACAAACTTGGAATTGTTTTGAGCATTTATTTGTAATAGGAAAAGCAAAAACAATACACCAAATAGTTTTCTTTTTATTTCCATAAACTATCCATTTGTTCAAGGGTTTTATTTTTGGTTTCAGGTACTTTTTTCCAAACAAAAAGCAATGAAAATAAGCAAATAGCAGAAAATAAGTAAAATGGAAATGCTCCGTTAAAATTATCTTTTAGCCACTGATTATCTACTAAACTCGGGAATACTTGTGTAACAGCAAAATTAGCTACCCATTGAATAAAAACACTTATTGCAAGGGCTAAACTTCTAATATTATTTGGGAAAATTTCTGATAATAATACCCAAACGATTGGCCCCCAAGAGATACTAAAGGAAGCCATAAATAAAAGTAAGAAAAGCAATACCCAATTGCCAAGCGCATCGAAATAAATGAATAATCCAACAGCTGCTAACGCAATAGTCATCCCGAAAGAACCTATATATAACAACGGTTTTCTACCCATTTTATCTACCCATTTTATTGCAAGTAATGTAAAAATTAAATTTACTACGCCTAATGTACTTGTTTCTAAAAGCGATACATCGGTTGAACTTCCTAAACTTTTGAATATTTCTGGAGCATAATACAAAATTGCATTAATTCCGGTTAACTGTTGTAAAATAGAAAGTCCGACACCTACAAAAAGGGCTTTTTTATAAATTGGATTTCCTAAATGTTTCCATTGATTTTTATCTTCTTGGTTTAAAGAATTTTCTATTTCAGATTGTACTTGAACCACATCTTCATCTGAATTTAATTTTTGTAGCACTGCAATCGCTTTATCCTTTTCGCCTTTTTGAAACAGCCATCTTGGACTTTCTGGGATAAGAAAAATAAAGAAAAGAAATAGAACCGACGGAATAATTTCTGAACCAAACATCCAACGCCAACCTATATTTAGATTCCAAGAGTCATCTCCTTGAAGTGCGATAAAATAATTCACGAAATAAACAACTACTATCCCAATAACAATTGCTAATTGATAGTTTCCTACAAGTGCTCCACGTCTTTTGGGTGGCGCAATTTCAGCTATATACATCGGTACAACCATTGAGGCAATTCCAACTCCAATTCCACCTATAATTCGAAATAAAACAAACATTGTAAATGAAATAGGTAGCGCGGTTCCTACAGAATTCAGAATAAATAAAACTGCGGTAATAAACATGGTTGCTTTGCGCCCGAACTTTTCACTTAAATAATCAGAGAAAAAAGCACCCACTAAACAGCCCACTAAAGCACTCGAAATTGCCCAACCTGTTTCAACAGGAGTTAATTGAAAATACTCGGTTAAATTTCCTATGGCTCCAGATATTACAGCTGTGTCATAGCCAAATAATAATCCGCCAAGTGCGGCGCTTAGCGCAATAAATAAAATGTAGTTTTTGTTGTTTTTTGGCATCATATCTATAAGTTTTGTTGTAAATAATTTTTCATTTCTAAATTGACTTCCCATTGATTGGATAAAGGCTTCAAAGTAAAAGGTTCTCGTGGCATATAAGGAAAAGGACCAAATTCGGGTGTAATTGAAATGTACTCGGCGTTTTGATTGCTTTTAATTTCAATAATTCTCTTCCACCAATTCATGTACCGATTTAAATGATTTTCCCACTCGGGCGCAAACGGATTATTCACCTGCGGACTTTGTTCAAATCCAACACGTGCATGAATGTGCTTTATGTTTGGAAGTACTCGTTCTAGCAATTCTTTTTGGTCTTCCAAATTACTTTCGGAGACCACACAAAAATGAGAAAAATCAGCAATTAATTTCATTTTCGGGAAAATATCCAAGTAGTTGTGAAGGGTTTTTAAATGAAATGAAAATCGGCCACGGTGAATTTCATGCCAAATCGGAATTCCCGATTCTCTAGCAATTTGTTCGGTAAGTTCAATGATTTTGCAGTTTTCGCTAAATTCAAAAAAATCTTTTCCGGTATGCGAATTGATGAAATTAGGTTTCAATTTTGTTAGAAATTCCAATCGCTGTTGGAGTCTAATGCAATATTTCTCCACAGTTTCTGCTTTGTTTGGCAAAACTTGCTGTGCAATAAAAATGAAATCCGGGTTTTTAGTTTCTCTAATTATTTTTAATTCACTTAGGAATTCTTCAATAAATGAATCCTCCTCCGGAAAATTTATTTCCACACCTTCATAACCATTCTGAATAACGCTGTCTAAAAATTGTTTAGCAGTTAAGTTTTCGCTTCCCCAATAGGTGCAAAGAAATTTGATTTTCATATATTATTTAGAGTATAAAAGTGGGTTAATCGGGGTGTTGATAATTTCGCCAATATTTGCTCCTGGGCACCAGGTTTTCCAATCGTGTTCTTGATTGGAGTTTTCTGGATTTTTCAAAATCATATCTTTATCCATATAAATAATGGTCATGACTTTTCGCATTTCGTTAGTGGTATTGGCTCCCGCTCTATGAAAAACCCAACCCGAATGGAAGCTAATTTCACCCAAGTCAAAGGCTTCAATAACATGATTGAAATCGGTTACGCGTAATTTTCTGTCTAATATTTCTTCGCTTTCATCGCTTATGGCTAGTTCGCGACCTTCAACAATAACATGGCTTCCCGCACTAAATTCTAAGGGCCCCATATTGAAAGGCGTTTCTTGTAGTGGAATCCAAGCAGTAACTGTTTTGTCGGTTTCTAGAGGCCAATAATATTGGTCTGCATGCCATGGAGTGATTCCGCCGCCACCTTCTTTAAATAAAGCTTGGTCATGATACAAACGAACGCCATTTACTTCCATTAATTCCGATGCAATTCTTGCTAATCGTTTGCTGTAAATTAACTCTTTAATTAAAGTATTTTCTAACCACAAATTGAATAATTGCAAAAATGCTTTTCCATATGTTGTTCGATCTTCTAGCGCCGTTTGCTCCTGATTCATTACATTCACTTGATCGGAAATAACTTGATTAAAAAACGCAACCGTTTCTTGGTTAAGCACTACTTTTAATTTAATAAAACGATTTTTTTGATAAAAATCAATTTGATCTTGGTTGATCGAATAGGGAGTGTCAAGGTACTCTTTTATTGAATTGGGAATAGTTTGCATCGTATCAAGCTTTTATTCAGTTAATTAATTGATCCAAAACTAGCAATTAGTTATTCGTTCATTTAACATTTAATTGTCAATTTATGATACTATATTGAATTATATTTGTAATAATTTTATAAAATAAGTTAATAATAAACCATGAAGGCCGTATTAGAAGATATTAAATCACAAAAAGGGACATCGAGTTTTTATGCGTACCGTTTTCAAGTTCCTTTTTTTGAATTCAAATGGCATTACCATCCCGAATATGAATTGACTTACATTGTAAAAGGAAATGGCTATCGAATTGTTGGCAATACGTATGAAAATTATAAAGACGGCGATTTGGTTTTGTTGGGCCCTAATTTGCCACATACCTGGACAGGAAAAGCCATCGATAAGGAACCATTTGAAGCGGTAGTCATTCAGTTTTCAAAAGAATTTATTGGTGCTTTTTTAGGATTTGAAGAAGCAGAGCAAATTAAAATACTGTTTGAGAATTCGATTAGAGGAATTTCATTTGATGCCAATTCAAAATTGGTTAATTCAATTAAAACGCTGACAGAATTAAACGGAATGGATAAAATTTTGAGATTAATTTCTGTGTTGCATGCGTTGTCTCAAACCAAATACAACTTAATTGCACCCAATACCTTTCACACGATTGTATCAAAGAAAAGCGAAATGCGAATCAATGAAGTTTGTTTGTTTATTCAAAAGAATTTCAATACCGCAATTAGTTTAAAGCAAGTGGCCAACCAAATTTATTTGACCGAAAGTAATTTTTGTAAGTTTTTCAAAAAAGCAACTGGAAAAACCTATTCCGATTATCTGAATGAAATCAGAATTAATGAAGCGGCTCGATTGTTGCTGCAAACGGATAAAACGATCAGCCAAATTTCTTTTGAGTGCGGGTTTGAAACGCTGAGTTATTTTAATAGGGTGTTTTTAAAAAAGAAAAACAGGACTCCATCTGTATTTAGAAATGAAAAATCAATTTAAATAAAAAAGCCCAGTCGTAAAACTGGGCTTTTTTTTGTAGCGAGAGGGAGATTTGAACTCCCGACCTCAGGGTTATGAATCCTGCGCTCTAACCGACTGAGCTACCTCGCCAAATGTCGATTTGCGTTTTCGAATGCGGGTGCAAATATAACACTAAAATCACAGCATACAAATATTACATTAAGAAAATAAAATATTTTTTTCTTTTGTTTTTTTTATAAATAAAAATTATATATTTAGCAAAATTTACAATATGTCGTCCAAAGTTCGTTATGAGATTGAATTCCCTATTAATTCGTCTCCGCAGTTATTATATCAATACATTTCTTCTCCCTCTGGTTTGCAAGAATGGTTTGCAGACAAGGTAAATTCTCGTGGAGAGTTTTTTACTTTTGAATGGAATGATTCTCAAGAAAATGCACGATTGGCTTCCAAAAAAACCGGTGAGAAAATCAAGTTCAAATGGATTGATGAAAATAAAAAGGACACCGAATATTATTTTGAAATCCGAATTCTTGAAGACGAATTAACCAAGGATGTATCGTTGCTTATTGTTGATTTTGCCGAAGAAGATGAGTTGGATGAATCCAAACAATTATGGGAAAATCAAGTTTCTGATTTGAAGCATGTAATTGGTTCGGTATAAATTTCACATCAAATTTTTGCAGTAATAAGATTTTCTTATGATTAACTTCAACGGTTCTTTTCTTCTTTCCGAAGGGTTGTTATCTAGTATAAACAGAGCTTTTTTATATGGAGACGGCGTATTTGAAACGCTTAAAGTTGTAAACGCCAAAGTCTTATTTTTAGAAGATCATTATTTTAGATTAATGGCTTCAATGCGAATTGTGCGCATGCAAATCCCAAATAATTTTACCTTAGAATATTTTGAAGAGCAAGTAATTAGCACTGCAACCGCTTGCAGTTGTGCCGATGCTGCGCGTGTTCGATTTACTGTTTATAGAAACGATGGCGGCTATTATTTGCCTCAAACGCGTGAAGTTTCCTATGTGATTCAGGCATCAGCTTTGACGTCTGCTTTGTATTCTTTTTCTGATGCGGTTTATGAAGTAGATTTATATAAAGATTTTTTCATTTCAAAACAGTTGCTTTCAACCATAAAAACAACCAACAAGATGATTTCGATCACGGGGAGTATTTATGCACAAGAAAATGATTTGCAAAATTGCCTCTTGCTGAATAATGAAAAAAATGTGGTGGAAGCTTTGAATGGAAATTTATTTATGTTGATGGGAAATAAGTTGATCACCCCGCCAATTGATGAAGGCTGCCTAAACGGAATTATCAGAAAAAAAATACTAGAACTTGCTAATAAAATGGAAGGAATTGAAGTAGTGCAAGAGCCAATTTCACCCTTTGATTTGCAAAAAGCTGATGAACTTTTTATTACAAATATTATTATTGGAATTCAGCCCATTACGCAATACCGTAAAAAAGGGTATACTACAAAACTAGCAGCTCGGTTACTGCAGCAATTAAACGAACTAATTTAAATTAGGGTTTTCTGGTGCGTTAGACCAAATAAGGTAATCGCCACCTAATTCGGTTATTTTTTCTTTCCAGATTTTTTTTGATGAGGTACTAAGCAAACCTTTTTTATGTTTGTTGACCGCTATTGCCCAAGAATTACCTTCTATTTCTTCTTCTAATTGGCTGGAACCCCAGCCAGTGTAGCCAAGGAAAAACCGAATATCTTCTTTATTTATTTTTCCTTCGTTGATCAAGCTTTTGGTTAGTTCAAAATCGCCGCCCCAATAAATTCCATTGGATATTTCAACGCTGTCAAAAATTAAGTCCGGTATGGTGTGAATAAAATACAGATTGTCTTGCTCAACTGGTCCACCATTATAGATTTTGAAAGAAGCTTCTATATCTGGAACTAAATCATTAATAGTGTATTCCAACGGTTTATTCATAATGAATCCCAGCGAGCCTTCGTTGCTGTACTCAGCAAGTAAAATTACAGATCTATTAAAGAAAAGGTCTCCCAAAATGGAAGGTTCGGCAATTAATAGTTGTCCTTTTTGAAGTTTTTCTGAGATCATTATTTATTTATATAAATTAAAAGTACAAAAAACCAATTAAAGATTCCAAGTATAGGCAAAAAAAAATCACGCTAAAAGCGTGATTTTATATTGAAGAGGAAACTTACTAGTTTACTGAACCATCTAATTCAGCACCAGCTTTAAATTTCACTACATTTTTAGCAGCAATTTTAATAGTTTTTCCTGTTTGTGGATTTCTACCATCTCTTGCAGCTCTTTTAGTAACTGACCAAGATCCGAAACCTACTAAAGAAACTCTACCACCTTTTTTCAAAGTAGATCCTACGTTTCCTAAAAATGACTCTAAAGCTAATTTAGCAGCAGCTTTTGTAATTCCTGCATCAGCAGCAATAGCATCGATTAATTCTGATTTGTTCATAATAATAGTTATTAATTGTTGGTTAAACATTTTTTTAATCAAAACAAATTTAGTAGAAAATATAGACTGCGCAAGGGCTTGAGGCTATTTTAGCTGATTTTGTTGATAAGTAGCCGGTTTTGTTGATAAAAGCGGCCTTTTTTCTTGATTTTTATTCAATTAAACCAATATTTACAATGGTTTACACTGCTTTTGCTTCGCCAGAAAGGGTCAATCCATTCAATAATTCGGCGGTTGTCATTCTCTTTTTTCCTGGAAACTGCAAACTTGCAATTTCTAAGTAACCATTTTGAACTGCAATCTTCATTTCTTTTTTTGTTGTTAGGATGCTTCCAATAGCATTAGTGTGGCTTTCTACTACTAATTTGGCTTCGTATAGTTTAACACTCCACTGATTGTCTCCATCCAAAAAAGTACACCATGCACTTGGATAGGGAGAAAGTCCTCTTATAAGATTGTAGATTTCAATTCCGGATTTTGTAAAATCTATTTTGCAATTGTCTTTATTAAGTTTGTAGGCGGTTTTAATTTCGCTTGAATCTTCCTGAATGGTAGTTTGTGCTAATCCATTTTCTATAAGGCTCAGCGTTTCGGTTACGGCCTCACATCCAAGTTCCATTAACCGATCGTGAAGAACTCCAGCATTTTCAGAAATAGAAATCGGCGTTTCTTTACTAAGTATCATGGCACCGGTGTCAATTTTGTCATCGATAAAGAAAGTGGTTACTCCGGTTTTGGTTTCTCCATTAATTATTGCCCAGTTAATAGGTGCAGCACCACGATAATTGGGAAGGAGGGAAGCGTGAAGGTTAAAAGTTCCTAATTTTGGCATTTTCCAAACCACTTCGGGTAACATTCTAAAGGCAACAACTACTTGCAGGTTGGCATTTAAACTGTTTAATTCTGATAAAAAATCTTCGTCTTTTAAATTGGTAGGTTGTAATAAATGCAGTTGATGTTCTAGTGCATATTCCTTTACCGCCGAATATTTTATTTTTTGTCCGCGTCCTGCTGGTTTGTCTGCAGCAGTAATTACGCCAACCACTTCATAATTATTTTTTATGATCGTGTCTAAAATTCCTACAGCAAATTCGGGCGTACCCATAAAAACGATTCTTAATTTTTCCATAGTGTTTGGCATTGCGAGGCACGAAGCAATCTCATTTTTTATTTCTTAATAGAATATAAGTTGTTTGGTTGAATGGTAATGGAGTTGTTTTCCATTAATGTTTGAAGTGCAAAGATAACATCGTCTTTTGGATATTTTGTTATTTTTTGAATATCTCTAGAGTTTAATTCTTGCAATTTTAGTAATTCAAGAATGTCTAGAGTTATTGTTTTAATGTCGACTTTCTTTTTGTTTTTAGAAATACAATAAGAACAAATGCCGCAATCGTCATTAACTTTTTCTCCAAAATAGTTTAACAACAATTTGCTTTTACATTGTGTGTCTTCATTAATATAATGGAGCACCGATTTTAGTTGGTCGGTCTTTAATTTATTTTGGGCTTCCAAATATTTAGCAACTCGGTTTATTGTTCTTTCATCTTCACGGACTTCATTAAAAGTAATCGAAGCGTCATTGTTTTTTGCATGCAATTCGATGATTCCTTTTTCATTTAATTTATGCAAAATGGCCAATACTTGATTTTCATCCGAATTGGATTTTTTTGCAATAAGCGAAATATTAATTACCGATTGCGATTCATAAACTCCCGGATTGGTTCTTAAGATGGTCAGAATAACCTCTTCATCTTGCGGATTTAAACTAATGTACCGCATTACTTCTTTGGAAGGAATGCAAAATTGTAGCGTAATTTTTTCGGAAAATTCCTGCGATAGCGAAAGAATTCCTTGGCGATCTAGAAATTGTAAGGCATTGTAAACCTTCAAAACCGAAAACGAATATTTAGTGCAAAAATGGTTGATGTTGAAGTTGAATTTTTCATCCAATCCTTCACCGTAGGCTATTTGAAAATAAGTGTTGAGTTTGATGTAAACCAACTTTAAAAAGGCTTTATCGCAAAGGATACTCAAAAACTGCGATTCGGCATGAATCACATCGGATGGATTGGCAAGCAAAACAGCAAAAGCTTTTTCGCCATTTCGGCCCGCTCTTCCAGCTTCTTGGTAATAGTTTTCAAGGTTGGAAGGAATGTGTAAATGCACTACGGTTTTCACATTGGCTTTGTCAATTCCCATTCCGAATGCATTGGTTGCAATAATCACCTGGGCTTTTTCATCCATCCAAAGCAGTCTGTTTTTTTCTTTTTCCTTAGCAGATAAACCGCCGTGGTAATATGTTGAAGAATATCCTAAAGAGTTTAATTGAAGTGCTGTTTCTGAACAGGCTTTTCTATTGTTTACATACAATATGGCAGGCTGCGGATTTTTTTTAAGAATTTGTTCCAATAAATTTAGTTTGTCTTCCACATTAAAAACCATGTAGGCTAAGTTTTCTCTGGCAAATGATTTGGTAAATACTTGCGCTTGTTGCATTTGTAATTGGGCCAAAATATCTTCTTGCACCTTACTTGTTGCTGTGGCTGTTAATGCTAAAAACGGAACTTTAGGAAAAAACGCTTTGAGCTTTGCAATTTTCAAATAGGCAGGTCTAAAATCATGTCCCCATTGCGAAACACAATGCGCTTCATCAATAGCAATTAGATTAATAGGAAGATTTTTAATACGCTCTAGCACCCAATCACTTTGAAGTCGCTCCGGCGATAGATATAAAAATTTGTAATTACCATATTGGCAATTGTCAAGCAAGTCGATGAGTTCTTCGGAGTGAATTCCGCCTGTTAAAGCAATGGCTTTAATTCCTTTGCTTTGCAGGTTTTCAACTTGGTCTTTCATTAAAGCAACCAATGGCGAAATAACCAAGCAAATGCCCTCCATTAGCATAGCAGGAACCTGAAAAGTAATTGATTTTCCGCCGCCTGTAGGCATTAATCCGAAAGTATCTTTTCCTTCTAAAACCGAATTAATAATGGCTTCCTGAGGCGTTCTAAACGCATCATGGTTCCAATATTTTTTTAGGATTTCTATCGGTTTGGACATGGAATAATTACGAATTTACTATTTCGTAAAAGTAATAAAACAATAAATTATATTTGATTTAAAATGAAAGAGATTCGTTCTTCCACAGTTCCTTTTGGAACTTCAATCAAATGATAACCATATTTTTGGTAGGTTTCGGTAAGGTGATTGTAAATGAGGGTGGCTTGTTCAAAGTTCTCATAACGCTCGTTATCACTTTCATATATTTCTTCCCAAGGCGGAAGTAAGAATATTTTAGTGTAAATATGTTCGCGGCAAGCCAGATCAAAAAAAGAAGGATAGCTGTCGCCAATGTAATGCATGTAGGCCAACACATCGGGAATTCCTCTGTCTAGAAAAACAATGTCGTGTGGTTCATTTTGGGCATTGTAAAATTGTTTCTTTCTACCTTCTAAAAGTAGTTCGCTAAAAAGCAACGGATTTTCTAAAAACAATTGTTCAATTCCTTGTTTTTTGGCTTCTAAAGTTACTTCACGAGAAATCTCAGGGTAACAACAAAATCCTTTAGCTAATAAGCTGTCAATGATAGTTGTTTTTCCTGTGCCCGGACCTCCAATAATAACTACGATTTCTTTATCCAAAATTTATAGAAATAAGCGGCAAATTTATTGATTTGTTTTAGATATAATGTTGGAAATTAATTAAATTTTTTTAATTTTGGAATCTATTCACAAAATACAAATCATATCTAAGTTATGAAAAAATTATTAGTAGTTACTTTATTTTCCTTATTCTTATTTAGTTGTAGTACTAAAGATGGTGTTTCAGGATCTTCAAGTTCGGATGGGTTATTAGACGTTCAAACCTACAGTATTCTGGATGTTAATTTCACAAGTGCTAAATGTATAGGGGTACTAACTATTGGTGGTTATGCAACTTCAGATTATGGAATTTGTTGGAGTACTGCTCCAAATCCTATTGCATCTGGTTTTCATGCGCAAGGAGTTTTTAATACCGGATCAACGGTCTTTACAAGTACGCTTTCGCCATTAATGGCAAACACAACTTATTATGTTAGAGCTTATGCAAAAGATGCTTCTGGAACTGTTTATGGAGCGCAAATGTCTTTTACAACTTTAAATATGGTGGGTTCTACAGGGGGCGGTCTTATTGATGTTGAAAACCAATCGTATGGTTCAGTAGTGATTAACGGAAAAGAATGGATGCGTAAAAACTTAGAAGTAAGTAAATATAAAAATGGCGATTTGATTCCTCAAGTTACTGATGTTACTCAATGGAATGCTTTAACCACTGGCGCTTGGTGTTATTATGAAAATGATTCGGCTAATGGTCCTGTTTATGGTAAATTATACAATTGGTATGCTATTAATGACAGTAGAGGATTAGCGCCAACAGGATGGCATATTGCAACCGATGCCGATTGGACCAGTTTGAATGATTATTTAGGTGGTGCCAATGTTGCAGGAAAAAAACTAAAAGACAATACAACGACTTCTACTTGGGATGTTACCACAAATTCGGCAACTAATGAGTCTGGGTTTAGTGGATTGCCTGGAGGAGCTGGGTATTTAAATTATCATTTGCCTGCTCCAACAACACCTCCGGTAACACCACCACTTTCAGATTTATTTAAAGGGAAGACAAAAGTTACTTATTGGTGGAGCGCAACTACTACAGGAAGCACTGCTGCCGATTTAGTTTGGGTAAGAAACATCAATAGTTCAAGCGACCAATTGGTGCGAAGTGGTGTTATTAAAAGTAGCGCTTTGTCTGTGCGTTGTGTGAAAAACTAAATTAATAGACAAGTAAAGAAATATAAAAAGCTACAACTTTTAGTTGTAGCTTTTTTTTTAAGGTAATTAGAAATTTAGATACGTAAGTTATTTGAATTACGCTTTGTCTAATACTTTTCTTGTAACTATTACTACTAATGCTCTTGGTATCAACCTTGAGGAAAAAGCCAGAATAGAATTCATAAATCCGTGTATGGCAACAGTTTTTCCTTTCATCAAGGAAGCATAGCCAAATTCGGCCACTTCTTTGGCAGAAGGCAAATTTTTTGCTTTAAAAATTTTGCTGTCATTCATTGCTGCAGCATCTTGAAAACCTGTTTTTGTGGCACCAGGACAAAGTGCCGTTATTGTAATTCCTTTATCTCTAACCTCATTGTTTATCGCTTCACTAAAACTCAATACATAGGCTTTGGTGGCGCTGTATACGGCAAATGTTGGTCCGGATTGAAATGCTGCTGTTGATGCTACATTCATTATTTTGCCTCGACCACGAAGTACCATGTCTTGTAAGTATAATTTTGTAAAATGGGTTAGCGAGGTCATATTCAAATTAATCATTTGAAGTTCTTTATTCCAATCTGTTTCTGTAAACATGCCATAGTCACCAAACCCGGCATTGTTTATCAAGAAGTCAATTTGTATGTTTTGTTTGGTGGTTTCGTTATAAATCTCTTGAGCCGCATTTATTTGAGAAAGGTCTTTGATGATTAGGTAAACTTTAACTTTATAGTGTTCTTCTAATTCTTTTTTAATTTCTTCTAATTTGGATTTATTTCTTGCTATCAATACTAAATCATGACCTTTTGAGGCATGAATTTTAGCCAATTCAAGTCCGATGCCATTTGAAGCTCCTGTTATTAGTGCGGTGTTTTTCATTTATGGTTAATTACTATATGAGTCATCAAATATATTTATTTTTTACTTCAAATTAATTTATTGTCATCCAATGTTTACTCAAATAGCCCTGACCGCAGCAAGCTACCATATAGCGCAAAGGGCAGAAATTTGGTTTACTAAAATGCGCCAAATTTTCGCTTCGAATAAAATAGAGGATAATTTTTAAGAATTAATATTACTTAATTTTTTCAAAATAAAAAAAGTAGATTAATATCAAATCAACCTACTTTCAATTAATTCACTTTTATTAAAACTAAATTTGTTGGAATTAAAATAGGAGGCTCACTTATGAGAGTTTCTGGAAGGTTTTTTACTTTCCAATGAGCAGTTAGAGGAACTGTAGTGTAATTCATTTTAAAACTAAAGCTTCTTAACCTAGAATCTCCTTCTATAGCCATACAATTATCCATAATAACTCCCCCAAATATATTTTCATCAAGGGCTATAAATTGAATAATATCAGGCCAATATGAACCAGTATTTAAAAACTCTTTATCCGAACGATACAGTATAGTTTCGTTTGGTTGACCTGTGTTTTCAATCATCATAAATTTTCCATGTATTTCATCCATATAAACATTTATACCTCTTGGGTATTTTATTTTTATTTCTTTCCAAAGTGTTACTCTAAAAGTTTTATTTCCATTAACGTTTTCCCATGTGCCAATATAATTTGAAAAAATATTGTTTAAATCTTTGTAATACAAATTAGGAGTCAGATTTAACTGATTTGTATATTCGCTTACATCAACTATTTTTTGGCCCACACAAGTTGATTGTAGTACAAGAATTATTAATATTTTACATATAGTATTCATATAGCTTTTTTACAAAACCAACCAAAAAAGTCTCAAAATTTGAGTCTTATAGTATGAATTATTGTTTAATCAAATAATAAAACCCTCCAGGAATAACTGGTTGGCAATTTTGATATAAGTCTAATGGTTTGCGTTTAAATATTTGTATCGCCTGCTGCCCATTATGAATTAATGTACGTATATCTACATGACTTATACATCCATTTTCAATAATCGATGTCTTCAATCTAAAATTATCCGTCGTAAAATCATCGAAAGGCGTGTGATTATTCCAAAAATAATTGCCATGAATTTTATGATTATATGGATCTATAATGTTAGTATTTAAATTATTCAAAGTATTAATAACTTCATTTCCATCTATTTTGTATTGAAATTCTCCAATAAGAATGTCTTCAAAATAATCACCAACTGGTGCTTGAATTTTTTTAGTCAGTATCAATTTTATATATGTTACTCCATCATCATACACCCATGTTCCATCAAATGGATTTAACCTGTTGGTGGTGTCTTTATAATAGGTATTGCTGTTATGTTCTCCATTTCTATTGCTTAAATCAACAATGGTTTGAGCTTGTATACAAGTTGATTGTAGTACAAGAATTACTAATATTTTATATATTGCTTTCATAATTATTCTTCACAAGGTTGTTCGGTTACTGTATTATTTTGTAAAACTAATTTACTCCATTTGATGGTGTCTTTGTCAAATTTATATAAAGAAAGGCCAAAGTTAGCGTACAACTCCAAAAATTTCTTTTCCATTCCTTCAGAACTGTTTTGAAAAGCTGCAAATTTATCGGCATATTCAGCATTTAGTTTGTCATATTTTTCAGATAAATCTTTGCCAATTAAATCAGATCTATTAAATACAGCATCAATACTACTGGTTAACGTTGTTAAATTATCAACCGTTAAAGAATACAATAGAGTTGTATCAATATCCAATGGGCTTACAGGATTTGGGCAAACCACCATATTGTACCCAATAGCAGTTGTTGGCGAAATTTCCTGTTGACAATCCATAGACCAATGTACATCTCCAATAGAAGGTATACTTTGTCCATTACTAGGATGATTGTGTACTTGACCTTTAATATACCCCCCTACTTGAACTGTTGTGTTAAAATTACTTCCTTCTTTTAAATTTGTATCAAAATCATATTGTTGTAATTGATTGTTATATTTTCTTGTTATTTCGTATGCTGATTCACTTTTTAACAATGTTTTTGGCGCCAAGGCTTGAATAGCTAGGTCAACTTTTGCATTCTGAATGACATCTCTTAATGTTTCACATGGTGTTTGGGAGGGTTGAATTCCATGAACAGGCATAGTCAATATTGACAATTCAATTGAGTTGGTGTTTGAATTAGGGTTATTCGCGCTACCGCCACCTCCAGAGCCGCCACCGCCTCCTCCACCTCCTGAGCCACTTCCTCCTGAGCCACTTCCTCCAGAGCCGCCACCGCCACCATTGCTTCCTATTCCAATACTATCATCAATCCACATTGAGAAAGTAACTTCCTCAAAACCACAATAAAAACCACCACAATCAAATGGATCGTGATTACAAAGTGATACTAAAAAAGTAATTACAATAATTTTATTAGCAGTATCCGAGCTTGTAAGATTAATAATTTCTTTAGGCTTTACATCTTGAGAATTTAATAATTTTAATTCTTCTTCGGTAAAATCATAGTTTACTTTGAAAACATCAAATTCATTATATTCATTTTTTGTGAACAAAATATTTTCTAGTTTACCTCCTTCTTTTATAATTTTAAAAGTGTATGATTCATAATCCTCATTGGTGATTTTAAATCCTAATTCATCATCAAAATAAATGTTATTTATACTGTCATAAACAATTTTTCCAATTTCACTATTGTTTTTAGAATGAACTTTTGAAACAGCTTTTAAAAGATTAGGATGAATTTTAAAAGATGATTTACTGTCTTTTAAAGACACTTTTTCAACTTTAATTTTTGATTGATGAATAGGTTCTTCATACAGGTCTTTTTCACAACCAAATAGTATCAATAATACAATAAGATTGAGAAGCTTCAAAATAATTTTAGTTGGTTTCTTCATAATTTGAAATTTATTTTGATTTGATTATTTTTTTTATTGAATATAAATTTATGGGTTAAGCCTCTATGAATTTTATTTATCTAGTTTATTATCTCTAAAACCTTCTTTTTTGTAGGAGATTTAATTAATTAATGAGAAATTGGTAGGAAATTTCACTAAGAAGAAGTGATTAGCGCCTTAAGGTTTAAAAATCTTATTTTGGATAACTTTATCTAATTTCAAAAATGTATATTTGCGTTTATTTTAATTACAGAATGGATAAAAAGACCGAAGAATTTTATATTCGCCTGAAAGAAGAGTTGAGTAGTACTTCTGCTTGGCCTTCGGAATACTTGTATAAATTTATCGTTCCTACCGATGCAACAAAAATTGTAGCGGTAGAAAATGCATTTAATAACATGGGTGCGGTTATCAATACGCACCAATCAAAAGCCGGAAAATATACTAGTGTTTCGGTAAATGTGAGAATGAACTCGCCAGAGCATGTAGTTGAAAAATATTTAGAAGTTGCTACAATAGAAGGAATAATTTCATTTTAATATGGTGCCAAAATACATAAAAGAGAATGCGAATGAGGTGGTTGGTAATTTGGAATACAATGCCGAAAGACCGCATTTAATTATTCCGGAATATGGTCGTCATTTGCAAAAATTGATCGATCAAGCCAAAGTTATTGCAGACAGAGATGAACGCAACAAGGCGGCTAAATACATTATTCAAGTAATGGGGAGTTTGAATCCGCATTTGCGTGATGTGCCCGATTTTCAGCACAAGTTATGGGATCAGTTGTTTATCATGTCTGATTTTATGATGGATGTAGATTCTCCTTATCCTATTCCTACTCGTGAGGTAATTAATTTAAAACCGGAGCGATTGGCTTATCCACAGAAAAATCCGAAATACCGTTTTTATGGAAACAATATCAAATACATGATAGAAGTTGCCGATAAATGGGAAGAAGGTGAAATGAAAAGTGCCTTGGTGAAAGTAATTGCCAATCACATGAAAAAATCATACTTAAGTTGGAATAAAGATACGGTTACCGATGTGGTGATTTTTGAACATTTATTTGAGCTTTCTGAAGGTACAATTAATCTATTAGGAAGTGAAGAAGAATTGTCTACCACAACCGATTTAATTCGAACCAATAAAAAAGTTTCGAATAAAGCCGGAATGCCAATGCAAAAGAATATGAAACCAGGTTTTAAAAAACCATTGGGTAAAAAACCATTTATAAAGAACAATAATAATCCAAAATAAATAAAGGCGCTAAGCTGCTAAGGGTCTAAGTTATTTTAGAGTCTTTATACTTAGAACCTAAGAACCTAAATCGACTATATGGGAACTTTTAAAATTGAAGGAGGCATTAGATTAAAAGGGGATGTTACCCCACAAGGTGCTAAAAACGAAGCGTTACAAATTTTATGTGCGGTGTTGTTAACACCAGAAAAAGTTACAATTAATAATATTCCGGATATTATTGATGTAAATAAATTGATTACGCTATTAGGAAACCTAGGTGTAAAAATTCAAAAAAATGGTCCTGGATCAATCACTTTTCAAGCCGATGAAGTAAATGTGGGTTACCTTGAAACCGAAGCCTTTAAAAAAGAAGGTGGATCGCTTAGAGGTTCTATTATGATTGTTGGTCCGTTATTATCTCGTTTTGGAAAAGGATACATTCCGAAACCAGGTGGAGATAAAATTGGAAGAAGAAGATTGGATACGCACTTTGAAGGATTTATTAATTTGGGTGCCAAATTTAGATATGAAAAAGAAGACCATTTTTATGGAGTAGAAACAGCTACTAGATTAAAAGGGACTTATATGTTGCTTGACGAAGCTTCTGTAACGGGAACTGCTAATATTGTTATGGCAGCCGTTTTAGCTGAAGGAGTAACTACAATTTATAATGCTGCTTGTGAGCCGTATTTGCAACAATTATGCAAAATGCTGAACTCCATGGGGGCTAAAATTGGTGGAGTAGGATCGAACTTATTGACTATTGAAGGAGTAGAAAGCCTTGGTGGTTGTGAGCACAGAATACTTCCTGATATGATTGAAATTGGTTCTTGGATTGGTCTTGCGGCGATGACAAGAAGTGAGATTACTATTAAAAATGTGAGTTGGGATAATTTGGGTGTCATTCCAAATGTATTTAGAAAACTTGGAATTACCTTAGAAAGAAAAGGAGATGATATTTACATCCCTTCTCATGAAAATGGATACGAAGTTAAAACCGATATTGACGGATCAATATTGACCATTGCTGATGCACCATGGCCAGGATTTACTCCCGATTTATTGAGTATTGTTTTGGTGGTAGCTACTCAAGCTAATGGCGATGTATTGATTCATCAAAAAATGTTTGAAAGCCGTTTGTTCTTTGTGGACAAGTTGATTGATATGGGTGCGAAAATTATGTTATGTGATCCACACCGCGCTGTGGTTATGGGGCATAATTTTAAATCACAATTGAAAGCAACCATTATGAGTTCGCCAGATATTAGAGCGGGAATTTCCTTATTAATTGCAGCACTTTCTGCAAAAGGAACTTCAACGATTCAAAATATCGAACAAATTGATAGAGGTTACGAACGAATCGATGAGCGTTTAAGAGCTTTAGGTGCGAATATTGTTAGAGTATAATTTGAACTAAATATTGAAAAAGAGGTGCAACTAGTACCTCTTTTTTATTTTATAGAATTATGGAGACCTATATTATTTTATTGCTTTGTTTGGCTTCTTTTTGCGCAGGATTTGTTGATGCAATAGTAGGTGGAGGCGGATTGATTCAAACACCTGTTGCCCTGGTTTTGTTGCCCAATTTATCTGTTGCTTCTATAATTGGTACCTTAAAAATTCCAGCATTTAGCGGAACTTCATTTGCGGCCAAACAGTATTTGAAAAAAGTACAAATGAATTGGAAATTACTTTCCATAATGGCAGTGCTGTCTTTTTGCGCTGCATTTTTAGGTTCCAATTTATTGACTTTGGTAAGCAATGATTTTATGAAACCGCTACTATTAGTGATACTGACTTTAATTGCGATTTATACGTTTGCCAAAAAGAATTTTGGCGCCAGCCAAGAGAAAAATTTAACCCCAAACAAGCAATTACTTCTTGCGGTTGTAATGAGTTTGTGCATTGGTTTTTACGACGGATTTATAGGTCCGGGAACGGGAAGTTTATTGGTGCTTGGTTTTGTAGCTATTTTAGGTTTCGATTTTTTGCATGCTTCCGCAAATGCCAAAATGGTGAATCTAGCAACCAACTTTGGATCGATTTGCTTATTTGTTTTAAAAGGAAAAATCATTTGGGCAATTGCAATACCAATGGCATTTTGCAACGCTATTGGCGGTTGGATGGGCGCAAAATTGGCAATTAAGAAAGGAAACGGATTTATTCGAATCTTCTTTTTAATTATTGTTGTCGCTACCCTTATCCGATTTGGATATGATGTATTTAAATAATTATTCTAAAGCATTCAATATTTTTAATCCAAATATAATGGCATCTCCTTGGTAACCATTTTGGTAAGAACGCACATAATCCAATCGGAATAATCTTGCTTTTCCAACCCCTAAATTATCTAATCCAACCGAAAATTCTTGGTAGGGCTTTCTATCTGGAATAGCTAAATTATGAAAGCCTAAAACCAATTGCGATTGCAGTTTGTTCAGTAACGGAATTTTATTCATAATGAAACCTTGGTCGTTGTGTTCGATATGGGTTTCAAAATAACTATTGTTGGTACTTGCTGAATAATAGGGCAAGTTGTTGAATTGATTGGTATAACTTTCACCACCACTAACATGGGTTTGATTACCGTTAAAGTGTTTGTAATCTACAAAAGATATGTTATCGGCATTAAAGAATTTACCTCCTCTTAAATTGATTTTCATGTCGCCTTTGTTACCAAGGGTGAAATCCTGCTGAACTCTTGCAGATAGCAAAGTGTATTCGTATTTTTTGTCGGTTGCAGAAAATGTTTTTTCATAACCCAAAGAAACAGTAGGATAGGAGTCATTTCCAATATTAAATTTCCCGTCAGGTCTTGTCCAATAGTGTTGCCCAAATTTAATTACGGCTACAACATTAGACTTAATTAAATTGTGTTTTTCAAAAGCAGGAGTTTCAAAATCATTCGGAAGCAAAGGATTGTTAGAAGAATAAACATTCTCTGATTTTGTAAAACTCTGATCAGTTGTATTACATAAAGGTTTTCTTTCGGAGTAATCCAAATTGAAATTCATGTTTAATCCGTTTACAATCTCCCTTCCAAAGTTGGCTGCAACAAAATTCTTTTCATACAATTTCATGAAATTGTTTTTAAACACCAAACTGCTGAAGGTATTTAACATACTTGAAATAGGATTATTTCCGTTGAATTGATTTACGCTGCTTCCTCCATTTACATATAGTATTGCATTGTTTATATTATTGAATTTACGAAAATAACTTCCAGTAGCACGTAATTTATTTTCTGAAAAACCGTAGTCAAAATTAGAACCAATTCTGGTGAAAGTTCTTTTTTCTTCATTTCGTTTGGTATAGGATACACCTGCTTGTGTTTTCCAACCTTGCACCGTGTTGAAGGAGGTTTTCATCAACGGTCCATCGTAATTAATAGACCATTTTTTAAAGGAATTCGAATAATTGTAACCCGATATTACATCAAAAACTCTGAATTTATTTCGTTTGCTATCTATAGAATCTAAATAGGTTTTTGACTTTTTCTTTGTTTGCAGTACATCCTTTTTCAAGTAATCGGTACTTTCTTCAAGTGTTAAAGGAACGGGACGAATAGTGTTCCAAAAAGGATCTTCTTTTTTATTGGCATTTGCTTCAAATTTTAAGACCTCATTGGTAAAGGTTTTCTTTTCTAATTTTTCAGGGAAATCAAAATTAGAATATACATAGGTAAATCTTCCGTTGATGTTGATGCCCAACATTCCAAAATCAAAATCAACTGTTTGGGTGTTTTTAGCCCAAATTTTATTTTTACTATTATAGCTGTAGTTCTGTTTTAAAGTTAATGTATTCATTGCAGGGTTTTGCATCTGACTTCCTTTTATCGATAATTCTGCGGCATAGATAGCCCAAGTATCATCTACAATATAAATGTAACCATTCATTGCTGGTTCGGTTTCTCGTTTGGCTGTTACTTTGATTTTATCTATAATTTTGTTGTTTTCATCAACGAACGAACCGTCAAATTTATATTTGTAATAATTAAAAGCGTTGTCTGCAATTGGGGAAACAACTTTTACATTAAAATCTAAATAGTTCTCATAAAAGTCATAATTTACCATAGCGGCATTATTAAAACTGTAACCATTATCGTTTCCACTAACTTTGGAGGCAATAATAGTTTCCTTCATTTTATCGGGTTTTTGGAATGTGATTTTAGAAACTGTTTCCGATAAATATAAAATACCACTTCTGGTAGAGTCAATCATTTCATCAAAGAAATCTAATTTTTGACCAAGAATTGTTTTGGGCAAGTTTTTTACTCTAAAAATTCCTCTCGAGTAAAAGTCAGCATTGTATTTGTCTGTTTTTTTGGTATTTTCTTTTTTACTGGCAATAGCATTTTTAATGATTGCAATAGCAGGATTTACTTTATTACTTATTGCGACATCCTGTAATTGAATCTCCTCTACTTGTAAAGTGGCATCTACTGAAATTGCCATTTTATCAAACTCAATTACTTTTTTTTCAGTTTTATATCCCAAATATTTAAAGAGTATAATATAAGTCCCTGGAATTTTAACATTCAATTCGTATTTACCTTGCTCGTTCGAAGTGGTACTTATATAGGTGTCTTTTACATAAACATTAGCAAATGCGATGGGTTTTCCTTTAGAGTCGGTTACAGTTCCTTTTACTTGAGCAAAAGAACTAGCTGAGAAAATTAGAACTAATATAAGGATAGCTTTTTTCATAAATTATAGTAAAAATGATTGTAGTGCTAACTCATAGCTTTTTAATCCAAATCCAAGAATTACTCCAGAAGCATTTGGAGAAATAAATGATTGGTGTCTAAATTCTTCTCTGGCCATTGTATTTGAAATGTGAACTTCAATTACGGGTGTGGTAATGGCTTTTACTGCATCGCCAATTCCTATTGAAGTGTGGGTGTAGGCCGCTGCATTTAAAATAATTCCGCTATATGTAAAACCTACTTCTTGAATTTTGTTAATAAGCTCACCCTCTACATTGCTTTGAAAATAGTCTAGTTCGATACTTGGAAATTTTTCTTTTAAGTAAATGAAATAATCTTCAAAAGATTCAACACCATATATAGAAGGTTCTCTTTTACCCAATAGGTTTAAGTTAGGGCCATTTATTATTGTAACTTTCATAGAATAAGGTTTTGGTAAAAATAATTAATTTTAGGGATAAACGGTTGAAATGGACTATAAAGTTATATGATTAATTATTTTGAATTATGAATATGATAATTTTGGTATTTGAAATAGGGGAATTGTCTAAAAAAAAACCTAATTATTTATTGATTATTGATTTGAGGTGTTTTTTTTAGCATACAGTTATTAACTCTTATTCATAAGTTATTAACATTGAATTTATCAAATACATTAAAATCAATACTTTAAATGTTATTTAATAGTTCATTTCTTGTTAATAAGTGATTTTGATGTAGTGAAAAATTAATTGAATATGTATATAAATTTGGCCTATTAACTTTAAACAAAAATTAATTATGAAAAAAATTATTTTAACAGTTGCAGCAGTATTCGCTTTATCGTTTGCTAATGCGCAAGACAAAAAAGAATCAGGATTTGGTTACGCTAAAGGAGACATCGTTTTAGGTGGTAACATCAAAATGAGTTCATCTACTGATGAAGTTGGTGGTGTTAGTACTAAAACTTCATCTTCAATGATTGGACCAGATGTAGCTTATTTTATCGACGATAATTTCGCTTTAGAATTAGGTCTTGCAATTGGTAGTTCAAAAGTAGGTACTACTACAACAGCTACTTCTAACATTGCAGTTGGTGCAAGATATTATTTCTTAAACTTAGGTGAGAGATTTAAAACGTACACTAACTTTGGTTTGAACTTTGGTTCAAATGATAACGGAGGTGTTGGTGATAAAACTTCTACTTTAGGTTTTGGTGCTGGATTAGGAATGAATTATTTCCTTACTTCTAAAGTTGCTATCAACTTTGGTTTAGGAAATGTAATTTCTTATGATTCATCTAAAACTGGAGATAATAAATCATCTTCAATGAATGTTAACTTGAATGAGTTTAACAATTTCTTCTCTAAACCAACTTTTGGAGTTGCTTACAAATTCTAATTTTAGTTAGTTATATACCAAAAACCACTCCAGAAACGGAGTGGTTTTTTTTATTGGGTCTTTTCTCGTTACTTTGTAGGTATGAATTGGAGCACTTATTTAAAAAGTTACCAGTCTTTCCTTAAAATAGAAAGAGGACTGTCTAAAAACACTATAGCTAACTATACTTTAGATATTGAAAAGCTGTGTTTGTATTTAGAGCAAAATGCTTTAGCTGTATCTCCAATTAAAATTACAGAAGAAACCATTCAACAGTTTATTTATGCAATTTCTAAAGAAGTAAATGCACGATCTCAAGCCCGAATCATTTCAGGGCTAAAAAGCTTCTTTTCGTATTTGATATTTGAAGATTATCGAACTGATAGTCCAATGGAGCTTATAGAGGCACCGCGATTGGGCAGAAAATTACCAGATACGCTTTCCTTGCAAGATATTGATAATTTAATTGCTGCCATCGATTTATCGAAACCCGAAGGAGAGCGCAACAGAGCCATTATAGAAACTTTGTATGGTTGTGGGTTGCGGGTTTCCGAATTGGTTTCTTTAAAAATATCCGATTTATTTTTTTACGAAGGTTTTATTAAAATCACCGGAAAAGGAGATAAGCAACGTTTTGTACCCATTAGTGAAGTAACTCAGAAATACATATTGCTTTATCGAAATTTAATTCGGAGTCATCTCCAAATTCAAAAAGGACATGAAGATACTTTGTTTCTCAATCGCCGTGGCAAACAATTAACGCGAGCAATGATTTTTACAATTATTAAAGAGCTAGCTGTTGCCATAAATCTAAATAAAGTAATAAGTCCGCATACGCTTCGTCATTCCTTTGCTACGCATTTACTTGAGAATGGCGCAGATTTGCGATCTATCCAGTTATTATTAGGGCATGAATCAATAACCACCACCGAAATTTATGTGCATTTAGATAGAAAGCACCTTACGCAAATTGTAAATACCTTTCATCCTAGAAAATAAAAAAAGCTTGTCAAACGACAAGCTTTTTTTATTTAATAAAAGGCAACTATTATTTTGCAATATTTACCGCTCTAGTTTCTCTAATTACGGTAATTTTCACCTGACCTGGATAGGTCATTTCTGTTTGTATTTTTTGAGAAATTTCAAATGATAGGCTAGAAGCCATATCATCAGAAACTTTTTCACTTTCTACAATAACACGCAATTCACGCCCAGCTTGAATAGCATAAGCATTCTTAACACCGTTAAATCCGAAAGCAATTTCTTCAAGATCTTTTAATCTTTGTATGTAAGAATCCAATACTTGTCTTCTTGCACCCGGTCTTGCGCCTGATATAGCATCACAAACTTGAATGATTGGAGAAATTAAGTATTTCATTTCAATCTCATCGTGGTGGGCTCCAATAGCGTTGCAAACTTCTTCTTTTTCACCATATTTCTCAGCCCATTGCATACCTAATAATGCATGAGGTAAGTCGCTTTCTGCATCTGGTACTTTGCCAATATCGTGAAGTAAACCAGCACGTTTTGCTAGTTTTACATTCAGTCCAAGTTCAGCTGCCATGATTCCGCAAAGCTTAGAAACTTCGCGAGAGTGTTGCAATAAGTTTTGTCCATAAGAAGAACGGTATTTCATTCTACCTACCGTTTTGATAAGCTCAGGATGTAATCCATGAATACCTAAATCAATTACGGTACGTTTTCCTACTTCAACAATTTCTTCTTCGATTTGTTTGGTAGTTTTAGCAACTACTTCTTCAATTCGTGCCGGGTGAATACGACCGTCAGTAACTAATTTATGTAAAGAAAGTCTTGCAATCTCTCTTCTTACTGGATCAAAGCAAGAAAGGATAATAGCTTCTGGGGTGTCATCTACAATAATTTCAACTCCAGTAGCCGCTTCAAGGGCACGGATATTTCTACCTTCACGTCCAATAATTCTACCTTTCACATCATCCGATTCAATATTGAAAACAGAAACGCAATTTTCAACTGCCTCTTCTGTTCCAACACGCTGAATGGTGTTGATGATTACTTTTTTAGCTTCTTGTTGGGCGGTAAGTTTGGCTTCTTCAATAGTATCTTGAATGTGTGCCATGGCCTTAGTTTTGGCCTCCGCTTTTAAGCTTTCTACCAATTGTTCTTTTGCATCCTCTGCCGATAAACCTGAAATTACTTCAAGTTGCTCCACCTGGCTTTTGTGCATTTTTTCAACCTCTTGGTATTTTTTATTTAGCACTTCAAGTTTCGATTCATACTCTGCTGTTTTCGCTTCGTAATCGTCGTTTACTTTCTTAGCTTTAGCTAATTCACTAGAAACTTGAGATTCTTTATCTCGAATTCTTTTTTCAACTTCGGCCATTTTTTTATCCTTAGATAAAATTTCCTTTTCATGCTCCGATTTTAATTCTAAAAACTTCTCTTTTGCCTGAAGTAATTTGTCTTTTTTGATATTTTCACCCTCTAGGTTGGCATCTTTTAATATTGATGCTGCGTCCTTTTTGGCACTTTTTAGTAAGTTGGATGCGGTGCTTTTTTCCAATACTTTAGTGATTGTAAAACCGCCGGCTAATCCACCTACCATTCCGATAATTATAGATACTATATCCATGTTTTGATTTAAAAAATTATATAAAAAAAAACCTACATTAATTGCTTGAATAAACTCGATAAGACAAGTTTTGAGTTAACTCGTTGTTCAAGTTTCCCACATAAAGCGGGCATACTATAGTAACGATGATTCACTCATTTTAATTTGTTAGTGTTGAGTTTACCAAAAATGAACTAATGTAGGCAGTATTTTTAGTCTATTTGTAAGAACGTATTTTTGAAATATTATTTTAGATATTGATCTAATAACTCATTAATTTTTGTCAATCGATCTATAGATTCAGTTCCATCTATAGCATTATCCACATTTTTTTGTTCCAATTGAGAAGCAAATTGCAAGGCACACATGGCCAAAACATCTTGTTTATCACGAACAGCATAATTCTCTTCAAATTGCTTAATCATGTTATCAATTTTTTTGGAAGCACTACGCATCGCTTCTTCTTGAGAGGGATTTACCGTTAACGGGTAAACTCTGTCTGCAATTGATAATTTAATTTTAAGCTTTTCATTCATAGTCTTAATCTGCTATCTGTGAAATACAGTAATCTATTTCTCTAATTAATGAATTTATTTTAAGCTTCGTATCTCTTTTATAATCTTCACTGCCAAGTAGTGAATTGGTTATTTTTAATGTTTCAATATCTTTTTTTAGTTGCTCAATAACTAAATTCTGATTTTGATTTGACCCCACTGAAATGTTAAGTTTTTTTTCTAACTCTTGCTTTTTTTCTTCTAAACTGTTGATTTTCAAAAACAATTTTTGAATTTTATTTTCAAGAGTATCTATAATTTCGGTGATTTCACTCATCTATAACACTATTCATTACTTAATCTTACAAATTTATAATTCCTAATCTATTAAAGCAATATTTTTTGCTAAAAAAAATATTTATTTTTTATTTATCCGATAACATTTTGGATAATAAGAACTTGAAAAAAAACATTTTGGTAATTTTTTTGTATCTTTCTTATTTTGTAAATTAGCCAAATACCTTTAATTGTTCATGAAATTTATATTAAGTTTTCTATTCGTCACCTTTTTTTCTTTTGCACAAAATTCGTATCCACAAGATTATTTTGTTCAACCTTTGGAAATTCCCATGCAGCTTTCTGGAAATTTTGGAGAATTACGTCCCAATCACTTTCATGCCGGTTTTGATTTTAAAACAAATCAAAAAGAAGGATTAAATGTTCATGCTTCTGCAGAAGGTTATGTGTCTCGAATTAAAATTGCATCTAATGGTTATGGAAAAGCAATTTATATAACGCATCCCAATGGATACACTTCGGTTTATGGACATCTTCAAAAAGCCGTTGGCGTCATTCAAGATAAAATTGAAGCATTGCAATATGCTGCAAAAAGTTATGAAATAGAAGCTTATTTAAAACCAAATGAATTGCCGATTACAAAAAATCAAATTATAGCCATTTCGGGAAATACAGGAGGTTCTGAAGGACCGCATTTGCACTTTGAATTCAGAGATAGTAAAACGGAAAAAATAATCAATCCCTTATTTTTTGGATTGGATTTGAAAGACACAAAAAAACCAATAGTTTCAGGAGTTTATGTGTATCCAATAGATGAGAATTCGGTAGTGAACGAATCTAAAATTCCCGTGATTTTGAGTTTGTCTTTGCAAAAAGACGGTACCTATATTTCCGATAAAGTTATGGCTTCGGGCAGGATCGGATTTGGAATCAATGCGGTAGATTGGGATGATGTTTCCTACAATGCCAACGGAGTTTATAAAACCCAATTAATTTCAAACGGAACACCAATATTTGGTTATGAATTGGATGAAATGCTTTTTGATGATGCCCGATATGTGAATGCTTTTATTGATTATTCAAGGTATAAAAAATCACACCAACGTGTTCAAAAATTATTTATGAAATATGCCTATAATTGGACTAATATTTATCAAAATGTAGCTAACGGAATTTACGATGTCACTCCCAATTTCACTAGCAATCAAAGAATTGAAGTGTCTGATTTTTTTCAGAATAAAACAGTTATTACGATACCGATTCAATATTCCAATCAAGTGGCAAAAGTGCAAAATCCATTAAAACCAACGAAGTATTTAGTCAAAGCAAAAGTGGATGCCAATTTTGAAAAAGAAAACTATTCGGTTTATTTCCCTTCTGGAACATTCTACGATGATTTTTATTTGAATTTTGAAGTAAAAAATAACATTTTATACCTACATGATGATGTTGTTCCTGCTCACACAAATTTTACTATTACCGCAACCGATGATAAGTACTCTGATGACGATAAGAAACAAATGTTTTTGGCTTCTTATAATGGAAAGAAATGGGTATTCAATCCCACAAAATTAAACGGAAACACGTTTACTTGTAAATCAAAAACATTAGGTCAGTTTGCCTTAATGAAAGATACCCTTGCTCCAAAAATTAAAATTGATAAAAATATAGAGAGCAAATGGATTAGCGATCAAAAAAGTATCAGCCTCACTATAACCGATGATTTTTCGGGAGTTAAAACTTACAATGGTTATCTTAATGATCAATGGATTTTATTTGAATATGAGTCTAAACTGAATAAAATTACGCACATCTTCAAGGATAATCTGCTTTTAGAAGGTGCCAATAAATTGAAAGTTATAGTGACAGATAATGTAGGAAATTCCACTATCTTTGAAACGCAATTTAATAGAAGTCAAAAATAATACGATTCATTTGAAAACAAGAAATAGAGTTTTATCGCTACTTTTTTTTCTAATCAGCACCATAGTTTTTGCACAAAATGCAAAAGTTACTGGGATTGTTTTAGATGAAAATAAAAATCCAGTTGAAGGTGTAAATGTGAGTTATAAAAGTAAATCATCGGTTACAAATTCAAATGGTTTTTATGTAATTGAAATTCCATCCAATCAAAAAGTGGTTTTGGTTTATACTCATATTTCACTAAAAAGTATCACCGCTACTTTCGAATTAAAACCCAAAGAAGTTTTAGATTACAATCCGATAATGAGTTCTAAAAATGAACAATTGGAGGATGTAGTAATTACGAGTAAACGGAAAAGGGTACAGGGTATTGTGAGTATCGACACCGATGTGGTTCGCAAGGTTCCGAGTTTGTCTGGTGGAGTAGAGGGTATTATTAAAACGCTTCAAGGGGTAACGTCCAACACCGAATTAAGCTCGCAATATTCAGTTCGTGGTGGAAACTATGATGAGAATTTGGTTTATGTAAATGAAATTGAAATATATCGTCCGTTTTTAGTTCGTTCTGGACAACAAGAAGGATTGAGTTTTACTAACACCGATTTAATTCAGAATATTGATTTTTCTGCAGGAGGTTTTCAGTCAAAATATGGCGATAAAATGTCCTCGGTATTGGATATAACCTATAGAAAACCAATCAAATTTGGGGCTTCAATGGAAGCTAGTATGCTTGGTGGAAATGTTTCTGTTGAAGGAGTTTCTAAAAATAAAAAATGGAGTGCCATTTCAGGTATTCGCTACCGCGATAATTCACTTTTGGTAAACAGCCAAGAAACGCAAACCAATTATAGACCTACTTTTGCAGACATTCAGATGAATGTTAATTTCAATTTGAATAAAAAAGTTCAGTTTAGCTTTTTAGGAAATATCTCTCAAAATAAATATAATTACCAACCGTTAACTCGCCAAACTAATTTTGGAACATTGAGTAATCCTATAGCGCTTCAAATTTTTTATGAAGGGCAAGAGAAAGACCAATACCAAACCGTATTTGGTGCATTTAAAGCCAATTATATTGCTTCTGAAAAAAGCACCTATAAGTTCATTACCTCGGCTTATCACACCCAAGAGCAAGAGCATTTTGATATTGACGCGGCCTATTTTCTTGGAGAAGTTGACACTAATATTGGATCGGAAACTTTTGGAAATGTAACGTACAATCGTGCAATTGGAACCCAATTAAATCATGCACGAAACGACTTGGATGCCCTTATTTTTAATGGAGAAATAAAAGGAAACCACAATTTGAAAAACAAAAACCAATTGGAGTGGGGGTTAAAATATACGCACGAAAGTATTCGTGATCGTATTGTAGAATGGGAAGCGTTAAACGATTCTGGTTTTAATGTAAATCCTCCAAGTGTTCCGCCACGTGAAGATCCTTATGCGCCTGCTTACACAGGTCCGTTAATGCCTTATCAAAATGTACGTGCATTAAATTTTGTAAATATCAATCGATTTTCGGGTTACGCCCAATGGAGTGCAAAAACCAACATTGGAGGCCATCAACTTTGGTTAAATGCTGGAGTTAGAGCGCAAAATTGGATGGTTTCGGGCGATGTGGCTGGCGATGCCAAAAATCAAACGGTGGTAAGTCCGAGAGCTCAGGTTTCATTAAAACCAGATTGGGACAAAGACATGATTTTTAGATTTTCGACGGGGTTTTATTACCAACCGCCATTTTATAGAGAATTACGAGATCAATATGGTGCGGTAAATCCAAATGTAAAAGCACAAAAATCCATCCATTTCGTTTTGAGTAATGACTATAATTTTAAAATGTGGAATCGACCTTTTAAATTGGTTAGTGAAGCTTATTATAAAACGATGAGCGATGTAAATACCTATTCATTAGAAAACGTAAGAATTCGTTACCGTGCTAATAATGATGCAGTGGCGTATGCCTACGGATTTGATTGCAGATTGAATGGTGCCTTTGTTCCTGGAACTGAATCTTGGTTTAGTTTTGGTTATATGAAAACGGAAGAAAATCAAGATGGAAAAGGGTATATAGCAAGACCAACTGACCAACGATTGAAATTCGGAATCTTATTCCAAGATTACATGCCAAATATTCCGAATGTAAAATTGTATTTGAATTTAACATACAATACAGGGTTACCTGGTGGATCCCCTTCGTATGCTGATGCCTATGAATACCAAAGTCGTTTGCGGGACTACCGTCGTGTGGATGTTGGATTTTCGTATCTTTTTACTGAGAAAAATAACGAACGTCCCGAAGGCCATTGGTTGAAGAAATTTAATGATTTGTCATTAGGTTTTGAAATTTATAATATGTTCAATAACCAAAATGCAATTACCAATACTTGGGTTAGAGACGCGTATTCTAAAAATCAATACGGAATTCCAAATTACATGACCACACGTGTATTTAATATTAAATTGACTGCGAGATTGTAATTGATATAGTTATTCAAAGCTTTGCATCAGCACCAATTTAGAGTAAGTCCCGTTTAGTGCTAAAAGCTCATCGTGGGTTCCTTGTTCTACAATTTCACCGCGATGCATTACCACAATTTTATCCGCTTTTTGAATTGTAGAAAGACGGTGTGCAATTACAATGGAAGTTCTGTTTTGCATCATGTTTTCTAATGCCAATTGAACGAATTTTTCGCTTTCGGTATCCAGTGCCGAAGTAGCTTCGTCCAAAATC
Source organism: Flavobacteriaceae bacterium (assembly GCA_947453195.1). Lineage (GTDB taxonomy): Bacteria > Bacteroidota > Bacteroidia > Flavobacteriales > Flavobacteriaceae > Flavobacterium. The sequence continues at coordinate 77,708 of CANGFO010000010.1, forward strand.
ATAATCGGTGGATTTTTTAATACGGCACGTGCAATATTCAATCGTTGTTTTTGTCCACCCGATAGTTTGTTTCCAGCATCGCCTATGTTGGTGTAAATTCCGTTTGGTAAATCTTTCACAAATTCATATGCATTGGCAACTTTCAAGGCTTCAATAATTTCCTCATCAGTTGCATCTAGTTTACCAATAAGAATATTACTTTTAATAGTATCATTAAAAAGAATGGAATCTTGAGTTACTAAACCTAATAAATGACGCAACGAATTCATCGTCATGTCTTTAATATTGGTGTTATCAATTTTTATAGATCCTTCTTGCACATCATAAAAACGAGTTAGTAAATTTGCAATTGTACTTTTTCCGCTACCCGATTGACCTACTAAAGCCACGGTTTTACCTTTCGGGATTTGTAAAGAAAAGTTCTTTAATACATTTTCCTCTTCATATTTGAAGTTGATATTTTCAATTGTAATTTCTTTATCAAAAGATTCTTTAACTAAGGCATTTGGTTTGTCAGTAATGGCATTTTCTACCTCTAAAACTTCAAAAACACGTTGTGCAGCAGCCATTCCACTTTTTACAGCATAAGTGGCTTTTGAAATTGCTTTCGCCGGAGTTAAAATATTGTATGCCAATCCCATGTAGGCTAAAAATTGTGCTCCTTCAAGGACTGCTTTGCCGTTTGGTAGTTTGTCAACAAGAACCATATTTCCTCCAAACCAAAGTAAAACCGCAATTACGATGATTCCCATAAATTCACTAAATGGAGAAGCTAAATTGTTTTTTCGTCCAATGCTGTTGGATAATTTTAATAAGCGGTTAACCGAATCATTGAATTTTTTCTTAAAACTACTTTCTGCATTATAACTTTTAACCACTTTTAATCCAGAAAGACTTTCTTCTACAATCGATATTAAATACCCCCCTTCCGATTGAAAGTTTTGTGATTTTGATTTCAAAGACTTTCCAATTAACGAGATGATGTAGCCAGAAATCGGAATGAAAATAAATACAAATAGGGTAAGTTTCACGCTTATTGCAAACATTGCGGCAATAGTGAAAATTATGGTCATGGGTTCTTTAACTATCAATTCTAGTATAGCAAAAAAGGAATTTTGAACTTCGCCAACATCCCCCAACATTCGTGCCATGATGTCTCCTTTTCTTTTTTCAGAATAAAAAGAAATCGGTAGGTCGATGATTTTTGTATACATCGTAATTCGTAAATCTTTTAACACTCCATTTTTTAAATGCATTAAATGATTGGACGCTAAATAATTAAAAAGGTTTTTGAATAAAAAGGTAGTAATCACTAAACTTACAACTAACAGTAAAGCATATTGCGGTCCGTTGTTATTTTGTAATTCAGTGATGTAATAATAAAGGTATTCCTTTCCGAACTTTCCTAATTTCCAAATAGAAGTGTAAATAGGTTTTTCTGTAACCTTCTCAGTATTATCAAATAACACTTGCATCATCGGAATTAATGCAATGAAAGACAGTGTGCTAAAAAGTGCATATAAAATATTATAAATTACATTCCAAACGACATGAAATTTATAAGGTTTTATAAAAGGAAATATTTTCTTAAGATTTTCGTCCATTAGTTTAACTGCATTGCAGCAATAATATTTTTAATTTTTTCGTCTAATTCTTTTTCAACAGTTGTTGCATTTTCAACTTTATCCAAAGGTGCATTTACACTAAAATAGAATTTGATTTTTGGCTCGGTTCCACTAGGACGCGCACATATTTTTGATCCATCTTCTAAATAATAAATCAACACATCCGATTTAGGAATAGCAATTGTTTCAATTTCTCCGGTAAACATGTTTTTGGCAGTCGAATTTTGATAATCTTCAATGCAAACCACACGTTGTCCGTTTATTTCAGAAACTGGATTTTCTCTTAAGTTGATCATCATTTGTTTAATTTCTTCTAAACCTGAAATTCCTTTTTTGGTTAACGAAATTAAATGTTCTTTATAAAATCCGTAATCTACATACAAGTTTAAAAGTTCTTGATATAAAGAACTTCCAGCGGCTTTGGCTTGAGCTGCAATTTCGCATACTAATAAAGTGGCTGCAACAGCATCTTTATCACGAACAGCGTCACCAATCATAAACCCAAAACTCTCTTCTCCACCACCAATAAATTGCAATTCAGGAAAGTCTTTAATGAATTTTGCAATCCATTTAAACCCGGTTAATCCTACTTTACATTCAACGCCATACGCAGCGCCAAGCTCCATAATCATTGGGGTAGAAACTATAGTTGAGCCAATGAATTGCTTCCCTGTAATTTTTCCAGCTCGTTTCCATTGTTCTAATAAATAAGCCGTCATGATAACCATGGTTTGATTTCCGTTTAGTAAAATCATTTTGCCATTGGTGTCTCTAACTGCCACACCCAATCGATCTGAATCGGGATCAGTACCTACCACAACATCACCATTCACTTTTTCTGCCAATGCTAAAGCCATACTTAAGGCCTCAGGTTCTTCGGGATTAGGTGATTTTACTGTAGGAAAATCTCCATTTGGTACTTCTTGTTCTGCAACAATATGTACATTAGTATATCCTGCTTTTGTCAATACATCGGGAATCGATTTAATTGAGGTTCCGTGAAGTGAAGTATAAACAATTTTTAAATTATCTTTTGCAGAAGCTGGGGTATTAAAACTAGCATTTTCTATAGTTGATTTAATAAAGGCTTCGTCAACTTCAATGTCAATGTATTCGATTAAATCTTCAATGGCATTAAATTTAATTTGATCGTATGGAAGCGCTTCTATTACTTGGATAATTTCTGCATCTTGAGGTGGAACTAATTGCCCACCATCTTGCCAATATACTTTATATCCGTTATATTCTGGAGGATTATGCGAAGCCGTCAATACTATTCCTGCATGGCATTTTAAATATTTTAAAGCAAATGATAACTCGGGGGTAGGACGTAAGTCGGAAAACAAATACACCATAATTCCATTGGCCGAAAAAACATCAGCAACCGTTTTAGCTAAAGTATTGCTATTGTGACGGCAATCGTAGGCAATTACGACTTTCAATTCTTCTCCAGGAAATGCTGTTTTAAGGTAATCGGATATTCCCTGTGTGTTTTTTCCTAGGGTATATTTATTAATTCTGTTGGTTCCGGCACCCATTATTCCACGCATTCCGCCAGTACCAAATTCTAAATTTTTGTAAAAACTTTCTTCTAAATCTTTTGGCGAAGAAGCCATCATTTCGCGAATAGCAGTTTGAGTTTCCTGGTCAAAAACTGGGGTTAACCACTCGTTTACTTTAGCTGTAATGTTTTGATCTAATTGCATTTATGATTTGCTTTAATAGAATTTTTATACGAATTGATTTATAAATTTACTTCGGTAGCAATTTTATATCGTTCCTCGTTGTTTTTTGTTCTTAGGATTATTTCACCTAAGAATCCGGCAAGAAATAATTGTGATCCAATAATCATGGAAGTTAGAGCAATATAAAATAACGGATTTTGAGCTACTAAAATCGTTGGCTCATGAAATACAAACAGTTTGGTTAATTTGATGATTATTATGGAAGCGGTAGAAAGTAATCCGATTAGAAACATCAATACTCCAGCAGCTCCAAAGAAGTGCATTGGTCTTTTTCCGTAGCGGGTTAAAAACCAAATGGTAATCAAATCTAAAAAACCATTAATAAATCGGCTCATGCCAAATTTTGATTCTCCGTATTTTCGTGCTTGATGGATAACCACTTTTTCTCCAATATTACTAAATCCAGCATTTTTTGCTAATACAGGAATATAACGGTGCATTTCACCTGAGACTTCGATGTTTTTAATCACAACGTTTTTGTAGGCTTTTAATCCGCAGTTGAAATCATTTAAATAAACTCCCGAAGTTTTTCTAGCAGCCCAATTAAATAATTTAGACGGTAAGTTTTTTGTCACTACATGATCGTAACGCTTCTTTTTCCAACCTGAAACCAAGTCAAATTTATCGTGCATTACCATATTGTAAAGCTCCGGAATCTCATCGGGGCTGTCTTGTAAATCGGCATCCATAGTGATAACGACATCACCTTGTGCTTTATTAAAGCCGGCATGTAACGCTTGCGATTTTCCGTAGTTCCTTAAAAAACGAATTCCTTTAACATTAGAATCCTTGGCATTAAGATTCTCAACAACTTGCCAAGATTCATCGGTGCTGCCGTCATCTATGAAAATTACTTCATAAGAATACTGGTTGGCATGCATGACTTTTACAATCCAAGAATGCAATTCAGGTAACGATTCTTGTTCGTTTAATAAGGGGATTATTATGGATAAATTCACTATTGTTCGTAGGTTGTTTTTGATTTGAAAATTGCAGCAATTAATAGTCCATATACAGCACTAAATGCTAAACTAAATGTAGAGCCTTTGATTAATTGGCCTATCGAAAATTGATCGTTTGCTTGTAGATCTGCAATTGCTTTGTTCATTGCATCTTCTGGTGTGTTGAATTTTCTCATCATTTCAACAGCATATTTTATAGAAAGATCTTTAATGGTTTCTTTAGCAGCAGGATCAATAAAGTTAAATAAAATAATGTTAAAGATTAATGATATACAAATTCCTACAATTGCAGAAATAAAATAAGTTGTAAATGCTTGCTTAAAAGGAAATACATTATTTAGCTCCTTTTTAGTCTTTAACAAAAGAATAATGCTAATAATAATATATATCAATATGCTAATGAATCCTGTCCAAAATGAAGTAAACAATTTTAAATCAAAAGTGTAGATCAGGGTTGTAATTAAAAGCGAAATCAAACCGCTAATAATACCAAAAGTAATTCCGTTCTTTTTAACTATTTCATTCATGATATTTAAACTTTAAAATTAATCTACAAATATACTAATTCCATTATTATTGTTTATTATATATTTCAAATAAAAAAAGTGCTACAATCGTTGGTTAATTAAAAAATAATTGTACTTTTGCACTCTTAAATATTAAAAATAGAATAATAAAAGTTGTAGTCAATTCATACCTTTTTAATAAAAGCTTCAGAATAAACTACTTCATAACCAATAAAGATTTACAAAATGAAAAAAGGAGTTCACCCAGAAAATTACAGATTAGTTGCTTTTAAAGACATGTCAAACGAAGATGTTTTTATCACTAAATCAACAGTAGAAACTAAAGAAACTATCACACACGAAGGAGTTGAATATCCAGTTTTTAAAATGGAGATTTCAAGAACATCTCACCCATTTTACACAGGTAAATCTAAACTTATCGATACTGCAGGACGTATTGATAAATTCAACAGCAAATACGCTAAAAAAGCAAAATAGTTTTTTAAGTGTTCAAATTTTATTAAGACCTTCCATTTTATGGGAGGTTTTTTTATTTATTAAAAGTTCGTACTTTTGAACTGAGTTTAATTCGAATTAAAGAATTTAAACTCATGAAATTTTAATCTGCTATCATGAATTACATACTTTTTGACGGAACTGTTAGGGAGGCACTTTTGCCTTTTACATTTACCAGACCCGTTGCCGATATTAGAATAGGTATTTTAACTATTAGAGAAAAGTGGGAAAAATATTTAGGTTATACCACCACGACAGTTACCGAAGAATATCTTTCGGAAAAGTTTCCTATGGTAGAGATGGAAAATAATGTAATGATTAATGCTTCTTTTTTACCTACTGCTTCATTAGTTGAAAAAATAAAAAGTCTTCAAGTTAATCAAGCAATTTTTGCTGGTGAAACCGTAATTGCTTTTTATACAACCGAAACACAAGAAGAAGTTGATTTTGATTCCTACGAAATCATCGAACACGAAGAAGTTGGTTTAACTGTGGAGCATACTTGGGATATTTTTTCAAAAAATGATGCCGCTTTACGCGAAGATTTTGAATTGCTTACCGCAGATAGAAAATCACAACCCATTCCAAAATCGGTGAATGTTATTGCTCCTGAAAATATTTTTATTGAAGAAGGTGCCAAACTAGAATTCGTTACTTTAAATGCTGCTACAGGCCCTATTTATATTGGTGCCAATTCCGAAATAATGGAAGGTTCTGTAATTAGAGGACCCTTTGCTTTATGTGAATCAGGAAGAGTGAAACTAGCAACAAAAGTTTATGGTGCAACTACTGTTGGCCCGCATTCTGTTATTGGAGGCGAAGTAAATAATTCAGTTCTTTTTGGATATTCCAATAAAGGGCACGATGGATTTTTAGGAAATTCGGTTTTAGGAGAATGGTGTAACATTGGTGCTGATAGTAACAATTCTAACCTAAAAAACAATTACGAACCGGTTAAATTGTGGAGTTACGAAACCGAGAATTTTGCGCAAACCGGACTTCAGTTTTGTGGATTAATGATGGGGGATCACAGTAAATGCGGAATCAACACCATGTTCAATACTGGTACTGTGGTTGGGGTAAGTGCTAATATTTTTGGATCTGGGTTTCCCCGAAATTTTGTTCCAAGTTTTTCTTGGGGAGGTGCATCCGGATTTACAACGTATCAAACAAATAAGGCCTTTCAAACAGCTAAAATTGTTATGGCTCGCCGAAATGTAGAATTTACAGAAGTAGATGCTAAAATATTAGAAGCAGTTTTTGAAGAAACAAAAAAGTACAGAAAAGAATAAAATTGATTTGATATACGAATATTTTCAAATCTTCAAATTGAATAATCTTCAAATTAAATTATATTTGCCCTCTCAATTTTTTGACAACGATTTCATTAATTGAGTTTATCTATGGAAAACAAAAAAAAAGTAGCATTCTACACCCTAGGGTGTAAGCTTAATTTCTCCGAAACTTCTACCATTGCGAGAAATTTTCAAAACGAAGGATTTGACCGCGTTGAATTTGAAGAAGTTGCCGATATTTATGTAATAAATACCTGCTCGGTAACCGAAAATGCAGATAAACAATTTAAACAAATTGTAAAAAAAGCCACAAAACTTAATGACAAAGCCTTTATCGCTGCGGTGGGTTGCTACGCGCAATTAAAACCCGAGGAGTTGGTTGCTGTGGATGGAGTGGATTTGGTTCTTGGCGCTACCGAAAAATTTAAAATCACAGATTATATTAATGACTTAGCCAAAAATGATATTGGAGAAGTACATTCTTGTGAGATTGAAGAAGCCGATTTTTATGTTGGTAGTTATTCAATTGGCGATCGAACTCGTGCTTTCTTAAAAGTGCAAGACGGTTGTGATTACAAATGTACCTATTGTACGATTCCATTGGCAAGAGGAATTTCAAGAAGTGATGCTTTAGAAAATGTGTTGAAAAATGCTTCGGAGATTTCCCAACAAGGAATAAAAGAAATTGTGCTTACCGGAGTGAATATTGGAGATTATGGTAAAGGCGAATTCGGAAATAAAAAACACGAACATACTTTTCTAGATTTAGTAAAAGCATTGGATGAGGTAGAAGGAATTGAACGCTTGCGAATTTCCTCTATCGAACCTAATTTACTTAAAAATGAAACCATAGATTTTGTTTCTAAAAGCCGCACTTTTGTGCCTCATTTTCATATTCCGTTACAATCCGGAAGCAATGAAATCCTTAAGAAAATGAAACGCCGTTATCAAAGAGAGGTGTATACGGAGCGTGTTTCAAAGATAAGAGAAGTAATGCCTCATGCCTGCATTGGCGTGGATGTTATTGTAGGTTTTCCTGGTGAAACCGATGAAGATTTTCTAGAAACCTATCATTTTTTGAATGATTTAGAGATTTCGTATTTGCATGTTTTTACTTATTCTGAAAGAGATAATACCGAAGCTGCAGCAATGGAGGGCGTGGTTCCTATGAATGTGCGTTCCAAAAGAAGTAAAATGCTACGAGGATTATCCGTTAAAAAACGTCGTGCTTTTTATGAAACTCAAATTGGCTCTAATAGAACCGTTTTATTTGAAGGGGAAAACAAAGAAGGTTATATTCATGGTTTTACAGAGAATTATGTAAAAGTAAAAACCCCTTGGAATCCCGAATTGGTAAACACTTTACATCAAGTAAATCTTACAAAAATAGATGAAGATGGAAGTGTTCGTATGGAGTTTTTGTAGAATGTGCTAAAACAAGAAATTAGTAGGAAAAATTTGAAGAGAATTTTGTCTTGGTGCGTTTAATTTATTTTTACAGAATTATTTTTTGATAATAGCTAGAACCATTACAAGTTATTCTAATAATATAAATTCCTTTTTCTAAATCATTTTCTGGAATACATATCTGACTTGATTCATTAATCGAATGAATAGATTTTGAGATTAATGCCCCTGTAATTGAATAAAGTGAGTAGTTTAAATCGTTTATTGGGTAGGTGTTGTTGTTAATAATATAAATTTGATTGTTAACAGCCTTTATTGAAATTGAATTAGTTTCTGCAAAATCTTTAACTCCTAGTTCTTGTACTTGTTCCCCTGGTTCAAAATTGGCAACAACATCACATGCAGGGTTGATAATGGCTGTTCCATTAATTGTAGGATTATATCCTGTGCCGCCCACATATAAAAAGTTATCTATTTGAGGATTATCAAATACAAAACAGTTAAAGGCTTGGATAAAACCATAAACAAAATTACCTTCTCCTGGCATTTTTAATCTACAATAGTAATAATCGTAACAATTTGGACTATGATAGCCATTTCCGACATTTAAATAGCCAATATCATCGATTAATAAAATCAAGGCTTTTTTGTTTATTGTAGAACTAGTAGACCAATTGCTTTCAATATTATATGCTAAGTAGGAGTCTGTAAGGTTTTGATTTACTTCACTTAGGGTTGGGTAGTCTGGGCTAATAAATCCATTTGAGTCCAATACTGAAGAAGTTACACTAGGAACATAAGGTTCACTTCCTGGATCGTGAACTAAGATTTCATTTTCTCCTAAGGTTTCAACATAAATGTATTTCGAAGTACCTTCTAGTGTATAATGAATGATGTAATCCGGAATACCATCAACATTTAAATCGATAGTTCTTGTTTGATAAATTGTACTCAACAATCTGTCAGGTGTGTAGTTGTTTGTAATGGTTTGACCATTAAAATTTATTGATATAAAGTACACCAATAATAAAAGTAATTTGTTTTTCATAGTAATTTGTTTTAGTTAATAATAATTTAATAATCAATTAATTACTCAATTTACTTTTTTATTTAATTGCTTGCAATTAGTTTAATAAAAAAAATAAAGAAAAATTATGTAGTGAAGAAATAAAATTGTTAAACATGCCTTCTAGTAGTTTTGAAAAACTTACTAATTAATTTAATTTTAATTAAATTAATATTATGTGTTAATAATGTAGAAGTGATAGTAAAATAGAGATTTTTACTTTTATTTAGTCTCGAAAACAGGTTGTTTGAAATTGGAAAATTACGCTTCAATTACAATTTAGTTATCCTAAATGTATTGAAAAATAATGTCTAAATTATTTTTTAATATTATAAATGGCAAAATATTTTTTGTAGGAAATATCTTTTCTTTGTCTCCACAAAAAACAAATCAATTAGTATTTTGAATCAAACTTAATTTTAGTAATTCTAAAAACAGTCTCGCTGTATTGTTCAACAAATTCATACTTATGCCGTCCAGGCTGATTGAATTCTACAATTCTTTCGCCCGAAATTTCATAATACATAGAGTTGCCTTCTAGCATAAAACGGCCGCCTTTTTTGCGATAAGCCGAACGAATTAAATCAAATTTTGATAAATTCCATGTAGTAAATTCGGGATCTAAATCTTGATTTTCACTAAATAATCCTTCGGTGATTTCGGTTTTGCAACCATAATATTTTTCAATCTTTTCAAAAAAAGACAGTATGGTAGTATTGAGTTCGTCCAAATTCATTTTGTAAATATAGAAAATACTAAATAAAAAATTCCAAACACCATTTATAAGGATACAAATGGCATTCGGAATTCAGATTTGGGATTTTTAAACGAATTATATTTTGATACCCGGAGGTAATAAGTCTTTGTAAGTTGGGTTTTTTCTGAAGAAAAGCGCAATTTTCGGCAAAATAGGAACCACTTTTAGTTTGCGTTCGTAAGCAATATCCATAATGTTTTTCAAGAAATTGGTAATTAATTCTTCATCAGAAAATCCCTCAGGAAGATTGATGCGCGTCAGAAAAATTTTCTTTTCTTGAAAAGAATATTCTAGGGAAACCAATTTTCCATCCACCATAATCTCAAATTGACGAGCGAAGGTATTGTCTTTAATATCCATTTTTTCTGAAATTATTTCTGAGTTCAAATTCAGTTCTATTTTAATTGATTAATTTTAGGCAAATTTCGGAATAATTAATGGATAAAACCACTGAAATAAGTTAAAATATGACAAAAATCCCAGTTTATTTTATGCCTGGCTTGGCAGCAAGTTCTTCAATTTTTGAGCGAATTGTATTGCCAACTGAGTCTTTCGAGGTTATTCTGTTGGATTGGGTGCAACCTAAAAAGGATGAAACGCTTGTTTCTTATGCTCAGCGAATGGCTGAAAAAGTGGTTCATGAAAATGCTGTATTGGTTGGTGTTTCTTTTGGTGGAATTTTAGTGCAAGAAATGGCAACTTTTTTAAACCTTAAAAAATTAATTATTATCTCAAGCGTGAAGACACGAGACGAAATGCCACGAAGAATAAAATTTGCCAAAACGACTAAAGCCTATAAGCTGCTTCCTACAAGTTTATTGAACAATGTGGAGAAATTAATCAAATACTCTTTTGGAAATGTGATCAATCAAAAGTTGAAATTATATGAAAAATTCCTGCACTTGCGAAATAAAGACTATTTAGATTGGGCTATCGAGCAAGTGGTTTGTTGGGATAGAAGTGTTCCGGATCCTAGAGTGATTCATATTCATGGCGATTTGGATGAGGTTTTTCCGGTCAAGAATATCAATTCTTTTATACCAATAAAAGGCGGAACACACATTATGATATTAAACCGTTTTAGATGGTTTAACCAATATTTACCAGATATTATTTTAAAACCAGAAATCTAATTTGTGGTTCGGTTTTTGTAATTTTGTTTCCTACTTAATAATTATTTAATGAATAAGAAATCGATTTTCGGAGCTTTATTATTGCTTGTGTTTTCAAGTGCTTTGTTTGTTTTTGCACTTTCCAACGATGCTAAAAAGAAATTGTTGCACGAAGGAACGGCACAGTATTTTCCAACAGCAATCGATTTTGCTGGAGAAAAAGCACCCCTTCAAATTGCCGATGTGCGAGAGCGTCTAGATAGAGAATTGTTGGTTAATGCCAACTTACATTCGTCAACGATATTAATAATGAAGCGCGCCAACAGAGCTTTTCCAATCATAGAACCCATTTTAAAACAATATGGCGTGCCCGATGATTTTAAATATTTGGCAGTTATTGAAAGTGCGCTGACCAATGCCGTTTCTCCGTCGGGAGCAAAAGGCGTTTGGCAATTCATGCCCGATACCGCTAAAGAAAAAGGAATGGAAGTGAATGAAGGCGTTGATGAGCGCTATCATTTGCAAAAAGCAACCGAAGCAGCTTGTAAATATTTGGTTGCAGCCAAACAAAAATTCGGTAACTGGACCTTAGCTGCAGCATCTTATAATGGAGGAATGAATGGCGTTAATACCAAAATAGTTGAACAACAAGTTACCGATTATTATGATTTGCTTTTAACCGATGAAACTTCAAGATATGTATTCCGAATTTTGGCCTTAAAAGAAATCATGAAACACCCTGAATTGTATGGTTTTGAAGTAGATAAAAACGAAATGTACGATAACATTCCAACTAAAACCATTGAAGTAGATAGCTCCATAACCGATTTGGCAGTGTTTGCTAAGAAACAAGGAATTAATTATAAGATACTTAAAATCCACAATCCGTGGTTGCGTGATAAAAAACTATCCAACCCAACCAAAAAGAAATATGTGATTGAAATCCCAACTTCGGGATATTAAAAAAAGGGCTTTAAAGCCCTTTTTTTATTTCTTGCATCTTCCAACTTCCAACTTCCGTCTTCCATCTTCCATCTTCCATCTTCCATCTTCCATCTTCCAACTTCCGTCTTCCAACTTCCAACTTCCATCTTCTGTCTTCCGTCTCCCAACTCATTTATATTTTCTTCATTTGATCTTTCATCAACTTGATTTGATCTTTCAGCATTCCTTGCTTGTCTAATTTTTTAACCTCATTGATTAAGTTGGTCGCTTCTAGTTTTCTTCTTCTAGAAAGTGCCACACCAGCCAGGTTTAATTTGGCAACAGCCAAATCCATATCCATACTTAATCCCAATTCAATTGCTTTTTTAAAGTGTTTTTCAGCTTGAATTAAGTTAGTTTGAGACAACATCAACCCTTGAAGGTAGTTGTAATATCCTTGTTGTTTTCTTACTAAAGCCGTTTCTGGGTTCTTAATTTTCATCAACCATTTATTAGCTCCTTCAAAATTTTGCTTACGCAATTGTAAAAAAGCCATTAAAATGTATTCGTTTTTATAATATAGAAAAATAGGAACGATCGTTAATAAGATAAGAAAAATCCCGTTTCCTGTGTTGCTTTCTGTGAATTGCCATACCGAAGTTGCTAATAGAAGTACCGCAAGAACCAATTTGATATTTTTGTGAAACATAATTTATTTAATTTAGGTTACAAAGGTAATAAAAGGTTTTTAAAATATTTTTAAAAAACTACTTGCAAGTAATAAAAACCTTTGTATATTTGCACTCGGTTTTAAAAGAGCCTATCAAATAGATTAATATACGATTAAAGATAAAAAGCAATGAGCAAAAGAACGTTTCAACCATCGAAAAGAAAAAGAAGAAATAAACACGGATTTATGGACAGAATGGCTTCTGCAAATGGAAGAAAAGTCCTTGCTCGTCGTAGAGCTAAAGGAAGACATAAATTGACTGTTTCTAGCGAACCAAGACACAAAAAATAATGATTAGATTCTAATCAATATTAAGCCGTTACTTTTATTAGTAGCGGCTTTTTTTTAAACTTGTTTATAAAATTTAATAAGTTTTTGAAGCTATTTCCCGCTATCCGCTGCAATCTTTTTAATTTTAAAGAAAAATATAAAAAGTATTTTCACTGCTATCGGGGCTAAGAAAAAATAACAACACAACAATTACAAATAAACTACAATGCCAAAAGACAACGCTATAAAATCCGTATTAATTATAGGTTCAGGTCCAATCGTAATCGGGCAAGCATGCGAATTTGATTACGCTGGTTCTCAGTCAGCTCGTTCCATCCGTGAAGAAGGAATAGAAGTAATCTTAATCAATTCCAATCCAGCAACCATCATGACCGATCCATCCATGGCCGATCATGTGTATTTGTTGCCACTTACAACCAAATCGATTATCCAAATATTAAAAGAGCACCCGCAAATTGATGCTGTTCTTCCAACTATGGGAGGTCAAACAGCCTTAAATCTTTGCTTAGAAGCCGATGAAAAAGGAATTTGGAAAGACTTTGGAGTAAAATTAATTGGAGTCGATGTAAACGCCATCAACATTACCGAAGACCGCGAACAATTTAAGCAATTGTTAGAGCGCATTGGAGTGCCGGCAGCACCTGCAAAAACAGCCACTTCCTTCTTGCAAGGAAAAGAAATAGCACAAGAATTTGGTTTTCCATTAGTTATTCGTCCCTCGTTTACCCTTGGTGGAACCGGAGCCGCTTTCGTGCATTCTAAAGAAGAATTTGACGAAAAACTAACCTACGGATTAGAAATGTCGCCAATTCACGAAGTATTAATTGATAAGGCTTTGTTAGGTTGGAAAGAATATGAATTGGAACTTTTGCGCGATAAAAACGATAACGTAGTTATCATTTGTTCTATCGAAAATATGGATCCAATGGGAATCCACACCGGAGATTCTATTACGGTAGCGCCAGCAATGACCTTATCGGATACGACCTTCCAAAAAATGCGTGATTACGCGATTTTGATGATGCGTTCTATCGGAAACTTTGCTGGAGGTTGTAACGTGCAATTCGCCGTTTCACCAGACGAAAAAGAAGATATTGTTGCCATCGAAATTAACCCTCGTGTGTCGCGTTCTTCTGCTTTAGCATCTAAAGCAACTGGTTATCCAATTGCTAAAATTGCATCCAAATTGGCTTTGGGGTATCATTTAGATGAACTGCAAAATCAAATAACCAAATCTACTTCGGCTTTATTTGAGCCAACTTTAGATTATGTGATCGTGAAAATCCCACGTTGGAACTTTGATAAATTTGAAGGAGCCGACCGAACTTTAGGCCTTCAAATGAAATCGGTAGGAGAGGTAATGGGAATTGGACGTTCGTTTCAAGAAGCATTACACAAAGCAACCCAATCGCTAGAAATAAAACGCAACGGACTAGGAGCAGACGGAAAAGGATATAAAAACTACGAACAAATTATAGAGAAACTAACCTACGCAAGTTGGGATCGTGTTTTTGTGATTTATGATGCCATTCAAATGGGAATTCCGTTGAGTAGAATTCATGAAATTACTAAAATCGACATGTGGTTCTTGAAACAATACGAAGAATTGTATTTGTTAGAAAGAGAAATCTCAACTTACAAATTAGATTCACTACCAAAAGAATTATTACTAGAAGCCAAACAAAAAGGGTATGGCGATCGCCAAATAGCGCACATGTTGGGTTGTTTAGAAAGTCAGGTTTATAAACTGCGCCACGATCAAAACATAAACCGTGTTTATAAATTGGTTGATACCTGTGCGGCCGAATTTAAAGCGCAAACCCCTTATTATTACTCTACTTTCGAAGCCGACATTCAAACTCCTAACGGAGAACGATATGTGCACAATGAAAGTATCGTAACCGATAAAAAGAAAGTAGTTGTTTTAGGTTCGGGACCAAACCGAATTGGGCAAGGAATTGAGTTTGATTATTCTTGTGTACACGGAGTTTTGGCTGCCAAAGAGTGTGGCTATGAAACCATCATGATTAATTGCAACCCAGAAACGGTTTCTACCGATTTTGATACGGCCGATAAATTGTATTTCGAGCCAGTTTTTTGGGAACACATTTACGACATCATTCAGCATGAAAAACCAGAAGGGGTGATTGTTCAATTAGGAGGTCAAACGGCTTTGAAATTGGCTGAAAAATTATCTAAATACGGAATCAAAATTCTAGGAACTTCATTCGATGCCCTAGATTTAGCCGAAGACAGAGGTCGTTTTTCTGAATTGTTAACCGAATTGGATATTCCATTCCCAAAATTCGGAATTGCAGAAAGTGCCGACGAAGCTTCAAAATTGGCAGATAGTTTAGACTTTCCATTATTAGTTCGTCCTTCGTATGTATTGGGTGGACAAGGAATGAAAATTGTAATCAACAAGCAAGAATTAGAAGAGCATGTAATTGATTTATTAAAGAGCATTCCAGGAAATAAATTATTGCTCGATCATTATTTAGATGGTGCTATAGAAGCCGAAGCAGATGCAATTTGCGACGGTGAAAATGTGTACATCATCGGAATTATGGAGCACATTGAACCGTGCGGAATCCACTCAGGTGATTCTAATGCGACTTTGCCACCGTTTAATTTGGGTGAATTTGTAATGCAACAAATTAAAGACCACACCAAGAAAATTGCATTGGCCTTGCGAACCGTTGGTTTAATAAACATTCAGTTTGCTATAAAAAATGATATCGTTTATATTATTGAAGCCAATCCAAGAGCTTCAAGAACGGTTCCATTTATTGCAAAAGCTTATGGTGAACCGTATGTGAATTATGCTACCAAAGTAATGTTGGGTGAAAAGAAAGTAACCGATTTTACATTCAACCCGCAGTTAAATGGGTATGCTATTAAGCAACCGGTATTCTCTTTTAGTAAGTTCCAAAATGTGAATAAAGCCTTAGGACCCGAAATGAAATCTACCGGCGAAAGCATCTTGTTTATTGAGGATCTAAAAGACGACCAATTCTATGAATTGTACTCCCGACGCAAAATGTATTTGAGTAAATAACAACAAAATCCCAAGTGAGAGCTTGGGATTTTTTATTTATTTATTTATTTATTGTTACAATTTAGTGGATTGCCATTGCTGCTATCCGCTGTGCTTTTTTGCAAGTGTTTTTTGCTATATTTGTTGGAGTTGTGCAACAAGCACCGCTGGTAGCAGCAGCCATAATTTCCTTAGCTAACGGTTATTTGTAGCACTTTTATTAATTTCCATTTGTGTTTTGTTTTTTTGTATATGACGGTTTTCCATTCTCCGCAAAGTGAACCACAATTAATTCCAAAAGTTATAATTACTGTTTTATTGTCTAATGAAAATAAAGGTTTACTTATTGAATAAAAACCTTTATTGCCATATTTTTTCCAGAATTTATCCCAAAATTCTGACGCTCCTTTTTGTTTTTCGCTAAATTTCACCAATGTATCTTTCGGAATGACAATTTTATTCTTTAGTAAATCATTTTTTAAATTAAAATCCATTCTGATTTTTCTTTGTTGAAGAATGAATTTGACATCTTTTTCTGAAAAAATAGAATCCATTTTACTAATTCCAAAATAATCTGTGGAGTCTTGATCCATAAAAAACATAGTTTCTCCTGTAACATAATTTGTATTTTCTTCACTGTGTTTAATTATTGAATCTAAGACAAAATTAATCACCTCGTAAATTTTTTCTTCTTTAACGAGTTCAATTTGTTTATCTTCTTTAAATCCATTTTTTTGCTTAATAGATTCATTTTTACAAGAAAAAAATGAAATTATTATTAGTGAAATAAGAATGTGTTTTTTCATTTAAGCTTTGTTGTAAAATGGTTGCTGCTAACGTTCCGCGGCTCACGCGCAGTTGCGACTTATGGAAAGTTTACTTTCCATTACCGCGAACGAAGTTATGAAAAAAATAGTTTCAATCTAAGATAAACCAGCAATTGCTCGTAGCCGCTGTTATGGGCAGATTATTATTCTCCGCAATGCAAATATTCTTTTAAAGCTTTATTCCAAGATGCTTCACTATCAAATTTCTCAACAAGTCCATTATCACTTTTTTCTAAAAATGCTTGTATGCCATGTTGAATCATATATTTTGGGTAATACTTTGGAGCTCCAACTTTTTGTATTGCTTGGCAAATTTCATTTAAACTATTAGAACCTTCTTTAAGTTCTTTTTTTAAAGATTCCATTAAAGAATTTTTTTCAGCTTCACTCATACTTTCAAATATATTTAGTTGTAACACTAAAAATCCTTGTTGCGCAGTTTTGTCCTTTACTCTGTATGTATCATATTTTCCATAAACTCCTGCAATGGCAAAAAGTTTTGCGGCTTTTTCGTATTCCTTTAGTTCAATACATTTCTTCATTCCGTTTAAAATATCCGCAGGATTATTCTCATTCCTAACTGCAGACAAAGCAACACAAGCTAAAGGATTTGGTGATTCAAGATTTCCATCGGCTTCAATTGTTTTAATTTCTTGAGCGTTAATTTGGTTAATTCCAAATATCAAAAGTGTAAAAATAAAGAGTTGTTTCATATTTATGTAGTATTTCTGTTAATTTGCCCATAACTTGCATATATACGCAACTAACTGTATAGCGTTTGTAATTCAAATATATAACTATTTCTGTATTACAATTCATCACAGGGCTATTTTTTTGTTGTTGCTTTGGTATCACATTGGTTAAAATAAAGTTGTAGTTATAAAAGGAAAGCACCCACATAAAGTAACTCGTATTTTATGAAATTACTGTAATAAAACTTATCTTCGCTTTTAGATAATTTCTTAGTTATTACCAATGTCTAATCAGCTGCTTCTAACTCCTATAGAATACTTAAAAGGAATTGGGCCTTCGCGCGGAGAATTGCTGCGCAAGGAACTCAATATCCATAAGTATGGCGATTTGATGAATTTGTTTCCCAATCGCTATATAGATCGCACGCGGTATTATAAAATAAATGAACTTCAAAATACCACTGCCGAAGTTCAAGTAGTTGGTAAAATCATTCATGTTAAAACAGTAGAGTTTGGTAAAAACCAAAAACGATTGGTAGCCACCTATACCGATGATACCGGCCAAATGGAACTCACTTGGTTTCAAGGCATCAAATGGATTCGTGAAAGTTTAAAACTGAATGAAGTATATGTGATTTTTGGGAAAACCTCCAATTATGGCGGCCAATTTTCTATGGCGCATCCCGAAATGGAATTACTGGAAGAACACAAAGCCAGTTTGCGAAGTGCCATGCAACCGGTGTATCCAAGCACCGAGAAATTAACCCAGCGCGGCATTACCAATAAGGTAATCAACAAGGCCATGCAGCAATTGTTTCTGGAAGTGAAAGGGCAGTTTATTGAAACCTTGCCCAATTATCTGTTGGAGCAGTTGCAACTCATTTCAAAAAATGAGGCCATGTTTAACATTCATTTCCCTAAAAGTCAAGACCTTTTAGCGAAAGCCCAATTCCGATTGAAATTTGAAGAATTGTTTTTCATTCAGTTGCAATTAATTACCAAAAATCTCATCCGCAAACATAAAATTAAAGGGCATTTATTTGATAAAGTAGGTGCTAATTTCACCGATTTTTATTCCAATCATTTGCCATTTGAATTGACCAATGCCCAAAAACGCGTAATCAAAGAAATACGAAACGATATGGGTAGCAATGCCCAAATGAATCGGTTACTGCAAGGGGATGTGGGATCAGGCAAAACAATTGTGGCCTTGATGTGCATGCTTTTGGCAAAAGACAATGGGTTTCAAAGTTGCTTAATGGCACCAACCGAAATCTTAGCCAACCAACATTTTATCGGCTTGACCGAACTGGCCAAAGATTTAAACATAAGTATAAAACTCCTTACCGGATCAACTCCGGTTTCCGAACGAAGAATCATTCACGAAGCCCTAGAAAACGGAACTTTAGATATTCTTATCGGAACGCACGCATTGCTGGAAGATAAAGTAAAATTTCATAATTTGGGATTGGCCGTTATTGATGAGCAACACCGATTTGGTGTAGAACAACGCTCTAAATTATGGCATAAAAACGATATTCCCCCGCATGTTTTAGTAATGACTGCTACTCCAATTCCGAGAACCTTAGCCATGAGTTTATATGGCGATTTGGATATTTCGGTGATTGATGAATTGCCACCGGGAAGAAAAGCCATTCAAACGGTACATCGCTATGATTCGAACCGATTAAAGGTTTGGAAATTCCTTAAAGATGAAATCGCCAAAGGCCGTCAAGTGTATATTGTTTATCCATTAATAAACGAAAGTGCCACCCAAGATTATAAAGATTTAATGGACGGTTACGAGAGTATTTCAAGAGATTTTCCGTTACCGCAATACAGCATTTCCATTGTGCACGGTCAAATGAAACCCGCCGAAAAAGAAGCGGAAATGCAACGTTTTGTTTCCGGAAAAACTAATATAATGGTAGCAACCACCGTGATTGAGGTAGGGGTGAATGTACCCAATGCGAGTGTGATGGTGATTGAAAGCACCGAACGATTTGGGTTATCGCAATTGCATCAATTGCGCGGAAGGGTAGGTCGTGGCGCCGAACAAAGTTATTGCATTTTAATGACGGGATTCAAATTGGGTAACGACAGCAAAACCCGAATTGAAACAATGTGTAAAACCAACGACGGATTTGAAATTGCTGAAGTCGATTTAAAACTTCGCGGCCCAGGTGATATTATGGGCAAACAACAAAGCGGAGTTTTGAATTTGCAAATTGCCGATTTGGTAAAAGACCGCGACATATTAATGTTGGCCAGAGAACATGCTTTAAAACTATTGAAAGACGATGCAACTATGGCCAAACCCGAGCACCAAAAAATGAAAGCCATTTTCATGGAAATGAGCGCCAAGAAAAACATTTGGAATTACATTAGCTAATTGCTATTCCTCAATTTAAGTACTAAATGAAAAAACTGATCTTCTTTTTACTTCCTTTTTTTTCGCTTGCGCAACAAATTAGCAAAGTTGATTTTATCAAATGTGATGCTTTAGTAGCTCCGCATTTTGAGAATAAAACCATAGACGGAACTGTGTTGTATCAATTCAAAGTGCTTTCAGAAATCGATTCCATTCGAATAGATGCCAAAAACATGTATTTTTCGAATGTGGCTATCAATGGAAATACAGTTAATTACAAAAACAACAAGAACGAATTGGTTTTATTTGAAGGCTATAAAAAAGGCAACAATGAAGTTTCCTTTTCATATAAAGCTATGCCTAAGCAAACGCTGTATTTTGTAGGAATTGGTGAAGGCCAACAAATCTGGACGCAAGGGCAGGGCAAGTATACGAGCCATTGGTTGCCGAGTTTTGATGATGTGAATGAGAAAGTTGTTTTTAATCTTTCGGTAAATTACGATGCTAATTTTGCAGTGGTCTCCAATGGAGTTTATAAAGGAAGGGATTCCAAACGAAATGGAATTCCAAATTTCAACAATTCCACCTGGAATTTTGAAATGAAAAAACCAATGGCTTCTTATTTGGTGATGTTGGCCATAGGGAAATTCGAACACCAAACGGAAACTTCCAAATCGGGAATTGCTATCGAAAACTATTATAAACCAGTTGACGCCGATAAATACCAATATACCTACAAAGCGTCTAAAACCATTTTTGATTACCTCGAAAAAGAAATCGGGGTGAAGTACCCATGGAAAATTTACCGCCAAATTCCAGTTGAAGATTTTCTTTATGCCGGAATGGAGAACACAACAGCAACCTTATTTGCTCAAGATTTTGTGGTGGATGAATCGGGTTATAACGATCGAAATTATATTAATGTGAGTGCCCACGAATTGGCGCACCAATGGTTTGGCGACATGGTAACTGCAAAATCTGGAAAGCACCATTGGTTACAAGAAGGGTTTGCAACTTATTATGCGTTATTGGCCGAACGCGAAATTTTTGGCGAAGATTACTTTTATAATGCGCTTTACCGAAATGCGTTACAACTCCGAAAATCGGCAAAGACGGATACGATTCCTATTCTAAATGAGAAGGCGAGTTCCTATTCATTTTATCAAAAAGGAGCTTGGGCCTTGCATGTCATTCGGGAAGCAATTGGGAAAGAAGCGTTTCAAAAAGCGGTAAAGAAATATTTAAAAAAGTACCAATTTCAAAATGTGGAAACTGCCGATTTCTTGAATGAAATTGCTGCGGTATCTGACTTTGATATTGTAAAATTTCAAAAAGAATGGCTTGAGGAGTATCGTTTTCAAACCGATCAAGCCAACGCGTTGTTAAAGAAAAATGAAAGCATCCGAATGCTATTTGAAATTCAAGCACAAAAAAGCAAATCCTTTAAAGACAAAGAGCCCTTTTTCTCAGAGGTGATGAAATCAAATGCCTTTTATGGATTGAAAAAAGAAATTATAAATCAAATTGAAGCCGTTCCTTTTAATGAAAAAGAAGCTTTGTTGCGATTAGCAATGCAAACAAATGAGGTGGAAGTGCGGCAATCGGTAGCGGAAACAGTTGATGTAATTCCGGGTTCCTTTTTAACCGAATACGAATCGTTATTGCTAGATAATTCTTATGATACTAAAGAAGTAGCCTTTGTAAATTTGTATAAAAACTATCCCGAAAAAAGAGCCAATTATTTGGAACTGGCTAAAAATTGGGTGGGTAAAAACGATAAAGGATTGCGAATTTTATTTCTTTCGTATTACTTAGATTTCAATTATTCCAATGCCAATTCAGCGCAATATTCACAATATTTTTATGAGTTACTGGAGTACACTTCGCCTAAGTTTGAAAGTAACGTTCGGCAAAATGCTTTTGAAAGTACGTTGTTTTTGGAACCCAAAAATAATAAAGTGCTGAAAAACTTAGTCAATGCGATGATTCATCCCAAATGGCAATTGGTAAAGTATGCACGCGATACCATTCGTACTTTATTGAAAAAAGAAGGATATCGAGAATTATTTAGTTCCTATTTGAATGATTTGCCCGAACTAGAAAAAATTCAGTTGCAGCGTTTGTTGGAGGAAAAGTAATTTTACAAAAACTCTTTTACTTCCGATTTCAAATATCCCAAAGCCAAATTATTTACCGATTCTCCTTCTAGAGAATTAGTAATTATAGCTTCTCTCAATTCTTTGGAGTTGGTATTAGCAGCGTCTAAGGTTGCTTTTCTAATGTTTTGAATAGTGGTGTTTTTTGCAGAAATAAGCATCGTCCAACATTCATCCGAAACATAAATTTGTTGGGTTAAATTGTGATCAAATTCTTGTTCGATATTTTGAATAAGTAAATTTTGATATGCTAATTTGTCCTCTGAAAGTGGCGCAATTCGCAATACTAATTTTGTTGAATTGATACGTTCTAATAAAAGTGACAATCTTTCATACGCCTGAAGTTTTATTGGTAACGCTTGTTTTTGGTTTTCTCTTTGAAGAGCAAAACGTCTTTTATTGTCTTCGTTTTGCGTATGCATTTGAAAAAAATAATAAGCTACAGCTCCAGTTATTAAAGCAGGAAGTGTATAAAAAGCCAATTCAATAATTTTATCAGTATTCATTTTTAATTTGTATATTAATTGTTGACAAATATAAAGAATTAACCTTAAAAATATATTGTAATTAAGGAGTAGTAAGCTTAAATTTGAAGATTCAAAAAAGTTAGAATGCAAAAATATATTAATCAGCTTAATGAGGCGCAGCAAGAACCGGTTTTACAAAAAGACGGTCCAATGATTATTATTGCGGGTGCGGGATCAGGTAAAACGCGAGTGCTTACCATGCGTATTGCTTATTTAATGAGTTTGGGCGTAGATGCGTTTAATATTTTGGCATTGACTTTTACCAACAAAGCGGCGCGCGAAATGAAAAAGCGTATTTCCGATATTGTGGGTTCTAACGACGCCAAGAACTTATGGATGGGAACGTTCCACTCTGTTTTTGCACGAATTCTACGAAGTGAAGCCGATAAGTTGGGTTTTCCTTCCAATTTTACTATTTATGATACCCAAGATTCGGTGCGTTGCATATCTGGAATTATCAAAGAAATGCAATTGGATAAAGATGTTTACAAACCCAAACAAGTTTTAAGCAGAATTTCCTCTTACAAAAATTCCTTGATAACGGTAAAAGCCTACATGAATAATCCCGAGTTGCAGGAGCAAGACGCCATGTCAAAAAAGCCGCGATTGGGAGAGATTTATGCCAATTATGTAGACCGCTGTTTTAAATCGGGGGCAATGGATTTTGATGATTTATTATTAAAAACCAACGAATTACTAAACCGATATCCTGATGTTTTAGCAAAATACCAAGACCGTTTTAGATACATTATGGTGGATGAGTACCAGGATACCAACCATTCGCAATATTTAATCGTTAGAGCTTTGTCTGATCGATTTCAAAATATATGTGTCGTTGGAGATGACGCGCAAAGTATCTATGCTTTTCGTGGCGCGAACATCAACAATATTTTGAATTTCCAGAAAGATTATGACAATGTAAAAATGTATCGTTTGGAGCAAAACTACCGTTCTACCAAGAATATTGTGGAAGCGGCCAATTCGATTATTGATAAAAATAAAGTCAAGCTTGACAAAGTGGTTTGGACGGCTAATGATAATGGTCCCAAAATCAAAGTCCACCGCAGTGTAACCGATGGTGAGGAAGGACGTTTTGTTGCCGGGGAGATATTTGAACAAAAAATGCGGAACCAAATGCACAATGGCCAATTTGCCATTTTGTACCGAACCAATGCGCAATCTCGTGCTATGGAGGACGCCTTGCGCAAGCGTGATATTCCGTATCGTATTTATGGCGGCTTATCTTTTTACCAAAGAAAAGAGGTAAAAGATATTTTGTGTTACTTGCGATTGGTAATAAACCCTAAAGATGAAGAAGCACTTGTTCGAGTGATTAATTATCCTGCTCGAGGAATTGGGGATACTACTGTTGAAAAACTAACGGTGGCTGCCAATCATTACAAGCGTTCCATATTTGAAGTAATGGAGCATATTGATAAAATCGATTTGAAATTAAACTCGGGAACCAAAGCCAAATTACAGGATTTTGTTACCATGATTAAGAGCTTTCAAGTGATTAATGAAACGCAAGATGCCTTATTTTTAACGGATCATGTAACTAAGAAAACCGGATTTATTCAGGAGTTGAAAAAAGACGGTACACCAGAAGGAATTGCTCGAATTGAAAATATTGAGGTATTACTGGGTGGTATTAAAGATTTTATTGAAGGGCAAAAAGAAATTGATGGTGCTCGAGGTGCATTATCTGAATTTTTGGAAGATGTAGCCTTGGCAACCGATTTAGATAACGATACTGGAGATGACGACCGTGTGGCATTAATGACCATTCACCTTGCGAAAGGATTGGAGTTTCCATATGTTTTTATTGTGGGGATGGAGGAAGATTTATTTCCAAGTGCCATGAGTTTAAACACCCGAAGCGAACTTGAAGAAGAGCGCCGATTGTTTTATGTAGCTTTAACTCGAGCCGAGCATCAAGCGTATTTAACCTATGCGCAGTCGCGTTACCGCTGGGGTAAACTTACAGATAGCGAGCCTTCTCGTTTCATTGAAGAAATTAAAGACGATTATTTAGAATATATAAATCCCGCTGATGCAGGAGGGTATCGCTATAAGCCAATGATGGATATTGATATTTTTGGTGACATTGATAAATCTAAGTTGCGCTTGGCAAAACCAGTTGCAGGAACGCCGCCCAAAAAATATGGAGATGAACCAACTCCAGCTTCTGCAATTCGAAAATTAAAACCAATTGGAAAAGAAAATGCAGGTGCGAATTCGAATCTTTTTGATAATAAATTGGTTGTTGGAAACATTGTAATGCACGAACGCTTTGGAAAAGGAGAAATCATCAATCTGGAAGGAGTAGGAGCCGATAAAAAAGCCGAAATCCGATTTGAAGTAGGAGGAATTAAAAAATTATTATTGCGTTTTGCCAAACTCGATGTAATTGGATAGTAGTTTCAAAGGCAACATTAATCCTTAAACTTTAAACTAAAAAAAAATGGCCCAACTATTAAAAATATACGAAGACAATCCCAATGAAGCTGCAGTTAAAAAAGCGGTGGAGGTATTGAAAAATGGTGGGTTGATAATTTATCCTACCGATACGGTTTATGGCTTGGGTTGTGATATTACAAATGTGAAAGCGGTTGAAAAAGTAGCCAAAATAAAAGGAATCAAATTAGAAAAAGCCAATCTCTCGTTCATTTGCTCCGACTTGAGTCACATCTCCGATTATGTGAAGCAAATCGATACCGCTACATTTAAATTACTTAAAAGAGCTTTGCCTGGTCCGTATACTTTTATTCTTCCGGGGAATTCTAATCTTCCTAAAGTGTTTAAAAACAAGAAAACTGTCGGAATTAGAGTTCCAGATAATAACATTATCCGGGCTATTGTTAAAGAATTAGGAAATCCAATTATATCGACTTCTATTCATGATGAAGATGAGGTTTTAGAATATTCTACTGATCCCGAATTGATTTTTGAAAAATGGCAAAACCAAATCGAATTAGTTATTGATGGTGGTTATGGCGATAATGTACCGTCTACAATTATTGATTTATCGGGCAATGAACCAGAAGTTATCCGAGAAGGAAAAGGTGATTTAGATATTTTATAGCATAAAAAAACCTTGAGAAATCAAGGTTTTTTTATTTGAATTAAACTGTAATTATTTTTTCATTTCTTTTTCGATCATTTCGTAGAACTCATCAATTTTTGGCAAAACCACAATTCGGGTTCTTCTGTTTGTAGCACGATTTTCAGCAGTTTTATTTTCTACTAACGGAATGAATTCTCCTCGACCCGCAGCAATTAATTGCGATGGTTTAACACCTAAATCTTTAGTTAATACTCTCACAATTGCAGTGGATCTTTTCACACTTAAATCCCAGTTGTCAATTAATACCGAATTTCCTGTAAAAGGTAAATTATCTGTATGTCCTTCAACCATGCACTCAAAAGTTGGTTTGTCGTTAATTACTTTCGCTACTTTCGCAAGTACTTCTTTCGCTTTATCACTCACTACATAACTTCCACTTTTAAATAATAATTTATCAGCAATAGAAATGAATACAACTCCTTTTTCTACATTTACATTAATGTCTGGATCAGAAATCCCAACCGAACCTTTTAAACTCGTAACTAAGGCAAGCGTAACGCTGTCTTTTCTAGTTAACGCATCTTGCATTCTAGAAATTTTAAGGTCTTTTTCTTTAATTGTTTCTAATGCTTTCTCAATATTTTGAGCACCTTGTTTCGTTAATGTGGTCATGTTGCCCACGTTATTAATCAACTCGGAGTTGTTTTTCTTTAAATATTCATTTTGTTGACTTAAAGATTCTTTTTCAGTAAGGCACAAATTAAGTTTAACAGTTGCAGTGTTCAATAAATCTTGACACTCTTTGTTTTGTTTTTCTAATTCGGCTATTTTCTTTTTAGTCCCGCAAGAAGTTAAGCTTAACCCTGCTAATAAAAATAAAAAAATTGATTTTCTCATAGTGATGTGTTTTAACGAGTACAAAATTACAAATTCTTGTGGTTATTAACTGAATAATAACCTAATTTATTGTTAACGAAGTGTTAGAAATACTGTTTTTTGGAAACAAAGTAATTAAATACAATACTTTTTGTGTGAAAATAGTTTTCCTTTTGAATTCCCCCTCTTTTTTTCAAAGTGTAGTTTATTAAATGATAGAAATAAAAATGGGCTTTTAGGATGGCAAAACAATGGGAGAATTTACCTTTTAATATAAACTGAATTCCGGCAATTCCATCCAAAGTCAAACGCATGAAGAGGATAGGAAACAATTGGTTGCTTGGCAAATTCTTCAACAACATCAATAAAGAATTTCTAAAATTTAAAAATGTTTTTTTAGGATTCGATTGATTCAAAGTTGCCCCTCCAACATGATACACGACTGATTTGCTCGTATATTTTGCTGAGTATCCCAAATTAAAAGCGCGCCAACATAAATCGATTTCTTCTTGGTGTGCAAAGAAATCGGGGTCAAAGCCATTTAATTTTCTATAAATTTCTTTTCGGATAAAAAAACACGCGCCACTTGCCCAAAATATTTCAGTTTCATCGTCGTATTGGTGGTTGTCTTTTTCTATGGTATCAAAGATTCTCCCACGGCAATACGGATAGCCATAACTGTCAATATAACCTCCGGCAGCTCCAGCGTATTCAAAGTATTCTTTGTTTTTGTAATCTAAAATTTTGGGTTGGATGATTCCGATGTTTGGTTCGTTATCAAAAAGAGATACGATTGGGCTAAGCCAATTTTCGGTAACTTCAATATCCGAATTTACTAGAGCATAATATGGTTCTTCAATAGTTTGTAGTGCTACATTGTAGCCCATTGCAAAACCAAAATTTCCTTCATTTTGAATTATTTTAACTGATGGAAATTGCTCCTTAATCACTGCAATCGAATTGTCTGTGGAAGCATTATCCGCCACATAAATGTTCGCTTCATCTGAATAAGCAACCACCGATGGCAAAAATTGCTCCAGCAATTTAGCTCCGTTCCAATTTAAAATAACAACTGCGATTTTTTTATCCATTGAATCTATTCTCCAAAATTTGGTAATTCTTCGAGAAAAACATATTTCTCGTTTTCAAAATCTATTTTGCAAAAGTAATGATTTAGTCCGTTGCTTACCATTAAGTATTTTGCATTTAAAACTAAATTGTAACGCGCAATCTGATCAAATGTTTGCTGCGATATTTTTACTTCGGGCGCTTTGCACTCAATTAGCAAAAACAATTCACCGTTGGGTTGGTAAACCACAATGTCGTAGCGTTTATTTAATTCGTTTACTTTTATTAATTTTTCAATATTGATGTACGATTTCGGATAATTTTTATCCTGAAGTAAATATTGAACTACATGTTGACGCACCCATTCTTCGGGAGTAAGAAGAATAAATTTTTTACGAATTTCATCGAAGATGGCAATTTTATTTTCACTATTTTTGAAGCGAAACGAATACGATGGAAATTGTAGTTTTTGCATAAAGCAAAAGTAAGAATTTTAGAGAACAGATAAAAATGGATGAAGTTTTAAAAATCATTAACGACCTCAAAGCGGGAACTATCAAGCCTATTTATTTTTTAATGGGTGAGGAGCCGTATTACATTGATAAATTAACCGAATATATTGAAAACAACATTTTAAGTGAAGACGAAAAAGGATTCAATCAAACGGTGATTTATGGTCGCGATGCTACAATTGAAGATATTGTTTCCAATGCAAAACGTTACCCAATGATGGCCGAGCGTCAAGTTGTGGTGGTTCGTGAAGCCCAAGAGTTGTCTCGAACGATTGATAAACTAGAAAGTTATGCCGAAAATCCGCAACCAACAACCGTTTTAGTTGTGGCTTATAAATATAAAACCCTCGATAAAAGAAAGAAATTAGTAAAATTGATTGCTAAAAATGGGGTTTTATTCGAAAGTAAAAAATTATACGAAAATCAGGTTGGGACTTGGATCCAGCGGTTATTGCAAGGCAGAGGATATTCGATAGAACCTAAAGCAAATGCCATGCTGGTAGAGTTTTTAGGAAATGATTTGAGCAGAATTAGCAATGAATTGGATAAACTTCAAATTATTTTGCCGAAAGGCCATACCATAACTCCAAAAGATATTGAATATAATATTGGTTTTAGTAAAGATTTTAATGTATTCGAATTGCAAAATGCTATTGGGTCTAAAGACCAATTGAAAGCTTATAAGATTGCTCAATATTTTGCTGATAACCCAAAAGACAATCCATTGGTGGTTACCGTGAGTTTGGTATTTGGATTTTTTGTAAAAATTTTAAAATACCACGGATTGAAAAATAAAGATCCTAGGGCTGCGGCACCGGTGCTTGGAGTGAATCCTTTTTTCATGAAGGATTATGAAATAGCACTTCGAAATTATCCGATGAAAAAGGTAAGTAGCATTGTGGCATCCTTGCGCGAAATTGATGTTAAAAGCAAAGGAGTTGGCGCTAATTCCTTATCGAATCATGATTTGCTTAAAGAAATGTTGGTGAAAATTTTTGCATAATTATTTAGAGCAAAATTTAAAATAACGATATTTGTGCACCTCAAATTAATATAAACTATGGGAATGAATAAAAATACTGTTTTAGGATGGGCCACCTTTATAATGATTATAATGGGACTTATTTTAATTGGACTAGGAGTTTACAAATATGCCGATGTGGCTGGTTGGGGATTTGGCGCTGTTGGCGTTGGCTTCTTAGCGAATGCATGGGTTTTTAACGCGTTAAAAGGAAGAGTATAATAACATAAAATCAATAAAATGTCAGATGATAAAAAGGTGATTTTCTCAATGCAAAAATTGAGTAAATCCTACCAAGGAAGTGATAAACAAGTTTTAAAAAACATCTATTTGAGTTTCTTTTATGGAGCTAAAATTGGTATACTGGGATTGAATGGTTCTGGTAAATCTTCTTTGCTTAAAATTATTGCAGGAGTAGATAAAAATTACCAAGGCGATGTGGTTTTTCAACCGGGATATACTGTTGGGTATTTAGAGCAAGAGCCGCAATTGGACGAAACTAAAACTGTAATTGAAGTTGTTCGTGAAGGAGTTGCCGAAACGGTAGCCATTTTGGACGAATTCAATAAAATCAACGACATGTTTGGCTTGCCTGAGGTATATGAAGATGCAGATAAAATGCAAAAATTGATGGACCGTCAAGCGGATTTGCAAGATAAAATTGATGCAACAGGCGCTTGGGAACTGGATACCAAACTAGAAATTGCCATGGATGCGTTGCGAACTCCTGATGGAGATATGCCAATTAATGTATTGTCTGGTGGAGAGAAACGTAGAGTAGCATTGTGTAGATTATTGTTGCAACAACCGGATGTATTATTGTTAGATGAGCCCACCAACCACTTGGATGCCGAAAGCGTTCTTTGGTTAGAGCAGCATTTATCGCAATATGCAGGAACTGTTATTGCCGTAACACACGACAGGTATTTCTTAGATAATGTAGCAGGATGGATTTTAGAATTGGATCGAGGAGAAGGAATTCCATGGAAAGGAAATTATTCTTCTTGGCTGGATCAAAAATCGAAACGAATGGAGCAGGAAGAGAAAGTAGCTTCCAAACGAAGAAAAACATTAGAGCGTGAGTTGGATTGGGTACGTCAAGGTGCAAAAGGAAGACAAACCAAACAAAAAGCGCGTTTACAGAATTACGATAAATTATTAAATGAAGATCAAAAAGAATTAGATGAAAAATTAGAAATCTACATTCCGAATGGACCTCGTTTGGGAACGAATGTGATTGAAGCAAAAGGCGTTGCTAAAGCTTTTGGTGACAAATTATTATATGATGATTTGAATTTTACGCTTCCGCAAGCAGGAATTGTTGGTATTATCGGGCCAAATGGTGCTGGTAAATCGACCATCTTCAGAATGATCATGAAAGAACAAGAGCCAGACGGCGGAGAGTTTACCATTGGGGAAACCGTGAAAATTGCCTATGTTGACCAGTCGCATTCTAATATTGATCCGAATAAATCAATTTGGGAAAACTTTTGTGACGGACAAGAATTAATCATGATGGGTGGCCGTCAGGTGAATTCGAGAGCGTATTTATCTCGTTTTAATTTTGGTGGAAGCGAGCAAAACAAAAAAGTAGCTGCTTTATCTGGAGGAGAACGAAACCGTCTTCACTTGGCCATGACTTTAAAGGAAGAAGGAAACGTACTTTTACTGGATGAGCCTACCAATGATTTAGATATCAATACCCTTAGAGCATTAGAAGAAGGTTTAGAGAATTTTGCGGGTTGTGCTGTAGTTATTTCGCACGACAGGTGGTTCTTGGATCGAATTTGCACGCACATTCTTGCTTTTGAAGGCGATTCGCAAGTGTATTGTTTTGAAGGAGGATTTTCAGAATATGAAGAAAATAAACGCAAGCGTTTAGGGGATGTAAATCCAACTCGTATTAAGTACAAAAAGTTAATTCGATAAGTATATAAATAAAAAACGCTGGTTAATACCAGCGTTTTTTATTCTTTTTAGAACCTTCCGATTTTCTAGAATTTGAAGGTGCATTTTTCTTATTTCTTAAATCGGGTTTTGCATCCGGATTTTCAGGAATGTCAGTGTAAGGATACGGATGGTCTTTTACGACTTTGACATTTATTTTAATTAACTTTTCAATATCTTTCCAATAGGGTTGTTCGTCTTTGGCACAAAAAGAAATCGCCAATCCGCTATTTCCTGCTCTACCAGTCCTTCCAATTCGGTGTACATAGGTTTCAGAAATATTCGGAATATCAAAGTTTATCACAAAAGGCAAACTTTCAATGTCAATTCCACGCGCAGCAATATCGGTGGCAACCAATACCGAAATCTCTTTATTTTTAAACGCATCAAGAACGCGTTGTCTTGCATTTTGAGATTTATCGCCATGAATTGCTTCGGCAGTGACATTGTTCTTTTTAAGTGCTTTTACTACATTATCAGCACCGTGTTTGGTTCTAGTGAAAACCAAAACATTATCAATCTTGTCGTTTCGAATGATGTGGTATAAAAGTTTCCGTTTGTCCTCTTTACCCACAAAATACACCTTTTGATTCACCGTTTCGGCTGTGGAAGAAACCGGAGTAACCGAAACATATTTAGGTTTCGTTAAAAAAGTATCGGCAAGTTCTCTAATTGCCATTGGCATAGTGGCGGAGAATAAAAGCGTTTGACGGTTGTCTGGAGTTAGTTTTACAATCTTTTTTACATCGTTTATAAAACCCATGTCCAGCATTTGATCAGCTTCGTCTAAAACCAAGAAATGCAAATGATCTAAATCAATAAATCCTTGTTTGTGAAGGTCTAATAATCTTCCCGGAGTAGCAATTAAGATGTCTATTCCTTTTTTTAATTGGTCTACTTGCGGCACCTGACTTACACCTCCAAAAATAACCATCGAACGGATGTTGGTGTATTTTCCGTAGGTGTTGAAACTCTCGTCAATTTGAATTGCTAGTTCTCGTGTTGGCGTAACCACAAGCGTGCGGATGTTTTTTTTCTTAGCCGAAGAACCTACTAAGCGGTGTAAATAGTTGATAATTGGAATTGCAAAAGCCGCTGTTTTCCCGGTACCGGTTTGGGCACAACCCACTAAATCGGTTCCTTCTAAAATAATTGGAATTGCTTGCTGCTGAATAGGAGTAGGGTTGGTGTATCCTTCTTCTGTTAAGGCCTGCTGTATGTTTTTTAATAAATTTAATTCGCTGAATGTCATAATTGGTTACTTGAACTGTTTCAAGTGACTGCAAAGATAGGTTATATTTTTTAAGTGTAATCCAAGCCAAGCAATTGCGAGAAACGGCTGTTAGCGGATGTTTTTATTTTTTATTTGATATAGTAATTCCCATAATATAATTGAATTTATAGCATTACAAAAAATTACAGTTTTAATATTATAAGCATCATAATTTTCAAACAATCTCAAATCAGAAAATTTAAATGCTAAAAATAAACTTAAGTAAGCTAATAGAATTCCAATAAATATATTAAATGAACTTTTGAAATGAAGGAAATAAAAAGCAAATATTATATCAATAATACTAAAATAAATCCCAGCTGAAATAATTATATTGTCAATGTATGGATTTCGATATGAAGCAAAATTTGATACAATTAAATAAAATATGAATAGTATAAAGTATGAAATAAATCTCCACTTCTTTTTCATTGTGTGTGATTTTTAAATATTTGCTAACGTTCCGGCGCTTGGCGAGGTTGCGAGCTTCGGAACCGATTATTTTCTGTTAAAGATAAAATTTCTTGCGAGAAATAAACGTGAATTTACTACAAAATTCGCAATCTTGCCAAACGCCTGTTAGCAGCAGCAATTTTTATTAGAATTCTAACGTATGTTTTTCAACAATTGTTTTTTCTCTCATTTTGTCATTTTTGTCAATTAAAGTTGCAGTTATTTCAACCCGATTCTTCTCAAACATCATTTTGTCTATACAGCTTTCTTCAGGTGTTACAAGGCAAATATTTTTGAAAAGTATAGGCTTCTTTATGCCGTTTTTTAAATTTACAACTTCTACTTCTAATTCATTTAGGCTATAACTTCTTTCTGGAATATATCCAATTTTGCCAGTTTTTATATCATAATCGACAACAAAAGAATAATCAATTCCTTTTTGTTTTGTGTTTTTTGGTAATGTTAAAATAGCTTCTCCTTGTGTTGAGCAACCGTGAGTTAAAAATATATGGCTTTCATTTTCTCCGTTATACTTTGGTATGAAATAACTTCTCATAAGTAGAGTAGAAGCACAACAAAAAAGTCCTGTTTTATTTCCTTTAGACCATCTTACATATAAATCGTCATATTTTGTTTTATCGTCTTTTACCAAATATTCAATTTTCCACCCATTTTTTGTTAAAGTATCTTTACAATAAAAATTTATATCAATATATTTTTTATCGTTTAGGTCAATTGGAACAAGTTTACCCGAACCTTTATATGTCGCTTTAAATTCAGCATTTTTATCAACATTTTTATTTTCTGTTGGTTTGATGTTTTTTACGCTTTCATTTTTGTTATTACAAGATAACAATATGAAAATTAATAAGATAAAGGTTGTTTTTATAAATTTCGTCATATTGTTGCTGCTAACGTTTCCTTGCTAGAGCTTGTGGCGGCTAATGGAAAGCTTTTTTTCCATAACCGCCAAAGCGAAGTTATGAAAAGTAAACGAACAATTTACCGAAAAACTAGCCATAAGTTTTAGCAAGTGTTAGCTGTTCGGCACTTTATGTAACTTGAAATTTTCTAATAAAATTAATTGAAGTTTTTCAATGTTAATTTCCAAAGTATTAGTTGATATAACAATAGGACTTTGGTAGTAAAATTTATAAAAAGATAACAATGCTTTTTTTAATAGATTTCCATTTATTAAATTATCATTGTCTTCAACATGAATTACTATAAACTTGTATCCTCTGACAGTGATCAATTCAATTTCAGTTATTTCTTTCCACGGAATCAATCCAATATTTATATTACTTGAATTATCTATTATGCCTTTGTCACTGATAATAAATCCCGGACTTTTTTTAGTTAGTTTTTTGGAGTTAATTATTATTCCTCCTGTTCCTATAACTATTGCTATTACTCCAATGAGTTTTTTGAATTCAATATCCCAATTTTTTATTTTTATCGTTTCTGGAAATAGTTCAAGATAAATACAGAACGCAACAATTAAAATCGAAACAATCAGTAGTTTAATAATTTTACTTTTACTAAAATAAATTTCCATTTTTTTCGGTTTTTTTGTGCTGACAGCTAACGTTTCGCGGCTTCAAGAAGTGGCGATAAACCAAGACCAAGCCTTGACAAATATAACCAAAACTTTAAATTAAAAACTTTTTCCATTTCAAATAAATCCCGTGCCTCGCCATTTCTTGAAACCGCTGTTGTGTGCTGTTTTTTATTTTCCACATTTCCACATTTATTTGTTATTTTTTTGAATAATTATTGGCAGGAAGAACTAAAATTCACATCAGCATCTTTAATCCATCTAGAGGTCGATTTACTATCTCTATCTACCTGAATGCATTTTAGGTTTCGGTTATTTAAAGCATTAATATATGTTATTTTACTATTATTTCCATTTTTGATGTTGAGAGTTATCAATTCATTCGAAGAGCAGCTCAAATTAAGCAACTCTATGTTTTTAGATAAATCTAAAGCTTTCAATTTATTTTGATCACATAAAAACCTTGTCAATTTTAGATTCTGAGATAAATCTAAATTTTCCAATTCATTTTGTTGACAATGAAACTCCAACAAGTCTTTATTTTTGGTTACATCTAATTTTTTTAACCGATTGGAAATGCAGTCAAAATGCTTTAAAAGGTTGTTTTTACTTGTGTTTAAAGTTGTCAAAAGATTTGAATTGCAATCAATAATCCATAAAGCTTTATTTTTAGATATATTTAAAGTGGTTAGCTGATTAAACGAGCAATTTAAATTAGCTAATTTTTTATTTAAACTTGTGTCTAACGCTTTTAATTTATTATTGCTACAATGCAACAAAGTCAATTTTTTATTTTTAGACACATCCAAACTTGTCAATTGATTATTCAAACAAGAAATCTTAGTCAATATTTTGTTTTTACTTAAATCTAAAGAAGTTAACAAATTGTCATAACAATACAGTTCAACTAAAGCTATATTTTTAGATAAATTTAGATCTGTTAATTTATTTTCAGCACAATATAAATAAGTCAAGGCAGTATTCTTGGATATATCCAAAATTTTTAGTCGATTAGAATTACAATATAATTTATCCAGTTGTATATTCTTAGAAACATCCAAAGTTGTTATTTGGTTGTTCAGACAATTCAATTCAATCAATGCAGTATTACGACTCACATTTAATGAAGTCAATTGATTATTGTCTAATATTAAATTAGTCAATAATGAATTTTTAGAAACATCCAAAAATGTTAATTTATTAGAACCACTGTCTAATGTAGTTAAAGTTTTATTTTTAGTAACATCCAAAAATGTTAATTTATTGAGACGGCATTTCAGACTAGTCAATGACACAAAATCTTGAATTCCTGATAAATTAGAGATGTCTTTATCTGAAACATCTAGTTCAGTTACATTTGCAATTCTTGCTGTAAGTACTTTTCCATCTGGTTCACCTGTGTCATAATTTAAATCTATTAGAATCTCTTCAAAGTCTGGGTCAGGTATGAAAGTATATTCTGTTTTGGATTGATCTTGTTGCGCAAAAGACAAAATACTAAAAAGACAAAATGATATGTTTAGAATTTGTTTCATAAAATAATCTGAATTAATCGGATCTCATTTTTAATTTTTTCTTGGGCATATTATATTTTTTATTCTTTAACATAAATCTCAGTGCATTGTTCATCACAGAGATTTTGGTGTTTGGAATTATTTGGATTAAGTATCAACTTTTCGGGATCATTTTTTTCTACCGTAAAGCTAAAATATTCTTCGTTACCTTTAGGAAATGAAATATGAAGAAATGAGCTATATGAATCCAGTTTTTCTATCTGATATCTACCGATTTGTCCAGATTCGTTTATTATTTTGTCATTTTCTTTGAAATCAAATGTACGACCATTAGATATTTTTTCATGATATATATGCCCACCACCGTCATTATTTAATGTTTCCACTAACTTCCATTTTCCAATCAATGTAAATTTTTTCTTTTCAGATTTACAACCTATTGTAATATTAATGAACATTATAAACAATAAAATTAATATGCTTCTTTTCATAAATTAAGTGTTTAATTTTTAGTCAACCTATTTTAGGACGAGAGATGTATTAAAATAGCACACAAC
>CANGFO010000011.1 GCA_947453195.1 Flavobacteriaceae bacterium
ACTACCATCCACCGATTATTGGTTCACCGTAGATTATACCGAAGCCGCAGCTTACAAACAATTTAAAGCGCATTTCTCCTTGAAGCGATAAATTAAAAATTTCATCCATAAAAAAAGTGCTAGAGAAATCTAGCACTTTTTTTATGGATGAAATTTTTAAGGTAAAAAAAGATTTGAACTTATTTGTAATTAATAAAAAAGAAATTTACTAGGAAAATAAATAGTAATAAGTAAAATGAATTAATCGGTATTTGTTGAAATGCTTATATCAATATAGTGTCAATGAGAATGTCGAGATAATATCAAATAGCAACCGACATAAAGTAATACTCATTTAAATATAATATAAAATTTAAAAACTGAAATAATTATTAATTTAATTACCCATTTCATTTAGATTATTACCAAGAAAATATAGAAGTACAATGGTACATTGATCTATATAATTTATATGATTTATGTCTTTCATGATAATATTATAGGTTTGTTAAGGAACAAAAAATAAGGCACGAACTTTGTTCGTGCCTTATAAATATGTAGTAGTTATTAATTAGTTAATGATAACTTTTTTAGTTACTGTTTTACCATTAGAAGTAACATTTATTAGATACATTCCTTTTTCTAATTGACCAAAATTAATTTCTTGATTAAATATAGTATTTGAGCTTTGATAGTGATTTGAATAACATTTTCTTCCTTGTATATCAAATAAATCTACATTTACTTCGTCTGGTGTTGTTAATCTCAATAGTACAGTCCCGTTTGTAGGGTTTGGAGTGATAGAAAAAGTTTCAAATAAATTTTCATTATTAGCTAAAACATAAGTTCCTGTAATAACAAAATTGTCAATAATAGCTCCTTCATTTGTTACGCCTGGATCTGAAACAAAATTAAATCTAAAAATGATATTGGATTGTGGAGTTGTACCTCCGTACCCAAAATCGGGCATATTCCAACTGTAATTCACTTTGTCTGCATTTACACCTCCATTTAGATTTGCATCTGCGCCTGCACCAGTCCATTGTGCTCCTACACAATTTTCACAGTTTGTAGCATTAGGTGTATTTGAACTATTGTACCAAGATAAAGTCGAAGTTGAATCACCTAAAATACTCCAATTTATACCCCCATTAGTAGAATATTCGACATTAATAAAATCGTAATCTGGTTCAAAATCAAAAGCCATATCAAATTTAATTTTTGGATTTTGATATTGTGTTAAGTCATAGCATTGTGATACTAAATAGGATGTCATACTATTTAGATATTGGCCAGACAAGTTTGTGCCATAAACATTTGAACCTCCAGAAACGGTACTATTCAATATAGTTCCTGCAGCTTGACCTCTTTGCCAAAGTGTATTTGTATTTCCTTTGTCATAAGAAATTAAGTTGTCTGAATTAGTTTCAAATGTATTAGTGTTGTTTACAACACCTGCTTCATTTATTAAAACAATAGTTGATTTGGTGTTATTTGCAGTATTTCCATCACCATTGGTTGTTGTTGTATATGAAATGGTGTGTGTTCCTCTCGCTAAACTTCCAATTGTAATAGGAAAATCAATTGTTTGACAAGACGAAATGGTTCCATTCCAATTTGTATTGATTGGAGTTCCTCCATCGATACTATAGGAAACATTTACTGAGGTAATTGTATTAGTTCCTAAGTTTTCAAAAGTAATAGAAGAATTAGTAGCACCACCACAAGCAACGGATAAAGGTTGAATAATTTTTTTCAAAGATACATCAGTAGCGTAGCCAACATATTGAGTTCCTACATTTACAGCATACCAAGCGTTAGTAACTGCAATTACTTCGAGGCTTGAACCACAATATAAGTTGTTTGCAACCTGAAGCGTTGCGTTTCTCATATCTAAATAAGTAGCATTCGGAGTTAGATAATCTCTTTCAGCAAAATATACAATTTGTGATGACTTTGCCATTCCAATTCCAGTAACAGAATAAGTGTGTGGTGAAGGAGCATTGTTTGTCCCCGATTTTCCCATAGTTAAAATATAGAACCAATGATTCAATACACCACTGTTATTGTGAACACCACATTGGTCGTTGTTTGTGCTTGGAGTACATGAGCCTTCGTCACCTGTGGTTGTCCAATTTGTTCCTAAATAGGTGTCAGGATTTCCATAGGATAAAGGTGTACTCATACTTCTAAATGGTGATGTTCCTAAGTCTTCAGCGATTTTCCATACCCCAGTAGCAAAGGGTGCAATTAATGTTCCTGTTCTGCCATAATGTTCAATACAGGCTCCCCAAATATCAGATAAACCTTCATTGATTGCTCCTGATTGATTTTGATAAGCTAAATTTGCTGTAGCAGAACAAACACCATGTCCAATTTCATGTCCGCATACATCAATAGAAGTTAGAATAGAAACGGAATTATTTCCATCTCCATAAGACATTACTGATCCATTCCAAAAGGCATTTACTAAACTGGTATTAGCATTAGATCTGTAATGAACATAACTTTTAAGCATAGTTCCGTTATCATCATAACTATTTCTATTGAAAATGTTTTTCCAAAAATCATAGGTCATTTCAGCTCCCCAATGCGCATCTAATGCTCCAATATCTTTGTTGGTATTGTTAAATTCTGCTGTTGTCCAGTTGTTATCTAAGTCTGTGAAATTTGTTGTTGGATAAGAAGTTGTTCTTGCACTATTAAATGTTTGAATTCCACCTCCTCTTGTGTCATCTTTTAATATATATTTTCCAATTGTAGTATCTAAAGTTGTTTTGATAGTTCTAGATCCGCTGTATTTTGTATTTGCAGTTCCATCAACAGAAGCTGCAATTTGAGCTTCATTTTTGACTGATTTAGCATGTTTAATAATTGGATTTTTGTAAAGAATTGTTCCATTGTGCGCATCTACATAAATTTCTTCTCGAGCCAAAGGTTGCGTTGTGTATATGTCAAACTTGTAGGCCAAATTTACATTCCCCGTTTTAATGTTCGGTAAAAACAATAATTCACCACTAGGTTTAGAATAATTCATTGCTAATGCATCTTGAGGAGCATCCCATAAATAGATTGCGCCTGGCTTTGATTCTATAATTTTGTTTAAAGCTTCAATATTTGTAATAAACGGATTGCTATTTACAGAAGCAGCATTGTAAACTTCACCGTTAATTAAAAAAACCTCGTCGTTTAAACTGTGTGTTATTATTACTCCAAATTCAACTTTTATTCCTTTATAATATTGTTGAAAATGTTCGTGTTTTTTTCCTGATTCATCTACGTTGGAGTAGGTAGGAACATAACGATTTTGTTTATCCAATTTACTCTTAGCCTTAAGTTGCGCTATAGCATCAACTTTAGATAGTGGAGTGTCAAATTGAAGCATGGTTTGGATAGGTTCCGATTCATTCAATTTCTTGTTCGTTTGCCCAATGCTTATTTGTAGTGCAAAAAGTAAAAAACAAATGGAAAGTAATGTTGATTTCATATTGTAAATTGTATTGTTATAACTGCCAAATATAAAAAAAAATGAGATTAAACAGTTTATAAATTATAGTTGGTGTTAAATTGAACTCAAAAAAAATAAATAATTCTTAAAAAAGAAAAACAAATAGTTGCTTTTTAGTAATTGTTTACGGAATTTTGAAACTTAATTTACAATATGGATAATTTACACTACATAAGTTCAGAAGTACTAAGAATTGAAACAATACAAGAAATTATCACTCAAGATAAAAAACTTGCCTTGTCAAATGAATCTAAAGATAATATTCTAAAATGCAGAACGTATTTAGATTCAAAAATGGAATCTCATGAAACACCAATTTATGGAATCAATACTGGTTTTGGGTCGTTGTGTAATGTCATAATTTCAAATGAAAATCTATCCAAATTACAAGAAAATTTGGTAAAATCTCATGCTTGTGGTACCGGAGAAGAAGTGCCTCATGAAATTGTAAAAATCATGTTGTTGCTTAAGATTCAATCGTTAAGCTACGGTAATTCAGGCGTGCAATTGATAACAGTGCTCCGTTTAGTTGATTTTTATAATAATAACATTTTACCGGTTATTTATAATCAAGGTTCTCTTGGAGCAAGTGGTGATTTAGCACCATTAGCACATTTATCATTACCTTTATTAGGTGAGGGTGAAGTGTATTTTGAAGGGTTTCGTCAACCTGCTAACAAGGTATTAGAAAAATTTGGTTGGGAACCCATAGTATTGCAATCAAAAGAAGGTTTAGCCTTACTTAATGGAACGCAATTTATGAGTTCTTATGGATGCTATATTCTTCTTAAAGCAATGAAATATTCTTATTTTGCTGATGTCATTTCTGCCGTTTCCTTAGAAGGATTTGATGGAAGAATCGAGCCATTTAATGAACTTATTCATTATGTTCGTCCGCACAAAGGGCAAATCAATACTGCAAAAAGAATGACCGAATTATTAGAAGGAAGTCAAATTATTGCTCAACCAAAACAACATGTGCAAGATCCGTATTCGTTTAGATGTATTCCGCAAGTTCATGGTGCATCCAAAGACACTATTGATTATGTGAAAAAGGTTTTTAAAACAGAAATTAATTCGGTTACCGATAATCCAAATATTTTTGTAGGAGAAGACTTAATAATTTCAGGAGGAAATTTCCACGGTCAGCCGTTAGCCTTAGCTTTAGATTTCTTAGCTATTGCCTTATCGGAACTGGGAAGTATTTCCGAAAGAAGAACCTATCAATTGATTTCTGGATTAAGAGGATTACCTGCATTCTTAGTGGATAATCCAGGATTAAATTCTGGATTTATGATTCCGCAATATACTGCTGCAAGTATAGCGAGTCAAAACAAACAATTAGCAACTCCTGCTAGTGTAGATAGTATTGTTTCTAGTAACGGACAAGAAGATCACGTTTCTATGGGAGCTAATGCAGCTACCAAATGTTTACGCATTATGGACAACTTAGAACGTATTTTAGCCATAGAATTAATGAATGCTTCGCAAGCAATCGAATTTAGAAGACCTTTAAATTCAAGTGATTTTATCGAAATGTTTATAAAATCTTATAGAGAAGAAGTTCCTTTTGTTAAGGAAGACCGAATTCTTCATTATGATATTGAAAAATCTATTGCTTTTTTGAATAGCTTCTTTGTTGATATAGAAGAGTAAATTTATTTTTCTTCTTCAAATAAATTTTCAATTCGTT
This sequence comes from Flavobacteriaceae bacterium, assembly GCA_947453195.1. Classification (GTDB taxonomy): domain Bacteria; phylum Bacteroidota; class Bacteroidia; order Flavobacteriales; family Flavobacteriaceae; genus Flavobacterium. Next base: position 5,181 of record CANGFO010000011.1, read on the forward strand.
TATCGGGGATGAACCACATTATTGCAACTAAAATATATATTATTATTGAAGCAATAGGATAAAAATAAGCTAATGCAATTGCTAATAAGTAAAAGAAAATAGAAGCTTTTTCTTTATATCCGTTACCAATTGCTTTGGATAATGCCGAATTTCTTCCTTCTAAATTAATAATGAACTTTTGTAAAATAGAGAAAGAAAACCCACTCATAAATAAAATTATCCCATATAACATTATGGGTAATTTAGCGAGATGATTTTCTCCAATCCAACCAGTTATAAAAGGAACTAAGGACAGCCAAAATAACAAATGTAAATTTGCCCAAAGAATTTTTCCGTTTACTTTATTAACGGTATGCAGCATGTGGTGGTGATTATTCCAGTAAATGCCTACATAAATAAAACTCAAAGCATAACTTAAAAATTTAGGAAGTAAAGGTTTAAGATCCTCCCAAGTATTACCTTCTGGAACTTTAAACTCCAAAACCATAATGGTAATTATAATTGCTAACACACCATCACTAAAAGCTTCAAGTCTGTTTTTGGTCATGTTTAATTATTTAAGTTACCTAAGCTTTTGTGAATTTTTCTTTTGTGATGGGTTTGTTTCAAATCTTTATCTCCCGAAATAATGCTAATACTTCCATCTATTTCAAACATAGCTAGTTTAACATCTTTGTAAAATTCAACACCGTGTTCGCGCATGGCTTCTTGCAATTCTTCAGATGATATTCCTAATTTGGCAAGCGCCTTAAATTCTATTTTACCATTATGTATTAGAATTTCGGGTTTGTCTTGCAACATTTCTTTAATAAACTTAGAATGCAGCATTGTTTTTTTGAAAACAAGATTTATTAAAAATAATGCAAACGCTGCCACAATACCACCAAGAAGGGTAGAGTTACTTCCAACCATGGCATTTTGAACCGAGTTACTGATTAGTAAAATTAAAATTACATCGGCAGTGTTTAATTGTGATAATTCTTTTTTGCCAAAAATCCGTAACGCAATTATCATAAATAGATAAACACAAACGCTTCGAATAACTATGTCTAAGTAGGGGTTCATTAATTATTGTATGGTGTTAACTTATTACTACCGGTTTCTTCTTAATGTTGTTTTCAATTGCTTTAATCATTTCACCTGCAATATCTTTATTGGTAGCACCTTCAATTCCTTCTAATCCAGGTGATGAATTTACTTCTAATAATAAAGGTCCTTTAGAAGATCGAATGATGTCTACGCCGGCAACTTTTAAATCCATTGCTTTGGCTGCTTTAATGGCAATTCTTCTTTCTTCGGCAGTTGGTTTTATGATTCCAGCCGTTCCACCCATATGGATGTTGGCTCTAAATTCTCCTGGCGCTGCTTCTCTTTGAATGGCTGCAACCACTTTGCCATCAACTACAAATAATCGTAAGTCTTTTCCGTTGGCTTCTTTAATGAATTCTTGAACTAGTATATTGGCATTCAAACTTTTGAATGCATTAATTACCGATTCAGCTGCTTTTTTGGTTTCCGCCAAAACTACTCCTTTACCTTGTGTGCCTTCTAAAAGCTTTACTATTAATGGAGATCCGCCAACCATTTTAATTAAATCGTCGGTATCCAAAGGTGAATTAGCAAATCCTGTAGTTGGGATATCAACGTCATTTCTAAGTAATAACTGCAATGAAAATAATTTATCTCGTGATTGAGTTATGGCTGCCGCCGAATTCAAACAGAATACTTTCATAGCTTCAAATTGTCTCGTTAAAGCACATCCGTAAAAAGTTATGCTTGGTCGAATTCTTGGAATTACAGCATCAAAATAATCCAATACTTTTCCTCCACGATAATGAATTTCTGGGGTATCCGCATCCAGTTTCATGTAGCATTCTTTAATGTTTAGAAAATGCATTTCATGACCCCGCATTTCACCCGCTTCCATGATTCGTTTGTTGCTGTATAATTCTGGGTTACTAGCTAACAAACCAATTCGTAATCCTTTTTTATCTGAAAATTCAATTTGGTATAATTCCTTTAAATTTTCGGTGGTGTTTTGTCCTAATAAGTATTTTTGCTCTGGATCTACTAATATTCTGCCACTCATTGCTTCACGACCCAACAACATACGAAACCCCATTGAATCTCTATTCGTTAAGGTCATCTCAATGGGCCAACTGTCACTTCCAATGGTTATTTTGGTCTGAATTACAAAACGTTGTTCTCTATATCCGCTTGAACTTTTTACAATTCTTTTATCAATTAATATAGCTTCACAATGAATTACCGTTTTTAAGTTGTTTTGAATCGGATTAATATCAAATTTCACCCAATTTACTCCCTCTTTGGTGAAAGGAATAATGTTAATTGCATGTAATGCTGAAGTTTTTGCACCCGAATCTACACGTGCTTTAATTGCGGGAATTCCAAGTTCTGGGAAAGAACACCATTCTTCAGATCCTAAAATGATTTTGTTTTGAGGCATTGTTGTATTTTTAATATCGGTATATATTAACTTGTAGGTTTTTCTTTCTTTTCTACTTTAACGCTTAACTCTGTTGCGTTATCTTCAATATCCATGATGATTTCATCACCGCTTTCAATTTTAGAAGTAATGATTTCTTCTGCTAGTGAATCCTCAACATATTTTTGAATAGCTCTTTTTAATGGTCTTGCGCCAAATTGCTTGTCAAATCCTTTTTCTGCAATGAAAGCTTTTGCTTTATCGGTAAGCGTAAGGTTATAGCCTAATTCTTTAATTCGAGCATATAATTTTACCAATTCTAATTCGATGATTTGATCAATATCTACTTTTTCTAAAGCATTAAATACAATTACATCATCAATACGATTCAGGAATTCAGGAGCAAAAGTTTTCTTTAATGCATTTTCAATAATACTCTTCGAATTTTCATCGGCTTGAGCCACTTTGGCAGCAGTTCCAAATCCAACACCTTGTCCAAAATCTTTTAATTGGCGTGCACCAACATTGGATGTCATTATAATAATGGTGTTTTTGAAATCAATTTTGCGCCCTAAACTATCAGTTAAATAACCATCGTCTAAAACTTGCAACATCATGTTGAAAATATCTGGATGTGCTTTTTCAATTTCGTCTAGAAGTACTACGCAATACGGCTTTCTTCTAACTTTTTCAGTCAATTGTCCTCCTTCTTCGTAACCTACATATCCTGGAGGCGCACCTACCAATCGCGACACAGCAAATTTTTCCATGTATTCACTCATATCGATACGAACTAATGCATCTTCAGAATCAAATAATTCTTTAGCCAATACTTTAGCTAATTGGGTTTTTCCAACTCCGGTTTGACCTAAGAAAATGAAAGAGCCAATCGGCTTGTTTGGATCTTTTAATCCAGTTCTGTTTCTTTGGATAGAACGTGCAATTTTCATAACCGCCTCATCTTGTCCAATTACCTTGCCTTTAAGTAGATCGGGTAGTTTAGCTAATTTATTACTTTCAGTTTGTGCTACACGATTTACAGGAATTCCGGTCATCATTGAAACCACATCAGCCACATTATCTTCGGTAACCTCAATACGGTTGTTTTTAGAATCTTCTTCCCATTTTTCTTGAGCAATGGCAAGCTCTTTTTCTAGTTTCTTTTCATCATCTCTTAATTTAGCTGCTTCTTCGTATTTCTGTCTTTTAACGACTGAATTTTTTTGTTCGCGCACTTCTTCCAATTGTCGTTCTAAATCTAGTATTTGTTTAGGAACATCAATATTGGTGATGTGAACACGAGAACCCGCTTCATCCAAAGCGTCAATAGCCTTGTCTGGTAAAAAGCGCTCCGACATGTAACGGTCAGTTAATTTTACGCAGGCTTCAATAGCTTCATCAGAATAAGTTACATTATGATGGTCTTCGTATTTGCCTTTAATATTGTTTAATATTAAAATGGTGTCAGTAACGGAAGTTGGTTCTACAATTACTTTTTGAAAACGACGCTCTAATGCGCCATCTTTTTCAATATGTTGACGGTATTCGTCTAATGTTGTTGCGCCAATACATTGAATTTCTCCTCTTGATAAAGCAGGTTTTAACATGTTAGAAGCGTCTAAGGAACCAGTAGCTCCACCAGCACCTACAATAGTATGGATTTCATCAATGAATAAAATGATATCGTCATTCTTTTCTAATTCATTCATTACGGCTTTCATTCGCTCTTCAAATTGCCCACGGTATTTTGTACCGGCAACCAAACTAGCAAGATCAAGTGTAACTACTCTTTTATTGAATAAGATGCGAGAAACTTTTTTCTGAATAATACGCAAAGCAAGACCCTCTGCAATAGCCGATTTACCCACACCAGGTTCACCAATAAGTAACGGATTATTTTTCTTTCTTCTACTTAATATTTGGGATACACGCTCAATTTCTTTTTCGCGACCTACTACAGGATCTAATTTTCCTTCTTCAGCCATTTCAGTTAGGTCACGTCCAAAGTTATCTAATACCGGTGTTTTAGATTTTTTATTGGTTTTAGAAGTTGGGTTGTTAAAACTTTCTCCTTTTATTCCGTCGTCATGCGAAGAATCTTCATTGAAGGATTCGTTTTTCGGTAAGTTTTCTAAGAAATTCTCTTCTTTTGGCATCATATCTAAATATTGTTCTTTCGCTACTTCATAATCTATTTTTAGTTTATTAAGTAACTTAGTTGTAGGATCGTTTTCATTTCGAAGAATACAAAGCAATAGGTGGGCAGTACTTATTGAACTGCTTTGAAAAACTTTTGCTTCCAAAAAAGTCGTCTTCAACGCTCTTTCAGCTTGGCGCGTAAGGTGTAAATTCTTTTTATCTAAGCTAACTTCTAAATTTGGATTTGGCGGACTTAATATTTCCACTTTCTTTCTCAAGTGATCTAAATCAACTGATAAGTTATTTAAAATCGTTATCGCTTTGCCATTTCCATCTCTCAAAATTCCTAGCATAAGATGTTCAGTACCAATGAAATCATGGCCTAAACGAAGGGCTTCTTCTTTGCTGTAGGTAATTACATCTTTTACTCTAGGTGAAAAATTATCATCCATCTTTTTCTATAATTAGTATTGTAAATCTAGTGATTTTCATAAGTAATTGCAAATACTATTCCTAATGAAAACCTGTGTCAGTAAATTGACAAAAAAATAATTATAAAATCCACTCCTAAATAGCTAATTTATTAACCATTTGTGAAGGGTATTTTGTTAATAAATCATTGAAATTAGTCGGCAAAAATGCTTTCAAGAGAATATAAAAAATGTAACTTGCACGTTTGAATTTAAAATTAATTTACTTTAAAAATTTATAAAATATGTCTGACGGAGAAAAGTTAATTCCTATTAACATTGAGGACGAAATGAAGTCAGCTTACATCGATTATTCGATGTCAGTTATTGTATCTAGAGCATTACCAGATGTTCGTGATGGATTAAAACCAGTTCATAGAAGGGTGTTGTATGGGATGTATGACCTAGGAGTTACCTCTAAATCTGCCCATAAAAAATCTGCAAGAATTGTAGGAGAAGTATTAGGTAAGTACCACCCTCATGGCGATACATCGGTGTACGACGCTATGGTTCGTATGGCGCAAGAATGGAGTTTAAGATATTTATTGATTGACGGTCAAGGGAATTTCGGATCGGTAGATGGCGATAGTCCAGCTGCGATGCGTTATACTGAGGCAAGAATGAAAAAAATGTCGGAAGACATTATGGCAGATATCGACAAAGAAACAGTTGATTTTAAATTGAACTTTGACGATACGCTTTATGAGCCAACTGTAATGCCAACTCGTGTACCTAATTTGTTAATAAATGGTGCTTCGGGTATTGCTGTAGGTATGGCTACCAATATGGCTCCGCACAATATTACTGAAGTTATTGACGGTACTCTTGCTTACATTGATAATAATGACATTGAAATAGACGAATTAATTACACATATTAAAGCCCCTGATTTTCCTACTGGTGGTGTAATTTATGGATATGAAGGTGTTCGTGAGGCATTTAAAACAGGTCGTGGTAGAATTGTAATCCGCGCAAAAGTGAACTTCGAAGAAGTACACGGAAAAGAAGCGATTATCGTTACCGAAATTCCATATCAAGTGAATAAGGCGGAAATGATTAAAAAAATCGCCGATTTAATTAATGATAAACGAATTGAAGGTATTTCAAATATCCGAGATGAATCGGATAGAACCGGTATGCGTATTGTATTTGAATTAAAACGTGATGCAGTGCCAAATGTGGTATTGAACACCTTATATAAATATACGCAATTACAATCTTCATTTAGTGTAAATAACATTGCCTTGGTTAATGGAAGACCTCAAATGTTGAATGTAAAAGATTTAATTCACTATTTCGTAGAACACCGTCATGATGTGGTGGTTAGAAGAACGCAATATGAATTAAGAAAAGCAGAAGAAAGAGCGCACATTTTAGAAGGTTTAATTATTGCTTCTGATAATATTGATGAAGTAATTGCAATTATTCGTGGTTCTAAAGATGGGGAAGAAGCAAGAGCTAAATTAATCGAGCGTTTCAATCTTTCTGATATTCAATCTCGTGCTATAGTTGAAATGCGTTTAAGACAGTTAACAGGTCTGGAGCAAGATAAATTAAGAGCCGAGTATGAAGAAATCATGAAATTAATTAGTCATTTAAAAGATTTGCTTGCAAATAAAGATCTTAGAATGGCATTAATTAAAGAAGAGTTAATTGAGATCCGTGATAAGTATGGTGACGAACGTCGTTCGGTTATTGAATATTCTGGTGGCGATGTAAGTATCGAAGATTTAATTGCAGATGAAAATGTGGTGATTACCATTTCACATGCAGGTTATATCAAACGTACTTCATTGACAGAATACAAGACTCAAAATAGAGGAGGAGTAGGTCAAAAATCAGCAGCTACAAGAGATCAAGATTTCTTAGAGCATTTATTTGTTGCTACAAACCACAACTATTTATTAATTTTCACCCAAAAAGGTAAGTGCTACTGGATGCGTGTGTATGAAATTCCAGAGGGAACTAAAGCAAGTAAAGGTAGAGCACTTCAAAACTTAATTAATATTGAAAGCGACGATAAAGTAAAAGCATTTATTTGCGCTCAAGATTTAAAAGACCAAGATTACATTAAGAACCATTATGTAATCATGGCTACTAAAAAAGGTCAGGTTAAGAAAACATCTTTAGAGAAATACTCTAAACCAAGAGTAAATGGTGTTGCTGCAATTACCATTAAAGATGGAGATGAATTATTAGCTGCTGAGTTAACAAATGGAAACAGTCAAATATTGATAGCTGTTAAATCCGGTAAGTTAGTTCGTTTTGAAGAAGCTAAAACACGTCCAATGGGTAGAACTGCATCTGGAGTAAGAGGTATTACTTTAAGAGACGATCAAGATGAAGTTATTGGAATGGTTTCTGTTGATGAAAATAACATTAATGAAACACAATTATTAGTGGTTACTGAAAACGGTTACGGAAAAAGAACTAAACTTGAAGATGAAGGAGAAGCGGTATATAGAATCACCAATCGTGGTGGTAAAGGTGTGAAAACTTTAAATATTACTGAAAAAACCGGAGCCTTAGTTTCTATTAATTCAGTTACCGATGCCGATGATTTAATGATCATTAATAAATCGGGTTTAACCATTAGAATGGATGTTTCTACACTTCGTGTTATGGGTAGAGCTACACAAGGAGTTCGTTTAATTAATATCAAAGGAAACGACTCTATTGCAGCGGTAACTAAAGTGATGAAAGACGAGGAAGAAGAAGCAATTGCTGCTGACGGTGAAGAATTAGAATTAGATCCAAATGCAATTATCGAAGATGATACCGAAGACGATGAGGAAATTGAAGACGATGTTGATGAGGATTCAACAGAAGAAGACGATTCAGAAGAATAAATTACAACTAAACAAACAAAGCCATGTCACTATACTATTTTAGAAGACATGGCTTTTTTTTAACAAACAACAATTTAAATAGTTTCCATATGAAAATTAAACAAATAATAATTGCAGGAGCATTATTAGTTTCTGTTAACACTTTCGCACAGAAAGACGAATTAAAAGCAATAAAAAAAATCTACAACAAAGAGGAAATAAAAGGAGCTGACCTTGCGGAGTACAAATCTCTTGTTGAAAAAGTACAACCACTTGCAGTTGAAGAAGGAGACAAAGTTTATGCTAACTTTTATAAATGTATGATCCCAGTGCTTGAATTTAGTGCAATTGATAAAACGATGCCTCCATTGCAAATTCAGTTGGCTTTCGCCAAATTTGTAAGTCTAAAATCAATTACCGAATTGGCTACCGGATTAAATGCAACGTTAGATTATGAAAAGAAAACAGGTAAAAAGATTCAAACAGATGATATTAATGAAACAATTTCTTCTTTTAAACCCGATTTGCTAAATTTTGCAATTAAGTTAGGTAACGAAAAAAAATATAAAGAGTCTGGAGACGTTTTGTATGCCATTTATTTATTAGATAAAAAAGATCAAGAAACATTGTATTATGCAGCTAGCTACGAAGCTAATGGAAAAGATTATGATAAAGCATTACAATATTATAAAGAATTAAGAGCTTTAAATTATACTGGTGAGGGTACATTATATTATGCTAAAAATAAAGCAACAGGTGCTGAAGAAAGTTATGCTAACAAATCGGTAAGAGATAATTTAGTTAATTTAGGGACGCATCTTTCTCCAAGAGAAGAAAAATTACCTTCTAAAAAAGGAGAAATTGTAAAGAATATTGCTTTAATATTAATTGAACAAGGAAAGTCTGAAGAAGCTAAAACTGCAATTAGTGAAGCTAGAAAAGAAAATCCAGATGATGCAGATTTAATTGTTTCTGAAGCAAATATTTATTTAAATTTAAATGATAGTGTTAATTACAAACGATTAATATCTGAAGCATTAGAGAAAAGACCTAACGATGAAGTTTTAGTTTTTAACTTGGGTGTTACTTGCGCTAATGCAAAACAATTTGAAGATGCTGAAAAATATTATGCTAAAGCCATCGAATTAAAACCAGATTTTTTAAGCGCTTACATCAACTTAGCTGATTTAATTTTAAAACCAGATGCCAAAATTGTTGAGGAAATGAATAAATTAACAATTTCTGATAAAGATTTAAAACGAAACGATGTTTTAAAAGCACAAAGACAAAAATTATTTCAAAAGGCAATGCCATTGTATGAAAAAGCACATCAGTTAGATCCTAAAGATGCAGATATCAAAAGCATTTTAAAATCGGTTTATAGTTATTTAGAACTTACAGAAAAAGTGAAAGCATTAAAAGCAGAAAATTAATCTTAAGATTTAAATAAAAAAGGCTCCAATTCGGAGCCTTTTTTTTTATAAAATTAATTTATAGAAATGCCCATCTAAAGCCAGTATATAAATCGGCTTGTTTGCCATTGCTTGTTAAAGAAGAAACAATAGAGTTAGATCCTAAATAAAATCCACCTAATCTAAAACCAAATCCCACGGTAGTTCCAGATATTTGATTGTTTGAAATAGGAACATATGTTTCAAAAAAGCCTAAATTAAGTCTTGGGGTTACAGAAACTATATTTAAAGCGGTAATTTGATCGTTTTCGGAGTCTTTATTAAGCTTTTGTTGTAAATACCCAGTTAGGTATACTTTAGGTACGATTTTAATATCAGTGTAAATTGAAAATAAGGTTGGAAGTTTTACTTTAAAATCTTTTTGGCCATCAATCTTTGTTAAATAGCCATTTGTATTTAATATAGTTTCTACATCACCTAAATTATTTGCATTACTAAACGTATTTAAATTTAATGGATTTGAATTCGGGATATTTAACGAATAATTTGAGGAGGAATTATTATTATCTTTAAATGTCATGCTTCCAATATTTCTAAACGCTAAACCTACTTTTACTTTGTATTTGTTTGGGCCGTCTTTTAATTTATAGTTAAAACCAATATCGGTAGCCATACCATTTAATCCACCGAAGATGGTTTTGGTGTAATCGCCAAAATTCGAAAAATTATTTGCCAAACTTCCAGAATAAGCAATATTCAAAATTGCAGGTTGATCAGTAGTCAGATAAGCATTTCCTCCAAATTGTGAAATTTTCCCATTCAGTCCATTCAGTCCAATATTTGAATACGAACCAGGAAATAAAAGTTTAAACGTCACACCTGCACTAATGCTGTATTTTTCTTTATCAATAATAGATCGAGCAGCAGAAAATCCAACTTCTCCATAAGAGGTTCCTATTAATCTTTGGTTACTGTTAGTGTTTAATAAGGTTATAGCTGAAGCTAAATTATTATTACTTATAGCATTACCTATATTAGTATCGATATTAATTAAATCAAATTTTATATTTGCTTTTGTAGTTACTGCAAATCCCCATTTTAATAATTTAACAGCAACACTAGGTCCAACTATCTGCCCATCAAATTGAAGGTTTACAGACTCACCACTTTTAAAAATTAGATCTTGTAGATTGTTACCTGAAGTTAAGTCGCTAAACCCAATCTTGTTATTGTTAGTATTAAAACTAGCACCATACAAATTGACTTCAAATTTCTTTGATAAATTGGAATATTCTGCGGGGTTAATCATCCCATTTAGAATTCCAACACGGCTGGAAGTGCTAATTCCAGAAAAATGATCTTGTGAAAATCCAATATAATTGGATAGTACGACGAGGGAAATTGCAATAATTTTTTTCATGGTTTTAATAGTTAGATTAGGATATCTAAAGTTATTAAAAACAACTTTAATTAAAACTAATTTATTACGATTATTTTATTGAATTCCAAATTACCTCATTTGGAGTAGGAGCTAGGAGTACCAATTCTTCTTTAGTAACGGGGTGAATAAAAGCTAACTTTTGAGCATGTAAATGAATTCCGCCATCTGGGTTGCTTCTTTCAAAGCCGTATTTTAAATCTCCTTTTATAGGACATCCAATTGCAGAAAGCTGAGATCTAATTTGGTGGTGTCTCCCTGTGTGGAGGTTTATTTCTAAAGCAAAATAATTATTAAGTTCTTTGATTATTTTATAATCGAGGGAAGCTCTTTTACTTTCTGGTACTTCTTTTATATGCGCTTTAGAGGAATTGCTCTTCTCGTTTCTTTTTAAAAAATGAACCAGATTGTCTTCGCTTTTTGGAGGCTTATTTTTAACTACAGCCCAATAGGTTTTTTGAGTTTCTCGTTTACTAAAAAGTTCGTTCAATCGAGTTAATGCTTTACTAGTCTTAGCAAAAACAACAATACCTGTGGTAGGTCTATCCAAGCGATGCACTACTCCTAAAAATACTTCCCCAGGCTTATTGTATTTTTCTTTAATGTATTCTTTTACAATTTCAGATAGTGGTTTGTCGCCTGTTTTATCACCTTGTACCAAATCGCCCACACGCTTATTAATCACAATAATGTGATTGTCTTCGTGAAGAACTTGAAGGTTGGATTTTGAGGAAATTACTTTTTCTGACAAGGTAAACTATTTACTAATTACGAGTCACTAAACTAATATTGCTCATTAGCATTTGGAAAATCCTGACTTTTTACATCTGCGACATAATTACTTATAGCCGTAGTCATTTGTTCGTATAGATTTAGATATCTTCTTAAAAAACGGGGACTAAATTCATTGTTCATTCCTAGCATGTCGTGAATCACCAATACTTGTCCGTCTACGCCACCACCAGCACCAATTCCAATTACAGGAATAGAGATACTTTTAGCTACTTTTTCAGCAAGATGTGCCGGAATTTTTTCTAATACTAATGCAAAACAGCCTAGTTTTTCTAATAATTTTGCGTCTTCAATTAATTTTTCTGCCTCTTCGTCTTCTTTTGCACGAACGGTATAACTTCCAAATTTATAGATGGATTGCGGAGTCAAACCTAAATGTCCCATAACTGGAATACCTGCTTTTAGAATTTTTTTAATCGATTCTTTAATTTCACTTCCACCTTCTAATTTTACAGCATGTCCGCCACTTTCTTTCATGATTCTAATCGAAGAACGAAGGGCTTCTTTCGGATCTGATTGGTAGCTTCCAAAAGGTAAATCCACCACTACAAGCGCTCTATGTACCGCTCTAACTACAGACGAAGCATGATAAATCATTTGATCTAAAGTGATCGGTAAAGTTGTTTCATAGCCGGCCATTACATTACTTGCGGAATCTCCTACTAAAATCACATCAACTCCTGCAGTATCTACAATTTTAGCCATTGAAAAATCATAAGCTGTAAGCATGGAAATCTTTTCTCCATTAGCCTTCATTTCAATTAGCGACTTAGTTGTAATTCTCTTGTAATCCTTTTTTGCTACTGACATACCCTTTAGATTTAAATTCTTAATCTTAATTTGAGTTTGTAAAAGTAGTAAAACCTATTTGTTTAGTGATGAATAATGAATAAAAATAATCTTTATAAAATCTTTATATTTTCTTGTCTTAATATTATTTTTAACTAATAAGATACTGCTTAAATTTGTAAAAAATTAATGGCTATGGAAAAGTTATTTGTTAAAAACCCATCAAGACCTTACTTGACAAGTATTCTCTCGGTAGTATTGGTATCACTTTTATGTCTTATTGTTAGAAATTCAATGGACTATAAAATTGTGGGATACATTCTCTTATTGTTGGTTTCGTTATTAGCTATTTTTTTGGAAATAAAATCGGTGTTATTAGCAGCTATTTTAAGTGCATTGGCATTAGATTTCTTATTTATTAAACCCTATTATACCTTGCATGTTGATCGTGCTGAAGATGCATTTTTATTGATCATGTTTTTTATAATTGCATTAATAAATGCGGTATTAACCAATAAGTTTAGAAGAATGCAACGGGCCATTCATATTAAAGAAACTAGAGCAAGTACTTTAAAATTATACAACACTTTGTTGGATTCCTTGTCACACGAATTACGCACGCCAATTGCTGCTATTGTTGGTTCTATTGATACGTTACAGCAAAAGAACGTGAATTTATCTTCAGATAAGCAGCAAAATTTATTCAATGAAATTGAAAAAGCTTCGATGAAACTAAATTACCAAGTTGAAAATTTATTGAACATGTCTCGATTAGAGTCGGGTTATATTCATCCTAAATTGGATTGGTGTGATGTAAAAGAAATTATTTATAATGTATGCGACAGATTAGCGGAAGAAACAAAAGACCACAAAATAAATTATCAAATTGCTGAAAATTTACCGTTATTTAAATTAGATTACGGTTTAATGGAGCAAATTATTTATAATCTGGTTTATAACTGTGCACAACATACTCCTAAAGGGGCATCACTAACTATTAATGTTAAATATGAAGTCGATTTAGATTATGACCAACATATTGATTTAATAAAAAAATGCATAATTACCATTTCAGATAATGGTTATGGTTTCCCAGAAAAGGAAATAGACCGTGCCTTTGATAAATTTCACCGATTTAAAGAATCTAAAACAGGAGGAACTGGATTGGGATTGTCTATCGTAAAAGGATTTGTTGAAGCTCAAAACGGAACTATATCCTTGAAAAATGCAGATGATTCGGGCGCTATATTCACCATTGAATTAAACGTTGATTGTTTACCTATTAATTCCTTAAAAAATGAGTAATAGTTATTCGATATTGGTTATTGACGATGAGGTTCAAATAAGAAAATTATTAGAAATTTCATTAGAAGCAAATGGATATAAAGTCATTTTTGCCGAGAATGGTAAAGAGGGAATTGCTCAGGCAGCAAGTCATCAGCCCGATTTGATTTTACTTGATTTAGGGTTACCAGATCAAGATGGGCAGGAGGTTTTAATGAAATTAAGAGAATGGTATAATAATCCTATAGTAATAGTAACTGTTAAGAGTGCAGAAGAAGAAATAGTTAAAGCACTTGATAATGGCGCAAATGATTATTTAACAAAGCCTTTTAGAACCCAAGAACTCCTTGCTCGAATCAGAACAGCCTTGCGAAGTAAGTCGAGTGCAACTAATGAATCAGTTCAAAGCTTTGGAAATATTATTGTGGATTACGCATCTCGAATAGTTAAAGTTAAAGAAGAGGTAATTAAATTTACTGCAACTGAATATAATTTACTTACATTATTAATTAAAAATGACGGTCGTGTCCTTACGCATCAATATATTTTAAAAGAAATTTGGGGCCCGAGTTATTCTGAACAAACCCAATATTTAAGAGTATTTGTAGCACAACTTCGAAAAAAAATTGAAGAAGACCCAAACCGACCAAAATTCATCTTAACAGAATCTGGTGTAGGCTATCGATTCAATACCAGTTAAAAGCTAAATATTTTATCGAAATCTAATAGAGATTACATGTGTAAACATAGTGATACAGGGCTTTCTTGTCTTTTTTTAACTAAAAATATCAAATACTAAACTTAAAAATATGAATCAATCTACAAAACATAAAATTACAGTTGTGACCTTATTAGTTGCATTAGGAATTATATATGGCGACATTGGTACCAGTCCATTGTATGTAATGAAAGCCATTATTGGCGACAAACCCATAAATGAATTGTTAGTTTACGGAGGTGTTTCTTGCGTATTTTGGACACTTACTTTTCAAACGACTTTAAAGTATATTATTTTAACGCTTTCTGCAGATAACCATGGTGAAGGTGGAGTTTTCTCACTTTATGCTTTGGTAAAACGATTTGGAAAAGGTAAATTGGTTATTCCAACAATTTTGGGTGCTACCACATTACTAGCAGACGGAATAATTACTCCGCCAATTTCGGTTGCTTCGGCTGTGGAAGGGCTTGGAGATGTAATTCCGAATATTCCTACTATTCCAATTGTTGTGGTAATTATTTCATTGTTATTTATTTTTCAACGTTTTGGAACACAAAAAGTGGGAACCATTTTTGGTCCTGCTATGTTCGTTTGGTTCACAATGTTACTCGTTTTAGGAGTTTCACAAATCATTCATCATCCTGGAATTATCAAAGCGTTGAATCCAATTTATGGTTATGAATTACTTACTCAATATCCAAAGGGATTTTGGTTGCTTGGAGCTGTCTTTCTTTGTACAACTGGAGCAGAGGCCTTATATTCTGATTTAGGCCATTGTGGAAAAGAGAACATTCGTTTGACTTGGATTTTTGTAAAAATAAGTTTGGTAGTTAATTATTTAGGGCAATCTGCTTGGTTGATGAGTCAAGGAAAACAATTTTTAGAAGGTAGAAATCCTTTTTATGCTATTATGCCCCACTGGTTCTTAATTCCTGGAGTTATCATAGCCACTTTCGCCACTATTATTGCATCCCAAGCGTTAATTAGCGGATCATTTACCTTGATTAATGAAGCAATCTCGTTAAACTTTTGGCCCCGTGTTACGCTTAAAAACCCAACCAATTTAAAAGGGCAAATATACATTCCGTCAATAAATAATATTCTTTGGTTTGGGTGTATATTGATGATTTTGTATTTCAAAAATTCAACCAATATGGAAGCTGCATATGGGTTTTCTATAACCATAGCCATGATGATGACCACCTTTTTATTGGCTTATTTTCTAATTTATATAAAAAAAGTAAGATTAAGTTTGGTTACCCTAATTTTGGTTATTTTCTCTATAATTGAAGTATCCTTCTTTATTGCCAACGTTTCAAAAATTAAGGAACGATGGATGTTTTTATTCTTTGAGTTATTTATTTTTATGGTAATGTATGTTTGGTATTACGCCAGAAAAATTAATAATACTTTTATTAAATTCATAAACCTTAAAGAGCAAACTACTTTATTGAATGAATTGAGTGAAGATGATAGCATTCCGAAATATGCTACACATTTAATTTATTTATCTAAAGCTGATAAAACCTATGAAATAGAAGAAAAAATCATCAAATCTATTTTTGCAAAAAAACCAAAAAGAGCTGACGTATATTGGTTTTTACATATAAATAGAACAAATGATCCATTTGCATTGAACTATGAGGTGGTTGAGTTATTAGACGATAAAGTAATTAAAGTAGTATTGAATGTAGGTTTTAGAATTCAGCCAAAAGTAGAATTGTATTTCAAAAAAATAGTACAAGAATTGGTAGAACGAAAAGAGTTAAATTTGCATATTCGCCCTGATGGTTCTACAAAATACAACAACGAACCCGATTTTAAATTTGTAATTATTGAGAAATTTATCTCTGTAGAAAATGAATTTGCTTTCAAAGAAGGTTGGTTGCTTAACACTTATTTTTGGTTAAAAAAATTATCCTTATCCGATGAAAAAGCATTCGGTTTAGATAAAAGTGATGTTAAAATTGAAGAATACCCAATGGTCTATTCCCCAACATTGAATGTGTCTTTGCACCGAAAAAATGGTTAATTTTGTATTTTAAATTTATAAAATGAAAATATTAAAAAAGCTTATTTGCTTTACATTATTAAGTTCTGTTTCTGTTTTTTCTCAGGAAAACAAAGAGGTTAAGATTTCGGTTTCGGGATACTTGGAAGCATTTTATGCAAATGACTTTCAAAATTTGAATATTGAAAAGAAATTGCCTTTTATGTATAACTACAACCGTCAAAATGAATTTAATTTAAACATTGGATTGCTTCGAACTAAAGTAACTTTTGAAAATGGTTATGCAAGTTTGGCTTTACATTCTGGGACTTATGTTGAAGATAATTATGCAAATGAGAAAATAAAATATGTTAGTGAAGCATTCGTAGGTATGTATTTAGATAAAGATAAAAAGCAAACCATTGAGGCCGGAATAATGCCAAGTTATATAGGTTTTGAAACGGCAAACTCTTCTTCTAATTTAACACTTACTCGCTCTATATTGGGAGAAAACTCACCTTATTTCATGACCGGTGTAAAGTATAATTATACGCCTTCGGCAAAATGGAGTTTCTCAGGATTGTTAACCAACGGTTGGCAGCGTATTGCTAAACCAAACGCAAAATCGCTTCCAAGTTTGGGATCACAATTAGTTTATAAACCAACTGAAAATGCAACGTTGAATTGGAGTGTGTTTATTGGAGATGAATCAATAGCGACCGATTTACGAACACGCTATTTTAGTAATTTATATTATGATGTTAAATGGAAGAATAAATTTCATTCCATTATTGGATTTGATTACGGACTGCAAAAGAATAGTGTAGGGGATGGATATGATAATTGGTTTAGCCCTGTGATGATTACGCAGTATTCTATTAATTCCAAATGGCAAACAGCAGTTCGTGCCGAATACTATAAAGATGCAAAAAATGTATTGATTGCTAGTGGAAAGGAATTTAAAACTTTTGGAACTTCTTTAAATTTCGATTACTTACCCAATTCAAAAATGAAAATTAGATCTGAACTGCGTTACTTTAATTCAAAAGAAGCAGTGTTCTTAAGAAATGATTCGGCTGTAAATTCAAACTTGTTTGCAACGATGAGTTGGTGTTACGAATTTTAGCAATCGGCAAGATTCACTGCTACAGCTAAGCCACCTTCTGAAGTTTCTTTGTATTTAGAATTCATGTCTTTGGCAGTTTGCCACATGGTATCGATCACTTTATCTAAAGGAACTTTGGCATTTTTAGCATCGGTTTCAAGTGCTAGTTCCGCTGCATTAATCGCTTTAATTGCTCCCATAGTATTGCGTTCTATACACGGAATTTGAACCAAACCACCAATTGGGTCACAGGTTAATCCTAAGTGGTGTTCCATAGCAATCTCAGCTGCCATTTGCACTTGATCTGGTGTTCCACCCATTAATTCGCATAAAGCTGCAGCTGCCATGGCAGAAGAAACGCCAATTTCTGCTTGACAGCCGCCCATTGCCGCCGATATTGTAGAGCCTTTTTTAAAGATACTTCCTATTTCACCTGCTACCATTAAGAATTGCTTGATTTCTTTTTCGCCCGCGTTGTGGTTTTCAATAACTAAATAATACATTAAAACCGCTGGTATCACTCCGGCACTTCCATTAGTAGGAGCGGTAACTACACGGCCAAGAGAAGCATTAACTTCGTTTACAGCTAAAGCAAAACACGAAACCCATTTTAAGATTTGACGGAATTTAACTTCAGTTTTTCTAATGGTTTCGAGCCATTCTTGTGGATTAGAATATTGGGCTTCACCAATTAAATTTTGATGCATATCAAATGCTCTACGTCGCACATTTAATCCGCCAGGTAAGATGCCTTCGCTATGGCAACCGATGTACATGCACTCGAGCATGGTTTCCCAAATACGCATTAGTTCGAAGTTAATTGATTCTTCCGAGCGCATGGCTTTCTCATTTTCATAAACCACTTCCGAAATAGATCGGTTTTGTTCATTACAAAAATTTAATAAATCTTGAGCATTATCAATCAAATAGGGAAAAGCACATTTTAAGTTCTTATTCTTATTGGAATTTTCTTGCTCTTCTTTCACTACAAATCCGCCGCCAATAGAGTAGAAGGTAGAAGTGTATTCTGAATTATCCTTAAAAGAAGCGGTGAACGTCATTCCATTAGCATGAAACGGAAGAAAGTTCTTGTTAAAACGAATATCTTCCTCTGAAAAGAAAGGAATTTTTATTTCATTCCCTAATAAGATGAGATTATTGTCTTTAATATCTTTTACTATAGAAGAAATTGCATCTACAGGTATAGTTTCTGGATCTTGACCGCTTAAGCCAAGCATCACAGCTAAATCGGTAGCGTGCCCAACACCAGTTAAGGAAAGCGAACCGAATAAATCGACTTTGATAAAATGAACTTTATCTAATTGATTTTTTTCTCGAAGCTCGGCTAAAAAATGTTCTGCAGCACGCCAAGGACCTAGTGTATGTGAGCTAGATGGGCCAACGCCAATTTTAAGCATGTCAAAAATCGAGATACAGTGTTCCATAAAGAAATGTTTATTTTGAAAAACAAATATACTAGAATAACTCAAAAAATGACACTTGAAACGAGCTATTATTACGAATATGATAATCAGTCCAGTTTTCTTTAAATTAAATGTCATCTTGTCATATTAAATTACGACATTTTTAGTAAAAACTGACATTTTAATGGCTTTTTTGTAATGGCACAAAGATTGATTATTGCTAGTCGAGTTGTTAAATAAGTTTACAATTAAAATTAAATATAACAAAAATGGGTAAAATAATCGGAATCGATTTAGGTACAACAAACTCTTGTGTTTCTGTAATGGAAGGAAATGAAGCTGTTGTTATTCCTAACGCAGAAGGAAAAAGAACAACACCATCTATCATTGCATTTGTAGAAGGCGGAGAAATTAAAGTAGGAGATCCTGCAAAAAGACAAGCAGTAACTAATCCAACAAAAACTATTGCTTCTATCAAACGTTTTATGGGGCATTCTTTTTCTGAAGTTTCTGCTGAAGCAAAAAGAGTTTCTTATTCTGTAGTAAAAGGAGACAACAATACACCACGTGTAGACATTGACGGACGTTTGTATACTGCTCAAGAATTGTCAGCAATGACACTTCAAAAAATGAAAAAAACTGCTGAAGACTATTTAGGTCAAACAGTAACTGAAGCAGTTATTACAGTTCCTGCTTACTTTAATGATGCACAACGTCAAGCTACTAAAGAAGCTGGAGAAATTGCTGGTCTTAAAGTAATGCGTATCATCAACGAACCAACTGCTGCAGCGTTAGCTTATGGTTTGGATAAAAAAGGAACCGATCAAAAAATTGCTGTTTACGATTTAGGTGGAGGTACCTTTGATATTTCTGTTCTTGAATTAGGAGACGGAGTATTTGAAGTATTATCTACAAATGGAGATACACACTTAGGTGGAGATGATTTTGACCACGAAATTATTGACTGGTTAGCAAATGAATTTTTAGCTGAAGAAGGAATCGATTTACGTTTAGATCCAATGTCTCTTCAAAGATTAAAAGAAGCTGCTGAGAAAGCAAAAATTGAATTGTCTTCTTCTGCAGAAACTGAAATCAACTTACCTTATGTTACGGCTACAGCTTCTGGACCAAAACACTTAGTGAAAAAATTATCAAGATCTAAATTCGAACAATTAACAGATGCTTTAGTAAAACGCTCTATGGCGCCAGTTGCAAAAGCACTTAAAGATGCAGGTTTGTCTGTTTCTGATATTGACGAAGTAATCTTAGTAGGAGGTTCTACTCGTATGCCAAAAATTGCTGAAGAAGTTGAAAAATTCTTCGGTAAAAAAGCTTCTAAAGGAGTAAATCCTGATGAGGTAGTTGCAATTGGAGCAGCTATTCAAGGTGGTGTACTTTCTGGTGATGTTAAAGATGTATTGTTATTAGACGTTACTCCTTTATCATTAGGAATTGAAACTATGGGTGGTGTTATGACAACGCTTATTGAATCAAATACTACGATCCCAACTAAAAAATCACAAGTATTCTCTACTGCTGCCGATTCTCAACCATCAGTTGAAATCCATGTATTGCAAGGAGCAAGAACTATGGCGGTTGATAACAAAACAATTGGTCGTTTCCACTTAGATGGAATTCCACCAGCACCAAGAGGGGTTCCTCAAATCGAAGTTACTTTTGATATTGATGCTAATGGTATCATCAAAGTTTCGGCTACTGATAAAGGAACAGGAAAATCTCATGACATTCGTATCGAAGCTTCTTCAGGTTTAACTGCAGAAGAAATCGAGAAAATGAAAAAAGATGCAGAAATGAATGCAGAAAGTGATCGCGTTGCTAAAGAAAAAGCTGAAAAATTAAATGAAGCAGATAGTATGATCTTCCAAACTGAATCACAATTGAAAGAACTTGGAGATAAATTATCAGATGAGCACAAAACTGCAATTGAATATGCATTAACTGAATTAAGAATGGCACACCAATCTCAAGATTTGGAAGCAATTCAAAAAGGTTTAGACAATGTAAATGCAGCTTGGAAAACAGCTACCGAGGCAATGTATGCTCAAGGTGGTGACCAAGGTCAAGCGCAAGAAGCTCCTTCACAAGAAGCACAAGGTGATAACACACAAGATGTAGATTTTGAAGAAGTAAAATAATACGCTTCTGATTTAATTCAGAATCAAATAAAAAGCCAGACTATTTAGTCTGGCTTTTTTTAAATAAGTAGTTTGAAATCTTACTAAGTACTTGTTCTGTTTTAGTTTGTTTTCTAGTGCTTAAATTCGAATGATAGCGCTCACACAGATGCTCCGATTCATTTATATTCGTAACGTCAGATTCAAATATATTCTTTTGGCACAAAGTGCAAAACCGTATTTTCTCCTCTGCCGATAATTCCAACCAATTTTCTTGGCAATGCTTTGGAACTACATTATTTTTTGTTGCCATCAAACTTATTGATTTATTCTGATCTCAAACATTTTATCCCAATTTTTTCCCGTCACAAAAAAGGTTTTTGTTTTAGGATTGTAAGCAATTCCGTTTAAAACATCGGTATCAGGAAGTTGGGTGATTTCCTTTTCTAAATTAGACATGTCAAGCATGGCTTCTACAGCACCATTTTTCGGATTGATGATGATAATTGCTTTTTTAAGATAGATGTTACTGTAAATTTTCCCGTCTACCCATTCTAATTCATTTACTTCTTTTATCTTGTTGTTTTCAGAATACACATTAATGTTGTCGGTTGTTTTTTGGGTCGCCGGATCCATTGTCCAAATTTTTTCAGAACTATCATTAAAGTAAATATTCTTACCGTCATTAGTCATTCCCCAACCTTCTGGTTTTTCAAATACAAATGTTGTTTCTAATTTCCAAGTTTTAGCATTGTAAATAAATCCGATATGCTCTTTATAAGTTAGTTGGTATATTTTGTCATTTAATATAGTCAATCCTTCACCAAAATATTTGTCTTCTAATTTTAAACTTTTAAGGATTTTTCCCGTTTTATAATCGGTTTTTAATAATCTAGAAGTTCCATATTGACCAACACTTTCGTATAAAGTATCCTTGTAAAATTCCAATCCTTCGGTATACGATTTAATATCGTGAGGGTAGGTGTTTACTATGGTGTAGGTTAAAACTTTGGGAGCAAAATCAGAAACCACTTCGATTCGTGTAGAATCTATTTCGGTATTTCCTTCAAAATAAACATTGGCTTTTAAATTTTGGTAGCCCAATTTTTGATCTTTTAATGGAAAACTTAATTTACCATTTCCTTTAACTGAACCTACTTTTAGGTTATTTATAGAATAAACTATGCTATCAATCTTTTTATTGCTACTGTCTATAATCTCCAATTTTACCGACTCCTTAGTTGAATATTGTGCTTTCAACACCGATTCATTAAAGCTAAAATAACTTTCGCTAGTATCGGCTACTTTGCAGCTTACCGCCAATAATGATGCTAATAAAATGAATTTTAATGCGTTATAATTTTTCATTACAAATAGATTGAATTTTAGTGATACAAATGTATTATTTAAGATGTTAATTTCTTGCAAAAATATAAAAAGATTGTATCTTTGCATCGGCAAGTCCTACACGACCAGCTCCTGCAAAATCCTCCAGGATGGGAACATAGCAAAGGTATGTGGTTGAGCGGTGCGATGTAGGTCGCTTGCCATTTTTTTATTTCCGAACTTGGTTCGGATTTTTTTTTATAACTACTTCTGAGTTTCAATTCACTTTTTAGAAAAAAGCAATCAAATATTAATTTAAGTTTTTATCTTTAAACTTTAAATTTTATACCATGAAATTCCAGCCTATAGTTCCAATGATTTGGACTAAAGAATTAAACGAAACCGTCGATTTTTATTGTGATATATTAGGATTTACCTGCGGAAAATATAGTGAAGATTGGGGTTGGGCAGCCATTCATAAAGACGATTGTGAAATCATGATTGCCAAACCTAATGAGAATACACCCTTTGAAAGACCTTATTTTTCAGGTACCTTTTATATTAAGACCGATGACGTAGATGTGCTTTGGAATCAAATAAAAGATAAAGTAAAAATTGCTTACGAGATAGAAGATTTTGATTGGGATATGCGTGAGTTTGCCATTTACGATAATAACAGTTACATGATTCAGTTTGGGCAAGATTTAGTAAAAAAATAGAGAAATGAGTAAAGTAGTATTTATTACCGGAGCTTCATCAGGAATAGGAAAATCAATTGGAGAGTTTTTGCATGCCAAAGGTTTTATTGTATACGGAACCAGCAGAAATCCAAATCGAATTACTGATTCGCAATTTCCGCTACTTGCTTTGGATGTCCGAAATAAAGAAAGTATTACTCAAGCTATCGATACAATTTTACAAAAATCGGGTAGGATAGATGTAGTCATTAATAATGCTGGAGTTGGGATTACAGGTCCGATTGAAGAAATTCCTACCGAGGAAATCAAAAATAATTTCGAGACTAATCTTTTTGGACCTATCGAAGTAATGAAAGCAGCATTGCCTGCCATGCGTTCGCAAAAATCGGGATTGATTATCAATATAACCTCTATTGCGGGTTATATGGGATTACCTTATCGCGGAATCTACTCTGCTTCCAAAGGTGCTTTAGAGCTTATTACTGAAGCCCTTCGAATGGAAGTAAAATCTTTCGGAATACACATTACAAATGTGGCTCCTGGAGATTTTGCAACCAATATTGCTGCTGGAAGATTTCATGCGCCACTTATAAAAGGTTCTGCTTATGAAATTCCGTATGGAACCACACTAAGCATGATGAATGAACATGTAGATAGTGGAAGCAATCCCAATGAAATGGCCGAAGCGATATATAAAATTATAGAAAGTCCAAGTCCGAAAGGGCATTATAAAATTGGTGCTTTCATGCAAAAATTTTCCATCGTCCTGAAACGAATTTTACCCGATAAAGTTTATGAGAAAATGCTCATGAATCATTATAAGTTATAGATGATGGAAGTTTGAATAAGTAATTTTAAGATCAGCTCCTAATAAATTGATTATTGAAATTGAAATTTGTAATTTTGCCACATAAACACAACTTTATAACATACAAACTATGAAATTTTTTATCGACACAGCAAACCTAAATGACATTAAAGAAGCGCAATCTCTAGGGATTTTAGATGGAGTTACTACCAATCCTTCGTTGATGGCTAAAGAAGGAATCACTGGAAAAAACAATATCTTAAAACATTACGTTGACATTTGCACTATCGTGGATGGTGAAGTAAGTGCCGAAGTAAACGCTACCGATTATGAAGGAATGATTAAAGAAGGTGAGGAGTTGGCAGATTTACACGATCAAATTGTAGTGAAAATCCCAATGACCAAAGACGGAATTAAAGCGTGTAAATATTTTTCTGATAAAGGAATTAAAACCAATGTAACTTTAGTGTTTTCTTGCGGGCAAGCTTTATTAGCTGCTAAAGCAGGTGCTACTTTTGTTTCGCCATTTGTGGGTCGTTTAGACGATGTTTCTACAGATGGTTTGAACTTGATTCAAGAAATTAGAGAAATCTATGATAACTATGGGTATGAAACTCAAATCCTTGCTGCATCAGTTCGTCATACTATGCACATTGTTAACTGTGCTAAAATTGGTGCCGATGTAATGACAGGACCATTATCTGCAATTTTAGGGTTATTAAAACACCCACTTACTGATATCGGATTGGCTCAATTTATTGCTGATTTCGAGAAAGGAAATAAATAATCCCAAATTTATACTTCCTACTAAAGCGACTTTCAGAAATGAAAGTCGCTTTTTTTTAGATATGTTTTTTATGGGATAGATTAATATAATATTGGAGTATTCAACACCTTAAATACAGAACCTTGAGTCTTACTTCAAATCTTCCTCAAAATGAACATCAAACAAGTTGGTGAAACCATTTTTAATGGTTTTGTTTGCATTAATAATTAAAGTGCGGTGTACTTTGGTAATGGCCCATTTGCTTTTGATGTCTTCAAAATTGGCGCAGTGTAATTCGGTTATCCCGCCAAACTTGTATTTAGGCAGAAGTTCTCTCCATTTATTGGTGTCATTATCTAAGTTGATGGCTATGAAATTGTAATTAGGGTATTTATCTTTAAGATCCAATACTTTTTTATGAGCGGCGAGTAAATGGGAAGATAATTTTTCACTCCAAAAGAAAACAACCGAATTTTTAGTAATAACCACATCCGAATTGGTTATTTTCCCGTCAGGAGTAATTAATTCAACAGTTGGAAGTTTTTTGCCAATTGTAAGTGATTGAATGGAATTTCCAATTTTTAATACTTCATTCTTTTTGCTAGTATCGGTAGAATATTTATGGTAGGTTTTCAAAAATTCTTGATTATTTACCATGTTTTGATCTTCCAATAAATATTTCAAAGCAATATTATTCAAAACTATATTTCTAACATGTTCATTCTTAATCAACGTGTCAGCAATGTTTAATTTGTTGATGTTGGTTTTTAAAGCCAAATCCACTTTCGAAAAATGATTGTGGTAATGGATTGATCCTACATTGTTTAGCATATGATCTAAATACATTACAAAGGGAGAAAAATCAGCTAATGCTTCGTTGCTAAAATCTATCGTATTTCTAAAAGCATAGTAGTTTTTTGGTAATTGAGAGGTAACATCTTCCCCAGTTCGCATCTCGTGAATCATAGGGTATATTTCCATTTTGGTGTAATGAGGAAAATTCACAATTGCTTTGGCATATACGTCAAAGGCATCATTCCATTTTATTTCCTCTTTTTTGGAAGCGTAAAATTTTTGATTGTCTTTGTTTGTTTTGTTGATGTATTGGTTGTAGTGGTTCCAGTTGAAATCAAAGACATCAAATAGGTTGTTTTTGTCCTTTTCATTCCGTAAATACATATCCATTAAAAAGTTGTTTTTTTGATCGCCACGACCACAAAAATTTACTGATTCATCAAAATCTTTCGAATCTACATGGACTTTGATACTGTCGTTTTTATCAAAATAAACATATTGGTATTCGGGTTCAATTTTAAAGGTATATAAGCCAGGAGCAAGGGAGTCAAATTTTTTAAAGAAAGTATGATCTTCATTAAGAGGAATCGAATCAATAACCACATTATCTTTGCAAAAAAGCACATAATTACTAGCAGGATTCAATACTTCTCCTCCAAAATAAGCTACATAATCTTCGCCCGAAAACTCCTTTTTGCAAGAAGTAAACATTGCTAGAATCATAGCAGGGAGTACTAGTGTTTTATAAAATGTAAGTGCTTTCATTTGAATATTAATGCAAACAAAAGTATTTAGATGGTTTTGATTATATTGTTAATCAATAGTTAAATTACTTTCCGATACAGAAATTGGCAAAGATATTACCCAGTAGTTCATCGTTAGTGACTTCGCCGGTAATTTCTCCAAAGTAATATAAAGCTTGTCGGATATCAATTGCCATTAGATCCGACGGGATGTTGACTTGTAAGCCAAAGCTTACTTTCTTAATTTCTTCTAATGCTTTAAGTAATGAATCATAATGCCTTGTATTCGTGACTATTGATTCGTTATTTCGCAACGATCCAGTATTAACAAAAGCAAGTAATTGCGTTTTTAAATCTTCAATTCCGGTTTTGTTTTTTGCACTTAAGAAAATTGTTTTTACTTCTATGTTTTCAAGCTGTTTTTGAAGGGATACTTTTTCTCCTTCCGAAATTAAATCTGTTTTATTTACAACAACAATAAGTGGTTTTAAGGGGTATTTATTTTTTACTTTTTCAATTTCGGTAATGTATTCCGAACCCAAAACTTTAAACTTTAAACTTTCAAATAAATACAAAACTACTTGAGCTTGTTCAATTTTCTCAAAGGTTTTCCTAATTCCGATACTTTCAATTACATCTTGGGTGTCTCGAATTCCTGCGGTATCAATAAATCGGAAACCAATCCCACCAATTACCAATTCGTCTTCAATAGTATCTCGTGTAGTTCCAGCAATCTCTGATACAATAGCGCGTTCCTCGTTTAAAAGCGCATTCAATAAAGTAGATTTTCCTACATTGGGTTCGCCAATAATCGCAACTGGAATTCCGTTTTTAATAACATTTCCAACAGCAAACGAATCGATTAATCGTTTTAAAACAAATTCGATTCGATTTAATAAATCATGAAATTGAGTTCGGTCAGCAAATTCTACGTCTTCTTCTGCAAAGTCCAATTCGAGTTCAATTAACGAAGCAAAATTCAATAATTCTTCTCTAAGTTTAGCTATTTCACTACTAAAACCTCCACGCATTTGTTGCATGGCAATTTGGTGCGATGCCTCATTGTCCGAACTAATTAAATCGGCTACGGCCTCAGCTTGAGAAAGATCTAATTTTCCATTTAAAAAAGCTCTCAAAGTAAATTCACCTGGTTGTGCCATGCGACATCCTTTTCGCAATAACAACTGAATGATTTGCTGCTGAATATAAGTAGAGCCGTGGCATGAAATTTCAACTACATCTTCTCCGGTATAGGAATTTGGGTTTTTAAAAAGGGAAAGTAATACTTGGTCGTAAGTTTTTCCATCTTCCGTAATAGTTCCTAAATGAATAGTATGTGTTTTTTGGGTAGTAATATTTTTTCCAGAAACGGATTGAAATACTTCCGATGCGATCCCAATTGCAGCTTCCCCCGACATACGAATGATGGCAACCGCACCCGCACCGGATGGAGTGGCTAAAGCAACAATCGTCTTTTGATCTAACATGGTCGTTTTTGTTTTTAGAATTGCAAAGGTATCAATTTATATTTTCGAAAAAAAACTATTAATTAGTGCTAGAAAATTAGTTAAATATTTGTAAACATGATAGTTGTCATGTTTATTTTGAAAATTAGATAGTAATTTTATTATGATAATTAATATTTAATACCATGAAAAAAATTTTATTTCCTACCGATTTTTCTAATGTTGCCAACAATGCTTTTTTGCATGCGTTAAAATTAGCCAAATTAGTTAAGGGTGAATTACTGTTGTTGCACACTTATGAATTGCCTATTATGGACAACCAATTTGGTATGCAAAACTACAAATTAGTGTATGACGCCATTGAATTGACTAATCTTGACCTGTTTAAAGAGGAGTTGCCCAAATTGCATCAAATTGCTCAAGAAAACGAATTGGATTCAATTAAAATGAGCCATATTCTTGCCGATGGTGATTTACTGTATAACATTAAAACCATTTGCAAAAAGGAAAAAATTGATTATTTAGTCATGGGGACGGCAGGCGCTACGGGTTGGGTTGAACGGTTATTTGGCACCAAAACAGGTGAAGCAATTACCTCATTGGAAGTTCCTGTTTTTTGCATTCCAGAGAACGCTAAATATACGAAGTTGGAAACAATTGGATTTACAACTCGCTTTAGAGAAAAAGATAAACTCGCTTTGAAACAGGTATTAAAAATTGCTAATGCTGCTAATGCAGTGGTTAAATGCATTTATGTAGAAACTAAAGATACTGATAATACTGATGCTGTTTATTCGGATTGGCGAGATTACTTTAAAGACCAGCCGGTTCATTTTTTTATTATTCCGTCTGAAAATGTTAAGGAAACAATTGAAGATTTTATAATTAGCCAAGAAATAGATTTGCTTGCCTTGTTATCCTATAAAAGGAATTTCTTTCAATGGATGTTTACTTCAAGTTTTACTGAAAAAATGGCTTTAAATTCAACGATTCCAATAGTTGCTTTGCATGAATAAATAGATTGTTTTATTAGTAATTGTGCAATTAATTTGCTTTTCCATAAAAAGTATAATACCTATATTTGCGTAAAATTTACAGAAATACTTTTGTTGTTTTGGCTAATCTATTAAATAATTTCAATGACATTAATAAAATCAATTTCAGGAATTCGTGGAACTATAGGCGGTAAAGTAGGGGATAATTTGACTCCTGTAGATGCTGTAAAATTTGCATCAGCTTATGGAACTTTCTTGAAAGAAGGAAGTGGTGCGTTACAAAACGGAAGAAAGTTACTAGTTGTTATTGGTCGTGATGCCAGAATTTCTGGTCCTATGATTCACAATTTGGTTATTAATACCTTAGTTGGACTTGGAATTGATGTAATTGATTTGGGATTGTCTACAACTCCTACTGTGGAGATAGCAGTGCCTCTTGAAAAAGCAGATGGCGGAATTATTTTAACGGCTTCACACAATCCAAAACAATGGAATGCCTTAAAGCTGTTAAATTCTAAAGGTGAATTTTTAAGCGGAAAAGACGGCGAACGCATATTAGAGATTGCTAAGGCCGAAGCTTTTGATTTCGTAGATGTTGATTCTTTAGGAGAAGTGATTTCTAACGATGCCTATATGGATATTCATATTGATGAAGTTTTGAATTTACCTTTAGTTGATGCCGATGCAGTGGCTAAAAGAAAATTTAAAGTGGTAGTTGATGGTGTAAACTCTTCGGGTGGAATCATTATTCCGAAGTTGTTGGAGCAAATGGGTGTAGAATGTGTAAAATTATATTGCGAACCAAATGGTCATTTTCCTCACAATCCAGAGCCATTAAAAGAGCATTTGGGTGATATCTGTAAATTGGTTGTAGAAGAAAAAGCCGATTTTGGAATTGTAGTCGATCCCGATGTAGATCGTTTGGCTTTTATTTCAAATGATGGAGAAATGTTTGGTGAAGAATATACTTTAGTGGCTTGCGCCGATTATGTATTGAGTAAAACTCCCGGAAATACAGTTTCTAACATGTCTTCATCGCGAGCATTGCGAGATATAACAAATAAGCACCAAGGAAACTATCAAGCTAGTGCTGTAGGGGAGGTGAATGTGGTTGCCTTGATGAAGGAAACTAATGCAATTATTGGTGGAGAAGGAAACGGCGGAATCATTTATCCTGAATCTCATTACGGTAGAGATAGTCTTGTAGGTGTAGCTTTATTCTTAACGCACTTAGCCAATTTAGAAGTTACTGCGGCCGAATTAAGAGCGAGTTATCCGCAATATTACATGAGCAAAAACAAAATTGAATTGACGCCGCAAATTGACGTGGATGCAATTTTAATTGCCATGACCGAAAAATATAAAAACGAGGATATTACTACAATAGATGGGGTTAAAATTGATTTTGCTTCGGAATGGGTGCATTTAAGAAAATCCAATACTGAGCCAATTATTAGAATATATACCGAAGCTCCAACGCAAGCAGCAGCCGATGCATTAGCAATTCGTATTATTGACGAGATAAAAGCCGTTGCCGGAATATAATTTCTAGGAACTACATGATAATCTAGAACAGCCAATTTTATCTCTAGCCCAATCAGGTCTTTTAGCAAACCATTTTTCTTGTTCAGGTTGTTCTGAATACGGATTTTTTAAAAGTTCGTGCAATTCATATAATAGTGAATAATCTTCATTATTCGCTGCATCAATCGCTAGTTGCGCCATGTAATTCCGCAAAACATACTTAGGATTTGTTAAATCCATTTTGGTTTTTCGATCAGCATCTGAAACAGTTTCTAGATTGAGTCGCTTTAAGTATTTTTCAAACCAGCGGCCCCAAGATTTTATAAGTTCTTTTTTTATTTCTTCCGGTTTGTAAAATGCTTCGTGAATGGTAGCAAGTGCACTTCCTGCAGAATCATTTTTTTTCACCCGACTTAATTCTCTGAAAAAGATCGTCATGTCGGTTTCAGATACTTGCAATACTTTTTCAAGTGAAGCAATTAATCGTTCATCTTCTTTGTATTCTTGCTGCAAACCTAATTTAGCTCGCATCATTTCTGTGTACTTAAAATCGTAATTTTTTTTGAAATCGGCTAGTATTTTTTCAAGTGGCTTTGATTCCTTTATTAAAGGATATAGGGCATTCGCCAAATGATATAAATTCCATTGCGCAATACTAGGTTGGTTTTCAAAACGGTACCTGCGGTGTTCGTTATCGGTAGTGTTTGGTGTCCAATTGAAATTATAATCTTCCAACCAGCCATATGGTCCATAATCTATGGTAAGCCCTAAAATCGACATGTTGTCGGTATTCATTACTCCATGAACAAATCCTACGCGTTGCCAATGCACTATCATTTCGCACGTTTTATCTGCAACTACTTTAAAGAAATCTAAATATTTAGTTGCTCCTGTTGAAGTAACTTCAGGAAAATGTTGCTTGATGGTGTAATCGGTAAGTTGTTGTAAGGTTTTTAGGTCATTTTGTGCTGCAAACAGTTCAAAATTTCCAAATCGAATGAAGGAAGGAGCTACTCGGCATACTACTGCTCCCTTTTCATATTCAGGATTTCCATCGTACATAACATCTCTTAAAACTTCGTCTCCAGTGAGAATTATGGATAAAGATCGGGTAGTGGGAACGCCCAAATGAAACATAGCTTCACTGCATAAATGCTCTCGTATCGAAGATCTTAATACAGCTAAACCATCTGCTCTGCGAGAATAAGGAGTGCTTCCGGCACCTTTGAGTTGCAAAGCATATATTTGATTATTGGATTTTATTTCTGCTAATAAAATGGCTCTTCCATCACCCAATTGACCAGCCCAATTGCCAAATTGATGTCCGGCATAATTCATAGAATACGGCTTCGAATCCGGAATTAATTCCTTGCCCGAAAAATAGTTAGCAAATAAATCACTTTCAGTATCTTTTTTAGATATTCCTATTAATTCTGCTGTTTCTTTTGAAGCATGAATTAATTTAGGATTGGATGGAATTCTCGGATTTACATAGGAAAAACAAGCGTTTACTACTTGTCTCGTTTCGTTCGTTTCGATTAAATCGGCAGGTAAATTATTCGAAAAATTATTTTCTAATTGTAAACGCATTTTGTTTTTATAGGTTCTATTTCAAATATAATAAAAAAATAATTAATAGTAGTATATTTGAAGTCAAATTAGTAGCAATGATTTCGATGCAAACCAAAACCGAATTAGAAGTTTATTTTGAACAATTCCGAAAGAATATTATTGGAATTGACCAAGAGTTTGAATCTCCTTTTGGAAAGAAGAAAATTATTTATACCGACTGGACTGCAAGCGGTCGTTTGTATCGTCCAATTGAGGAAAAAATGATGAATCAATTTGGTCCATTTGTTGCTAATACCCACACCGAAACTACAGTTTCGGGAACTGCCATGACCATGGCGTATCATGAAGCCAAACACATCATAAAAAAGCATGTTAATGCTACCGAAGACGATGTGTTAATTAATACAGGAACCGGAATGACAGGCGTTGTGAATAAATTTCAACGCATTTTGGGATTACGAATTCCTGAAAATTTAAAAGAATTTACCAATATCCCTACTGAGTTAAAACCTATCGTTTTTATTTCGCATATGGAACACCACTCCAATCAAACTTCTTGGTTGGAAACGATAGCCGATGTGGTGGTAATTCCTGCTGATGAAAAGGGTTTGTTTTCTGTTGAAAATTTAAAAAATCTAATTCATCAATATCATAATAGAAGTTTTAAAATTGCTTCAATCACTTCGTGCTCCAATGTTACTGGAATTAAAACGCCTTACCATGAAGTGGCCAAATTAATGCATCAAAATAACGGTGTTTGTTTTGTGGATTTTGCTTGCTCAGGGCCTTATGTTGCAATAGATATGCATCCTCAAGATCAGGAGGGTTATTTGGATGCAATTTTCTTTTCCCCGCATAAATTTCTTGGCGGTCCTGGAACATCAGGAGTTTTAGTATTTAATAAAAATTTATATAAAAATAGCATTCCCGATTGCCCTGGCGGAGGTACAGTGAGTTGGACCAATCCTTGGGGAGAACATAAATACATTGACAATATTGAAGATCGGGAAGATGGTGGAACTCCGGGTTTCTTACAGGTAATTAAAACGGCTCTTGCAATTCAGTTAAAAGAAAAAATGGGCGTTTCAAATATTTTGAAACGTGAACACGAATTGGTTTCCTATATTTTTGAAGCACTTAAAGTCAATTCAAATATTGTGCTTTTAGCAGAAGAAAATCAAGATCGATTGGGTGTTATTTCGTTTTATATTAAAGATTTGCATTTTAATTTGGGTGTAAAAATGCTGAATGATAAATTTGGTATTCAAACTCGTGGTGGTTGCAGTTGTGCAGGTACTTACGGACATTATTTACTGCATGTAGATCAAGAAACTTCCAATGATTTGGTGTGCCAAATTACATCTGGTGACTTAATTAAAAAACCAGGATGGATTCGAATGTCAATACATCCAACGACCACTTCTGAAGAAATAATATTTGTATGCGACAGTATTAATGAATTAGCAAACCAATATAAAGATTGGGAAAATGAATATCAATATGAACCTAACTCCAACGAGTTTGTTCACAAAAACGCTATCCATTCTGAAAAGGAAATGGTAAATAATTGGTTTATGGTATAAAAAAAAATTAATTTTTTTACTATGTTTGTTTCATAAATTAATGCATTAAATAATAAATTATTATGAAAAATATAATCTATTTTATATTTCTTTTTTGTTTTTCTCTTATTGGTAAGGCTCAATTAATGGATCTTCATATAAATAATTTCATTGTTTCAGATATTAACAACTTAAATAACAGTATTAATGTTAATCTAAAAGTTGATACTACTAGTGGAGCATCATATCTGTCAAATTCTTACACTATTAATGGTTCAGTAATAACTTTAAAAGTTTGTTATTATGTAGATGCTTCAACTGTAGCACTTACTTTAAACAACAATTTTATATTAAATAATATTCCTAATCTAGGGAATTACACTTTAAATGTAATTGTCTATGAAACATATGATCCAACCACTTGTGATTACACTGTCTTTCAAGATACAGCCACTTTAAACTTTACAACTAATTTGACCTCTAATCAATTATTAGTGAAAGATGATTTAATAGTTTTTCCGAATCCAAATAATGGAATGTTGTTTTTTAATGAAAATTTAATAGATGAATCAATTGTAGTATTCGATAATTCAGGCAGAATAGTAAAGGAAATTAATTCTGTATCAAGTAATAAATTGAATATTAGTGATTTAGAAAATGGAATTTACTTTGTAAAAGTTACACATAAAGATAGTTTTAAAATTAATAAAATAATTTTAGAAAAATAGAAGATCTATTAACACCTTGTATTGTTTATCAACAAGCGATTTTCATTGAAAATCGCTTGTTATTAATATTATTTATAAGTCTCTAAACTTTAACCGTCCAGTTAAAAGTGTCTTCGGCTTTTTTATACTGAATATTTGTAAGTTTTTCTTTTAATTGAAGAGCAAATGAGTTTTCTATTTTCGGTAAAGTATATTCTACTTCTTGGAATGAAAAAGAACTAATAGGACTTACAACAGCAGCAGTTCCGGCTCCAAAAATTTCTTTTAAACTGCCATCTTTAGCAGCGTTTACAATCTCATCTACCAATACCGAACGGATTTCAACAGCAATTCCTTCTCTTTTTGCAAGATCGATTAAACTTTTACGCGTTACCCCGTCTAATATTCTTTCGCTAGTTGGCGCGGTAAGTAAAGTTTCGTTAATTCTAAAGAACACATTCATGGTTCCTGCCTCTTCCAGTTTAGTATGTGTAGCATCATCGGTCCAAATGATTTGTTGGAATCCTTTATCATTCGCCAATTTAGTTGGGTAAAATTGTGCCGAATAGTTTCCGGCTGCTTTTGCAGCACCAATCCCACCATTTGCCGCACGGCTATAATGCTCTGCAATGATTACTTTCACCTCACCAGAATAATAGGCTTTTGCTGGAGAAAGAATAATCATAAATCGGTATTGTGAAGAGGGTTGCGCAATTACTCC
Source organism: Flavobacteriaceae bacterium (assembly GCA_947453195.1). Classification (GTDB taxonomy): domain Bacteria; phylum Bacteroidota; class Bacteroidia; order Flavobacteriales; family Flavobacteriaceae; genus Flavobacterium. The sequence continues at coordinate 39,834 of CANGFO010000011.1, forward strand.
CGAACCAACGGCAATCATAAAAGGACGAATATATAAAGTGTTTCCAATTCCTTTTTTTACCCAATTGCGTTCTAAATCCAGAATAGTTTTTAATCCATCCAGGAATATATTTTCAGGAACTTCTGGCATGGCCATACGAACAGCCGATTTGTTAAAACGGTGAAAATTCTCTTCCGGACGAAATAACCAAATCGCATCTTGATCATCTTTGTAGGCTTTCATTCCTTCAAAAATAGCTTGGCCATAATGAAAAACTTTGGCTGATGGATCAATTAAAAAAGGTTCGTAAGGTTTTATAATTGGTTTCTGCCAAGCACCTTCTTTGAAATCACAAACCAACATGTGGTCTGTAAAAACGTTACCAAAAGTTAGATTTTCAAAATCAATAGTGTCTATTTTAGAAGAAGAAGCTTTAATTATTTCAAATTCTAGAGTAGTATTTAAACTCATTCGTTGTAAGTTAACAGTATTAACACTATTCAATAAACTGAAAATCAATTAGTTGTTTAGCGGATTGTAATTTTTGATTTATTGCTCTTTAATAATTTGCAAAAATACTAAAAAAATGAATAGTTAATTTAAAAAAAAGCAACATTATTTCGTGTTTATTTTTTATTATCTAACTAATTTTGTGATTATAAAAAGTACGATTATGAAAAAAATAATTTATGCAATTGCAACAATACTATTAGTGGCTAGTTGTAATAAGAAAGAAGAAGTTAAACCAACTGAAAAAGGGGTTTCTTATGTAAAATTTGGAGATAGTATTTCTGCTGAAGGAGCAATTAGTAAAGAGGATTTACTTGCTAAATACACTTCATTAAAACCAACAGATACTATAGAAGTTAAAGTACTTTCTAAAGTGGTTGATGTATGTCAAAAAAAAGGATGTTGGATGAATATCGATTTGGGTTCTGGAAAATCAACCATTGTTCATTTTAAAGATTACGGATTTTTTGTTCCAAAAAATGCCGCAGAAAGTGAAGTAATTGTTCACGGTAAGGCATTTGTAGAAGTAACTTCTATCAATGATTTAAAAGAATATGCAAAAGATGCTGGTAAATCAAAAGCAGCAATTGACAGCATTGTAGTTCCAGAAACCAACTATTCCTTTATGGCGGATGGTGTTTTAATTAAAAAATAACATGAATAAATTTTCAATTTTATTGATGGTTTTTTGCTTTTTTTTCTGTCAGAAAAAGGAGCAGAATACCACTGAAAATAATGCTTCTTGTAAAAAAGAGAAAAAGTTTGAGATGTACGAATTGTCTGAAATGGCATCGCTTATGGAGCAGATGTATGCTTATAATTTGCAAATCAAAAATAAAATTGAAAACAGTGAATCAATAGGTGAATTTCCAGAATTTTTCAATAAAATTTATACTGCAAAATTTACAGACAGTTCTGATAAAGATCCATTTTTTGATAAAAAAGCCAAAGCTTTTATTGCCGCTCAAAAATTAATTTATTCGGATCCAAAAAATGTTAAGAAAAATTTCAATGTGGGTGTAGCTGCTTGTGTTTCTTGTCATCAAGGTAAATGCGGCGGACCAATACCAAAAATTAAAAAATTATATCTAAACTAACTTTTGAAACACGAAATTATACAAACTAAGGATGGTTCTACCACCATTCATTTGCCCGAGTGGGAGGAAAGCTATCATTCTAAACATGGCGCTATTCAAGAGGCATATCATGTTTTTATAAAATCTGGATTTGATTTATTTAAAGGTCAGCCTTTGTCAATTTTAGAAATTGGCTTTGGTACTGGATTGAATGCATTTATTACTTTTTTAGAAGCTAATAAAACCAATCAAAGCATTAATTATGAAGGGATTGAGGCTTATCCGGTTCTGCTGGAAGAAGCGCTGTTAATGAATTATGTTTCCGAATTGCAAGAACAAGAAAATCAAAGTATTTTTGATTCCATGCACCAATTATCTTGGGGTGAAAAACACAATTTGGCAGCTAATTTTAATCTAACCAAACGCAAACAATTCTTTCAAGATATTAACGATAGTAATCAATTTGATTTAATTTATTTTGATGCTTTTGGTTTTCGCGTACAACCTGAATTATGGTCTCTCGAGATCTTTAAAAAAATGTATGTAGCCCTTAAATCTGGAGGAGTTTTAGTTACTTATGCATGCAGATCATCCATTAAGAATGCAATGCTAGAATGCGGGTTTAAGGTTGAAAAACTTCCTGGTGCCCCTGGGAAAAGAGAAATGCTTCGAGCAACAAAAGCGTAGTTACTTAGCTGCTTTTGGACTTACTATTTGTACGTTTTGAAAAACAATTGCACCTTTAATTACTCCAGCAATTGTTGAACGCAAGGCATCAATAATATGAATTTTAAGTTCGTTTTTTGGATAAATCAAACTGACTTCACGTGCTGGTTTTGGTTCTACAAAATGGCGTAATTTGGCTTGGTCTTTTTCTTTTAAATCTAAGGTATGCAGGTAGGGCAACAAAGTAGTTCCAAGGCCTTCGTCTGCTAGTTTAATTAAGGTTTCAAAACTTCCGCTTTCAATTTTAAAATGATTGTTTTCTAAATTTTTATCGCTTTTACATAAGTTTAAAATACTATCTCTAAAGCAATGTCCGTCTTGTAGTAAAAGAATTTCATCTAAATTCAAATCGTTTATTTCAATTTCTTTTTTATTGAAAACGCCATGATTTTCAGGGATATATGCTACAAAGGGCTCGAAATACAAAACGATTTCTTTGATCTTTTCTTCATTTAGAGGAGTAGCTGCGATTGCAGCATCTAAATGCCCATTATTTAATTTGAAAATGATATCTTCCGTATGAAGTTCCTCTATTATTAATTTAACTTTTGGATATTTTTTAATGAAATTATTCAAAAACATGGGCAATAAAGTGGGCATTATTGTAGGTATTATACCTAATCTGAATTCGCCTCCAATAAAACCTTTTTGTTGGTGTACAATATCTTGAATACGGTCTGCTTCGTTTACAATGTTTTTTGCCTGATTAACAATTTTGTGTCCAATTTCAGTAAGTTGAATTGGTTTTTTTGTCCTGTCAAATATCTGAATTCCCAGTTCTTCTTCTACTTTTTGTATTTGCATACTCAAAGTAGGTTGAGTAACGAAACATTTTTCGGCAGCTAAAGTGAAATTTTTATATTCAGCTACAGCTAGAACATATTGTAATTGAGTAATGGTCATCGGTATAGTAAAATTTTATGCAAATATAAAACCTATAAATTAAATTTATGGTTAAAAAATAGTTTATTTGATATTTTAATACAGATATTATCTTAATTTTATAAAAAAATTCAGATTATAGTTATGGATGATTTTTACAAGAAGATTTTAGACAATAATAAAAATTGGGTTGACAGTCAATTAGCAAAAGACCCTGAATATTTCCAAGATTTATCTAAGGGTCAAAATCCTCCTTTGTTATGGATAGGATGTTCGGATAGTAGAGTGCCAGCTAATGAAATTATTGGCGCTAAACCAGGCGAAGTGTTTGTTCATAGGAATATAGCTAATATGGTGGTTCATAGCGATATGAATATGCTAAGCGTTTTAGATTATGCTGTGAATGTTTTAAAAGTAAAACATGTAATTGTATGTGGGCATTATGGCTGTGGCGGTATTAAAGCTGCCATGCAAAATGACTCAATTGGAATTATTGATAATTGGATCAGACATATTAAAGATGTATATCGTTTTCATAAAACTGAGCTGGATGCTGTGCAAAATGAAGACGAACGATTCAATAAATTTGTAGAAGTTAATGTACGAGAGCAAGTGTTTGATTTAGCTAAAACTTCAATTGTTCAATCGGCTTGGAAGAAAGGTCAGAAACTGACTTTACACGGATGGGTTTACGGTTTAAATTCGGGATATGTAACCGATTTGAATGTTAATTTTAGTTCAAATATAGATTTAGATAAAGTGGACCAACTTTATTTTGAATAACTAGCTTTTAATCTTCATAGTTTTCATTAAAAGCAGAAGGTAATATTTGCGGGATAAATTTTATCAAAAGAGGTAGTAATAAACTTCCGCCTGGAAGTAAGAAAATAGCTAAGGACGGAACACTTTTACAAATGTCTAATAATTGTTTTCTTACTTTCTTTTTTTCAGAGGTATCTAAATCTCTTTGAGTGGATTGCATTAATAAATGCATTAACTCTTTACTCTCTACAATTTCCTTTGACAATCTTTTTTTATTTCTTTTTATCAGTAATTCCACACTCGAAGTGGTTTGATCGTAAAAATGTTTTACTGGATTGGAATAATTAAAATATTGGATTTCAGATTTGTACCTGTTCATAAAAATCGAAATTTCGCGAATGCTTTCTTCAGTTATTACTTCATCAATATGAAGTTCTTGCGCTATTTTATGAAGAAAATACGATTCTTCATTATCTAATTTACCATCATTCCAAACCGTTAAACACGCCATGTCAAGAAGGTAGAATTTTTCTAAATCTTCTTTAAAGAAATCTAAAGGAAGTTGTTTTAAGGTTTGTATATTAACTTTTGAAAATTTGGTATAACGTAAGGATGCTTCGAAAAGTTTGATCAGTAAATCATCGTTCGAAGTTTTTACAGTTTTAATTTGCAACGCTAAGGAAACCAAACTAATTATGCTTTCTTCTGTTTTTTTTATATACTTGTCCGGAATTTCACCAGAAATCAAATAATGTCTGAAAGCAAGAATGTCCACAAATAATAGGGCATTGGTAATGATGTGGGAAAAGTTTCGGCTAATAATGTCTTTATTAGTTTGAACTCTTTCTTCTATAATATCCTCCAATTTCGTGCTGTCCGACGTAGGAAGTATTTTATCCAATAGGCCAAATCCTTTTGGAGTCATTTTCTGATAAAAATTTACTGTCTTATCAATAAAATCTGTTGGATTGTTTTGTTTGGTTGTAAAGTAATACGTTTCGAATAAGGTGTTTATTAATGCAATCTTCGAAACTTCTTCCGGTTTCCATTGGGTAATTGTAACCTCAGAATTATTATTAATGCTCACAATATGACCGTAAACAAATCCAGTTTTACGAATGTTTTTATAAAAAGACAAAGTGTCCAAATCCAAACAAGGTAATGAACTTGTTAGCTCTGAAAAATATTTATCTATCCAACCATTTGCTGAAGGGTTAATCATAAAACAAATTTGAATTACAAATCTAGAATAATTTTAAACAAAAAATCGTTATCTAAATTAATAAATAACGATTTGATAAAGAAGTAGTAATGATTATTTTATTATTCCAGAACACGCTACTCGTGCACCTGCATTACCTGTTGGTTGCGTTATATAATCGTCTGCTTTGTCGTGTACGATTAATCCTTTCCCAAGTATATCTTTGTTTACATCGCCACATCCTATGCACCATTCCTCTGTTTTAAGGGTGATGGTTCCGTTGCCATTTTCATCTGCACTAAAGTTTCCAATATCCCCTTTATGATGTTCAGCATCAGTCCAATTTCCATGTTTTACATGCATTGGATTCCAATGACCGCCAGCAGAAGTAGCGTCTCCCGCAGAGCAATCTGCTTTTTCATGAATGTGAATTGCATGAATTCCCGGTTTTAATCCGGATAGTTTTGCTTCAAAAGAAACCACTCCATTTTTTTCTTTAAATGTAGCAGTACCGGTAACGGTGCTACCGCTTTTTGGTTCTAATGTTATGGTTAAAGCATTTGCCTTGCTAGAGTTACCTGATTTACAAGCCACTAAAATTGCAATTGTGGTTACTGTTAATATTAGTATTTTTTTCATTGTATATATTTTTATCAAAGTTAACGATAAAAAAGCAGACTTAATTTAAAATTAACTTAAAAACAATAGCCGTTTTCTGTAACTAATTTATTGGTAATTGTTTCTCTCAGTGCAACAATATTCGGCATGTTGGTGTATTTCGTAAATCTTCTTAATCCCATTAACATCATTCTCTGTTCGTCGCCTTCAGCAAATGAAATAATGCTTTCTTTACCACGTAATGCTACAATATCAACAGCTTTGTATAAATACAATTTTGCCATTGCAATTTGTTCTTCCACTTTTGCTTCTCCTGCTTTTTTAGCTAGTTTTTCAGTACGAAGTAGCGTACTTTCTGCCATGTAGATTTCAATTAACATATCGGCAGCAGCCATTAATAACTGTTGGTGAGAATCTAAATCCATTCCAAATTTTTGAACCGCAGCACCTGCAACCATTAGAAATGCATTTTTCAATTTAGCAATCATTTCTTTTTCTTCAGAGAATAATTCCGAATAATCGGGTGTGTCAAACGAAGGTATTCCCATTAATTCTTCTTGTACTTTCATGGCAGGTCCAAGCAAATCAACATGGCCTTTCATTGCTTTTTTAATCAGCATTCCTACAGAAAGCATTCGGTTAATTTCGTTCGTACCTTCATAGATTCTTGCAATACGAGCATCGCGCCAAGCACTTTCCATCGGAGTGTCTTCCGAAAATCCCATTCCGCCATAAATTTGAATTCCTTCATCGGCACAATTTTGTACGTCTTCCGAAACGGCAACTTTTAGTATGGAACATTCAATGGCAAATTCTTCAACTCCTTTTAATTCGGCTTCTTGGTGTGAAGTTCCTTCTGCAACACGAGCATTAATTCGATCTTCAATCGATTTTGCTGCACGATACGTGGCGCTTTCTCCAGCATAAGCTGAAGTTGCCATTTCGGCTAATTTATAACGAATTGCTCCAAATTGTGAAATTGGGGTATTGAATTGAACTCGTTCGTTGGCATAATGAATGGCATTGGTTGTTACTCTACGTTGGGCATCCAAGCAGGCTGCAGCCAATTTGATACGGCCAACATTCAAGGCATTCATTGCAATTTTAAATCCGTTTCCTCTTTCGGAAAGCATATTTTCGACAGGCACTTTCGTTTCATTAAAGAATACTTGTCGGGTAGAGGAGGCCCTAATTCCTAATTTGTGTTCTTCTTCTCCAAATGAAATTCCGTTTGTTGTATCATTTTCTACAATAAAACCGGTTATGTTTTTATCATCATCAATTCTTGCAAAAACTATAAATAGCGAACAAAATCCGGCATTTGATATCCACATTTTTTGTCCGGTAATTTTATAATGTGTTCCATCTTCTGATAAAACTGCTTTCGTTTTTCCTGAATTGGCATCACTTCCTGCGCCAGGTTCTGTTAAACAATAAGCACCAAACCATTCTCCTGAAGCCAATTTTGGAACATATTTTTGCTTTTGTTCTTCGGTTCCGTATAAGGTAATTGGCATCGTTCCAATTCCGGTGTGGGCACCAAAAGCTGTCGAGAAAGATCCTGTTGCCCCCGAAATATAATCACATACTAAGCAGGTATCTACAAATCCCATTCCCATTCCGCCATAATTTTCTGGAACAGCAACACTTAAAAATCCCATTTCACCAGCTTTTTTCATTACCTCTTCGGTAAATTTAAAGTCCTTGCTTTCAAAACGGTTTTTGAATGGCCAAATTTCTTTTTCCACAAATTCTTTAACCGAATCGCGCATCATTAATTGTTCTTCCGAAAAATCTTCTGGTGTAAAAACATCCTCGCATTTGGTTACTTTAACCAAAAATTGTCCGCCTCTTGTTATTTCGCTCATGGTATTTATATTTTGAATTATAAATTATATATTTTAAATTATTTTGACTCTTGTGAAGTTTTAATTATTTTGGTTAATATATTGATAATATGTTCAATTTCATTTAAATAAGAATCTACAGTTATTTGAGTTAATTCTGATTGATTTAATAATCTTAGCCAATATTTTGTTTCTCTTGCTTCTTTTGAAGCAATTGATAATTTATTAATAAAATCTTTTTTTGATTGAGCCGCAATTGCTTCTTCCACATTAGCACCTATACTTGTTCCTGATCTAATTATTTGTTTTGAGATTATAAACTCATTTTCTTTTTTTAATTGAATGAATAGTTCAATTACGGTTAATGCAAAATCAAATGTTTTTGTAGCAATTAAATTTTCTTTCATTAATTCAAAATTTATAATTCAAAATATAAAATAATTAAATCAGTTCAAATACTCCAGCGCAACCTTGTCCGGTTCCAACGCACATGCTAACCATTCCGTATTTGCTTTTTCTTAATCGCATTTCTTCAAATAATTGAACTGATAATTTAGCACCGGTACAACCTAGTGGATGGCCTAAAGCAATGGCGCCACCATTTACATTTACAATATCTGGATTCAATCCTAATTCTCTTATAACTGCCAATGATTGCGATGCAAAAGCTTCGTTTAATTCAATTAAATCAATATCATTTAATGTTAAACCTGCTTGTTTTAAGGCTTTCGGAATTGCTCTCACAGGACCGATTCCCATAATTCTTGGTTCCACTCCAGCAGAAGCAAAATTTACTAAACGTGCAATAGGGGTTACGCCCAATTCTTTTACCATTTCTTCACTCATAATCAGAACAAAAGCTGCACCGTCACTCATTTGTGAAGAATTTCCTGCGGTTACACTACCATCGGCAGCAAATACGGGTTTCAATTTACCTAATGCTTCAATATTGGTATCGGCTCTCGGACCTTCATCTTTTGAAACAACATACGATTTGGTTTCTTTTTTGCCATTTTCATTGATAAATGTTTGCTCCACAGTTATCGGAACAATTTGATTATCAAATTTACCCTCAGCTTGCGCTTTTAATGCTTTTTGATGTGAATTGAATGAGAATTCATCTTGATCATCGCGAGATATAGAAAATTGTTTTGCTACAGCTTCTGCGGTTAAACCCATTCCCCAATAATAATCTTCGTGCCCTTCTTTTGCAATACCATAATCAGGAGTTGGTTTGTAGCCACCCATTGGAATAAAACTCATGCTTTCGGCTCCTCCTGCAATAATACAATCGGCCATACCACTCTGAATTTTAGCTGTTGCCATTCCGATTGTTTCCAATCCAGAGGCACAATACCTGTTTACGGTTACCCCAGGAACATCGGTTACTTTTAATCCCATTAAGGAAATTAAACGACCCACATTCAATCCTTGTTCGGCTTCAGGCATGGCGTTTCCTACCATCACATCGTCAATTCTAGTTTTATCAAATTCTGGTAAATCTTTCATCATAAATTGGATGGTTTCTGCTGCCAATTCATCGGGACGCTTAAATCGAAATACCCCTTTTGGAGCTTTTCCAACTGCTGTTCTGTATGCTTTTACTATGTAGGCTGTTTTCATGTTTTTTATTTTAAATTTTAAATTATGAATTTTAAATTAAGTTTATTTTAGATGTATGAATATCATTTAAAAATATAGAATTTATAATTCAAAATAATTAATTTCTAAGCGGTTTCCCTTTAGTTAACATAAACTGAATTCGTTCCAATGTTTTTCTTTCAGCACAAAGGGATAAAAAGGCCTCTCTTTCGATATCTAATAAATATTGTTCACTTACTAAAGTTGGTTCAGATAAATCACCTCCAGCCATTACATAGGCTAGTTTATTGGCAATTTTTAAATCGTGTTCGGATATGTATTTTCCAGCAACCATTTGATTGGTACCAACTAAGAACATTCCAAGTGCTTGTTTTCCTAATACTTTAATATCTGTTCTTCGAATAGGCTGCGTATAACCTTGATCTGCCATTTGCAAGGCAACTTGTTTTGCTACTGCAATTTGACGGTCTTTATTCACCACAACAATGTCTTTTCCTTTTTGCAATACACCAATATCAAATCCTTCGTATGCAGATGTAGCCACTTTAGCCATTCCAATAGTTAGAAAATATTCTTGAAGTACATTTAATTCTACATCATTTTTATGGAATAAATCCGATGCACGCAAGGCCATTTCTTTAGATCCACCGCCGCCAGGAATAACACCAACTCCAAATTCAACCAAACCAATGTAGGTTTCTGCTGCAGCAACCACACGATCGGCATGCATGCTCATTTCGCATCCACCACCCAAAGTCATTCCATGTGGCGCAACAATAACGGGAATCGAGGAGTAGCGCACGCGCATCATGGTGTCTTGAAAATATTTAATTGCCATATTTAACTCGTCGTATTCTTGTTCGACAGCCATCATGAAGATCATTCCAATATTCGCACCAACCGTAAAATTTGCTCCTTGGTTTCCAATAACTAATCCGCGGTATTCTTTTTCGGCTAAGTCAATTGCCTTGTTAATTCCTGCTAATACGCCTCCGCCAATGGTGTTCATTTTCGAATGGAATTCTAAATTCAAAATTCCATCACCTAAATCAATTATGCTAGCATCCGAATTACCCCAAACTTTATGGCTCTCTCGAATATTATCTAGAATAATAAAGGCATCTTGACCAGGAACTTTCTCTTGAGATTTACTGGTTATATTATAATAGTATGTAGCTCCGTCTTTTACCGAATAAAAGGTTGAATTTCCAGAGGATAGCATGTCATCCACCCAAGTAGCAGGAGTATATCCTTCAGCTTTCATTAATTCGATTGCCTTTTCAACGCCAATGGCATCCCAAATTTCAAAGGGTCCGTTTTCCCAGCCGAAACCGGCTTTCATAGCATCGTCAATTTTATAAAAATCGTCAGAGATTTCAGGAATTCTATTCGAACAATAAGCAAACATTGCTGCAAAGCTTTTTCTATAAAACTCGCCCGCTTTGTCTTTTCCTTTTACTAATACTTTGAAACGATCAATAGGCTTTTCAATAGTTTTAGTTAATTCTAAGGTTGCAAAGGAAGCTTTTTTAGCAGCTCGGTATTCTAAGGTATTTAAATCTAATGATAGAATTTCTTTCCCAACTTTTTTGTAGAATCCTTGTCCGGATTTGCTTCCCAGCCATTTATTTTCCATCATTTTGGAAATAAAATCTGGCAGTTTAAATAAATCATGTGCTTCATCATTTGGGCAACCTTCATATAAACCATTAGCTACATGAACTAAAGTATCCAATCCAACCACATCGACTGTTCTAAATGTAGCCGATTTTGGACGACCAATAACAGGACCAGTAAGTTTATCCACTTCTTCAATAGTTAATCCCATTTCTTTTACCAAATGAAATAAACTCTGAATTCCGAAAATTCCAATACGGTTTCCGATGAATGCAGGAGTGTCTTTGGCAATTACCGATGTTTTTCCAAGAAATTGTGAACCATAATTTGATAGGAAATCTAAAACATCAGGCGAAGTATTAGGTCCTGGAATGATTTCGAATAATTTCAAATAACGCGCAGGATTGAAGAAATGTGTTCCGCAAAAATGCGCTTTAAAATCACCGCTTCTGCCTTCACTCATATACTTAATCGGAATTCCAGAAGTATTTGAAGTAATTAAAGTTCCTGGTTTACGGAATTTATCAATTTGTTCGAAAACTTGTTTTTTGATATCCAATCGCTCCACAACCACTTCAATAATCCAATCGCATGAAGCTATTTCAGGAAGATTATCGGTTGTGTTTCCAGTTGTTATTCTGTTTGCAAATTTCTGACTATAAATAGGAGAGGGGTTCGATTTTAAAGCATTCGCCAAATGGTCGTTTACTATTCTATTACGAACAGCTTTGCTTTCTAAAGTCAATCCTTTCTTTTCTTCAGCTTCAGTAAGTGCATTGGGAATTATATCCAATAATAATACTTCAACACCAATGTTGGCGAAATGACATGCAATTCCAGATCCCATAATTCCAGATCCAACAACCGCTACTTTTTTAATTATTCTTTTCATTTTTTATTTGAATGTAGTTCAAAATATTTTTTTCTCTGTGATCAAATCGTTTATAGTTTCTGAAACCTCCATGAAATGATTTAGTTTTTCCTCAGTAAGATTATTCTTAATGGTTTCGTTGAATTTTAAAACCGTTTGTTTTGACAATTCTCTTTTTTCTTTACCTAATTTAGTTAAATAAACTAAAACACCTCTACCGTCTTCTGGATTTTTCTTACGAATAATTAATCCTTTTTCTTCCAATGTTTTCAACGTACGGGTTAATGAAGTTGGTTCCATCCCCATTCGATTACTTATATAGGAGGAAGGTGTGCCTTCTTCTTTGTCAATACTTAATAATGCAAATCCAATTGCCATTGATCCATCATATTTTGATGCTTCTTCATTATACATTCTTGACACTGCTTGCCAAGTAGAACGCAACATATAGTCAATTGTTTTTTCTTTCATTCGTAGTTAATTGAATTTCAAATATACGACAATTTATTATGCATGCATAATAAATTTAATATTTAACATTTTAAAACATTATATTAATCAATAAAATCAATTTTCCGGTTTTTAAGTAAATAATAACACAGATAAAACAGATTAAACATAATTATTTTGTAAGAATAAATACACATAAACGATAATTATATTATACAATTAATAGTTCTTAAATAAATGTATATAATTAATTAATTTATGTAATTATATCTAATATTATCAATTAATTAAGATTTAAAAACTTTATCTTATAGAGAGCTGTTTTATTTAATTAGTTATTAACTGTACAAATACTACTATATATAAGATTCTATTAGAATTCATTAAAAATCTAATCGTATATTATAATAGCCAAATCGGAAGGTTAGAATTGAATTTAAAGTGCGAAATTATTTTTTATGAATAGAAGTAAAGTTTTTATTATTGGTTCAGAATTACAAGTTGCACAAAATATTCAATCTATTTTAGAAATTGAAGGTTATGAAGTGGTTGTTAATTTAATTATTACGGATTCCATTTTGCAACAAATAGAGACAGTTAAGCCACAATTGGTTTTAATTGATAATGATATTAAAGGAAAAATTAATTCTACTGAAATAGGTAAATATCTTTTAAATGCCGATTTAATTCCCTTTATGTATATTTCTTCTGCTGCAGATAATATAACATTAGAACAAATTAAGGTAACTCGTCCTTATGGTTTTTTGGTTAAGCCAGTTCGAAGGACTGAATTGAATGCTTTAGTAAAAATAATTCTATACAATTACTCGCACAAACATTTAGATTTATTAAAAACCGATAAGAAAGTTATTGAAGACGTACCTTACCGAATTCGACATGTAATAAATTATATTAATGAAAATATTTATGAAAAAATTGATATTGAACAATTGGCAAGTTTAACTAAATGGAAAAAGCACCATTTTATTCGAATTTTTTCTAGCATTATTGGTAACACGCCCTATCAATACATATTATTTCACAAAATGGAAATTGCTAAGGCATTGTTAGAAGAAACGGATCAGCCAATAAATGAAATTGCTTTTGATTTAGGGTTTGTAAATTATTCCAATTTTGGGCATGTTTTTAAGAAAATTTGCCACACCTCTCCTGAGAATTATAGAAAAACCAAAAAAGCGCAAAGCGCAATAGAGCAATTGTAAAGTTTAATATTCTCCGCTTAATAATTCCCCGCCAATACTTGATTTAGCTTCAATTCCTAACTTTTTCATCATTTCATACGTTGTACAAACGGCTGCAGAGGTAACTGGAATTCCACATTCTGCTTGAATCAAATCGATTGCTTCTAAAGAAGGCATTTGTACACAAGCCGAAGCTACCAATACATCCACATCAGTTAAATCCAATTGCTTGTATATTTCCAATAAATTCATTGGGTTTTGAGCTGCAACTTCTAAGTTATCTGTAATTTCTAAAGCGATACTTTGTTTTACTTTGATCCCTTGATTTTCTATATAATCGACAACCATATCGGTTAATGGTCTCATATAAGGCGTAATTATAGAAATTTGTTTGGCGCCTAATATTTTCAATCCATTAATCAATGCACCTGCCGAAGTTACAATTGGAGTAGGGAAGTCGTTGGCAATTGTTTCTTGGTGTAAATTCACTTCCGATACGCAATGATAACCTCTGCCCATGCTCATAATAGCTACTAAACAAGCGTAACCCATAACATCTACATGAGCATCCGAAAGTTCTTGAGCACATTTCAAACTCATCGCATCCATGGCTTCCAATTCTTCTTTGGTTACTTTCTTCATGCGCATTCTACTGCTATGAAAAGTAAAACGTTCTGGCAAAATGGTTTCTCTTGCTCTAAATATCGCTGGTATTTCGGTTTCCATCGTCACATTGGAAGACGGTACTATTTGTCCTATTCTAAATTTCATGTTTAAAAGTTTAAAGTTTAAAGTTTCCTAAGTAATTCCCCCTTCGGGGGCTAGGGGGCCTATATTTCCTTAATCGTATTTACTATTGTTCCAATTCCTTCCACAGTGGCTTCCACAATATCACCATCATACATCCATTCTTGAGGATCTCTACCGGCACCAACTCCTGATGGTGTTCCGGTTGCAATAATATCTCCAGGTTCAAGAGTAAATACAATACTCAAATCTTCAATTAAATCATTGATATTGAACAATAAGAATTGGGTGTTAGAATTTTGTTTTTCAACTCCGTTTACTTTTAAAGATAAATTCAAGTTGTGCGGATTTTCAATCTCGTCTTTGGTTACTAAATAAGGTCCCATTGGCGCAAAAGTATCTTGTCCTTTAGAAACAATCCATTGGCCTTCACGACGGCAATCTCTTGCAGAAATATCGTTGATAACGGTATAACCAAAAACATAATCAATTGCATCAGCATTCGATACATATTTTCCTTTTTTACCAACAACTACAGCCAATTCTACTTCCCAGTCTAATTGTGAAGTTAGTTTGGTGTTTTTAATAATGTTGGTATTTGTCGCTGTAACTGTTGTTGGCGGTTTCGAAAAGATAATCGGTTTTTGTGGTAATTTACCAGTTGTATCCAATGTTCGAGCGCTTTCGGCAACGTGTTCGGTGTAGTTTAATCCTATTCCGATTATGTTTTTTCTCGGTTTTTCAATCGGAGCGAGTAGGGTAACTTCTTCCATTTCATATGAAATTTCTTCGAAGAAGTTTTCAGGAGTTTCCGAAATCATTTCAGTAATTTCTTCTATGATTTCGAATCCAAGATCAATTAAATCAAGCATGTCATTTGGAAGCGGAAAATTGGAAATATCACCAAAATCTTCCATATCAATAACTTGATTGTTATGTATAAATCCCAAACGAGGTTCGGTGTCGGCTGTTTTGTATGTAAGTAGTTTCATTTTTTTAAGGTTCTAAGTTGCTAAGGAACTAAGCTTTATTTTTTTTAATTAATTTATAAAATGTATATAACAATAAAATGGACCAAAAGCAAATATTCACATAGCCAATAATAACTGCCATTTTATCTGTCTTTTGTACTAAATAAGTGCCCATCATAATAAAACCAATAGGTCCAATAAAAGCTTTAATTAATTTTAATTTATTCATTATTGTTTTTTTTAAAGTTCTCGAAGAGGTGAATAATTAATTTTCTATTTTAAGCGTTAAAGTTTGATTGTCTTTAGATTTTACTTCCATTTCATAAGAAGTCAAGTTTTCTAATTCCTTTTTTATCTGAAGAATATCACAAAAATCCATTTCAGAAAATCTGTAATTTGCAATTCGAATAATTTCATCACCGAAATGTAATTGTTCAAGTAAATTTTTATCCCAAACAAACCCAATAGCAAATTTATTGTTTACTATTGTAGGGGTAAATACTGGAGGTCTTTTATTAAAAGTTATTTTTTTATCGCTTTCAAAATAAAAATTTTCATTTTTAAAATCAAGAATGATTGATCCATACTTCAGCAAATCAAATCCTAATCTAGAATTATTGTCATCGGTAGTGTTGAAAATAAGGTTTTCGAATGTAGTACCATTAATTTGAATTCCTTTAGTTTTTAAAAGTACTTGCTCTTTCTTAGGTGTTGAACCAAATAACCCAATAGTTCCACTACCACTGCTTCTAGATAGTTCTTCAAATATATTTTCTTTAGAAAAAATTCCGTAAGCTCTATTTGACATTTCATAAAAACCATCCATTCCGGTATCTATTAGAAGTTCTTCGGTTGCTTTCTTTTTATCATTAACGAAACTGATTTTGATGTATGGCGTATTTTGCGACCCAACAAGTTTCATTTTTTTTGGTTTTGTACTTTTTTCTAGTTTTTTAATATCATCGGTAATAATGATTTTTTTGTTTTCCATATCTATTTTAAGAATTGAATTCTTAAAAAAATTGCTTCCAATAAATCCATCAAATTTATAGCACTTTAAAATAAAGTGATTTTCCAAATCAGTTATCAATACAAGGTTATCTTTTCGTTCAATTGAACCTAAAGTTATGGAAGGAATCAAAACGGTTTCCATAGTACTTGATTGATTATTTGCATCCTGAATCTTTGCTGAATTAGAAGCAGTAATATTCAGTTCATTTAATATACGTTTAGAAACCAAATTAGGCGCACCTGTATCCAATAAGAACTTATAACTTTTTCCATTAATAGTTACTGGGATAATAATTTTATCATGTACAAGTTCAAATTTAATTTCTTCATAATAACCATTTTGAACAATTCTACCATTATCAAAATCTTGTGAAAACAAATTAGTTATAATAAAAAAGAATATCCAAATATATTGTAGTCGAAACATTTTAAAGTTTATTAAATTGATTGATAACCATTATTTTCTTCTAATTCTCGACTTTGATATAACCCCAATCCTTCAATAACGGGTAAATCATTAAATTGGAATAAACAGGCATCTTCGGTATCTGATAAGTTATGGTGCTCGTGCCAAGCCCAAGAGGGAACACAGAAAATATCGCGTTCCTTCCAATCGAAACGTTTTCCATTTATTATGGAATAGCCTTTTCCTTTAGCACATTGATATACAATAGAACCTGTATGTTTGTGTGCTTTTCCTTTAAATCCTGCCGGTAACAATTGCATGGCTGCGCCCATGGTTTGCATAACATGTCCACCCGTTAACGGATTGGAATACTGCATTAGTATTCCGTCAAACGGATTGACTTCATTAACTTTAGCCACTTCCAACAAGGTTGGATAAACGGTAGTCCAAGAGTATTTAAACAAAGGAGAATAGGGTTTGTCCCAAGTTTTGTCGGCAGGAATTAATCCTGTTCCACCATATGTCATAGGAGAGTGATTAATTGGAGCTGTTAATGGTTGTTTGCCATCGAATACCGCATAATCATTAGCTTCTAAAGCATTAACCAAAGGAATATCCAAGCCATCTTGCCAAATGCAAGTTTGACCATCT
Organism: Flavobacteriaceae bacterium; assembly: GCA_947453195.1. Taxonomy (GTDB): domain Bacteria; phylum Bacteroidota; class Bacteroidia; order Flavobacteriales; family Flavobacteriaceae; genus Flavobacterium. The sequence goes on from CANGFO010000011.1 coordinate 56,963, forward strand.
GCTTCAACTCCGTGTTCGTGCCAAGATGAATTTGGTGTAATCACAAAGTCGTTGACTTCTAGCATTATTTTATTTCCATCAACTACGGTATATCCTTTGCTGCCTTCCATAATGAAACGCAACGCAGAAGCACGATGACGGTGTGCCGAAGTACTTTCTCCTGGTCGAGTAACTTGAATTCCGGTATATAGCCAACCTACAGCTGCAGAAACATCTTTACGTTTGTCATTTACTAAATAAACCACGCGACGACCTGCTTGTTCGGGTGTAACCAATTCGGAGGATTTTAAAACTAAAGCTCTTAAATCATCGTATTTCCATAACATTGGAACGGAAGTAGATCGAGGTTCCCAAGGTTCAATGTCATTGGCAACAGTCCATAAAGCACCAGCGCCTAGAGTTTCTAATTCTTTGTAATAGGCTTCTAATTCTGGCGAATCCTGAACTCGAGCTCTTCCGTAAACATCATCTGAAAATTTATCTTCCATTGTATATTTATAATGCTATTGCTTATTAAATTCTTCGTGATTATCTATAAAAGTGATCTTTCTGGTAGGAGCAGTGTTCACTCTCAAATCAAAAATATCAAATCGGTTGTAATGCCCTAAAATATCATGCATTTGCTTCGGTTGAATGCATTTTTCCAAATCAATTTCGGCATAAATCATTCCTTCTTCATCTATTAATGGAGTTCCAATTACAGCACCATTTGGACCAATAAATCCAGAGAAAGCAGAACTTTTTCTAGTCAGTAATTCATCTACATTTGGAACATCTGCTCTTAAAGCATCTTTTATTTCTTGCGATATTGTAGAACAAGAAACGATTGTAAATAATTTTCCTTCAAATGAATGTGCTGCCGCTCGAATTTTAATGGCTTCAGCCATGTCATAATCGGGTGGGGCAACAGGCAACGAAATGTAATTAGCAATATGAATTAACTCGCCTTGCGATAACAAAGTAAAACGGGCTAAAGTATTGGTGTTTTCGCCACAAGCTAAGGTTCCAACAGGACCTATTTCTGTATTGTAAACTTTTAAAGAAGATCCATCACCTGAAGTCCAAGTTAGTTTCTCTGCCCATGTTGGTACCAATTTTCGGTGTTTACCAATTAGATTTCCATTGTTGTCAATAATTAAATTGGTATTGTATATTTCGCCATAACTGTCTCCTCGTTCATTAATTCCGATAACAATATGAATGTTATTTTCTTTTGCCGCTTGAAATAACGGTTTCATTGCTTCGTCAGTAACGGCAACCGAATTTTTATATAATTCTTCATACCATTTGCTACCTTGAACCGGAGTCATAATCCAATTCCAATACGGATAACCTGCTACAAATACTTCGGGAAACGCTATTAATTGCGCACCATTAGTACTTGCCTCTTTAATAAAATTAATTGCTTTATCAATTGTTTTTTCTACATTTAAAAAAACGGGTGCTGTTTGAACGGTAGCGGCTTTAAATTTTTTGAAATCCATAGTATGATTAATTACGAATTTGGAATTACGAATTAGGAATTGAAAACGAAGATTATTTCGTAATTCATAATTTGTAATTACTAATTTTATTTTTTATTTCTTCATTAAAAGGAGTTGCTTTAATGTCTTTTCTATCGTCGTTGATAGTCACATTTACTAAAGTAACTTCACCTTCTAAACAAACTGATCCTTGTGCGTCTTCAAATGAAAATCCGCAAAGAATGGATGCACCACCTAATTTTTTTACCCATAATTTCTTAGTTAAGATTTCTCCTAAGCGGGCAGCTTTTTTGAATTGCACTTTCAAATCAACGGTTGGAATACCATTGGTTTCGTGCATTTGAGAAAATGGTCTTCCAAGTGCTTCTTCAAACCAATCTTCGACTAAGCAATTCAGCATTTCTAGAAATCTAGGATAGAATACTATTCCGGCATAATCTACATGCTGAAAACGAATTTTTTCTTGTTTTACAAAAGGTTGGTTCATTTAATTACAAATTACTAATTATGAATTATTTTTTTAGCCACAGATTTACTGATTAGCCAGATTTTTATTTTTAATTACACATCATTTTGGATAAGCTTAGCCCAGATTGCAACGGAAATCCTTTTCTTTTTTTCTATAAAAAATAGAAAAGATTGCAGTGAAAAGCGGGATTGGCTACTAAAATTTTTCAATACTTGCTTTATTCCAAAAATACAAAAATTCTTTCGGAACGGTATTTTCGTTTGCTAAACAACCTGGTTCTAGTTCTGGGAATACTTGAGCAAACGTTTCTACTTTATTTCTTTCAATTCTTGTGCTTATTGCATCGCGAGTTACTTTGTCAGGGTGATTAATTCCTGCTGAGGCCATTAAATCAACTGCGCTTTTCACGGTTTCATTTTGAAAACGTGTGACTCGAATACTTTTTTCTTCAGGAACCAAGCCTTTCATCAGTTTCTCATCTTGGGTGGCAATGCCTGTTGGACAAGTGTTGGCGTGGCATTCGAGGGCTTGAATGCAGCCCAAAGCAAACATCATTCCGCGGGCAGAATTGCATAAATCTGCACCAATAGAAAGGTTTTTGATTATATCAAATCCAGAAATAACTTTTCCACTTGCAATAATTTTGATTTGATTTTTAATTCCGAATCCATTTAAAGCATCATATACAAAAGCCAAAGCTTCTCTTAAAGGCATTCCAACATGATCTGAATATTCAGGGGGTGCTGCGCCAGTTCCACCTTCACCACCATCTACGGTAATAAAGTCTAAATAGGTTTTTGTTTCAACCATAGCTTTGCATATAGATAAAAATTCTGACTTATTACCAATGCATATTTTCATTCCAATTGGTTTTCCACCAGAACCTATTCGCAATAATTTCACGAACTCCATTAACTCTACTGGTGTTGTAAATGCAGAATGGGTAGGGGGAGATACAATATCATTTCCTTTTGACACTAAACGAATTGCGGCAATTTCATCGGTTACTTTTTCTTTAGGCAATATTCCGCCATGTCCAGGTTTAGCTCCTTGTGAGAATTTAATCTCTATCATTTTTACATTATCTAAAACGGCTCTTTTAGTATATTCTTCAAATGAGAATTTTCCATCCTCTGTTCTACAACTAAAATAACCCGTACCAATATTCCAAACCACATCTCCTCCATTTTGCAAATGATATGGTGAAAGTCCGCCTTCACCAGTATTATGATAAAAGTCTCCTCTTTTAGCTCCAGAATTTAATGCTAGTATTGCATTTTTACTTAGAGCTCCATAACTCATTGCACTTATGTTAAATATGCTAGCAGCGTATGGTTTTTCGCATTGTGAAGATCCAATTTTTACCCGAGGATTTTCGTCAATTTGAGAAAATGAAATGGCTCGAATACTATGATTAATCCATTCATATCCAATATCATAAACATTTAATTGGGTTCCAAATGGTTGTGTATCTATTTGTTTTTTGCTTCTTGCATAAACCATTCTCCTTTGTAATCTATCAAATGGCTTTCCTTCAGTGTCTGTTTCTATGAAGTATTGACGCATTTCTGGACCAATGGATTCTAGTAAATAACGCATTCTTCCTAAAAGTGGAAAGTTTCTTCTAATGGTATGAATGGATTGGTACATATCATATAACCCCATTAAAATTAATGGAATAAATAAGAAAAGCAGTAAACTAAACTTCCAATTTACAAAGCTTAAAATTGCTGTAATTGACAAAACTGTAATACTAATAACTAAAAATGCTTTTCTCATCTTACTTTAATTTAAATCGTTGTATTTTTCCGGTTTCTGTTTTTGGCAAAGCCTCAGTAAAATTAATTACTCTCGGATATTTGTAGGGCGCAGCCACTTCTTTAAACCAATGTTGGATTCTGTTTTTCATTGCATCAGAAGCCTTTTCTTCGTCTTTCAAAACAATGTGTGCGCAAACTAACATTCCGCGTTCTTCATCGGGTAAACCCACAACAGCACATTCTAGAATGTCCTCGTGAGTCAAAAGTACACTTTCTACTTCAATTGCTGCAATATTGTATCCAGAAGAAATGATCATATCATCGCCACGAGCCACAAACCAAAGGTAACCTTCTTCATCTTTTCGGAAAATATCTCCAGTTATATTCCAACCTTTTTCAACATATTCTTTTTGTTTTTCTTCGCGATTCAGGTATTTACAGCCGGTTATTCCCCTCACGGCTAATCTTCCAGATTCGTTTGCAGGAACTTCGTTTCCGCTTAGGTCAATTATTTTGGCTTCATAACCAGTAATTGGCAATCCGGTAGCGCCAGGTTTCATGTTTTCTTCATTGGAAGAAATGAAAATATGCAGCATTTCTGTAGCTCCGATGCCATCAATTATCTTCAATCTAGTAGCATCGTACCAGTCTTGCCAAACTTTTATTGGCAAAGTTTCTCCAGCAGAAACACATTTTCGCAAACTCGAAATATCGTATTCTTTTACTTTAGTTGTGATGATTCGCCAAGCAGTTGGAGCAGTAAAGCAAATGGTGATTTTATGTTCTTGAATTGCTTTTAATAATGCATCTGGGCTCGGTTTTTCAATTAAAAAAGTAGAAGCACCATAATACATCGGAAACAAAACCAATCCGCCTAAGCCAAAGGTAAAACCAATAGGAGGGCTTCCGGTGAAAATATCATTTGAAGTAGGTTGTAAGGAATAGGTTGGAAAGCACTCACAAATATTTAATATATCTTTATGATAATGCGAGGTCATTTTGGGTAAGCCGGTTGTGCCAGAAGTAAATCCGATTAGGGCAATACTGTCGTTTTTAGTTTGAAAATTTGAAAAAGTTTTGGGCTTGTCCTTCATTAATTCCTCTAATTGGGAATTTCCATAAATGCAAATTTGTTTCAAATAATTCGATTTTACCAAAACCATTTCCTCTTCCAATTCCTTGTCGCAAAAGGCATGAGAAATTTGAGCACAGTCAATAATTGTAGTCAATTCTTTATCTCTAAGTAACGGCATGGTTGCAACAACAACGCCACCTGCTTTCAATATTGCAAACCAACAAGCGACCATCATTGGGTTATTTGCTGAGCGAATTAAGACACGATTACCTGATTTAAAATTTAAATCTTCAACCAAAACATGTGCAATTTGATTGGCTTTTTCATACAAATCCTGATAGGTACAAACAGTGTCAAAGGTTCTAATGCAAATGTTGTTTCCGCGACCTTCATTAATATGATTGTCAAGTAATTTATCTACACAATTCAGTATTTCAGGATGCTGAAATTGAGGCAAATCGGTGAATAGATAATCAGGTTGTATTTCCTGATTAGGTAAATTGTCTTGAGCAAAATTATCTTCCATAAATTAATTACGAATTTTAAATTACGAATTACGTAACGTTTTTTGAATAGAACCAATTATTCTTAATAATTCTTCAATATCAATTAATAAACTTTGAGCCTCTTCATTTGAAAGATAAGAAGTGTCTTTTAGAAATCTAATCCAGTAATGAGTTTCTCTTGCTTCTTTATAAGAAATCGTAAGTTTTGCAAAAAAATCTTTTTCAGTTTGTCCACCAATTGCTTCTTCTATGTTTGCTCCAATTGAAGTTCCACATCTTAAAAGTTGCTTGCTCAATACATATTCTTTTTTTTCTTCTAATAAATACTTATAAACATTTACAATCCGAACTGCAAATGCATAACTTTTAATTTGTACCACATTATCTTTTTTCATAATTCGTAATTCATAATTTATAATTACTTTTTATTACTTTTTGGTTTTAATGCTTTTTTCATTCCTTCCAGTTGTTTTCTTTCGGTTGCCTTTAATGGATATGAATGCAACATTCCTGCTTTATATGAATTTGGAATATCCATTGGCTCAAATTGTTCGTAGGCTTGTGCGTTACGAACAAAGTTAGGGTCTGATAATAAAGGTCTTCCAAGTGCAATAATATCCGCTCTTCCATTAAGGATAATGGTGTTGATTTGATCAATATCCTGAATATAACCTGCTGTAATTGTAGGGATATGAACGGTATTACGAACGGTATCTGCGAATGGTGTTTGCCACATTCTGCCGGTTTGTGGTTTTTGACCTGCAATAGTATTTCCTGTAGAAACATTGATGATATCGGCTCCAGCTTTTTTAAACTCAGCAGCAATTGTCATAACATCTTCTTCCGAAATTCCGTTTTCAGCCCAATCTGTAGCGGAGATTCGAACTGACATTGGTTTTTCTTTTGGAAATATGGCACGCATTTCGTTGAAAACACGTAATGGAAATTTCAATCTGTTTTCTATGCTTCCGCCAAATTCATCTTTTCTATTATTTGTTAATGGAGATAGGAACGAGGCTAATAAAAATCCATGATGCGCTTGTAATTCGATCATATCAAAACCCGCTTCATTGGCATTTTTAGTGGCTTGCACAAATTGAGAAGTTATCAAATCCATATCAGAATGGATCATTTCTTTTGGGGTTGCAAATTTTTCATTAAATGCAATTGGTGAAGCCGAAAGTAATTCCCAACTGTTTTTTAACGGTTCTCCACCTTCCCAAGGTTTTTTTGTGGCGCCTTTTCTTCCAGAATGGCCTATTTGAATTCCGATTTTAGTTTGAGTATTCTTATGAATAAAATCAGTTATTCTTTTCCATTCAACTATTTGATTTTCTTTGTATATACCAGTACAACCTAAAGTTATTCTTCCTGTTTCTGAAATTGCAGTTAATTCGGTGATAATTAATCCCAAACCACCCAAAGCTCGTGAAGCATAATGTTGAAAATGCCAATCATTTACTACGCCATTTACCGCTTGATATTGTCCCATTGGAGCCATTGCAATTCTATTTTGCAATTCTAAATCGCGTAATTTAAATGTAGAAAAAGCTGCAGGTGTAGCTTGTTGGTTAGTATTGAATTCTTCCAAAACCTTATCTGTAAAAGACTTGTCCCTTAATCGTAGGTTTTCATAAGTTACTTTTTTGGAACGGGTCATGCAACCAAATGCAAATTGGTAAAACGGATGTTGCATGTTGCGATCCATATTTTCAAACCAATCTAGCGAAACTAGAGCCGCATGCTGAATCATTTCTACCGTATTTCTCCTAGTTTTATCGTATTGCTGAAACGCAGCTTGCACATCATTAGGATTAGCAATTAAAGCATCCGATAAACCGATAGCGCAATCCATTGCTAATTTTGTTCCAGATCCAATAGAGTAGTGGGCTGTTGCCTTGGCATCGCCAAGTAATACTATATTGTTATGGTACCATTTTTCATTAGTTACATGAGGAAATTGACGCCAATGTGATTTATTAGACAATAAAGGATGTCCATCTAATTCTTCCTTAAATAGTTCGGCTATTTTTGCAATGGTATCTTCTTCATTAGTTACTTCAAAACCATGTTTTTTCCAGGTTTCATTGCTGCATTCGAAAATCCAAGTACTACGATTTTCTTCGTATTGGTAGGAATGAGCTACGATAGTTCCGTGGGGAGTTTCTCTGAAAAAATAAGTAAAGGCATCCAATGGTTTTGTTGATCCCAACCAAACAAATCGGTTTTTCTTTAAAGCAATTTTGGTACCGAATTCTTTTTCATATTTAGTTCTAATTCCACTTGAAATTCCATCGGAAGCCAAGATAATATCGGCATCTGCATATTTTGATAAATCATCAATATTTTGCTCAAAATATAAATTCACGCCTTCTTCAACACATCTTTGTTGCAGTAACTGTAATAATGTTTTTCGGGAACAGCCACAAAATCCATTACCGGCAATATTTACTTGTTCGCCATTTCTAGCGACAACAATATCATCCCAATAGGCAAATTTGCTTCGAATTAATTCGTACGATTGCATGTCACGTTTTAAAAATTCACCTAAAGTTTCATCCGAAAAAACAACTCCAAAACCAAAACTATCGTCGGGTTTGTTGCGTTCGTAGATATCTATTTTGCAATGGGGCATTGCTTTTTTGGTAAGAATCGAAAAGTAAAGTCCGCCAGGACCACCGCCAATAACTGCTATTTTCATATTTTAATTTCTTTTGACAGAAAAGATTTCTCCTATTTTACTGTAGTTCGAACCTGCTAAACGTGAAATTGGTTTGTAGGTTTCCATATTAATTTTATAATCTTCTAGAAGCACATTGTCTTCAAAATGCATATGTACAATTCTCCCAATAATTACGCAGGCTCCACCTTGTTTATGATTTTCTAAAAAATAATGATGCACTAATTCACATTCTAAATGTATGGGACTTTCTTGTACACGCATAGGCTTAACCACAACTGATGGCACCGGAGTTACCCCAACTAAATCAAATTCATCAACATCTGAAGGAACGGATTGCGAAGTTGCATTCATTTGTTCTGTTAGTGATTCGGTGACCATATTTACCACAAATTGTTTGTTGGCAAGAATATTATTTAGGGTGTCTTTATTGGAATTGGCATCTCTGCGTGTAGAAAACATGATGTGCGGCGGATCATCGCCAACCATATTGAAATAAGAAAAAGGAGCAAGGTTATTAATCCCGTTATCGTCCACAGTTGAAACCCAGGCAATAGGCCTTGGTATTATGGTTCCGGTTAGCAATTTATAAATTGCTTTAGTTTCTAGGGTGTCAGGATTAAATTCCATTCTTTAATGTATTTGTACAAATTAAAGATATTTTTTGGAATTTTTTTAGCTGATATGCAATTTAAATGCAATAAAAGTTGGGAATTATTACTTTTTGAATTCTGACGAAAAATAAAAACTAGGGATTATATATTTTGTTATACAATTGAATGTATTTTTCTTTAATAATTTTACGTTTCATTTTTAAAGTTGGCGTTAGTTCACCGCCATCAATACTCCATACATTTGGAGTTAATTCGAATCGCTTTATCTTCTCCCAATTTCCAAACTTTTCGTTGTATAGATCAACTTCTTGTTGAATTTTCTGAATCACATTTGTATTTGAGACTAAATCTTCATTAGAAGCACCAATTGCAATTTCTTCGTTTTCTGCCCAAGTTCTAATATAGCTAAAATTAGGTTGAATAAAAGCGCCTGGCATTTTTTCTCCATCGCCAACAACCATGATTTGCTCTATAAAAAGTGATTGTTTCATGGTGTTTTCAATATTTTGAGGAGCAATATATTTACCGCCAGAAGTTTTAAATATTTCTTTTTTTCTATCGGTAATTTTCAAAAATCCTTCGGAGTCAATTTCCCCAATATCTCCAGTATGGAAATAGCCATCATAAATAGCTTCTTTGGTAAGTTCCTCATCCTTATAATAACCCATCATAACGTTAGGTCCTTTACATAGAATTTCACCATCTTTTGCAATTTTTACTTCTACATTTTGAATTACTTTTCCAACCGTTCCAATTTTAAATAATCTATTTCGAACATCATTCACGGTAATTACAGGAGAAGTTTCAGTTAATCCATAACCTTCCATTACGGGCATTCCAGCTGCAGCAAATATTCTAGTAAGTCGTTGTTGTAAAGCGGCACTTCCTGATACTAATACACTTAAGTTTCCGCCCAAACCTGCTTTCCATTTGCTAAAAATTAATTTTCGTGCTAATTTTAATTGCAATTCATACCAAATACCGTTGGCTCCATAGGGTTCATATCGCAAACCTAAGTCAACAGCCCAAAAGAATAATTTTCTTTTTATTCCAGTTAAAGCAGAACCTTTTTCAATAATTCTATCGTATACTTTTTCTAATAATCTAGGTACTACTGAAAAAACGGTAGGTTTTACTTCGGTTATGTTTTCTGAAAGTTTATCAATGCTTTCGGCAAAATATATAGAAACCGAATAATATTGGTAGATATATAAAATTACTCTTTCAAAAATATGGCAAATTGGTAAGAAACTAAGCGCTCTACTGGTTCCTTCTTCAAACGGGATTCTAGGAGAGCTATCCAATACATTCGAAACAATATTATGATGCGATAGCATCACACCTTTAGGCTTTCCGGTTGTTCCAGAGGTGTAAATGATTGTTGCTAATTCTTCAGGTTTTACGTTTTCTTTGCGAATTTCAACTTCGTTTTGATTGGAAGTATCTTCACCTAATTGCAATAATTCGGTCCAGTTTTTACATCCTGGAATTTCATTAAATGAGTAAACCTCTTTTAGTTTAGGTACGTTTTTTTTAATTGAATTTACTTTTCTAAGTACTTCTTCATCCGATACAAAACAATAACTGGATTCGCTGTGATTTAAAATATATTCATAATCTTCTTCGGAAATAGTTGGGTAAACAGGTACCGTTTGAGCTCCAGTTTGAAGCGCTCCAATATCCATGATATTCCATTCGGTTCTGTTATTGGAAGAAATTATGGCAATTTTATCATTTTTCTCAACACCCAGTTTCAAAAGTGCTCTAGAAATAGCATTTGCTTTATCAATATATTCTTGAGTAGATGTTTCTATCCATTTTCCATTGTATTTGGTAACTAAACAATTTTTTATATTGTTTTTTTCTAATTGATAATAGGGAAAATCGAATAGTCGGGTGATAGCTATCATTCTAATAGTGGTGCTAATTTTTTTGCAAATTAATTAATAATATATTTATTATCATTATAATTTTAATTAATCTTATAGTATTTAGTAATTTTGCAAAGCAACAGAATCCTAAATTCAAATGAAATTTAAAAAGAAAATAGTTATATTTTTTATTGTAGTAGCTTCAGCCATAGCTGGAAAATATGTTTATGACCGACATATTAATCATAATTTTATGACTATTACTGAAGGGAAAGTGTATAAAAGTGGTATGATTCCGCCGGATGAAATTGAAAGTTATGTAAAGAAATATCATATCAAATCGATTGTTGATTTGCGCTTTCCAGGAACTGGAGACGATGTGAACAATCCGGAAATACCTGCAGAGTTAACTGCCGAGAAACAGGCAGTGGCTAAAATACCGGGAGTTCATTATTTTAACAATGGATCTGATCAAATTCCGAATCAAAAAAACTTAGATACTTTTTTCAAAATCATGGATGATTCTGATAATTATCCGGTCTTAATCCATTGTTATCACGGTATAGGAAGGGCGCAATTGTATTCGGCTATTTACAGAATTGAATATGAAGGGTTTTCAAATGAAGAGGCGAGAAGTAAGGCAGCGTTTCCTTTGATGTTCAGCTCTTTTGATGATGGAAAACCAAAAGGCGACTACTTAAAAGCTTATAAAAGTAGAAAGCAATTGCATTCATCTAAATAATACAATTGGGTTACTCAACATGTAATTTATATAAAAGAAACTATTTATCATGTAATAATTATAAGCCCCAAACCTTGCAAATTTGTAATGTAATAATCGAAGAAATAAAACACTACAAATATATTGGCTTGGTTATATGGGCAACGTAGAGTTTACGGAAGACTACGAATACATGTAAAAGTCAATCCAAGCACAGGAATCCCTTTCTGTGCTTTTTTTTATTTTTATAAATCAGTATCATTTTCAAAATAGCCTTTGCTTTTAACTTTGGTTGAAAAGAAATTTAAAAACAAAACGACAAACGATAAAAAGAACATTGCTTGAATGCTTACCAGCACTTTGCCATAGGTAGTGATTGGGTAATAATCTCCAAAACCTATTGAGTTAGAACTAACCACACTAAAATAGATGGAATCAAACCAATGTAAAAAGGGCTTATTCATATTGTTTCCAAGAGTATAAAGTACTGCGAAAGCGATTACAATCTCTAAGTAATTAAAAAAAAGCAGCAACATGGATCTTTTGTAAGAACGTGGGCGCGTAAATAAATCGGAGGCAAAAATTAATGTTGGAATGTTTAATATGGTTTCTAATAAGAAATAGCACATTATTCCAATTAATAAAGTATGCTCTTGGTAATGGTATTTTAATATTATTATTGGAAAGATGAACTTAATTAAAATATAAAAATCCATTGCCAAATCTCGGTACTCATACCCTTTTTTTTGGGCAAAATATTTAATATAAATACCTGGAAATAGTAATTGTGAGAAGGAAAGAAATAATCTAACTATTTTTTCAAGTCCTTTATCATCCTGATGGTCATTATTCCAAATGGCTTTAATGTTTAAGATTCTTTTTTGTATTGGATTAAATTTTGGATTGTGATTTGGAGTTACTTTTCCAATAAGAAGTTTTCTTAAAATAGATTGCATCACGCTAGTTTTTTAATGGTAAATAACTCATTATGAACTTCAACTTTTGGGTACATTCGTAAGGAATAATTAGCATCAAAATTCTTACGATAATCAAGGTTTTTCAACCTGTTTTTTTCATTGATTACCATGGTGTTAAACAAAATAAAACCATTAGTGTTCAACATGGAATTTACTCTTTGAATAAAATGGGCTTCAAATAAAAAACTTGGCATTGTTGTGTCTTGAAAAATATCAATAATAATTAAATCAAATTGCTCTTTAGATTTTAATACATATTCAAAGGCGTCTTCAATAACGATTTCTAAATTTTCAATTTGATCAATGTTAAAGTAAGTGTTTGCTATTTCAATGATTTCTGGATCTATTTCAACACCAATAATTTCACCTTTATACTTGATGTCGTCAACTAAAGTTTTAATTACACTTCCCCCTGCAACCCCTAATACCAGTACTTTTTCAAACTTTCTTATCCGATCGTATCCAATATATTTTAATCCTTTTTTTAATATTCGTTGTAAACTACCATAGGAATAATTCGTGTTTTTTGAATCAATTACCAATTCTCCGTTATTCCAAGTAACTTCAATTGAATTACTTACAGAAGATTTTCTCTTGATAACATTGATTGGAAGGAAATAACTAAAGAATTTAGCGATCATTTTTATATTTTTCTCAAAAATAGCAGAATAATAGTAAATTTACACAAATTATTTTACATGAAAAAGCAACTATATAGTTTTATTTTTTATAAAATATTGGGTTGGAAATTATCAGGAAATTTTGATCCAAAATTAAAAAAATGTGTGTTCATAGTGCTACCGCACACTAGTAACTTAGATTTTTTTATTGCCTTGTTAACCAGAGGGATATTAGACATTGAAATCAATTTTGTTGGTAAAAAAGAACTTTTTGTTTTTCCTTTTGGTTATTATTTTAGAGCAGTAGGCGGAGCGCCCTTAGACCGAAGTGGAGGCAAAAATAATGTGGATGCTACGGCAGAAGTATTTGATAAACATGATGTTTTTAGATTGGCATTGTCTCCTGAGGGAACTAGAGAAAAAGTTGCCGAATTGCGTACCGGATTTTATTATATTGCATTAAAAGCAAAGGTGCCAATAGTTCCTGTGGCTTTTGATTTTGGCAAAAAAGAAGTTAAAATTGGGGATGCATTTATGCCCTCTGGGAATTATGAAAATGATATGAAAGAAGTGCTACCATTTTATAAAGGAGTGGTCGGAAAAATTCCAGAGCGAAGTTATCAAGTTGAATAAAGTATGGATTATATAGAGTTACATAAAGAATATAAGCAAAATTCACTTTTTGGAAGGTATATTACTTTAAAGGATATAGCGCCTTTATTAGGTAAGTACCCAACAAAAATTTTAGGCACATCGGTTTTAGGAAAGCCAATTTACCAGTGTACCATTGGTACTGGCGGTACTAGAGTTTTTATTTGGACGCAAATGCATGGTAATGAAAGCACTACCACTAAAGCTTTGTTTGATTTTATAAATTTGATTGATTCAAATGAAGAAATTGGAAAGCGCTTTCTTAGCGAATATACTTTTTGTATTCTTCCAATGGTTAACCCGGACGGCGCCGAATTATATACTCGAGAAAATGCAAATAAAGTCGATTTAAATCGTGATTCCATTGATTTATCTCAACCTGAAAGTCAACTATTACGTAAAGTTTTTGAGGAATTTAAACCCGATTTTTGTTTTAATCTACACGATCAACGGACCATTTTTGGGGCAGGAACTTCAGGGCTTCCCGCTACCGTTTCTTTTTTAGCGCCATCTTATAATGAACAAAAAGAAGTAAACCAAGTTAGGGCTAAGGCTATGCAAGTAATTGTAGGGATGAATGCAGAATTACAAAAACATATTCCTGGTCAAGTATCCTTATTTGACGATGGATTTAATCCTAATTGTATCGGAGATCAGTTCATGCTATTAGGAGTTCCTACTATTTTATTTGAAGCTGGACATTTCCCAAATGATTATTATCGAGAATTTACTCGTAAAATGATTTTTATTGCATTGATTTCAGGATTACAAATTATTAACGAAATCGATATAGTTGATGTAAATAATTCAGATTATTTCCAAATAACTAAAAATAATGTGGTTTTTTATGATTTTCTTTATAAAAATGTTAAAATAAATTATGATGGTAAAGAAATAATTACGAATTTTGCTGCACAATACAAGGAAGAGCTTGTTGATGGAAAACTTCAATTCAATGCTTACATAGTTGAGATAGGGGAGTTAAAGGGTAAATTTGGTCATTTTCAGTATAATGCACATAAAATGTATTATGAAGATAGTACAGGGAATTGTCCGAAATTAGATCAAAAAGCAAACTTTACATTAGGTAAAGTAATAAAATTTGTAAATGGAATTAAGCAATAATTCAGTTTACTTTTTTGTATTGCAAAATTTTTAATTTAATTTAAATTTATAGTTATGAGTAAGTTCCGATTAGATGAAGTAGATCATCAAATTTTAGACATGTTAATTGATAATACCAGAATTCCGTTTACGGATATTGCAAAAAAATTATTGATTTCAGCAGGAACAGTTCATGTTAGAGTTAAAAAAATGGAAGATGCAGGAATAATAATGGGTTCTTCATTAACTTTAGATTATGAAAAACTAGGTTATTCTTTCATTGCTTATGTAGGGGTTTTCTTGAATAATACTTCTCAAACAAAATTTGTTTTAGAAAGAATTAGCGAAATTCCATTTGTAACTGTTGCTCATGTAACAACCGGAAAATTTAATATTTTTTGTAAAATTCGTGCCAAAGACACAAAACATGCTAAAGATGTAATTTTTATGATTGATGATATTGAAGGAGTTTATCGTACAGAAACGATGATTTCACTTGACGAAAGTATCAATGATAAAAAACGATTAATGCATACTATCTTTAAAGATATTTAATATTATTTTAAAAAATTATTATAACAAAACCTCAAGTTCACTTGGGGTTTTTTATTTAAATTTATAAAAAAATAAGATGAAAGTAAATGAATTAAATTCAAACGAATTTGGCGCTTATTATAAAGCATATGTAAATCAAGTATCTGATGCGTATACCTTAATTGAAGAATTAGAGATTTCATTGCATCGATTTATAAAATTTGTTCAAGATATTCCTATGGATAAATTTGATTACCGTTATGCTGATGGAAAATGGACAATAAAAGATATCATTCAGCATATTATTGATGCAGAAAGAGTGTTTTCTTATAGAGCGTTACGATTTGCAAGAAATGATGTTACTGAGTTACCAGGATATGATGAAGATGTTTTTGCGAATTATGCTAACGGTTCTCAAAGAAGTATTATGGATTTATTAAATGAATTATCGGCAGTTCGTTATGCAACATTGAGTTTGTTTAAATCTTTTAATTCTGAACAATTAGCCAGGATAGGAATTGCATCTGAAAATCCCATGTCGGTTAGGGCTGCTGGATTTATAATAATTGGACATCAAAATCACCATCAAAAAGTATTTATTGAAAGGTACTTATAAAAAAAAGCCTCAAATTACTTGAGGCTTTTTTATGTTTTAATTTATTCTTCGTCGTCGTCATCAAAATTATCTGAAGTTTCAAAATCTTCTTCTTCGTCATCGATATCCTCATCAGATCCTCCATTATCTTTTAATAAATCTACTTCTTCCTCATCATCACTTGGTAAATCATCGTCTTCTAAATCTAAGCCTTTAACTGGTGCAATTGGTTCAATTACTGCATCCAAATCATCCTCTTCAAATTTCTCCATTCTGTTAGCTAATTTCGTGCTAACTTTAACTAAGTAAATAGTGTCTTCAGTTCTAACTTCAACAGCTTCAATTAGTTCGTCTTTAGCATTTCTAAAACGAATAATATCCGAACTATCATATCCGTCAGGAAATTTTTCTACTAATAAGTTTAAAATGTCACCGGTTAGCTTGGCATAATCAACAATTATTCTTTTCATAAAAAAGGTATTATAAATCTAATAAATAAGCAAAAATTAAGGGTGCAACGATAGTTGCGTCTGATTCAATAATGTATTTTGGAGTGTCAATATCTAATTTACCCCAAGTAATTTTTTCATTTGGTACCGCACCAGAATAGGATCCGTAACTTGTAGTAGAATCGGATATTTGGCAGAAATAACTCCAAAACGGAATGTCATGCATTTCCATATCTTGATATAACATTGGTACAACACAAATTGGAAAATCTCCAGCAATACCTCCACCAATTTGAAAGAAACCAACACCTTTGCCACCAGAGTTTTTAGGATACCAATCGGCAAGCCACATCATGTATTCAATTCCGCTTTTCATAGTTGTAGGTTTGAACTCTCCTTTAATACAATACGAAGCAAAAATATTACCCATGGTACTGTCTTCCCATCCCGGAACCACAATTGGAAGGTTTTTTTCTGCTGCAGCAATCATCCAGGAATCCTTAGGATCAATTTCATAGTATTGCTCCAACACACCAGAGTTCAACATTTGATACATAAATTCATGTGGAAAATAACGTTCCCCTTTAGAATCGGCATTATTCCATATATTGAATAAGTGTTTTTGTAATCTTCTAAAAGCTTCTTCTTCTGGAATACAAGTATCGGTAACTCTATTGTAATGATTTTCTAATAAATCCCATTCTTCTTGAGGGCTTAAGTCTCTATAGTTAGGGACTCTTTTGTATGAATTATGAGCAACTAAGTTCATGATGTCTTCTTCCAAGTTAGCTCCTGTGCAAGAAATAATATGCACTTTATCCTGGCGAATCATTTCTGCAAGTGATTTACCTAACTCTGCAGTACTCATGGCTCCAGCAAGAGTAATCATCATTTTTCCATTCTCTAAAAGATGTTGTTCATATCCTTTTGCAGCATCTACTAATGCAGCAGAATTAAAATGAAGGTAATTGTTTTCTAAAAACTGACTTATAGGTCCTTTACTCATTGTTATTGTTTAATTTGGTTGTAATCACTTGGGTTCAAAGAAAAACTATTTTTTTTAATATTTCAAATTTTTGATAATTAATTTAGGGTATAGAAATACCATTAAATTGACCTATGTAAATAGCTGATAATTAATAAAATTAACTGCTTAAATTTGAAAATAAGTTATAAAATAATTTAAAATATTTTTATTGTTTTTTGGTGTAACCTAATATTTTAAGCACATCATCTGAGGTTTGTTGCTCTGAAAACACTTCGGTTGCTAAAATTCCATTTTCATCTCTATCAATCAAAATGTGTTTTGGTTGCGGAATCAAACAGTGGTGCAGTCCTCCAAAACCTCCAATGGTTTCTTGGTAGGCACCAGTGTTAAAAAATCCGATGTATAATGGTTTTTCCTTGTTGTATTTTGGTAAATAAATGGCATTCATATTTTGTTCAGAGTTGTAATAGTCATCACTATCACAAGTCATTCCGCCAAGAAGTACCCTTTCGTAGGTATCATTCCATCTATTTACTGCAAGCATAATGAAACGTTTGTTAATTGCCCAGGTATCAGGTAAAGTTGTGATAAACGAGCTGTCAATCATGTTCCAAGCTTCTCTGTCATTTTGCTGTTTTTGATACAATACTTGGTAGATTGCTCCGCCAGATTCCCCAACTGTAAACGATCCAAATTCTGTAAAAATATTTGGAACATCAACTTCTGCTTCATCACAAGCCAATTTGATTTGGTGAATAATCTCATCAATCATATATTGGTAATCGTATTCAAAAGCCAGAGAGTTTTTTATTGGAAACCCACCACCAATATTTAATCCATCAAGCGACGGACATTCTTTTTTTAGTGCGATGTATACTTTAATACATTTTACTAATTCATTCCAGTAATAGGCATTATCATTAATTCCAGTATTGATAAAGAAGTGAAGCATTTTTAGCTCTAATTTATCATTATCTTGAATTTGTTTTTTGTAAAATTGAACGATGTTTTTATATCCAATTCCCAAACGAGAAGTATAAAACTCAAATTTAGGTTCTTCCTCTGCAGCAATACGAATTCCGATTTTAAATTTACCTTTAATTTCAGCTTGAAGTAAATCCAATTCTTCAAAATTATCAATTATCGGAATGGTATTTTTATGCCCGTTATTAATTAACCTTGCAATATTCGTAATGTACTGATCTCTTTTGAATCCATTACAAATAATATAAGTACTCTTATTAATCTTGCTATTTTCTAATAGATTTTCAACAATATTAATGTCAAATGCCGAAGAAGTCTCAATATGAATATTATTTTTAAAAGCTTCATTCATAATGTATTCAAAATGAGAGCTTTTAGTGCAGTAGCAGTAGTAGTATTTACCTTCATATTTGTTTTTTTCCATAGCATTACGAAACCAATTTTTGGCTTTTTTAATGTTGTTGGAAATTTGAGGCAAATAAGTGAATTTTAACGGCGTGCCATACTGTTCAACTAATTTCATCAAATCGATATTGTGAAATTGAAGGGTATTTTCTTTATTAAGGCTAAATTCTTCTTGAGGAAAATAGTAGGTCTGATTAATTAAGTCGAAATATTTAGTGTTCATTTTTGTGGATTTTAGATTAAATAAATGTAATTAAACAAGGATTAATCTAGAATTCAAACCCTAATATTTGCGTAGGCAATTGGTAAATCAATTGTTATTGATTCGATGTTAGTTAAATTCTCAACAATACTAACGCTATAAGTATTAAAAATACCGTTTCTTTTTACTGGATTACTTGGGTAGTTTTCCTGCAGGAATAAAGGATTAATAGTATTGTTTTTGTTTTTGTTCATCACCGCAAATTTATAAAATAAAATAAGTCAATTGAAAAAAAATAATTAAAAAAACATTAACTTTCATAATCCTTAAATCCGTCAATAATTAATTCATTATCAGTAAATTGATTTATAATTACGGTTCCAATATTTTGTATTAATGCAAATTGCACTTTTCCATACTCGTTTTTCTTGTCGTGAATGAGAAGATTTTGTATCGCTTCAATGTCTTTTGATGAAAAAACATGTCTTCCAAAAACAGCTAATAAAGTGCTTTTTATTTCAATATATTCATTTTCTGAAATCAGGTTTTTTTCTTTTGAAATGTAACTTTCCAAGATCATTCCAATAGCTATTGCCTCGCCGTGAAGAAGTGGAGTAGCTGTTTCCAAAAAATGACTTTCAATGGCATGTCCTAACGTGTGACCGAAGTTAAGCGCTTTGCGAATTCCGTTTTCAGTTGGATCTTGTGAAACGATTTCGTTCTTAATTTCAATAGAGCGATAAATCAGTTGATCTAAATCCTCAAAATTCAATTCCTTTAAATCTTTGAATTGATTCCAATATTTTTTATCATAAATCAATCCATGTTTTAGCATTTCGGCCAATCCCGATTTCATTTGATTTTGAGGTAATGTTTCTAAATAGTGAGTATCTATTAATACTAATTTGGGTGCATTAATAACTCCAATTTGATTTTTTAACGTTCCAAGATCCACTCCGTTTTTACCGCCAATTGCAGCATCGACTATACCTAATAGCGTTGTGGGAATGTTGATAAAATCAATCCCTCTTTTAAATGTAGAAGCAACAAAACCACCAATATCGGTTATAACGCCACCACCTAGATTAAGTAGTGCACTTTTTCTATCGGCACCTAATTCAGAAAGAATAGACCAGATTTCAACGCAAGTTGAAATGTTTTTCATATCCTCACCGGCCTCAATTTCAATAATTTCTATTGGAATCTCTACTTCTAATAATGGTAATAGTATAGGTAGACAAAATTCATTTGTGGTTTCATCTACTAAAATAAATAATTTTGAATAGTTGTTCTCAGATACCCAAGTATTAAGCATTTCGTATCCTTCGTGGTTGAAATATATAGAATAGTCGTTGGCTTTTATGGATTGCATTTTCTTGTTATTTAAGGTCAAAAATAAGGTTATTTTTGATAAATAATCGCCAAACTCTAATTATATTTGTGCAATTATTACAAATAAAGTAATGGATAAAATATTCAATAATACCGAAGTTGCTTTTTCTTTAAAAAGCGACACCGAACTAGATAGAGCCTATTTTCTTTTTAAACTTATAGCTAGCGAACCTTTGGTTCGAATAGGCACTGCGGTTACCAATTTTGCTATAAAAGCACATCTTCCTGTTGAAGGACTTATTCGTGCAACCGTTTTTGATCATTTTTGTGGAGGTGTAAATGAATTGGATTGCCTTTCTGTTGTGGATAAAATGTATACCAAAGGCGTATCTTCGGTTTTAGATTATTCTGTTGAAGGAAAAGAAGAAGAAGCGCAATTTGATGCTGCTTTGGAAATGACTTTAAAAACCATCGAATTTGCCAAAGAACGCCAAGCAATTCCGTTTGCTGTTTTCAAACCAACCGGATTTGGAAGATTGGATTTATACACTAAAGTAGGGGAGAAGTCGCCTTTAACAGCTTCCGAACAAACAGAGTGGGATAATGTAAAAAATAGATTTGAAAAAGTTTGTAAAACGGCCCATGATAAGGGTGTTGCTTTGTTGATTGATGCTGAAGAAAGCTGGATGCAAGACGCAGCAGATGACTTAGTGGAAGAAATGATGCACAAATACAATAAGGAAAAAGTTATTGTTTTTAGTACCTTACAAATGTATCGTTGGGATCGATTGGATTATTTGAAGTCGTTACACGAAAGAGCAAAAGAGGAAGGTTTTTATATCGGAATGAAATTAGTTCGTGGCGCCTACATGGAAAAAGAAAACAAGCGTGCAGAAGAATTTGGATACCCATCGCCAATTTGTGCTTCTAAACAAGCAACCGATGATAATTACAATGCAGCTGTAGATTACATGATGCAGCACATTGATAAAATGGCACTATTTGCGGGAACGCACAATGAAGAAAGTTCTTATAAGTTACTTCAAATGTTGAAAGCAAATAATATTGAAATAAACGATCATCGAATTTGGTTTGGTCAATTGTACGGAATGAGTGATAACATCAGTTATAACTTAGCTTCTAACGGATATAATGTGGCTAAATATTTGCCCTTTGGACCAGTTCGTGATGTAATGCCGTATTTAATTCGTCGCGCGGAAGAAAACACTTCGGTTGCTGGACAAACCAGTAGAGAATTAAATTTACTGAAAACGGAAAGAGAAAGAAGAAAATTGAAATAAAAAATTAGTATTCGCTAAATTGTAAGTTACTTAAATTCTTATAGATACCATTTTCTATTTCAAGTAATTCTTTATGAGTTCCCGATTCTGCAATTACACCATCATTTAATACTAATATAGTATCTGCATTTCTAATGGTTGCTAATCGGTGCGCTATGATAATGCTGGTTCTTCCTTCCATTAAGTTTTCTAAAGCTTCCTGAACTAATTTTTCGCTTTCGCTATCTAACGAGGAAGTCGCTTCATCTAAAATCAAGATGCTAGGATTTTTCAATAAAGCACGAGCAATAGCAATGCGTTGTCTTTGTCCACCCGATAATTTAATTCCGCGTTCTCCAACTAAAGTATCAAATTTTTCTGGGAAACCGTTTACAAAATCCAAGGCATTCGCTTGTTTTGCTGCAAGTAAGATTTCTTCTTCGGTCGCTGTTGGTTTACCGTAAGCAATATTTTCTCTTATGCTTCCTCCAAATAAAATAACATCCTGCGGAACGATACTCATATTTCCTCGTAGACTTTCTAAATCATAGTCATAGATGCTTTTTCCATCTATTAAAATGGAGCCGCCTACAATATCGTAAAAACGAAGTAGGAGCGAAGAGATTGTTGATTTTCCTGCACCACTAGGACCTACAATTGCAATCTTTTGTCCGTAATTTGCAGTGAAATTCACATCCTTCAATACGTGTACTTCAGGACGGGATGGGTAAAAAAAGGATACATTCTGGAAAGTAACATTACCTTGTATTTTTTCAAAATTTGATGAAGTAGTTCCGTTGATTTTTTCTGGGGTTTCATCCAATAGTTCAAAAACCCGTTCAGTTGCACCCACTGCTTTCTGAATTTGAGCATACAATTCGGCCACACCGCCAAAGGATGCTCCGACAAAAGTCGAATATAGCACAAATGAAATAAGTTGCCCAACGCTCATTTCACCACTGATACTCAAAGTTACGCCATACCAAACCACGGCTACAATTGCACCAAACAAACAGAAAATAATAAATGAAGCAAAGTAGCCTCGGTATTTTCCGCCTTTAATAGCGATTTTCACAATCTCTTGAATTTTACCTTTGTATCGTGCAATTTCATACCATTCGTTGGCAAACGCTTTTACATTGCTAATGCCTTGTAATGTTTCTTCAACAATTACTTGGCTTTCGGCTACTTTATCTTGAACGTTTTTAGAATATTTTCTGATAAATCGTCCAAAAATAACTGCTGCAACTGCCACTACCGGCACTATAGAAAGCATCATCAAAGTCAGTTTAAAACTCTGACTTGCGAGTAAAGCCACTCCGCCAATAATTAAAATGAATTGTCTTAAAAATTCCGCTATGGTAGATGTTAAGGTGTCTTGAATTTGAGTAATATCCGAACTGATGCGGCTGTTTAATTCGCCTACCCTTTTTTGAGAAAAGAAAGTCATGGGTAATTTCACTAAATTACTATATAACGCCAAGCGGATATTTGCTAAAGTATGTTCGGTGAAATTTACAAATAAGGAAAGTCGGAAGAA
>CANGFO010000012.1 GCA_947453195.1 Flavobacteriaceae bacterium
CAATTTCTTGGTATTGAGCTAGGTGCAATGTATTGGCACTTTCTTGATTTCTTGTGGATTTATTTATTTTTGTTTTTATATTTCTTTAAATAAGAAAAAAATGTAAATTTGGGAACTTTTTAACAACAACTTTTTTATGGGATCGAAAGGTACTGATACAACTACTGTAGGAAAAACTTGGGATGGCGGAAATGAGCCATTAGGAGCAAGTTACGGAAAATTAATGATGTGGTTTTTCATCGTTTCAGATGCATTAACCTTTTCAGGATTTTTGGCTGCTTATGGTTTTTCAAGATTTAAATTTATCGAAACTTGGCCATTAGCCGATGAGGTGTTTACTCACTTTCCGTTTGCACATGGTGTTTCTATGCCAATGTATTATGTGGCGTTAATGACTTTTATTTTAATTGGTTCTTCTGTAACTATGGTATTGGCTGTAGATGCAGGGCATCACATGAAACAAAGTAAAGTGGCATTTTACATGTTCTTAACTATTATTGGAGGTTTTATCTTCGTTGGTTCACAAGCATGGGAGTGGAAAAACTTCATTAAAGGGGAATATGGTGCTGTTGAGTCTAAAGGTGGTAGTTTATTGCAATTTGTTGATGCAACAGGAAAAAGAGTTGCTTTAGAAGAATTTGCAGATACTAGCATTCCTAAAGAAAGAGAGCAACTTACTCGTAGCAAAGGAAGATGGTTTATGGAAGAAAGTTCATTAGCAACTTATTCTTTAGAGCAAGTGCAAGCTGGTTTTAAATCACATCCTGATTTATTAGTTAGAATTGAAACTATCAATTCACCAGAAACATTAGCAACTACAAAAGGAGTAAATGAAAATCCTGCGTTGAATTCTCCAAAACATAAAATTATATTATCTAGAGCAGAATCTGAAAAAAGATTAGCAGAAGGTAAAATAGTAATTGAAGGAGCTAACTTACAAAGAAACGAATACGGAAGTAAATTATTTGCTGATTTCTTCTTCTTTATTACTGGTTTCCACGGTTTCCACGTATTCTCTGGAGTAATCATTAATATCATCATCTTTATCAACGTTCTTTTAGGAACTTATGAGAAAAGAAGAACTTATGAAATGGTTGAAAAAGTTGGACTTTACTGGCACTTTGTCGATTTAGTTTGGGTTTTTGTATTTACATTCTTCTACTTAGTTTAATATCTTAGAAATTATATATTATGTCACACGAACACGTTTCTAATACAAAAAGAATTTGGTTGGTTTTTGGAATTCTATCTGTTGTAACAACAGTAGAAGTTATTTTAGGTATCCAAAAACCGGCATCTTTACACATGACTAACTTTTTAGGCATGAACCTACTTAACTGGATATTCATTATCTTGACTATTTTCAAAGCATATTACATTGTTTGGGCTTTCATGCACATGGAAGGCGAAAAATCAACGCTTAGAAGAGCTGTGGTTTGGACTGTAATTTTCTTAATTTTATATTTAACATTTATTTTGTTAACAGAAGGACATTATATATTTGGAGTATTTAGAGATGCTACCATAAAATGGAACTTTTAACACGATATTAATTCAATAAAAAGGTACGCATTGCGTACCTTTTTTTTATTTTTGTATTTCAAAACTATCCTAAATAACATGAAAAAGAATATTGTGCTGTTTATTTTATTTATACTTCCAATTGTTGCTTATCTTTTTTTTGCATCAGGAATAAATAGCTTTGCAAAACTTCCAACAATAACCAAAAATATTCCTGAAATTAATTCATGGAAAACCCTAGATGATAAGCCAGTTGCATTAAACGGGAAAATCACTATTCTCGGTTTTATCGGACAAGATGTAAAAAAGTATAAGGGAAATTTCTTTAATTTATATGAGAAGATTTTTGATAGAAATAAAAATTTCAAAGATTTTCAAATGGTTATGATTTTGCCTGATGGTACTCAGGAGCAAGTTAGAGAATTGCAAAAAGATGTTACTTCTTTAGGAACTCAAGCCGGTTGGAATTTTGTATTTGGTAGTCCTGAGGAAATTTCTAGTTTCTACCATTCTCTAAAATTGGTTGGTAATCTAGACGCTAAATTAGGGACTCCAAATGTTTTTATTATTGATAAAAAAAGAAACCTTCGCGGAAGAAAAGGACATGATAAAAAAGGTAAGCCCGAATATAAAGAAGGATACAATACCAAGTTTGTGTCAGAACTTTATAATGAAATGACCGACGATGTTAAAATTATCCTTGCTGAATACCGTTTGGCATTAAAGAAAAATCACAATGCAACCAAAGAACTACTTTCCAATGAAAAATAAATCCTACATCGGAATTTCCTTAATTATTTTAATCTTCGGAATTGTTTTTATTCCTCGAATTGTTGATAGAATAAAAAATGGTTCGGTTGTGCAAAACGACCGTATGAGCCTTTCTAATGAAATGGTAAAAGAGGATGCTTTATACAAAGTAGGTCCTGCCCCAAAATTTGAATTAACCGATCAAAACAACCTTAAAATATCCAATAAAGATTATGAAGGTAAAGTATATGTGTTAGAATTTTTCTTCTCTACCTGTCCATCTATTTGTCCTATTATGAATAAAAATATGATAGAAGTAGAAAAAGTATTTTCTAAAGAGAAAAATTTTGCTATTGCTTCAATCACTATTAATCCTGATAATGATACCCCTGCGGTGTTAAAGGAACATGCGAAAAAATTAGATATTACAGCAGAAAATTGGCATTTTCTTACTGGAAATAAAGATTATATTTTTAATTTAGCCAACAAAGGATTTAATCTTTATGTTGGTGAGAACAATAAAGCTCTAGGAAATTTCGAACACTCCGGACTTTTTGCGCTTATAGATAGAAACGGAAACATCCGTTGCAGAAAAGACAAGCAAGGCAACCCAATATTATATTATGATGGTTTAGAACAAACCGGAGTTGATGCCATAAAAGAAGATATTAATTTATTATTAAACGAATAACATGGGAAATTCTAACGTAGAAAAAAAGTTTAAAACACCAATTATTTTAGTGTCAATTATTATACCGGTTGCAGTGGTACTGCTTTTTAGTATTCGATTAAAAGACTTCGGAATTAATGTTGAGCCACTTTCTTTTTTACCTCCAATTTACGCAACTATAAACGGAATCACAGCGACATTATTAGTTTCGGCAGTAGTAGCAATAAAAAAGGGTAATCGAGCAATTCATGAAAAATTAATGAAATTGGCAATACTTTGTTCTATTTTATTTTTGCTAATGTATGTTGCCTATCACATGACTGCAGATCCGACTAAATTTGGTGGAGAAGGCGCAATAAAATATGTGTACTATTTTCTTTTGTTAACTCATATTGCCTTATCAGTTACCATAATTCCTTTGGTATTATTTACCTATGTTAAAGCATTAGCAGGGCAATTTGAAAATCATAAAAAACTAGCAAAAATCACTTTCCCACTTTGGTTGTATGTAGCTGTAACGGGAGTTGTGGTTTACCTTATGATTGCACCATATTATGCAAATTAAAGTTAGTAGTTGGAAGTTGGAATTTGGAAGTAATACCTTTTTCAAGGGTATTCTCTATATTCTATTCTCTGTATTCTTTACTCTCAATACTCAAGCTCAATGCGCTATGTGTCGTGCCTCGCTAGAAAGCGAAGGGAGTACTGCAAAAGCGGAAGCAATAAATGATGGTATTGTTTATTTGATGGTCATACCTTATGTGCTAGTAGCTGTGGTTGGAGTAGTTGTATATAGAATGTATACCAAGAAAAAGGAATCCTAAAATTATTCCATTCCATCAATTTTTACATTCATTTTTCCAGATGTAGTAATAAATGCAATAATGGCATTGTTGGTTAATTCTACTTTTTCAAATTCAAAATCATTTAAAGTCCCATTTACAATTACCCCTTTCATAGGAGAGTAATTACTTAAATAAGGGAGTAGACTTTTCTTTCCTTCGTCAAGATTTTCTTTAATGGAATACCTGCAACTCTCTTGAATTTTCTTTAAAATAATCCCTTGTAACAGCCAATTTGCAGTTTTGGTTAGTAGCCCTTTGGTATTTAAAACATAATCCATTTGATCAAAATAGATTTCTTTTGTTATGGTATTGTAATTTGGAATTCCACTTAAATAAATGGTTCCATTTAGACTTCCTGTCATTTCGAGAGCAATTATCATACGCCCATCTTTTGACCATAAATCTACTTTTTGAATTACTATTTTTCTTTTTCCTGAAGCAAATTCCTTCCCTTGAAAGTTTTTGGTAATAATGCGTGAAGCACTCTCGTATGTAGAAACAGCGGCAACAGTCGCTGTAGTTTTATCGGTTATTTTATCTGCCGATTTAAATAAAATAGCATCTTTATTAAAAGCAGTATTTGGTTTTTGACCAATCATGGTTTGCATGGTACACTTTAAGCCTAAATCCATAGAAATTTTGCTTTTAGAAACTAGAGCATCCGTAACATTTACTTCAATTGGGTTTAATTTAAACCAAGTTTCATATTGCGGACTTGTTTCAAATGGAGTGCTAATCGTTTTTAAAACATTTAAAACATAAGGTTTGAAATCACAAGATGCTTCAATGGCTTCATCAATTTTTCTAGCCATTTTGGATTTAAAAATTGATAGAGTAGGGTTGATAATATAGGTAATTGGTACCTTCTTTCCTGCAACTAAAATCGATGGGCTTTCACTCCATTTGTAATCCTCAATTTTAGAATCAGTGCTTAATCTCCAATTTGATAATTTCACATCGCTCAACAAAGTAATAGTGCCGTTAAGCTCTATTTCCTTGGTATCATTAAGGCCCATGAATTCGGTGCCATATTTGAATTTCGCCCAAATTTTTAAAGGAAGCACCGTTTCTACTTTACCTTCTTTATCAATTAAATTAATGGGCGCGGTTTTCCAAATTTTCATTTCGGTTTTGTCGTCTTCAAGATTTGTATCTTCAAAAATTAATCCATTTAATGATTTATTTAATTGATTCTCGATTTCATTCAACGATATTTCTAAGGGCATACTTACAAATGAGGTAGTATTGTTGTATGCTATTTTTGTGTTTGATGCGGGTTCTGGTTTTAAGGCGGCAATTTTATTAGATGAGGAACATCCAATGATTAAAAAGGTTAAAGCAAAAAGTTGTAAAGAGGCAAAAAGGTTTTTCATTTATTTAATAAACTATTTTTTTAAAAATCATGTAACAAAAATACTAAATAATCGTCAGATTAAGATGTAATTTGTAAGTGGTATTCATAATAATGAATTAAATTTGCATTAGGTTTTCACTATTGAAAATAGGAGTATGAAAAAAGTATCAGTTAAATTGATTTTAGTGTTAGTGTGTTTTGTAGGATTTTCTGCTTTCGCACAAAACAAAAAATGGACTTTACAGGAATGTGTAGATTATGCCATAAAAAATAATATTTCTATAAAGCAATCGGAGTTAGATTTAGAAACTACAAAAATTGGTAAAAATGCTGCATTAGGTAGTTTTTTGCCAAACTTAAATGCTAATGCTTCCCACTCTTGGAATATTGGTTTGAATCAGAATATTACAACTGGTTTATTAGAAAATCAAACCACGCAATTTACATCTGCTGGGCTGAATTCAAATATTACAATTTACAACGGATTACAAAACCAAAATAAATTACGAAGAGCGAATCTTTCTGTTATTGCTGCCCAATATCAATTGGCAAAAATGAAAGACGATATTTCCCTAAATGTTGCCAATGCATTCTTGCAAATACTTTTCAATAAAGAGAATTTAAAAGTTCAAAAAGAGCAATTAGCAAATGATGAAAAGCAACAAAATAAGAGTGAAGAGTTAGTTGCTGCTGGAGTTGTTGCACGAGGGGATTTATTAGACGTAAAAGCAACTGTGGCTCTTGATAAACAAAAAGTAATTACTGCCGAAAATAATTTGTTTCTTTCTAATTTGAGTTTAGCACAATTACTTCAAATAGAAGATTTTCAAACTTTTGAAATTGCCGATCAAGATTATCAGGCCGCAACTAGCGCCACCATGTTAGAAAAGCCAGAAACTATTGTAGAAAAAGCAAAACAAGATCGAGTAGAACTAAAAATTGCAAGAGCAAATTTAGAAGTAGCAAAAAAGGATGTGAAAATAGCCAAAGGAGCCTTTCAACCTAGTTTGATGGGATTTTATAGCTTTAGTTCCAGAGTAAGTTATGCCGATAGAATTGTTGGATTTGATGCTAGTGGTGCTCCAATTTTATCTGGTCCACTTCCGTTCTTTGATCAATTTAGTAATAATAAAGGGCACAACTTTGGAGTGCAATTAAATATTCCGATATTAAATGGTTTCTCGGCCAAAAATAATTTAGATCGTAATAAAATTGCTTTAGACCGTTCTAAAATCAATGAAAAGCAAGCGGTATTAGATTTAGAAAGAAATGTATATACTGCGATCACCAATGCAAAATCTGCTCTTAACGCCTATGAAGCAGCCACTGCTGCATTTGAAGCTAGAAAAGAAGCCTTTAATTATGCCAAAGAAAAATTTGCAGTGGGAATGATGAATAGCTTTGATTATACCCAATCTCAAACTTTATTCACTAATGCACAATCGGAAGTATTAAGAACAAAATACGATTACATTTTTAAAGTTAAAATAGTAGAATTTTATTTCGGAATCCCTATCACAGAAAAATAATATACCATGTCAAAAAAGAAAATTTACATCATCATTGGAGTTTTTGTTGCGTTAATTATCATATTAATAACTTTATCTAAAACCGGAGTTATTGGTAAAAATGATAATGCTATTGAAGTAGATACTGCTAAAGCAAATGAAATAACCATCGTAGAAACCGTTTCAGCAACAGGAAAAATTCAGCCAGAAATTGAAGTAAAAATATCTTCTCAAGTTTCGGGTGAAATAATTGATTTACCCATAAAAGAAGGGCAAGTTGTAAAAAAAGGAGATTTATTAGTGAAGATAAATCCCGATTTATATACTTCAGGTTTAAACCGATCTGTATCTAATTATGCAGGGACTAAATCGGGATTAAATCAAGCAGATGCTTCTTTTAAAGAAGCTCAGGCAAGTTACCAAAGAAATAAAACGCTTTATGAAAAAGGGATTATTTCAAAATCAGAATGGGATAAAGCGATTGCCTCTTTTGAAGTAGCCAAAGCAAATAAGCAAACAGCCTATTTTAATGTGCAAAGTGCCTCTGCATCGGTAAAAGAAGCAAAAGACAATTTGGGTAGAACTACGATTTACTCACCAAATGACGGAACTATTTCTAAGCTTAGTGTAGAGTTAGGAGAAAGAATTTTAGGAACACAACAAATGGCCGGTACCGAATTGCTTCGTGTTGCGAATCTAAACAATATGGAAGTTGAAGTTGACGTGAATGAAAACGATATTGTGAAAATCAATATTGGAGACGAAACTAAAATTCAAGTGGATGCCTATTTGAAAAAAGAATTTAAAGGAATTGTAACCAGTATTTCTAACTCTGCAAGTACGGCTACAACTGCCGATCAAGTAACTAATTTTAAGGTGAAAGTTAGAATTCTTAAAGAATCGTATCAAGATTTAATTGAAGGAAAACCAGAAACGTATTCGCCATTTAGACCAGGAATGACAGCTACTGTAGATATTATTACTAAGAGAAAGCAAAATGTAATTGGTGTTCCAATTAGTGCTGTAGTGATTAAATCGGATACTACTGCAACTTCAAAAATAGTAGTTTCAGACGCTGGTTCTGGAGATAAAGTAAAAACAAAAAGTGATAAAAAACTGGAATGTGTTTTTGTGAAAGTAGGGGATATAGCTAAAATTAGAATTGTAAAAACCGGAATTCAAGACGATACTAATATTGAAATTTTATCAGGTTTGAAAAAAGGAGATGAGGTAATCACTGGGCCTTATGTGACTGTTTCTAAAGATTTAAATTCTGGAGATAAAGTAAAATTAGCTTCACTAAAAGATAAGGATAAATCCAAAAAATAATCTTTTAGATTAACCAATGCATTATATCCTTAATATAGAAACGGCGACTAAAAATTGCTCGGTTTCTTTAGCAAAAAATGGTCAAACAGTAGTATGCAAAGAAATTTCAGAGCTTGGGTATTCACACGCCGAAAAATTACATTTATTTATTCAAGAAGTACTACAAGAATCGGGTGTTGCTCTATCTCAATTAAGTGCTATTGCGGTTAGCCAGGGGCCAGGTTCTTATACCGGATTACGAATAGGTGTTTCTACTGCAAAAGGATTGAGTTATGCTTTGCAAATTCCTTTAATTGCTGTAGATACATTATTAGCGTTAGCACATCAAGTTTCAGAATGTGATGGTTATATTGTACCCATGATTGATGCTCGTAGAATGGAAGTTTACAGCGCTATATTTGATTCTAATAAACAAAAAATTAGAGAAGTTCAAGCAGAAATAATCACAGCAGAAAGCTTTGAGTCAATTTCAGAAACGATATATTTTATTGGTGATAGTAATGAAAAAGTAAAATCGGTATTGATAAAGCCTAATTTTGTTTACTTAGATACTATTCAATACCCATCTTCTAAAGAAATGAGCAACATTTCCTATCAAAAATTTATAGAAAAAAACTTTGAGGACATAGCTTATTTTGAGCCTTACTATCTGAAAGATTTTTTATTTGCTAAATAACTATTTAGAAAGTCCTCTTGTATAGGGTTGAATTGCAATCCCTTTTTCTTCAAAAGCAACCTTGCAGTTTTCTAAAATATCAGAAGAAACAATTCCAAAATCTTCGTTTTTTGCCCAAGGCCTTATTGCTAAATGAATAGCAGAATCAGTTAAATCTTTTACTAATACAACTGGTTCTGGAGAAGCTAATATTTTATCATGATTTTGCATAACCTGCAATACGGTATCCTTAGCCAATTTAATATTCGTATCATACGAAAGGGAAAACACTAAGTCCAATCTTCGAATACCTGAAATGGAATAATTAGTTATTATTCCGTTTGACAAATTAGCATTTGGGATAAAAATGGTTTGGTTGTTTGAAGTGAGTAATTTGGTTACAAAAATTTGTATTTCGGTAACTGTGCCTATTACTCCTTGTGCTTCAATAGTGTCACCAACTCTAAATGGCTTAAATAAAATAATTAACATTCCTCCAGCAAAATTTGAAAGGGAACCTTGTAATGACAATCCAACTGCCAATCCTGCTGCACCAAGAATTGCTACAAAAGAAGAAGTTTCAATTCCTAATTTGGATATGAAAGTTACAAATAGCAACACGCGTAACACCCAAATTAATATATCGGCTAAGAATTTAGATAAAGTAGGATCTAAATTTCTTTTTACCATTATCTTCTTTGCCAGTCTATTGAAAAAACGAATTGCATATAATCCTACAAATAAGATTACTATTGCAGAAATTAATTTAGGTGAATACTCTAAAAGCGCTTTCATAAACCCTTCTGAATAATTTTTAACGGTATTAATGTAAAGTAGTTTTCCCATATTAAAATGCCCAATATTATGCTTGATTTCTATTTTGCAAAGATAGTTATTTTCTAAAATTATTGCTTATGTATACTTTTGATAAAGTAAAGGTTAACCATGATAAACCCGCGAAGCAACAATTAGTCCTTCCTTAATCTCTAATACTTCGGCAACCAACATGTTTTCTTCTTGATCTACCATTCGTATGTATTCCATAAAAACTCTATCAGAATTGGCAGTTAACGAGGTTACTTTGTAATATAATGAAGGCAATCGTTCAAAAGCATCTTTCCACCATTCTCCAAGTGCTTCTTTTCCTGTTACAAGACCATTGGTTTCTGGATGTCTAATTTTTAGTTTAGGGCTAAAATGGTTGGCTTCATCATCATATAAAGAAATTAATTTCTCTAAATTATGTGAATTAAATGCCTCAAACCAAGCATGTGCAATAGATAAGTTTTTTTGTATTACCATATTCAAAAAACCACGCTTTAGCGTGGTTACATATTTTTGATATTAATTATTTCTTGTTCTGTTAGTGCTCTCCAATTTCCTCTTGGCAGATTTTTTTTTGTTAATCCAGCAAATGCAACTCGGTCTACTTTTATGACGGTGTATTTGAAATTTTCAAAAATTGCTCGTACTACTTTTACATTTGGAGTACGTAATTTTATTCCGATTTCATTTTTTGCTTCGTTTTCAATGTAACTAATTTCGTCTACATACAATCGATGGCCATCTAAGCTTACACCCGATTGTATTTTTTCTAAATCTTCAAATTTCAAGTTTTTATCTAAAGTAACTTGGTATATTTTAGCAGATTTTTGATTTGGTAAACTAAATTTTCTAATGATATCTGTATCATTGGTAAATAATAATAATCCAGTAGTGTTTTTGTCCATTCTTCCTATTGGAGAAAGAGTAGCTGAAGAAGCTCCTTTTATTAATTCGGAAACATTTCTATGTTCCACTTCTTCTACCGATGTGGTGAAATTTTTTGGTTTATTTAATAAAATGTATTCTTTTTTTTCTGGAGTTAAGACGGATCCATCAAAGTTAACGACGTCACCAGGCTTAACTTTGTACCCCATTTCTGTGATGGCTACTCCATTAACTTTTACATTTCCCGATTGGATATAAATATCTGCGTCTCTTCTTGAGCAAGCACCCGAATTGGCAATGTATTTATTTAATCGTATTTCGTCTGATTTTATTGGTTTCGGAATATTTGGAGAATCTTTTTTAACGACAGGCTTTCTGTTTTGAGCTCTTTTAGGCATAGCTGGTTTAGAACCTGCAGCCGATTTTTTTCTATCGGAGTTCGGTTTACTTGAGCTTGGTCGTTTTTTATTGGAATTATTCATGCTGAATTATTTTTGCAAAGATACTCTTTTTGAGCGTAACTACTAGTAATAATGTAAGGCAGAATATTTTAGAAATCTTGAGCTATTATTTGGTATTTAGCCTCCAATATTCCTTTAAGAACTTCGGGATTTGTATTGGTGTAAAACAAGTTATTGCTTAAATGAGTATTTTCATTCATTCCAACCACTTCTTTAAGAACTTTTTTTGTTTGTCTTGCTACGGCTTCTCCCGAATCGATAATGGTGATATTTTCAGGAATTATTTTTTTAATTTGTGGAATTAAATAGGGATAATGACTACAGCCAAGAACCAAGTAATCAATATTTGCTAGAACCATTGGAGTGAGATATTTTATCAATAAATCATTCATTTCGACCGAATCTATTTTACCTCCTTCTATTAATTCAACCAATCCAAATCCTATTTGTTCAATAATTTGGATGTCTTGATATTGCTCTACATTCTTATAAAACAATTCGCTATTTAGGGTTCCTTTGGTTGCTAGAATGCCAATTTTTTGTGTCTTCGAATGTAATGCTGCAGGCTTAATTGCAGGTTCAATTCCAATAAATGGAACGTTGTATTTAGCTCGTAATTCTTTAATTGCATTGGTTGTTGCAGTATTGCAAGCAACCACAATGAGTTTGCAGTTTTGATTTAAAAGAAATTCGGTATTTTTAAAACTAAGATCAATAATTTCTTCTTTAGACTTTTGCCCGTAGGGTGCATTCTTACTATCTGCAAGATAAATGGTATCTTCATAAGGAAGTAATTGGTGAATTTCTTTCCAAATAGAGGTACCGCCAATTCCAGAATCAAAAAGTCCTATTGGATTTTTATTTATCATAAAACAAATGTAAAAAAAAAACTGCTCAAATAATTCGAGCAGTTTTGGTTTTTTATGAAGGATAAGATTAAAATCCTAAATCTTTTTTCACGTCAGCAGTTAAGTCTGGGCCATCAGCTAATAAAAGATCAGAAGCATTAATTACATATTGGTAACCTTTAGCTTTTCCAACCTTTTGAATAGAAGCTTTTACTTTATCAGTAATAGGTTTCATTAAGTCAGACTCTTTCTTTTGCAAATCTTTTTGAGCTGTTTCTTGATAATCGCTAATTCTTTTAGCCATATCTTGAACTTCTTGTTGACGCGTTTGATTTACTGCATCGGTCACGGTACTAGCTTCAGCATCGTATTTTTTTAATTTACCTTGGTATTCTTCTACCATAGTTTTATATTCTGCAGTATACGTATCACTTAATTTTTTTAATTGTGTTTGAGCATCTAATACAGCAGGCATTTTAGCCATTAATTCATTTACATCAACATGAGCTGTTTTAGCTTGTGCGTTAACGGTTTGAAATCCAAGTAATGCAATTGCAGCAATCAATAAGGTTTTAAATTGTTTCATCATTTTTGTATTAATTATTGTTTTATTTATTAGGGTTTTTTAGTTGCTTCTTCTTTTGCTTTTTTTGCAGCCTCTCTATCTGCAATAATTTTTAATCTTTTTTCTTCAGCAGCTTTCTTTCTTTCTTCAAGTGCTTTTTGACGCTCTTCTAAAGTTTTTTTCTTCACTTCTTCCGCTGCCAACTTTTTTTCTTCCGCTGCTGTTTTTTTATCAACTACTTCTGTATTTGTTGAAGTAGTAGTTTCTTTTGATGTATCTGTTGTAGACTTATCAGAAACTGTGCCATTTCTTTTAGCTGCACTTTCTTCTAGTTGTTGTTTTCTTTTTGCATCTGCTGCTGCTCTTTTTTCTTCTGCTGCAATCTTTTTATCCTCAATCATTTTTAAGCGAGCCGCTTTTCTTTCTTCAGCAAGTTTTTGTTTTTCAGACATTTCTGGATTATCTTCCAACATATCTGCCTTTCTTTGCTTTTCTTCCTCAAGTTTTTGTTGTTTCTTAGTCATCTGTTCTCTTTTTTCAGAACGAGTCAAAACTTGAATTACACGTTCGCTAAGATCGTGTTTTTTTGCTGCAAAAAGCATGGTTAAATCGGATGATTTATCAAAAATATAATCGTATTTTTTTGCTTCAGCCAAATCTTGAACCGCATTAAAAACTTGGTCTTGAATAGGTTTAATTAGCAATGCTTTTTGAACAATTAATTCTCCATTTGGTCCAAACTTTTTTTGTTGGTATTCTGCAAGCTCATTTTCTTGAAAAGCTATTTCTGCTTCTCTTTCTTCAATTAACTCTTTTGTCAGTAAAACCTTTTCAGTTTTTAAAGCCTCTTTTAATTTAGCAATATCACTTTTTTTAACTTCTATTTCTTGCTTCCATTTTTCCGCTTTTTGCTCTAATTGGTTATTTGCTTCAGCATAACTTGAAGTTTTTTCCAGTATATATTCCATATCAATATAACCAATTTTAATGCCACGAGCTTGAGCATTTGCTTTACCTGAGTGAAGCATTGATATGAATAAAACTAATAAAATATATTTTTTCATAATAAATATTTTATAATACGTTAGGCAAATATACTAAAATTGTTGCCCAATAATGAAATGTGTTTGCCAACCACTTTTTTCGCTTGTTCCAGGAACTGGGTCAAAACCATGAGCAAAGTCAATTCCTAACAACCCAAAGGCAGGCATAAATATTCTAATACCAAACCCAGCCGATCTTTGTATTACAAACGGATTATATTCTTGAAAATTGTTGAAGGCAGCTCCACCTTCAATAAAAGTAAGTCCATAAATAGAAGCTGCTGCTTTTAAGGTAAGTGGATATCTTAA
Source organism: Flavobacteriaceae bacterium (assembly GCA_947453195.1). GTDB lineage: Bacteria > Bacteroidota > Bacteroidia > Flavobacteriales > Flavobacteriaceae > Flavobacterium. The sequence continues at coordinate 13,569 of CANGFO010000012.1, forward strand.
CTCTAATGAAAATTTATTATAAATCGTTCCGCCTGATACAGAAGATAACGATTGATTTGGATATCCTCTAAGTTGTACAACTTCTCTACCATCTAGTGCATAATTAGCTAATCCGTCACCACCTACAAAAAAGCGTTCAAAAGGAACCACTCCTCTTGCTGCATTATAAGCACCTAAATAGCCAAATTCCGCTAAAGATCTTAATACTAAGGCATGCTGATCGGTGCCAATTAATTTGCTGTACCAATCAAATTTACCTTTTATTTTAAAATATTCCAACCAATCAAATCTTTTTTGATCTACTTTTCCTTGGTTAACATCTGCTTCTTGATAATTGTCTGTTCTAACAATGCCGGTTACTGTTTGTCCTTGTGTATTCACTACGGTAGCTGTTTTTATATAATCTCCGTCATGTATATAAACTCCATCTGCGCCAAAGTTTTGATCTGCAATTGATGAAGATTCATATGTTTTTTTGTATTCGGCTTGGTTTTTCAAATCGCCATAGTCAACTTTGTTGAAGTAAGAATAAGGAATTGTAAATTTGGTTGAGATACTAAATTCAGAACCTTTTGTTGGGAATATAGGGTTTACTCCTTTACTATTTCTTGTTAATCCAATATTAAAAGCAAAGTTTTTAGAAGATCCATTTCCAAAAGTAAATAAACCTGTATTGTAATTATGTAAATCATAATGTTGGAAACTTAATGCAGTTGACAAGACAAAATAATCATCTGGTACAGTCAATCTTTTTGCAATACCAACAGAAAGTGATGTGATATTGAAACTTTTGCTTTTATCTACACTATTGTATGATCCTGTATAAAGATATTGTTTACTTTGTGAAATAGAGGTAGAGAAACTTACTGGCTTTTTTCCTCCAAACCATGGTTCAGAAAAAGACAAGCTATAGGTTGTAAAAAAAGTACTTGCTTGCAATCTTAAAGAAACCTTTTGACCATCTCCCATTGGAAGTGGATGATAGGCTTCTTTTTTAAAGATGTTGTGTATGGAGAAATTATTAAACGACAATCCTAAAGTACCAATAAAACCACCTCCGCCATAACCTCCTTGAAGTTCAATTTGGCTAGAACCTTTTTCTGCTAAATGGTACTCAATATCTACAGTTCCTGCTGTAGGATCTACATTTTTAAATTTAGGATCAATAGATTCTGGATCAAAGAAACCAAGTTGTCCAATTTCTCGAATGGTTCGAACTAAATCTTCTTTGCTGTATTTTTGACCTGGTTTGGTTCTTAATTCTCTATAGATTACTTTATCGTTTGTTTTATCATTTCCAACAACAGAAATTTTGTTGAAATAAGCGATTGGACCTTCAGTAACTCGAATTTCAAAATCGATGGAGTCATTTACTGTTCTAACTTCAACCGGATTAATGTTTGAAAATAAATAACCATTATTTTGGTATAAATTGGTTAGGTCCTCTCCGTCAGGTTTTGTTTTGTCGGCAATTCTTTTTTCAAGAAGTACTCCGTTGTATGCATCTCCTTTTTTTACACCAAGAACACTGTTTAAAAGTTGATCTGAGTAAACCGAATTTCCTAAGAATTTGATATTGCCAAAGTAATATTTGTGTCCTTCTTCAACTTTAATGTTAATGCCAAGTTTGTTTCTTTTTTTATCCAACCAAACCGAGTCTGTAACAACTCTAGCGTCTCTATACCCTTTTTCTTTATATGCATCAACTAGTTTTTCTAAATCTTCTTCATATTTCTTTTTTATGAATTTTGAAGCTTTAAAAATTCGTATTGGGTTAATTTGTTTGGTGTTTTTTAAAGCTTTACGAAGTTTTTTGTCTGAAAATTTTTCATTGCCTTCAAAAGCAATATGCCGAATTTTAATTTTGTCGCCTTTATCAATATTGATTACCATATTTACACCATTTCCTGTAGTATCAGCAATGGTTCGTATGTTAACTTTTGTATTGAAAAAACCGTCTTTTTTGTATTTATTTTCTAAATAATTTTTGGTTGTTGTAAGTAAATTTTCGTTTACAATTTTACCCTTAGTTAAGGAGTTTTCTTTAATTAATTCCTCAACTTTATTTTTCTTAACTCCAACAAATTTTACTTCTTTTAATTTTGGTAATTCGGTAATTTCTAAGTCCAAATAGATGCTATCTCCCTTTACTTCATTAATGTAAAAGTCGATGGCGCTAAAAAGTCCCAGTTTACCTAATTTTTTTATGGCATTACTAACTTCCTCTCCGGGAACTGTAATGTTTTGACCTTTTTCTAATCCTGCAAACGTTACTACTGTTTGTTGGTTGTAGCTAATTTTCCCAATTACATTTACGTTGGCTAAAATGTATTTTTTTCCTTGGTCAAATTGGGTAGTATTTTGAGCAAATGATGAAGAAACAACTCCTAAAAATAAAAGTGTTAGGTAATAATAAGTATAATTTTTTAGCACTTTAATTTTGTTTAATTTGTTCGCTTGTCTTTCCAAATCTTCGTTCTCTTTTTTGATAGCTAATAATTGCTTCATATAAATTTTCTTCTGTAAAATCGGGCCATAAAACTTCCGTAAAAAATAATTCAGCATAGGCAATTTGCCATAATAAAAAATTACTTATTCGGTGTTCACCACTAGTTCTGATTAATAAATCTACATCCGGTAAATTGTGTGTGTAAAGATGCTGATTTATAATTGATTCATCAATAGTGTCTATCGAAATTATATTATTTTTAACTTTATCACTAATGTTTTTAACAACATTTATTAATTCTTCACGTGACCCATAGCTTAAAGCCAAGGTTAATGTCATGCGTGTATTGTTTTTTGTTTTTTCAATAACTTCTTGAAGTTCATTCAATATTGGAGTGGGTAATTTGGATAAATTTCCAATTGAATTCAAGCGGATGTTATTTTCTTGTAACGTTTTTAATTCTTTTTTTAGAGAGCGAACCAATAATTTCATTAAGGTGTCCACTTCTAGTTTTGGACGGTTCCAATTTTCAGTTGAAAAGGCATAAAGAGTTAGGTTTTCAATGCCTAATTTAGCACAAGTTTCTACGGTTGTTTTAACCGATTTTGTTCCGTTTTCATGGCCTAAAGAACGCAACAACCCTTTTTGTTTAGCCCAACGACCATTGCCATCCATAATTATGGCCAGATGTTTAGGTAGGTTTTCGTTATGTATTGATTCTAATAAACTCATAAAATTAATCTGTGCAATAGCAAGGCTTATTGCCAAAAGTATAGGTTAGGGTTAATCCGCTAAACACATACCAATCAGTACTATTTAGATTCCCAAATTTAAGCGAAGCTAAACTATTATTTTTAGGATTACTTCCGTCTAAATTATCTGTAAATGCATATCTACTACCAGCTTCCAATCCTAAAATTAAAGAAGGAGTAATATTTGTTTTTATTCCTATGATCATTGGCAGGGCAAAGGTGTGACTATCACTATCTTTTTTTGTTACCCCATTTACAACATAGAGCTCTTCGTAATTTGTATAACTTAAACCCGAATAGATATAAGGCGTAATTTTAAATCCGAATTCGTGCAGGTTAAAATCAAAAAAATTAAATTCCAATCCCGCCGATATTTCAGAAATATTGTTTTCAAAATTATAGCCTCTATTGTATCTTCCTGGCACATTTGAATCTAAATCATTTCCTGTGATTTTTGATTGTATGTATGATATTCTCCAGGAATGTCTTGGGCTTTTGTTCCATTTATACAAAATACCAAATGCCGGTTGATTCGGTGCAACAAAATCGGTACGACCTACATCACCAATATAATTGCTACCTCCAATAAAAACTCCAACTTCATGAATTTGAGCACTTAATTTTGTTAATCCTAAAATAAAAAAATAAAAAACAATTTTTTTCATTAATCGAAAAATAGCGTGCAAATATAACAATTATAGCAACTAATTCTGCATGATAACAGTATTAATAATAAATAATATTTGGCAACATTAAACTTTTCTTTGCAAATCTTTTGCAAACGAATAGATATCAAACGAAAAATAGGAGATTGTAGTATGCAGCAAGGTTTAATTTCGCTTATCTTCTCCCCAAAGTAGTTTATTTCGTAAGGTCTTTAAGAAGGTTTCTTCTGGTATTTCTACCATGTTTATTTGAAACGGAGTTTTACTAATAGTAAGTACCGAATTTTTGTCTAAAGTTGCAATTCTAGAATCCAAAGAAACTAAATATTGATCCTCTCTTCCAGAAACTTGTAAAGTGATTTTGGTGTCATCAGAAATCACTAAAGGTCTTGCATTAAGATTGTGTGGAGCGATGGGAGTAATTACCAAAACTTTTACATCGGGAGTTAAAACGGGTCCGCCACAGCTTAAGGAATAACCTGTTGATCCTGTTGGTGTTGATACAATTAATCCATCTGCCCAATAGGAATTTAAATGTTCGTCATTTAATGCGGTATCAATGGTAATCATCGAAGTAGTGTCTTTTCTACTAACGCTAATTTCGTTCATAGCAAAATTAAGTTCCGAAATTTGCTTGTTTTCTGGATGACACTCCAAACTCAACAAAGTTCGTTTAGAAATGGTATATTTTTTTTCTAATACTAATTGAAGAAAAGATTCAATATTGCCTTTTTGTACTTTGGCTAAAAATCCTAATCTACCGGCATTGATGCCGATAATTGGAACACCAGAATTTCTAACATAGGTTGCAGCTCTTAATATGGTTCCGTCGCCACCAATACTTACCATAATATCAAAACTGCTGTCTATGCATTCGAAACTAGTAAAGGTTTTATATTCTTTTTGAACAATTTTTTCTTCATACAAAATTTTCAAAAATTTCTCTTCAATAACCAATTCAACATTATTGGCATTAAAAAAGACAAAAATGTCTTTAATAATTGGACGCGTGTCGTTTTGATAATATTGACCAAAAATGGCTACTTTCATTTTTTTTCTAATTAAATATTTAAGTATTTATCTAAATATTCAGAGCGTTCTTTCAAGCTGTTTATGTAATTGTCTTCTTGGTGTTCGGAAACAATGTCATAATTATATCTTCTAAAAGTTTGGATGATATCATTCATTGGGCCCAATGCAATTTTAATTGTAACCTGGACTTTATCTGCGGAAGCATCGGAAATAAATAGCCCCAATAACTTTCCGTTATTGCTTTCTACAATTTGAGTAATTTGACCAATTGAATAATCTACTGCGCCTTTTTCTACTACAATTATTGCACCTTGGTCTTTTAAAAATGGCGTTTCATATAGGAATTTTACAACATCTTCCAGTTCGTAATAACCCAAATAGGAGTTGTCTTCATCCAAAACGGGAACGATGTTACAATGATTTTTTGCAAAAACTTCTAATACATCCAGCCAATTCATATTGGTGCGGGCAAAAAAGCCTTCCAAAGTATATTTGTAATCGCTTACCTTTTTGTCAAAATCAAAAGTCTCTACATCGTCTGCAGCTATGCATCCAATATAAACACCTTCTTTTAATACCGAAAAATGAGAAAAGGCAACTTCATCAAAAAACGATTGCACATCAGCAATAGTTTCTTCGCTATCTAAAGCTTTGAAGTCGTTTGAAATGTATTCGGAAATTTCGGTCATAACAGGCGTTCAATATTCGTTGCAAAATAATCAATTTTTTGAACATAAAACCTTATTTTAACTTTGTATTTTTGTAACCACAATTTCAAAAAAGAAATACGAAAAGAGCCAATGACAAAATTAAGTGTTAACATCAATAAAATAGCCACTTTGCGTAATGCACGTGGAGGCAATGTGCCCGATTTACTTCAAGTTGCAAAAGATATTCAAAAATTTGGAGCGCACGGAATTACCATTCATCCGCGTCCAGACGAAAGACATATTCGTTATCAAGATGCACGCGATTTAAAATCGATAGTATATACCGAATATAATATTGAAGGAAATCCGCAGCATAATTTTATCGATTTGGTTTTAGAATGCAAGCCAACACAAGTTACTTTGGTTCCCGATGCCATTGGAGCCATAACCTCCTCTGCAGGTTGGGATACTATAAAAAATCAAACTTATTTAAGGGAAGTTATTGCTGAGTTTAAACGTAACGGAATACGAACTTCTATTTTTGTTGATCCTATTATAGAAATGATTGAAGGAGCAAAAGCTACGGGAACCGACCGTATAGAATTGTATACCGAAGAATTTGCCCACCAATATGGCTTAGGAAATAAAAAGGGAATTGAACCGTATACTAAAGCAGCAGTTTTCGCTAATGAATTGGGTTTAGGAATTAATGCTGGACACGATTTGAGTTTGGATAATATTCAATTTTTCAAAGAAAATATTCCCGGTTTACTAGAAGTTTCTATTGGGCATGCCCTAATTTCGGAAGCACTGTATTTGGGATTGGATAATGTAGTAAACATGTATTTGCAAAAATTAAAATAACAAAATGTTGTATTCAAGAATAGAAGGTCAAGGCAAACCCTTGTTAATCATCCACGGATTTTTAGGAATGTCAGATAATTGGAAATCTTTCGGATCACTTTATGCTGCCGAAGGTTTTCAAGTACATATCTTAGATTTAAGAAATCACGGAAAAAGTTTTCACTCAGATGATTTTTCTTACGAAGTCATGGCGCAAGATGTTCTAGAATATTGTCAAAAAAATAATTTGGAAAAGGTTTCAATCATAGGGCATTCTATGGGAGGCAAAGTTGCGATGTTGTTTGCAACTAGCTATCCAGAGCGAGTAGATAAATTAATTGTAGCCGATATTGGTCCGAAATACTATGCGCCACACCACCAAGATATTCTAGCTGGATTGAACGCTGTAGATTTTTCTGAAAAACCAGACCGAGCTCAGGTTGAAGAAACACTTTACCCATACATTCCTGATTTTGGTACCCGTCAATTTTTGATGAAAAACCTTTATTGGAAAGAACCTGGTCAATTGGCTTACCGTTTTAACTTACCTGTTTTTAATGCTAAAATTGAAGTAATTGGAACGGCTTTGCCAGCAAGCGCCTTTTTTGAAAATCCAACTTTATTTATTCGCGGCGGAAATTCGAATTACATTTTAGATTCGGATTTAACAGAAATTAAAAAACATTTTCCTAATTTTGAATTAGCAACCATTCCAAATGTAGGTCATTGGCTGCATGCCGAAAACCCAAAAATGTTTTTTGAGGAAACGGCTAAATTTTTAAAATAAACGATATCCTATGAATTTACTTTTCAAAATCCTAGTTACCTCAATATTGGTTATGGTGATTTCTTATTTTTTTCCAAGTATTGCTCATGTTGCCGGAGTTAAATCGGCAATTATTGTTGCGATTGTTTTAGGATTATTAAATGTTTTTGTAAAACCAATATTCGTCTTGTTTACTTTGCCAGTAACCGTTTTTACATTGGGACTATTTATGATGGTAATAAATGCCGCCATGATAGCATTGTGCGCTAAATTAGTTGATGGCTTTAGAGTAGAAGGTTTTATAGGAGCACTTTTGTTTAGTATTATCCTTTCTATATCCCAGTCGGTGGTATATAAACTCTCTGGAGATAGCAAATAAAATCAGCATAATAAAAACTTGGTTGGGTTGCAAAAATGTTATAATTTTGCAACCCAATTTTATTATATAAAAATTATCAAGATGGATATTAAAAGAGTTGCAATAGATGCAGTAAATGAAGTAATTGTACTTACCGTTCCACATATGGATTACAAAGGTCAAGTAGCAAAAAGAATTAATGAAAAAATGCCGTTGGCAACTGTAAAAGGGTTTCGTAAAGGAGCAGTGCCAAAAGCATTAGTAGAAAAACAATACGGTGCTGCAATAAAAGTTGAAGAAGTAAACAAAGTGGTAAACTTAGCTTTGGAGCGTTTTTTGCAATCAGAAAGAATAAACCTTCTTGGATCTCCGCTTCCTAAAGTGAATGAAAATTTTAATTGGAATGAAGAGGAGTTAACTTTTGAATTTGAAATTGGAATTGCTCCAGAATTCGAAATCAATTTAGATGCAAAAAACAATATTGTAAAATACCAAATTGTTGCAGACGACGCCATGCTAGATGCGCAAGTTGCAAGAATTCAAAAACAATACGGAAAAATAATCTCTCAAACAGTTGTTGCTAAAGGGAATGATGTTTCAGGAACTTTTCTAAACGAAGCAGAAGGAATTAACAACCGAACTACAATTGACCTTGAAGAATTAGCGGATGCAAAATTAGCAAAGTCTTTTATTGGTAAAAAAGTAGGTGATGTAATCACAATGAAAACCAACGGGTTATTTCATGATGCACACAAACTAATGGATTATTTAAATGTGTCGCATGATGTGGTACACGATTTAGATGTAGATGTTACCTTTACTATTGATGAAGTAGTGGCACACGAACCAGCAGAATTAAACCAAGAATTATTTGATAAACTTTTCGGACCTGGAGTAGTAACTTCAGTGGAAGAAGTTAAAGCAAAAATTAAGGAAGATGCCGAAAAACATTTTGCTACACAATCAGAGCAAAAATTAATGGCAGACGTTCAAGATTTCTTAATTGAAAATACCAAATTCGACTTGCCAAAAGAATTCCTTGTAAGATGGTTGCAAACCGTAGGTGAGAAAAAATTATCTGCAGAAGAAGCAGAAGTAGAATACAACCGTTCTGAAAAAGGGTTGCGTTTTCAATTAATTGAAGGAAAAGCATTGGCGCAAAGCAACATTCAAATCAACTTTGAAGATTTGAAATCATTTACAGCAAATGCAATTCGTCAGCAAATGGCACAATACGGTCAAATGAATCCAACCGACGAAGAAGTTGAAGGAATTGTAGCGCGTGTACTTTCAAATCAAGAGGAGGTTAAAAAACTTTCAGAGCAAGTGGTAGCAGAAAAAATGTTGCAACTTTTCAAAGAAAAAGCTAATCCTACAACCAAAAAAGTTACTTACGAGCAATTTGTTGCAGCAATGTACAACGAATAAATCCAAAATAATAGTATATTTGAGCGTCAAAGTCAATATGATTTTGACGCTTTTTTTTAGAAGCTATTCCAGCTATTCGTTGCAATCTTTTTTAGAAAAACTAAAAAAGGATTTCCGCTTCTATCTGGGCTAGGACTCTAAATGATTTAAATACTGAATTTCTAAGCGACAGTTTGTCACATAAAATAAAAGGTACGACCTTTGCTTAGATTAAAAAGAATATCGGTTTTTAGTTCAATAACTTTAAACTTTAATCATATAAACCTTTTAAACTAAAATTTAAAATGAATTACGGAAAAGAATTTAGAAAATTTGCGACCATGCACCAAGGTGTAAATGCAATGTATTATGATAAAATTGTTGGCGCTATGAACCCAACAAATATGACTCCTTATATTATTGAAGAGCGTCATTTAAATGTATCTCAATTGGATGTTTTTTCTCGTTTAATGATGGATAGAATTATCTTTCTTGGTACCGGAATAGATGATCAAATTGCAAATATCGTACAAGCGCAATTGTTGTTTTTAGAAAGTGTTGACGCTTCTAAAGACATTCAAATTTACTTAAACTCTCCAGGCGGAAGCGTATATGCAGGATTAGGAATTTACGATACCATGCAATACATCAAGCCAGATGTAGCTACAATTTGTACCGGTATGGCAGCTTCAATGGGAGCAGTATTGCTGTGTGCAGGAGCAGCAGGAAAGCGTTCTGCATTACCACATTCAAGAGTGATGATTCACCAACCATCAGGTGGAGCACAAGGAGTGGCTACCGATATGGAAATCAACTTACGCGAAATGCTTAAACTAAAAGACGAATTGTATAAAATAATTTCACATCATTCTGGGCAAACATTTGATAAAGTACACGCCGATTCAGAACGCGATTATTGGATGATTGCCGACGAAGCAAAAGAATACGGAATGATTGATGAGGTTTTAAGAAGATAAAATAATTCAAAGTTTAAAGTTTCAGGTTTCAGGTTCTACAACTTGGAACTTTAAACTTTAAACCTGAAACAAAAAATAATGGCAAAAGAAAAATTAGAATGTTCCTTCTGCGGAAGAAAAAAACCAGAAACCAATTTATTGATAGCTGGTATTGATGCTCACATTTGTGATAAATGTATTGAGCAGGCGCACGGTATTATTCTGGAAGAATTAAAAAGCAATTCAAATTCAAAAACCCCAAGTGATTTAATTTTGCGTAAGCCTAAAGAAATCCGTGCCTTTTTGGATGAATATGTTATTGGGCAAGACCAAACCAAAAAAGTAATGGCGGTGGCAGTATACAACCACTACAAGCGATTAATGCAGCAGCAACACCACGAAGATGTAGAGATTGAAAAATCAAACATCATTATGGTAGGGCAAACCGGAACCGGAAAAACATTAGTAGCTAAAACTATTGCTCGAATGCTAGACGTTCCTTTAGCAATTGTAGATGCAACGGTATTAACTGAGGCTGGTTATGTTGGAGAAGATGTAGAAAGTATCTTAACCCGTTTACTTCAAGCTGCTGATTATGATGTGGCTAAAGCCGAACGCGGAATTGTTTTCATCGACGAAATTGATAAAATTGCTCGAAAAAGTGACAATCCTTCTATAACGCGAGATGTTTCTGGAGAAGGGGTACAACAAGCGTTATTGAAATTACTAGAAGGAACTGTTGTGAATGTACCACCAAAAGGGGGTAGAAAACATCCAGATCAAAAATTTGTTGAGGTAAACACGCAAAATATTTTGTTCATTGCAGGTGGTGCTTTTGACGGAATTGAACGAATCATTTCCAAGCGATTGAACCGAACGGCTGTTGGTTATGCAACATCAAAAAATGCAGACAATATTGATAAAGACAATTTGTTGCAATACATCATTCCAAAAGACATTAAAGATTTTGGATTGATTCCTGAAATCATTGGTCGTTTACCGGTATTAACCCACATGGATCCTCTAGATAAAGCCACCTTGCGTTCTATTTTAACCGAACCAAAAAATGCTTTAATCAAACAATATGAAAAGCTTTTTGCTATGGATGAGGTGCAGTTTTCAATGTCAAATGAAGCTTTAGATTATATTGTAGATAAAGCCTTAGAATATAAATTGGGTGCCCGTGGATTGCGTTCCCTTTGTGAAGCTATACTAACCGATGCCATGTATGAATTACCTAGTTCTGAGGAGAAAACTCTAGAAATTGATAAAGAATATGCCGAACATGCTCTCAATAAAAATTTATTGAAACGATTGGAGTTGGCCTCCTAATTAATTCAAATGAACACAAAAAAGCCCAGAATTTTCTGGGCTTTTTTTATTTCAATTTTTTCATAGCACCGTTTTCTATCAAAGATTTCATTTGAGAAATAGCCACTTTATTTAATTGCATCAATCTATCTTGTTGGGATAAATTTTGCTGAACTAATAAAGCATTGATGCTTTCTAAATTGCTTAATACTACTAATTGTTCTAAGCTAGAATCGTCTCTTATATTTCCATTTTTATCCCGATTTTCTTCTCTCCATTCTTTGGCAGTTTTTCCAAATAAAGCTACATTTAATAAATCGGCTTCATTGGCATAAACTAAGTTTGCTTGTTGTTTGGTAATTTCTTTGGGAATCAAGTTCTCTTTTATTGCGTCAGTATGAATGTGATAGTTGATCTTTGAAATGGTTCGTTGCAAGTTCCAATCGGATTGAAGTCGAGTGTTTTCTTCGCTTTTTAATCGTTGAAACTCTTTTATTATATATAATTTGAACTCAATTGAAATCCAAGAGGCAAACTCAAAGGCGATGTCTTTGTGTGCAAAGGTTCCGCCATACCTACCAGATTTAGAAACAATACCAATAGCATTTGTCGTTTCTATCCACTTTTTCGGAGTTAAAACAAAGCTATTGAGGCCAGCTTGCTTTCTATACCCGTCGAATTCGACGGGTTTAAAATTAGGATTGTACATCTTCTCCCAATAACCAAGTAATTCGACTGTGTTTCTGTTCCTTAACCAGTTTTTGATTATGTCATCTGTATTGTTTGCATCTTTATAGCGTGCAATATCTGTAAGTGAAAGGAAATCTTCTTCATTAGTTTTATATACTACTACCTCAATCCCCTGAACGTTTATTTTATTGTTTATTGCCATGAGTTACAATTACTATTTGCTTTTAATTTTAACGCTTTACACTAAGTTACAAAAAAATAAACTGATACACAATATGCAATAAAAAAAGCCCAGAATTTTCTGGGCTTTTTTTTTAATTAAACTAACTAAACTATTGCAATATTATTTTCTTGGTATTGACTAGGTTTCCTTGGGCATCATAGATTTTTACAAAATAAACCCCTTGACCACTCCAAGTGTTAAGCGGAACCACATATTGTTGCGTATTCATAGGTTGATTAAATACTTCTTGACCCAATGTGTTGGTGATTACAATGTTCCAACCGCTAACATTAGCAAGAATACCACAATCTATAGTGATATGGTCATTAGCAGGATTTGGATAGATTGTTACGGTATTTTGATAGGTTGGAGGATTAAAACTTAATATGCCAGTATTGATAACTAAGGATTGGCATTCATTTGAATTTGAAGCATTATAAAGGCCTTGAATTTCAGTTTGAGTTAATTCACGACTCCAAAAAGCAATATCGTCTAAATTTTCGGTTGGCGCAGCATCCAATTGGCTTCCAGCTGGAGAATTAGCTGTGACATCTGATTTTCCAAATGTTAAAGGATAGTTTGAAGAAGTATACGTGTTTAAAGCTAAAGATTGGGATGCATTATCATAGTCAAATATTATTTGATTAATATTTGAAATTACCACTCCATCTTTATAGATTTTAATATCTCTAAAATTATTAGCACCTGTTCCAACAACGTAAACGTAATTATGCCAATTGTTATCACCAATTGATGTTGAATACATTAAATGTAAATGTTCCCCATCAATTCCCGCTCCTTCATAAGTTGTTGGCCAACAACCACATTGGTCATGCTGATAGTTTCTGTTTAATCTAATGAAAAATATATCACCATATGGATTTCCACCACCTCCATAATATAATGGATTTATTGTTCTAGTTGAATATTGATTTTTTATCCAAAATGAAATTGTTCTTGGATTATTTCCAGCAACTCCTGTATAATTTGTTTGAATAAAGTCAAATAAATTAAAGTAATAAGCACTATTACTATTTCCAAATCTATCGGAAGTTAATGTTGCCCCAGTAATTGTTCCATTATGACCATTTCCGCTTAAATCATTTGCGTTACCGTTAAATGGCCAATATCCTTCAAGACCATCTGTTGGTATGTAAGATGGAACTTGTGCGTCAATAGAATTTAATAATAGTAAAAATAAAATAGATAAGAATTTTTTCATGTTTTTGAGATTTAAGTTTCGCCAAAATTATCGTTAAGGGTAAAATAAATTCAAAAAAATTATTCCCATAAATACATTCTAGTATTTTTTATATATTTTTAATTATAAGATTTATTAAGAGAGAATAGTAGCTGCACTTTAATTATTTCAAAGTAAAATACAACGGATTTAACTTAATTTCTTTGATTCGTTTGTCTACTTCGTTCTTTTTTACAAGCACTAGTGGGTTTTCGCCATGCGTAAAATATGCATTTAGTTTTACAAATAAAGAGGAAAAAACCAAATCCCTTTTTTTAATCACATTGGCAACGTTGTCGGGATTTTCTTTTTCTAAAAAACTATTGAGTTGGTTGAGTTGGATGTACGTTTTCTTATTTTGAAATAAATAAATTAATATTTTCTCTTCTAAAGGATCTAGATTGGAAATTATTTTAGATTTAAAATAAAATTTATTTTTTGATTGGTGATATACAAAATACTTTCCTGTACTATTGATTAAGTATTTATAAATTCCGAAAAACAATAGAATAACAAAAAGAATTGATAGTATAGGAAGAGCATATTCATGCCAAGATGAAAAATATAATTTTTCGGTTTTAATTGGTGATTTTAATAGCTCGGATAAAGTAATCTTGGTTAAGATTAGTCTTACTTCTCCAGATAGATTTGCTAAATAATATAATGATTTTGAATTATTATCATAGCTAATATTACTATAGGCTATTAAATCATCAATTTTATACCATGTTATTTTATTTTTATTAAAATCAATAGCAATAATTTTCTCAGAGGTTAGTATATATAATTTATTTTCATCCTGAAAGGTATTTTTAGGGTTACAGTTTTTTAAGAGTTTATTATAATTTCCTTTTCTTTCCCATTTTAAAGTTGTAAAATTTAAATGCCATAAAATTGGATCTTCCTGAAATGTGTTGTCAATTGAGTTGTTATTATTTAATCCTCCAATTACATAAAACCCATTATTATCAAAAAAAGATATTGCACCAGATCGTTCGTTGGGTTTATCTTCCTCAATACTATACAATCTGAACCATTCCTTTGTTTTATTATCAAAACGAGTAATTATGTTTTTTGTAGTAAACAATCCATAACCACCGAACAAACAAATTTGATTTTTGTATAAAAAAGGTGATGCGTTATTTTGATTTTTTTGTAAAAAAGAATTGTCAATCCGCACTATAGAATCGTTTCGGTATTCTAATACTGGGCCACATCCGTCATGAACTAAATAGGTGTGATTGTTAATATTAAAATGATACTTATATCTTTCTAGAGCATCTGGATAATTATTATGTTTTAATATAATAGGGTTTTTAAGTTCCCCTTTATAAACTAAAGAATCATTAACTATGGTAATGGGTTTGCCCGTTTTAGCATCTTGAAAAAAACAAATGTTTTCTGTTCTTGGTATTTTTTGAGCAGTGCCTAAAGAGGTAAAAAGTAGGATGAATAGGCGTAAAAATAATCTGGGCATGGGTATTTTGTTTTACACAAATTTAGCAGTATTCTTCTTTTTTGTACCACAAAATAGTAGAATATGTATTCGGGAGTATTTTATTATGTTTTTCTTACCACTATTTTATTGCATGTTCTTTAGCTGTTCCAAATAATCCCGTTGATTAGACAATCTCGGAATCTTGTGTTGGCCACCCAATTTGTCTTTTAATTTTAACCAATCATAAAATAAATTTTCTCGAGCTACATTTATTTTCAATGGGTTTAAAGTCATGTTTTTATAACGTTTTGCTTCATAATCGGAGTTGACGGATTGCAAGGTTTCGTCTAAAACTTTTGCGAATAATGCTAGATCCTCTGGCGCTTTTTTAAACTCTATCATCCATTCGTGGGAGCCTTTTTCTTTATTTTTCATAAATACCGGAGCCACAGTATAGTCTTTTACATCACAATTCAATTGCGAGCAGGTTTTAGCAATGGCTTGATCGGTGTTTTCTACCATTAATTCTTCACCAAATACATTTATGTGGTGTTTGGTTCTTCCGGTAACTCGAATTCTATATGGATTTAAAGAAGTAAATCGAACGGTATCTCCAATTAAGTAGCGCCATAAACCGGAATTGGTTGTAATAACTACCGCATAATTTTTAAATAGCTCTACTTCGGCAAGTGGGATTACTATTTGGTTTGGTGTACCAAAAGTATCCATCGGAATGAATTCATAAAAAATACCATAATCCAGCATCAACAATAAATCGTTCGAATAATTCAAATCCTGAATAGCAAAAAATCCTTCCGAAGCATTGTAGATTTCGTAGTATTTAAAATCGGAATTGGGTGCAATTTTTTGGTATTGTTCTCGGTAGGGCTCAAAGTTTACACCGCCATGAAAGTAAACTTCCAAATTAGGCCACAATTCAAATAGGGAGGTGTGGTTTGTTTCTGATAAAATACGGTTGAGTAACACTAACATCCAAGAAGGAACCCCAGCAAAACTGGTCACATTTTCTTTTTTGGTTTCGTTGATGATGGCGGTAAGTTTAGTTTCCCATTCACTCATAAGGGAAATCTTATTGCTAGGTGTGCTACTAAATTCGGCCCACATCGGCATGTTTTCAATCAATATTGCCGATAAATCACCAAATGAAGAGTTGTTATTTTCATAAATCTGCGAACTTCCACCAAGGCGTAAACTCTTACCTAAAAACATTTCCGAGTTTTCGTTGTTGTTTAAATACATACACAACAAATCTTTGCTTCCTTTATAATGGCAATCTTCTAATGCACTTTCACTTACCGGAATAAATTTACTTTTCGCATTTGTGGTTCCACTCGATTTGGCAAACCATTTTATTGGTTCAGACCAAAAAACATTTTGTTCTCCTTTTCGCGTTCGTTCTATAAGCGGTTCTAATTCTTCGTAGGTGGAAACCGGAACCCTTTCGCAAAAAGTTTTATAATTTTTTATCGATTCAAAATCTTTTTCTTTGCCAAGTTCTGTATCTTCTGATTTCCGTATTAAATTCATCAATAATTCTTCCTGTACCTCATTAGGATATTTTAAAAACAGCTCAATTTGATGGATGCGCTGTTTTAATACCCAAGTCGCTATAGAATTAATTATTGGAAATGGCATTTTTTTAGGTATCAGTTATGAGTTATCGGTTTTGAATTATAACTTTACCAAAAATAACAATTTTTGTTGAACTTGGAACTTTAAATCTGAAACTTTAACCAATGATATACGAAGGGGTCTTAACCAAAATGCAAACAGAATATTCTAATCCAATTCAATATTATTTGGTTTTTGAAAATAGTTTTTTGAGTTTGAATCAATTATTGGATAAGAATATTGAGATCAATTTTTTGGGCTACCAATGTTTGCAATGCGGTAAAAAAAAGAAAATATTCCGTCAAGGATTTTGTTACGATTGTTTTATGAGCAGTCCCGCTGCAGGCGATTGGATTATGAAACCGGAGTTAAGCACCGCGCACTTAGATCTTGAGGATAGAGATTTAGAATATGAAAAAAGAGTTCAATTGCAGCCACACATTGTGTATTTGGCTTTGTCAAGTGAAGTGAAAGTAGGTGTAACAAGAAAGACGCAAGTTCCAACGCGATGGATTGATCAAGGGGCGGTACAAGCTATTCCCATTGTTGAAGTTCCAAATCGATATTTAGCAGGAATCACAGAGGTAGCCTTAAAAGAGCATTTTGCAGATAAAACCAATTGGCAGAAAATGCTTAAAAATGAAGTTCCTGATGCCGATTTGATTCAGGAAAGAGCCAATTTAAAATATATAATCCCAAAAGAAGTTCAAGACTTTTTCCATCCAGAAAAAGAAGATTTATATGATCTTCATTTTCCAGTATTGGAATTTCCTAAAAAAGTCACCAGTTTGAATTTAGATAAAACCCCAAATTTTTCAGGAAAGTTAATGGGGATAAAAGGGCAATATCTAATCTTTCAAGACGGCACCGTTTTTAATGTGCGCACGTTTGAAGGGTATGTTGTAAAAATTAGTTTGTAATGATTGTTAAATTTGTATGACAGTGATTATGTCATTGCGAGGAACGAAGCAATCTAATAATCTAAATCGACATGATGTCAATTATCTCTTCAAATAAATCATTCCACTTGGGGTTTAAACCTTGAATTAAATTGATTTTTTGAGCTCTTGAACCTCCTTTTAATTGTTTTTCTCGAGCAATTGCATCACTTATCATTTGAAACTGTTCAAAATAAACTAGTTTGTTAAGATTATATTTTGCTGAAAATGAATATTCAAATCTCTTCTCTTTATGTTGCAAGATCCTGTTTGGTAAATTAGATGTGACTCCAATATAATAAGTGTTATTATACTTATTGGTTACTATATAGATAAATCCTGGTTTCATACTTTATGTGATTGCTTCGTTCCAAGCAATGACACTTAAGGTGTTTTCTTTTTGAACAAACCATTCAATAAATCTTTAGCTTGATTGACTACTTTTTTAGTTTTAGTAGTATCTCCCGATTTGGTATTGTTGTTAATAAGATTTTCTAAAGCACTTGAGCCTTGTGAAAGCAATTTTTGCTTTTGTTGTTTGGCTATGCTAGTCACTAAATTAGTTGTTGCCGATTTAATATCGGTGGTGACTTTTGGTTTAGAAAAACTTCCCGTTAGGTTTGCATTTACCGGAATATTCTCCAATTTAGAAATTTCACCAGGAGATAATTTTGCCAATAGTCCTGCAGCTTCATTCCCTAAATATTTTGCAGGCACATCAAATTTTAAATTATAATTCATTATTTGATCAAAACCATGTGTTCCTGCAACAGTAACCTTAATATCTTGGTATTTAATGTCAAATGGTTTTACAGTTACTTTTCCATCTTGGAATGCTAAAGCCAATTTCACATCGTTTACATTCAATTTTTTCAAATCGATAAATTTCAGATTTTGGCTTATAGTATTTAAGATGTTCGAACCATTAGGATTAATAGAAGTTCCACTCATTTGACCTAATAAATCCCCGTTAAGTGTATTTAAGTTTGGGGTGATTTCTTTATCGTTTAAATCTCCAGACAGCTTAACTGTGGAATTAAATTTTCCGGTGATCACTCCAGCGATTGGAGCAATTTTTTTAAACATATCTAATTGTGTGAAAGTTTGGGTAATGTCTACTTGATCCATGCCTAATTTCATATTGAACTTAGATATTTTCTCTTTTGTAGAAACCATCCCGTTAAGATCAATTTGGCCTCCAAATACATTTGTTTTCACATTCTCTAATGAAACGGCTTGGTCTTTAATTACTAATTTCCCCGAACAATTTTTCAAGGTTAAATTATCATACAGTACGGTGTTGGCTTTAGCAGTTAAAGTACAGTTTAAAAAGGAAGGAATTTTCATTGCTGTTTTGGTTGCCTTTTCATCGGTTTTGGTTTTGGCATCCGTCATAAAATCAGACACAGCGATTTGATTGGAAGCCATGGTGAAATTCCCTTTTAATTCTTGGTTTCGGAAAACAAATCCATAAAAATTATCTAGTGTACCTGTAGCTTTAATATCGCTTTTTCCGGTTGTTGCATTAAACTCTTGAAGATTCACACGACTTGGATTGAATTGTATTTTAGCACTGCTGATGGTCATTGCCTTACCTTCATCGTCAACATATTTAAATCCGGCTAGGCTCATGGATCCAGCATTATTGATTTTTTGATAATCACTTTTTTCCACAGAAGCCATATCAAATTTGGTAGTTACATCTGCTTTTAATATTCCAGAAAGCGGAATTTTTAATTTGACCGGATAAGCTTTTGAGAAATTACCTAAGTTGATGGTACCCTTAAGAGAAGCATTCACCAATGCATTGGTAGCCACATTTTTTATGGTTGCTTTTGCATTAAAAACATCGCGATCAATAGAAAAAGAAAGCTTATCTAAATTCACATAAGTATCGTTCATGACACCTGTTTCGTTGATGATTTTAGTGTCAATAATAATGTTTTTAACCGCCTTTGGTAAATCGGGATATTGAAAGGAAGCATTGTTAGAAGCAATTGCAATTTTAAATTTTGGAACTGAAGTATCTGAAAGTAAACCTTTGGCAAAACCAACCACGGTAAAATCGCCCGAAGTTTTTACATTTTCAATATTACTTCGATAGGCTGCCGGAATTAATCCTAAGAAATTTTTGAATGAAGAAGTAGGGGTTTTAAATTTCATATCATACAACTGTCCTGTAGAAACCAGTTGTAAAAATCCATTAAACTCTAATTCCAAGTCATTAATCTTTGCTTTGTTTTCCTTAAAAGTATATTTGCTTTTATCTAAGTCCATTCCCAAAACGGCATCTAATGAAACGGCTACATTTTTCATGTAATTCATCTTGTCCATGCGCATCGAAACTTTGGCTGTGGTTTTGGTGTCTAAATCTAAAATATTGTTTGTGAAATCGCCAGAGCCCGAATGGTTAATGCTGTCCAACTCCATTTTTATTTTAGTAGCTTCATTGGTGAATCTGAATTTAAAATTTTCAACTTCGTAATTGTTTATTTTAAATGCTAAGGGTTTGCTTTTATCGGCACTTTCCTGTTTCTTGTTTTTCAAGGCAATGTCATAATTACCCACACCCTCTTTGTTAAAAATAATGTTTATTAATCCATTTTTTGATGCGACACCTTCAATTTTCATTGGAGCATTGGCATCATTAAAAAGTTCCATTACTGACATTTTTAAATTCAGTTCTTGAAACGCTACTAGGGTATCTCCTTCAAAAGGAGCTTTATTTATTACGGCTAATTTTTCGATTGAAATAGTAGCTTTTGGAAAACTAGAAAACAAGCTTAAATCAGCATTTTTAAATGTGATTTTAGCATCAACATTGTCATTAAGTGCTTTTGTTATTTTTTCTTGTATCTTGTCTTTAAATAAATAGGGAACTGAAAAAGCCGCTACAAATAGCACCAACAAAACAATTCCACTAATTTTTAAAACTTTCTTAAATACCATTTTCTTATCCATAATCTACTAATCTATTTTTCTTATTCTTTATACATAAAGTTAAAAAACAAAATCGAATTAATCGTTAATATTGTGTTATAAATTTCACTATTTATAGAACAAAAAAAATCCGCTTTTTTGTAAAACGGATTTTTTGTATTTTAGTGTTGTAAGTTTATTTTATTTTCAATTCGTAAGCCATTCTAGCTTGCATTCCTTTTTGGGATGTCATCTGTTTTACATGTTTTAACACCTCATAATTTTCTGCTCCAATTGATTCTTTAATGATGTTTTCTTTACTTTGTGCTAATCCAAATTGAGATAAAATATCTCCAAATTCTTTATCAATTTCTGGATAGTTTTTAGTTCTGTATTGGGTTGTTTTACCCAGTTTAGCTGCTTCATTTAACGCTTCATCCATACCGCCAATTTTATCTACAAGTCCAATTCTTAGAGCATCTTGACCACTCCATACTCTTCCTTGTCCAATGGCATCAACCTTTGCTGTAGTTAGTTTTCTGCCTGCAGCAACTCTTTGTAAGAATACACCGTAAATTCTTTCCACCCCTTCTTGAGCAAATCCTCTGAAGTTTTCGTCTAATGGTTTGAAAGGACTGTATTCTGCAGCGTTGGAATTTGTTTTTACGAGTTCCGTTGAGATTCCAATTTTTTTAGCTGCTTCAGAAAAGTTAGGTAATACACCAAAAACACCTATGGATCCGGTAATGGTATTTGCTTCAGCAAATATTTTATTTGCATTACATGCGATATAATAACCACCCGAAGCTGCATAATCTCCCATAGATACAACCACAGGTTTTACTTTTTTAGTAATTTCAATTTCTCTCCAAATCAATTCGGAAGTTAAAGCATTACCCCCCGGACTATTAATTCGCAATACAATTGCTTTTACATTTTTATCTTTTCTAGCCTCTTGAAGTGAACGACGCATAGATCCTTCTCCAATTACATTTACATCACCTTCACCGCTGCCAATTTCGCCCTGTGCATAAATAACCGCAATCACATCTTTAGAAGAAAAATCTATCGTTGAAGTAGCTACTTCATTGGTATAGTCTGAAATTGAAACGGTATTATAATCTTCGTCAGACCCTACTTGAAGTGCTTTTCTAATGTCGTTGTGGTATACATCTTCATAAGCAATAATGTCTACCAATTTTTCTTTTTTCGCCATTTCGGGTGTTCTTGCTAATAAGCCGTCTGCTAGTTGATTCAGTCTTTCGGTGGTAACTTTTCTGCTTTTTGCTATATCTACCAATATCGAATTCCAAATGGAATTCAATAATTGAGTAGTTTGCTCTCTATTGGCATCACTCATTTTGTTTTCTAAAAAAGGTTCCACCGCACTTTTGTATTTTCCGTGGCGAATTACTTCCATTTTTAATCCCGATTTGTCTTCCAAATCTTTAAAGAACATAATTTCTGCAGACAATCCTTTAAAGTCGAAATCGCCAATTGGATTAATATATATTTTGTTGGCAACTGAATTTAAAAAGTACTCTTTTTGGGAATAGCTATCGGCATAAGAATAAATAAATTTACCCGATTTTTTAAAATCTTCCAGTTGGTCGCGAAGCGCTTTTGTTTGCGCAATTCCTAAATCGGATACCGAGTTCAGTATAGAAATTCCTTTAATCTTATCATCGGTTTTAGCATATTCAATCGCTTTTAGTACATCCGATAATCCATTATGATCTGCCATGGTGTAATCGAAATCTTTAAAATTGACTTTCCCTGCATAATCGTATTTTATTTCAGACAAATCCAATTCAATTACGGAATTGTCTTTAACGGTAACCGTATCTTCCGAGCTACTGAAAAGCGCTCCAATTAACAGGAGTCCAAAAAAACTAATCATAAAAAAAACAAACAAACCTACAATGGTTGCCAATACGTTACCTAAAAACTTCATAATATTTAATTTTTCAATTAGTTGCGTGATGTTGATTTTTGTTACAGAATCAATTAGTAGTAAAACAAAATAGTTATCAACAGAACGCACAAATATACTTTAATTCTGAATTTCTTTTAGTTATTTTGTAGACATGAATTCGCAACAACAAGTAATCCTTTCTTTAGGCAGTAATCAAGGAAATCGTCATGAAAACATTAAGCAAGCTATTGCTTCAATACATCATGAAGTTGCAACTGTAGTGAAGGTTTCTTCTTTATATGAATCGGATTCTTGGGGATTTGAAAGTGACTCTTTTTACAATTGCGCTGTTAGTGTTCATACTAATTTAACTCCGGTTAAATTAATTAAGAAAATTCTAAAGCTAGAAAAAAAGTTAGGCAGAATTAGAACGGAAAGTTCAACTTATTTGCCCCGAATAATTGATATTGATATCATTGCCTATGGCGAAGAGGTGGTGCAATTGGAATTGCTTGAAGTCCCACATAATCAGTTGCAAAATCGTCTATTTGTTTTGTTGCCACTTTCAGAGATTGTCTCCGATTGGATGCATCCAATTACAAATAAATCAATTTCCGAATTACTAACAGAATGCACCGATACTGGAGCTTGTACTAAAATAGCACCACTTGGTGCGCCACTTTCTAAAATTAGTTTAGAAAATTTTAATTACATCGCAGTCGAAGGTAATATTGGAGCCGGAAAAACTACTTTGGTTTCTAAAATTGCAGAAGATTTTAATGCCAAAACGGTTTTTGAACGCTTTGCTGACAATCCTTTTTTGCCTAAATTTTATAAAGATCAAAATCGGTACGCCTTTCCGTTAGAGATGTCTTTTTTAGCTGATCGCTACCAACAAATATCAGATGATTTAGCACAATTTGATTTATTTAAAGATTTCATTGTTGCCGATTACCACATTTTTAAATCCCTAATTTTTGCTAAAGTAACTCTGGCAGAAGATGAGTTTAGGTTGTATAAAACCTTATTTGACATTATCTATAAAGAAATGCCAAAGCCCGATTTGTATATTTATTTGTATCAAAATACAGAGCGATTGCTTCAAAATATTAAACGTAGAGGGAGAAGTTACGAGCAAGAAATCCCCGCCGAATATTTAGATAAAATCAATAATGGCTATTTGGATTATATTAAAACCCAAAAAGATCTGAATGTCTTGATTATAGATGTTTCGGAACGTGATTTTGTAAAAAATCAAGAAGATTATATTTTTGTCTTAGAAGAAATTCAAAAGAAATTAGCTTAAATTTTTCATCTTTTGAAATAAATCCCAAACTACTATTCCAGCACTTACCGAAATATTTAAAGAATGTTTGGTTCCCAATTGTGGAATTTCAATACAGCCATCACACATTTTTATGGCTTCTTGCGAAACTCCATATACTTCGTTTCCAAAAACTAATGCATATTTAGTTTCTTTTATAGGTTGAAAATCATCTAGAAAGATCGCATTTTCAACTTGTTCAATTGCATAAACGGTTGTGTTTTCAGCTTTTAATTTGGCAATAACTTCCAGTACATCTTTCGCATATTCCCATGTTACAGTATCTGTAGCGCCCAGAGCTGTCTTATGAATTTCTTTGTTAGGAGGCGTAGCGGTAATTCCGCACAAGTAAATCTTTTCGATTAAAAAAGCATCCGAAGTTCGAAATACCGAACCAATATTATGCAAACTTCTAATATCATCAAGGATTAGGACAATAGGAGTTTTGTCGGCCAATTTAAAATCACTAACCGTTTTACGGTCTAATTCACTGTTTTCTAATTTTCGCATTACTTATTAGTTAAAAAAAAAGCTTCCGTTTTACAGGAAGCTTTTAAATATTTATAAAAAATATTAGCTTTTAGTTTCAGTAGCTGGAGCTGGAGTTGCTGGTAAAATAGTTCCTTTAATTGTAAGGATTTTAGTTTCTTGACCAACAGCGTTAGATTTAACAGTTACTGTTTTAGTAAATTGACCTTCTCTTTCTGTAGCATAGTGAACTTTAATAATACCTTTTTCACCTGGCTGAATTGGTTTTTCAGGTTTTGTAGGAACTGTACATCCGCAAGAACCTTGAGTACTTTCTATTATCAATGGTTTATTTCCATTGTTAGTTAAAACGAATTCTCTAGTTCCTTCCGCGTTTTTAGGAAGTGTACCGTAGTCAATAGTTTCGTTTTCGAAAACCATTCCAGCACCATCAACTTTAGGAGTTTCTACTTTTGAAGCCGCAGCTTTTTTAGAATTTTTTTGTGCGTTAACCGAAGTTACACCGAATATAGCTAATGCAGCTAATAATACAATTTTTTTCATTTTCTATTAGAATTAAAGAATTAACAAGCAAATCTAATAAAAAAACAAAAGGGACATCTTAAAAAAAACTTAATTTTTAAAATTTATTTCTAAGGGTGATATTTGAATAGAAATAATTAAATTCGTACACTTAATTAAAAATTAGTTCAACTTGTCTTCTAAAGAAAAAAATCCAAAGGAAACGCCGTTAATGAAACAATATAATGAGATCAAAAGGAAATATCCTGATGCTTGTTTGTTGTTTCGAGTAGGAGATTTTTATGAAACTTTTGGAGAAGATGCCATTCGAGCATCTAAAATATTAGGAATAATACTTACAAAAAGAGGTGCAGGATCTGAAACTGAAACTGCCTTAGCTGGGTTTCCACACCATTCCATAAATACCTATTTGCCTAAATTGGTTAAAGCGGGACTTCGCGTGGCCATTTGCGATCAACTAGAAGATCCAAAAATGACTAAAACCATTGTGAAACGCGGTGTAACCGAATTAATCACTCCGGGTGTTTCGATGAATGATGAGGTGTTGCAATCCAAATCAAATAATTTTTTAGCTTCCGTGTATTTTGGAAAAAAGAACTTAGGAGTTTCGTTTTTGGATGTTTCTACCGGAGAATTTTTAACAGCTCAAGGAAATGAAGAATACATTGATAAATTGCTTCAAAATTTCAGCCCGAGTGAAGTATTAATTCAGAAAAATCATAAAAATCAATTTAAGGATGCCTTTGGTGAAGATTTTAATGCGTTTTATTTAGAAGACTGGATTTACAAAGAAGATTATGCCTTAGAAACGCTAACCAATCATTTTCAAACCAATTCACTAAAAGGATTTGGAGTTGAAGAGTTAATGGATGGTATTATTTCATCGGGTGCTATTTTATATTATTTATCAGAAACGCAACACAATAAAATTCAGCACATTACTAATATTCAGCGTATTGCAGAAGATGCGTATGTGTGGATGGACCGGTTTACGATCCGTAATTTAGAATTATACCATAGTTACAATCCCAATGCGGTAACCTTATTGGATGTTATAGACAAGACGCTTTCGCCAATGGGTGGCCGATTGTTAAAACGCTGGTTGGCATTGCCTTTAAAGGATTTAGATAAAATAAGAGGCCGTCACGAAGTGGTGTCTTATTTGTTGGAAAACCAAGAAATTTTAAATCAAATACAACACCAAATCAAGCAAATAGCTGATTTGGAGCGATTGATTTCTAAAATAGCTACGGGTAAAGTTTCGCCTCGCGAAGTGATCTATTTAAAAGATTCACTAGATGCTATTATTCCTATTAAAGAGTTGGCTTTAAAAAGTCCGCAAGAGGCTGTTCGGGTTATTGGAGATAGTTTACATAGCTGTGATTTGCTTCGCGAAAAAATTAAAACTACACTTAATCCCGATGCCCCGGTTGCTATTGCAAAAGGAAATGCAATTGCTACTGGAGTTCATGCCGAATTAGACGAATTGCGTGCTATTGCTTTTTCGGGTAAAGAATTTTTAGAAGGTATAGAAAAAAGAGAATCGGAAGCGACCGGAATTTCCTCTTTAAAAATATCTTTCAATAATGTTTTTGGTTATTATATTGAGGTTAGAAATACCCATAAAGATAAAGTTCCAGCAGAATGGATTCGCAAGCAAACCCTTGTCAATGCTGAACGATACATTACCGAAGAATTAAAAGAATACGAATCTAAAATTCTAGGTGCCGAAGAAAAAACCCATCAAATCGAAACGCAATTGTTTGATCAATTGGTGCAATGGATAGCTACTTATATCAAGCCAGTGCAATTGAATGCTAATTTAGTAGCACAGTTGGATTGCTTAACTTCTTTTGCGCAATTGGCGCAAGAAAACAAATATGTTTGCCCTGTCATGGACGATAGTTTTGAGTTGGAAATCACAAACGGAAGACATCCTGTAATTGAAAAGCAACTGCCTGTTGGAGTGCCTTATATTGCGAATGATGTGTTTTTAGATAGAGATTCCCAACAATTAATTATGATTACAGGTCCTAATATGTCGGGTAAATCGGCTATTTTGAGACAAACGGCCTTGTTGGTGTTATTGGCGCAAATGGGAAGTTTTGTTCCGGCAGATGCCCTGCGAATGGGAGTTGTAGATAAAATATTCACTAGAGTGGGAGCAAGCGATAATATTTCGATGGGCGAATCTACCTTTATGGTCGAGATGAACGAAACGGCTTCAATTTTGAATAATATTTCCGATAGAAGTTTGGTGCTTCTTGATGAAATTGGAAGAGGAACCAGCACCTACGACGGAATTTCTATCGCTTGGGCTATCGCCGAATTTTTGCACGAAAATCCTGCACGACCTAAAACACTTTTCGCAACCCATTATCATGAGCTAAATGAAATGAGTGAGCAATTGCCACGAATACATAATTTTAATGTTTCTGTAAAAGAATTAAAAGATACCGTGTTGTTTATCCGTAAATTAGTTCCAGGCGGGAGTGCACATAGCTTCGGTATTCATGTGGCTAAAATGGCTGGAATGCCACAAATTGTGATTCAGAAAGCACAAAAATTATTAAAAAAACTAGAGAAAGACCATTCTAGTGATGCATTACACGGCATTAAATCGAATAAAGATGAAATGCAATTGAGTATTTTTAATTTGGACGATCCTTTATTGGAAGAAATTAAAGAAGACATACTCGGTTTAGATATAAATACTTTAACACCTATGGAGGCATTAATGAAACTGAATGAGTTAAAAAGAATGCTTGGCGGTAAGTAAAGAATAGGTTTTCAAGGCATTAGAATTTTAGGAATTTTTTTAGAAAAAAGGTTTGTATAATTCAATATTAGTGTTACATTTGCATCCGCAATACGGTAGAAGTGTTGTATATGTTCCTATAAAATTTGATAATGCGAAAATAGCTCAGTTGGTAGAGCGCGACCTTGCCAAGGTCGAGGTCGCGGGTTCGAGCCCCGTTTTTCGCTCAACCAACTATAACTTTTATAGTTTTAATTAACTTAAAAGTATTCGCTCGGATGGTGTTGTATTTAATTAATTTTTTCTAAAAATTAAAATATAACAGTAGAAAAGCATAACGCTCGGATGGTGAAATTGGTAGACACGCTGGACTTAAAATCCAGTGAACAGCAATGTTCGTGCGGGTTCAAGTCCCGCTCTGAGTACTGAAGGGGACAAACCAGAATTTTCTGAGTTTGTCCCTTTTTTTATTCCTTCTAATTGCCCGTAATTCCTAGTAAAAAGCTCAATCACCATGTTCGTTTCTGTGGTTCGACATTCTGTTTTGGAAACGACTAGTTTACCAGAAAAAATTGAACCAATCAATGCTCTTTTTCTTTCATAATCACTTTTGTTATAAATGGTAATTAGGTTTGAAAGTAATGCTAAGCCACCATCTACGTATTGTTCTATTGGATTCTTTTCTGTTTTTAATCTGGCGAATTCAGCGGTATTTGTTTGAATTGCATTAATTTGTTCAGTTACTTTTTGAAATTTGCTAAGAAAGTCTTTAGTTGAATAATTAATTTTAGTCATTTCATTTTGAATCGTATTTATTAATTCAACTTGTGAAATAGAAAAGAAGATTTTATTTTTATGAAACATCTAACTAAATTCTATAACATTTTTTGTCCAAGTTAACAACATATATTCTAGATGCTTTTTAGAATCTGAACTATCAATTTGTCCACTAAAAAAGTCTAAAACAATAAGTTTGTATTCATATAAATAATTATAAAGACTTTTGATAATTTCAGCACGTTGTGTATGAAGTGAAGAAAATTGGATTTGATACGAAATATTTAATCGTTCAAGTTACTTTTATGTGTTTCTAACTTTTTAAGTAAATAATTTTCAAATATGTTTTTAGAAAGATATTTTATTAATCCAAATGCAATAGTAATTGAGGTAAATCCAACGCCAAAATAAGCAAAAATTTTATCTATATTATCAATTTCAAACATGGTTAAAGGGATTCGTTTGTGCTTATTTTAATTATGAAAATTCGGGTGTCCCTTCTTCTGGAAGTTTAAGTCCTGTTTCTTTCCATTTCTTTATAGTATCATAAGGATTGTCATTTTTGTTTGCAAACATTGCTAACTGAAGAAGATAGTAATGTTCTAATGAAGCGTCCAATAAAGCTTGATTAAATTTCAAACGACTTGGCTCGTTACACAATCTATCAATTGTCTCTCCAATATGTTCTGCACCTTCTTTAATGATAATTTGAATTTGAAAACTTTCATCTTTTTCTTGTAAATAAGATGAAGTTCCTCTAGCATATTTTCCCGCATCTTTTAGTCCTGCTTTATATTTAGTTCCGTCAATAGTCATATATAAACAATAAATAGACCCATATTCGAATGGCAATGCAACAATCCACCAAGCCCATTGTATTACATTAAAGCTCTTCAATAAAATCAAAATTATTCCTAACCACCCAATCCATCCAGTAAATGCAAATGCGATTATCGATAAAAAGTATATTCCAATTAGACCAATTATAGAGCTTATCTTCATGTTAGTTATTTTTAGAAACAAATCTTTATTTTCAATTAATTTCTTTCAAAGATAGAAAAAACTAATAAATAATTCTGATTAATATTCAATTGTTAATTAATCTCTAATTTATTCAAAACATTTATTTATGAAGTTTTTTGAACTGTTGTTGATTTTAATTTTTTGATTTAATGCGTTATAATGTTTATTGGATTTTTAATATTAAGTAGTACTTTCGCATCATGCAAGAGCTTCATGTCATCCAAGAATTGGTTCGACATTAGTAGTGTTTGGAGTACTAAAAGCTTCAAACTTATTGTTTGGAGCTTTTTTGTTTTAATAAACTTGTATTTCTGTATGGGTACTTTTGTAATTACCAAGCGGCTAAATGGTTCGTATAAATATGAATTTAATTCGCGAAAAGGTAAAGCCATTTTAATTAGTGAAGATTTTGAGCTGCGGTTTGAATGCGAAGAAGCAATCGAGGCGTTAAAGAAGGCTGTAGATTCGATTTTCTTTATGCGATTCAAGACTAAAAACGGTAAGATGTACTTTAAAGTAATTGTAAGCGAAAAAGAAGTTGCCGTTAGTAGAAAATACAACACCCAATTTTTAATGGAAAAGGGAATTGCAGAGATTACGCGATCACTTCATATTTCTGAAATATTAGATTTTTCTTTTCCTGCAGATGTATTTCCACCAGCGGAAGATATATTTGGATAATATGCAATTTAATGAGAGTTGTCTGTCTGAGCTTGTCGAAGACTTTAAGCAAGATTGCTTAAAATAAAGCATAAAAAAAGCTCCGCATTGCGGAGCTTTAATTTTTAAATTAGAAACTTGGTTCTAATTATTTTTTTGCAGGTGCAGCAGGTGCAGCAGCTTCAGCAGCTGGAGCAGCAGCTTCAGTAGCAGCAGCAGTTGTGTCAACTTTTGCAGTATCAGCTACAGCAGCAGTATCAACAGCAGCAGTGTCAACAGCAGTTGTGTCAGCAGCAGCAGCTTCAGTGTTTTCTGATTGTTTACAAGATACTACAGTTAATGCAGCGATAACAGCTAAACTTAAAAATACTTTTTTCATCTTAATTTAATATAAAAGGTTAATTATTAATTCGGAGCAAAGATATAATTTTTTTTAATTGAAAAAACTTTTATTTCACTTTTTTAAAAAATTTCTCCTTGAATTCCATTTTTTACTTATCAATATTCATGCCAAACTTAAAGAAATGTTAAATTTATTTCTTTTTTGGAGTTTGAACGAGCTTTAATTCATTTATAAGGTTTTGAGCACCAGCGTATTTATCAATAATAAATAAAACATAACGCGCATCTACCATAATATTTCTACAGATATCTGGAGAGTAAAAAATATCGCTCATGGTACCTTCCCATACTCTATCAAAATTCAGGCCAATTAAATTTCCGTTAGCATCTAATGCAGGGCTACCCGAATTTCCTCCTGTAGTGTGGTTGGTTGCAATAAAGCAAACCGGCATTTTACCATTTACACCATACGTACCGTAATCTTTTGTTTGGTATAATTCGATTAATTTTTTAGGTACATCAAATTCATAATCTCCAGGAATATATTTTTCCATCACTCCGTCCAATGTTGTAAATGGCTCATAGTAAACGGCATCATTAGGCTCATATCCTTTTACTTTTCCGTAAGTAACTCTTAGAGTACTATTAGCATCAGGAAAGTTTCTTTGATTTGGAAACAATTCCAAGATGGCTTTCATGTAAGTTCTTTGTGTGGCTATATTCTTTAAATTTAAAGCATCATAAGTTGGCGCTACCTTTGAGGTATAAGCTTCCGCCATGGCTTTAATTAATTGATATCCGTTATCGTTATTTATTTTTTCAATTACTGTTTTTGAATCTCCTTCTAATAATTGTCTGAATGCGTTCAAAGAAGTTAGTTTTGAATTAGAAAAGATAGCATTTGTTAGTTTTGTAGCATCTGCATTTAGCAAACTTTCTGGAAGAAATTGCTTTGGCGATTTAGTAGCATATAATTGAATCAATTGCTCAAATACATTTTTATCTACTTCGGCATTGTAATCTTTATAAAAATCATCAATTCCTTTAGAAAGTGTATTTTTTCTATCGTTAAATGATTGCTCCCCTTTACTAGCTAGCAATTGTTCTAATTGGTATAATTTGTATCCAACAGATAGTATTTCGGTATTTCTTAAAGCCACTTCGGTAAAGTAATCTCTAGCCAAAGCATAGTCTTTAATTTCAGTATAATTTTTTTCAAAATCAGAAAGTAAGGTTCCGTATTCGGCTTGTTTTCCTGCCTGTATTACTTTTTCTTGGAATTGTTTTTCAAATTTTTGCTTTGCTGCAACGGCATTGGCTTTTTTCAATCCTTTGGTTTCTCCCATCCATTTTTTCCAATAATTCGCAACACCAGCATATTTGGAAGCATATTGAATTTTGATTGCTTGGTCTTTTCTCATAAAGCGATCTTGCACTTTTAACGCCGCATCACGAACTTCAATTTTGGCTGGATTTAAAGTTTCAACAATTTGATTCACCGCTACCGAAGGCAAGTATTCTTGCGTTCTTCCTGGATATCCCATCACCATGGTAAAGTCGTTTTCTTTCACACCAGAAGTTGAAATTGGAAAGAATTTTTTAGGTTTATAAGGTACATTTTCTGCAGAATAAGCTGCCGGATGGTTGTTTTTATCGGCATAAATTCTAAACAATGAAAAGTCTCCCGTGTGTCTTGGCCAAACCCAATTATCGGTATCCGAGCCAAATTTACCAATAGAGCTAGGTGGAGCTCCTACAAAACGGATGTCTTTAAAAGTTTCGGTTACAAATAATAGGTATTGGTTTCCGTCGTAAAAGGTTCTAATTTTATTCTCTTGCCAGGATTCTTTTGGTAAAGAATTACTTAAAGATGAAATATTATCTTGAATTTTCTTTTGCTTTTCAGCTTCTGTAGCAAGCGTTGCAACGCCTTCCATAACTTTGGTAGTTACATCTTCTATTCGCACTACGAACATCACCGTCATGTTGGGATTGGTTAATTCGTCTTCCATTTTGTAAGCCCAAAAGCCATCACGAAGGTAATCGTGCTCAACAGTTGAATGGTTTTGAATAGCGTCAAATCCGCAATGGTGGTTGGTTAAAATTAAACCTTTATCCGAAATTACTTCGGCAGTACATCCACCATCAAATTGCGGAACGGCATCTTTAAGGCTCGATTGGTTGGCATCATAAATATCTTTAGCAGAAATTTTCATTCCCAACGATTTCATTTCGGCTTCGTTCATCCCTTTCAATAAAGAAGGAATCCACATACCGCCTTGTTGCGCTTGGGTTTGAAATACAAATACTAAGAGTGCTAATTTTAAAAATTTCATGGATTAGGGTTTTTATTTTGATTTTACTAGATAGGTTGTTCCCTCAAAACTGAAGGTATTGTCTTTTTTATACCAATTAATAGAATTGATAATTGCTTTTATTTGATAGTTTTTAAAGTCAACTGTAAATGATAAATCATCAACTTGAACATCTTTAGAAGCCGATTTATATTTAGAGCAATAAGTTAAAATTTGCGGCATGATATCTTTTACTTCCTCATTTATCTTGATTTCAAAAGTTGGAACTTTACGGTTTAAATTGGAGGTAATAGTGAATTTATCTTTTCCAATTGTAGTTTCCAAATTTCCTCCATATTCACTATTTAAATAATACTCATAACCATTAACAGCATATGTGTTTTTGTTGGTGTAAATTCTTAAATAATTATCCAAATCTTTATCAGTAAATTTTACATTTTTAAACAAACCATTATACCAATACTTGTCTTTGTCAACTAAAGTTTTTGTTTTGGCATCTAAAAATGTTTTTAGGTACACTTTATCCATTCTTTCGCTTAGGAATTCAAATTTGTTTTCTACTTCGGTTTTCACCGAATCTACAATTGGAGCTTTAAAATCAATTAAGCCATTAACTAATAATTTGTTTTCGATAAGGATTTGTTTTAATTGATTTTCTTGACTTCTTTTTGAAACAGAAAATGCATTGAAATAGGGAAAAATTAAAGCAAATACACCAAAAGCAAATAAGGAAATCGGAATGAATTTAATAGTTGCTTTTTTGAAAAAGATAAAATATAAAACTACCGCAGTCAGCCACACCGAAATTAACAATACAAAGTATCGGGCTTCGGTATATCCATATTGCAAAACTCTTGTGAAAATAGCCACAAAAAGCAATACAATTAATGGAATCAAGGTGTAATAAAATATTTTGCTAAATAAGATAATCCAAGATTTTGTTTTTTCTTTATGTAATGGATGGACCAATAAAAGCGCAAAAATTCCAACAATAGAGTAGGCAAGTACTAAATAAGAAACCCAGCCTCTTGGCAATTCCCAGTTAATGGTGATTTTTAAGCAATAAAAATATAAGATCACCACATAAATAATCAATAGCGGAATTAAGATAAATTGGGTAAAAAATTTTAAAACCACCGGATACGACCCTTCTTTTTCTAAATAGTCTAAACCCGATTCGTTGAAAAGTAAAAAGATAAAACTGCTGCCAAAAATGGATAAGGTTACGAAAGTTTCAAAGTAAATTTTCCCTTCAAAATTAAAGTTAAATAACTCTTGAACAGCTAAAATAGCCAGTTGCACCCCGCTTGTTAACACACCAGTAAAAACAGCGGTAAGGAATAAATTAATGAACAGGTTTTTGTTGTATTGCCAAAAATTGTCTTCTTCATTTTCTTTCTTGGTAAATGAAATGAAGGCCACCAATAGATGAGAAAGTATAAAAGTGGGCACAATAATAAACCCATAAACTTCGGAGAAGTTTTTCTCCTCACTAGGAAAAACAAAGAAAAAACCAACTAAGAACAAGATTCCAGCCATTTGCCAAATCAATCCATTTTTAATTCTTTGTGCCAACATTTTTAACGCAAATTGAGAAGAAATTCCTAATGCAAAAGTCATCCCTAAACGCAATAATAAATAGGCTTCTTCATCTCTTGAATCCCTTTCAATTCCGTAAATAATTACAATCACGGTTGCTAACGACATCAATAAAACTAACGGATAGTTAAAAAGTAATGCTTTAACTTTCGATACAATAAGACTAAATTTATTTTTCATAATTCAATATTGTTTAAATTAGTTAATAGAATTCAAAATAGTTACCGTGGCGCCTTTATTCATTTGAACAAAAGTATCGCAAATATGTCCTTTTTCGTGTCGAATGTCTTCGTTGGAAATTAAATTATCCAGAGCATCTTGAAGTTCCTTTATATTAGATATCGAAATACAACCTCCTTGATGCACTAAAGCTGTGGCTTCGGCAAAGTGCGAATAATTTGGCCCAATTACAATTGGAACTCCAAAAGTTGCAGGTTCCAAAATGTTATGCACTCCCGGATTTCCAAATCCTCCTCCTACATAAGCAATATCGGCATAAGAATAAATTTTGGTTAATATTCCAATAGTGTCAATTATGAAAACTTGAAATTCATTTAGATTCTGATTTTCTTTTTCAGAAAACAAAATGGTTTTTTTTGTGATTAACGTTTGAAGTTTATCGATTTCTGATTTATGAATGTTATGTGGCGCAATAATAAATTTCAAATCTGCGGAAGCAGAATTAATATAATTAACCAATAAACTTTCATCTTTTGGCCATGAACTTCCTATAACAATTGTTGTTTTTTGGTCTTTAAATTGTTCAATAAAATCTAAAGAATTGTCTCTTTCTAAAATAGAAACTACTCGGTCAAAACGAGTGTCTCCAGAAATTTTTACATTAGTAAATCCAATACTCTGTAACAGATTTTTTGAATTTTCATTTTGCACAAAAAAGTAATCAAATGTGTTGAGTGCATTTCTATAAAAGCCCCCGTATCCTTTAAAAAACGCTTGGTTTTTTCTAAATATTCCCGAAATCAAATAGGTTTTTATAGCACGTTTTTTTAATTCGTTAAGGTAATTTGGCCAAAATTCATATTTAATAAAAAACACCATTTCGGGGTGAACCAATTCTACAAATAATTGCGCATTGCGCTTGGTGTCCAGAGGCAAGTAAATGGTTAAATCGGCTGTGGTGTTGTTTTTTCGAACTTCATATCCCGAAGGAGAAAAGAAAGTGACAACAATTTTGTGTTCAGGATATTTTATTTTGATTTGTTCAATAACCGGTAAGCCTTGTTCGTATTCCCCTAAGGAAGCCGCGTGAAACCAAATGGTTTTATCTGAAGGGTTTATTTTTTCTCTAATTCTCTCAAAAACGCCTTTTCTTCCGTCAACAAAAAGTTTCATTTTCGGATTAAAGAGTGCCAAGAGTTGTAACACTTGGGACGCAAATAACAGAATAAGATTATATAGGAAAAGCATCTGGTTTTATTTGTGTTGCTAAGTTAAGTTATTTTGAAACAGGTTTAGAAATTTTCACTTTTCATTAATCAAAACGAATGGTTTTTGCTGGGACAATTTTGGTAATTAAATACGAAGGAATTAACAAAACAACCAAACAAACAACAACCGTTCCAATGTTTAGCGCAGCGATAAATAATAAATTAATATCAACAGGTGCAACCGTAACGTAGTAATTTTCGGGTGGTAATTTTATGACTCCAAAGTATTTTTGAATTACCAATAATCCAATTCCAATAAAATTTCCCCAAAACAATCCGCGAAGAATCAAATAAAACGCATTGTAAAGAAATATTTTTCGGATGCTCCAATTATTGGCTCCCATCGATTTTAGAATTCCAATCATTTGGGTTCTTTCTAAAATTAATACTAATAACGCGACAACCATATTAATCGTTGAAACTACAATCATAATGATAAGAATGACCACAATATTAAAGTCAAAAAGTTTAAGCCAATCAAAAATATAGGAATATTTTTCTTCGATGGTTTGCGATTTTAATACCGAGGAAGTTTCTTGATATACTTCGTCTCCTTTTTGTTTTATTTGTGTAAAATCGGATATAAATACTTCAAAACAACCCACTTGGTTAGGGCTCCATCTGTTCATTCTTTGCAAGTGGCGAATGTCTCCCAAGATATAAGAAGAATCAAATTCTTGCATCCCCGAATTGTAAATTCCTACAATTTTAAATCGGCGGATGTTGGGTAAACCATTCCCATTTTGCTTCATGAATAAGGTGTTGAAATTGGCACCCAATTTTAAATTAAGACGATTAGCTAAATACTCAGAAATTACAATTTCATTGTTTAATTGCCCTTTTAGATTCGGAATCGTACCCGAAACCAAATATTCTTTTAGGTTGTTCCAATCAAAATCTTTGCCAACTCCTTTGTAAATAATTCCTTCAAAATCGGTTGCGGTTCTAATAATTCCACCCATGGTTGCCACAGCTTGAACGTGTTGAATCCCTTCTATATTTTTAAATTTGGGATAAAACTTTTGATGAATTGAAATAGGCTCCGTGCTCACATCCGATTCGTTTCCATTGAAATTTGAAATAATAATGTGTCCACTGAATGCAGCAACTTTTTGACGAATTTTTTGTTGTAATCCAATCCCGGTTGCAATTGAAACGATCATCATAATCATGCCCAACGCAATTGCAGTGATTGCAATTTTTATTATTGGCGCAGAAATACTACTTTTATGGTCTTTAGTAGTAAGGAGTCGTTTGGCTATGAAATGCTCGAAGTTCAAAGAAATTGAATTTGAAATTGTAGCAAATATACGCAAAGTTTTTAGCCAGCACCGATTCCGGTTTCACAGATTAAAAATAGTTTTATGAAATATTTTATAAATAGTTTTTTGCTTTTGGTTTGTTACCTGTTTGCTTCAGCTTCGTGTGGAACTCCAAAAAATAACTTTTCAAATTCTAATGATCCAATTATTACTGGTGCTGAGCGATCTGATTTTTATTTACCACTATTAAAAGATAAAAAAGTAGGTATCGTTACCAATCAAACAGGTGGCTTTCATAAAAAAGGTAAAATGATTGTGCTTGACGGAGGGGAGGCGGATGAAGCAGATGTCAATATTTCAATTGTTGATTATTTAATTTCAAATAAAATAGCCGTTCAAAAAATATTTGCTCCCGAGCATGGTTTCCGTGGCACAGCCGATGCTGGTGAACATGTGGTAGACGGAAAAGATACCAAAACGGGGTTGCCTATTATTTCGCTTTATGGGAATAACAAAAAACCGAAACCCGAACAATTGGAAGGAATTGACATCATGATTTTTGATTTGCAAGATGTGGGTGCACGTTTTTACACTTACATTTCTACGCTTCATTATATTATGGAGGCTTGCGCCGAAAACAATATTACTTTAATGCTACTTGATAGACCCAACCCAAATGGTGCTATTGTGGATGGACCAATGCTAGAAAAAGAATACACCAGTTTTGTTGGAATGCATCCAATTCCTTTGCTTCATGGCATGACCATTGGGGAATACGCCCGAATGATAAACGGAGAAAAATGGTTAAAAGGTGGGATTCAATGTGATTTAAAAGTAATTCATTGCCTAAATTATAAACGCGAAATGGTTTATGATTTACCTGTAAAACCATCGCCTAATTTACCCAATTCACAAGCGGTGAATTTATATGCAAGTTTGTGTCTTTTTGAAGGTGCGAATGTGAGTGTAGGTCGTGGCACCGAAAAACAATTCCAAATTTACGGCTCTCCTTATTTGCCAAAAAGTGATTTTAGCTTTACACCAATTCCAAATTTTGGTGCTAAAGAACCCGTTTATAAAGATCAATTGTGTTACGGTGAAGATTTAACCCAAATTGAAAAAGTAAAACAATTGGAATTAAAATGGTTGTTGAAAGCTTATAATTCAACTGCTGATAAGTCAAAATTCTTTAATGAATTCTTCACCAAATTAGCCGGAACAAAAAAATTGCAGCAACAAATTGAAAGTGGATTATCCGAAACTGAAATCAGAAAATCTTGGGAAAAAGGGTTGAATGATTTTAAGGAAATGAGAAAAAAGTATTTAATCTATTAAAAAATTACAACGGCAATTTCTCTTTCATTTTCTCTACAATATTGAAAGCAGCAGGGCAAATCTCCACATTCTTTAAAGTTAAATTTGCAATCTGTTGGAACTTTTTTCTGTCGGTGTGTGGGAATTCTCTACAGGCTTTTGGTCGCACTTCATAAATAAAACATTTATTATCTGCTTCTAAAAAAGTACACGGAACGCTTTGCAAAACATAATCGTTGTCTTCGTCAATGCGCAAATATTGATCAATAAATTGCTGTGGTTTTTGCTTGAAATGTTTTGAAATACGTTCAATATCCGCCGAGGTAAAAAGCGGCCCGGTTGTTTTACAGCAATTGGCACAATCTAAACAATCGGTGCGCTTAAATTCGGCATCGTGTAAATCTTGCATGACATAGTCCAAGTTTTTGGGTGCTTTCTTTTTCAGCTTATCAAAATACTTTTTGTTTTCGATATGCTTATCTTTGGCAAGTTTAGGAAGATTGTTTAAAATATTTTTCAATTTGACGGATCCAAGTTATGCCGCAAAATTATAACATTTTAAACTTGAAACTTGAAACCTTAAACTAATTTTTTATGAAAGACCTTTTTGGTAAAGCCATTTTAGATTATCAAACCAATAATTCACCAGAAGATATCTTAACCGAAACCAACATTTCGGAGGCCGATGAGATGGAAGTGGCCTATCTTTTTCGTGATTTTAATTCCATGCCCAAATTGGAACAAAAAGCGTTGCAACTTGCAAAAGGCAAAATTCTAGATGTGGGTTGTGGCGCCGGCAGTCACAGTTTGTATTTGCAGGAAAAAGGATTGGAGGTAACCGCAATTGATATTTCATCGAGCGCTATTAATGCGTGTGAATTGCGTGGAGTCAAAAATGCAAAAGTTCAAAATGTTTTGGATTTAGAAAATGACAAGTTTGATACTATTTTGTTATTAATGAACGGTACCGGAATTTTTGGAACACTTGCAGCAACGGCTACTTATTTGAAGCAATTAAAAAGTTTGCTTGCGCCAAATGGACAAATATTGATTGATTCCTCGGATATTATTTACATGTTTGATGATGCCGAAGACGGTTCTAAATGGATTCCTGCCGAGGGTTATTATGGCGAATTAACCTTTACGATTTTTTATAAAAAGGAAACAGAAATACCTTTTCCTTGGTTGTATTTAGATTACAATACGTTACAAAATGCAGCACATGCCAACGGATTGGAATGTGAACTGATTTCAGAAGGTGCGCATTTTGACTATTTAGCGCGATTGTATTAAAATAAAAAACCCAAACATAGTTTGGGTTTTTTATTAAAAGTTGCAAGTAGTTATTGCATGTACTTCATTACTAAAGCTTGCATATCCCCTTGAAGTGATATCATTTCTTCTTGAGATTTAGTAGCAATAGTTTCTGCTTTAGCACCCATTTTCTTTCCAACTGGACTATTGTAAAAAGTTAACATGGCTTTGATATCTTCTTTAGTATACTCTTCCATATAGATTTTTACAGTAGATTCAGTAACTTTAGCTGTTAAAGCATCAAATTCTACTAAGAATGCAGCATGTTTTTCTTCAGGAATCATACCTAAGATTTGTTTTTTAGCTGAAGCTAATTGTCCGCTAGCGCCACTTATTTCAATTACTTTTTCAACATCTTTTTTGAAAGCTTCATCAACAGGAGCAGCAGCAGTTAATTCAGCAGCAGGTTTCGCCGCATTGGTTTGTGCAATTCCAAATTGACTTACTAGAACTATTCCGAAGGTTAAAATTAATTTTTTCATTATTAGTTTTTTTTTAATTAGTTTATAAAAGTAAAATTTTGAATGTATTTTTCAAAATTAATTTGGGTTTTTTTAAGGAGTTTGAATCCGTAATGGAAGCATAAAAGCGCAGCGAACTTTTTTTCCTTTTTGTTCCGCTGGGGTCCAATTCGGACATTTTTTTAAAATTCGAATGGCCTCTTCTCCAGTTCCGTATCCTAGGTCTTTAAGAACTTTAATATCGGTTATAGAACCGTCTTTTTCTACTACAAACGAAATCATTAATTGTCCGTTTAAGCCAGGAACATCAGGAGTTCGGTAGTTTTTGGCTATGTATTCGTAAAATTTATTGTAACCACCTTTAAACTCGGGTTTAATTTCAAGTCCCGCCGAATTGTAAACGGAAATGTCCTCAGTTGTGTCAGGTGCTATGGGTTCAGTTTGCGCTTTTGCATTTTGAAAAGCAACAAAACAAAGAAATAGAAATACTAACTTTTTCATTCTTTTAATTAGGGAATATTAAGGTATTTGTGCGTTTGTAACGAAACCCTCCATTTCGGATTTTTCATTACATAATCTACAATGAGTGGCGTCATTTCTTCTTTTTTACTCCATTCTGGTTGTAAGAAAAGTATTGCGTTTGGATTCACTTTTTCGGCTTGTTCCTCTGCAAATATGAAATCGTGTTTGTTGTAAATAATTACTTTCAATTCGTTTGCAATTGCATAAGCTCCTGCAACTGGTAATTTATTTTTCTTCGGAGATAAGCAAAACCAATCCCAAGTTCCTGTAACGTCATAACAGCCCGAAGTTTCAATATGTACCTTAAGGTCTTGCTCTTTTAGCTTATTGGTAAGCAAAGTCATGTCCCAAGTAAGGGGTTCACCTCCAGTGATTACTACCGTATCGGCATATTTTTTTGCGTTTGCAACAATAAGGTCCGTTGGTGTAGGTGGGTGCAATTCGGCATTCCAACTTTCTTTAACATCACACCAATGGCAGCCTACGTCGCAACCACCAATACGAATGAAATAAGCGGCAGTACCCGTATGATATCCTTCCCCTTGGATGGTGTAAAACTCCTCCATTAAGGGTAGCATTTCGCCTTTATCTACTGCTATTTGTATGTTTTTGTCTAGCATTTTTTTAAGGTTCTAAGGAACTAAGTTGCTAAGTTTTGTTTCTTTATTATTATCAAATAGTGATAAATGGTTTGCTTAATAGCCCTGATGCAAGGAAAAAGCCTCGCTTGCGAGCTTTGGAAAAGCAGCAGGAAATTCGTTTACCGATAAATCCCAAGCCATTCGCTTCTAATTATTTTTCTCTCAAGTAAATATCAATCGGCACTCCCGAAAAATCCCAATGCTCTCGAATTTTATTTTCTAGAAAACGTTTGTAGGGCTCTTTCACATATTGCGGCAAGTTGGCAAAAAACACAAACTGAGGCGTTGGCGTTGGCAACTGCATGCAATATTTTATCTTCACATACTTCCCTTTAATAGCTGGTGGT
Source organism: Flavobacteriaceae bacterium (assembly GCA_947453195.1). Lineage (GTDB taxonomy): Bacteria > Bacteroidota > Bacteroidia > Flavobacteriales > Flavobacteriaceae > Flavobacterium. The sequence goes on from CANGFO010000012.1 coordinate 54,871, forward strand.
GGGAAATTTTCTATGATTTTCAACATGTAATCGTTGAATTTTGAGGTCGAGATACGCTGACTTCTATTTTCGTGCACTTTTACTGTTGCTTCAAGCGCTTTCAGTAAACGTTGTTTTGTTAAGGCCGAAATGAATAAAATAGGCACATCCGTAAAAGGTTGCAATTCTTCTCTAATTTTAAGTTCATAGTCTCTTGTTGACATGGTGTCTTTTTCGACTAAGTCCCATTTGTTGACTAAAATAACAACTCCTTTTCGGTTTTTTTCGGCCAACCAAAAAATACTTTGGTCCTGTCCTTCAAATCCTCTCGTGGCATCGATAATTAGAATACAAACATCAGAATGCTCAATGGCACGAACCGAACGCATCACCGAATAAAATTCTAAATCTTCTTTTACTTTGGCTTTTCTACGAATACCTGCGGTGTCCACAAGGTTAAATTCAAATCCAAAACGGTCAAATTTAGTATCAATAGAATCTCTGGTAGTTCCTGCAATATCGGTAACAATGTAGCGATCTTGCCCAATTAAAGCATTGATGAAACTAGATTTTCCTGCGTTAGGTCTACCAACCACAGCAAATCGAGGTAATTCAATTTCTTCTTGAGTAGGTAATGGTTTTACCGGAAAGGAATCAATTAGCGCATCTAATAAATCTCCGGTTCCGCTTCCTGAAATACTGGCAAACGAATAATATTCGCCCAAACCTAAATTATAAAATTCCACTGCGTCTTTTTCACGCATGGCGTTGTCTACTTTATTAACGGCAAGTAAAACGGGTTTGGTTACTTTTCGAAGTAATTTTGCCACCGCATCATCCATAGGGGTAATGCCTTCCTCTACATCAACAACAAAAATAATGACATCGGCTTCGTCAATAGCTAATTCTACCTGCTTGCGAATTTCTTCTTCAAATACATCATCGCTTCCTTTAATGTATCCTCCCGTATCAATAACTGAAAATTCCTTTCCATTCCATTCACTTTTTCCGTAATTTCTATCTCTGGTTACTCCAGAAACCGAATCCACGATAGCTTCTCTTCGTTTAATCAACCTATTAAAAAGAGTTGATTTTCCTACATTTGGTCTTCCAACAATGGCTACAATGTTATTCATAGTATTTTTAAATAAGCTGCAAAGGTACTATTTAGTGCTGTAAAATCAATTTTTTTACAACTTTACTCTTAATTATTATGCAAATAAATAAAAGTAGAATAATTATTACATCTTATTTAATAGCTCGAAGTAGTCTTTTTCAATACTTTCTTGATGGTTGGGGTGGGAAATTTTCACCAACTCGGCTGCCCTTTGTTTCAGGGTTTTCCCATATAAATCGGCAATGCCGTATTCGGTAATTACGTAATGAATGTGCGCTCTAGTAGTAACGACTCCGGCGCCTTGTTTTAGGAAAGGAACAATTCGGCTCACGCCTTTTTTAGTAGTTGAAGGCAGTGCAATAATAGCTTTACCTCCCGGACTTAATGACGCTCCTCGTATGAAATCCATTTGGCCGCCCACGCCAGAATACATATGTGGCCCAATAGAATCGGCACAAACTTGCCCCGTTAAATCTACTTCAATAGCCGAATTTATTGCAACCATTTTTGGGTTCTTACGAATCCTTGCGGTATCATTAACCATAGATGATTCTTTCATTTCTATAAACGGATTGTCGTTTACAAAATCATATAAGCGTTTGGAGCCCATTAAAAAAGTAGCCAAAACTCTGCCGCGTAAAGTGCCTTTGTAGTTGCAATTGATGACGTCATTTTCAATTAAATCAATCACCCCATCCGAAAACATTTCGGTATGCAAACCCAAATCTTTATGATGAATTAATTTACTTAAAGCCGCATTCGGGATGGATCCAATCCCCATTTGTAAGGTGCTCTTATCTTCAATTAATGAAGCAATATAATTTCCTATTTTTTCTTCTTCGGCAGTGAAAGGTGCTGGTTCGTGGCCATAAATAGGCATATTTACATCAACCAAATAATCAATTTCATCAATATGTAAAATTCCATCTCCAAAGGTTCTCGGCATTTGAGGATTTACTTGCGCCACTACAATTTTGGCATTTTCAATTGCTGCAACCGTGGCTTCTACAGAAACTCCAAGGGAACAATAACCGTGTTTGTCGGGTGGTGAAACATGAATGAAAGCCACATCAAGAGGTAATACATTTTTGCGAAACAAATGCGGTAATTCACTTAAAAAAACCGGAGTATACGATCCGTTACCTGCTTTTAAGGTATGCCGAACATTGGCGCCAATAAAAAATGAATTCACATGAAAGCTAGCTGCAAGTTCGGGGTTGGCATAGCGTGCTTCGCCTTCTACATGAAGGTGGCAAATTTCTACATCGCGCAACTCCGTAGCTCTTTCGGTTAAAGCGTTAGATAATATTGTGGGCGCTGCAGCGGCAGCATGAAGATATACTCGATCCCCTGATTTTACAACTTTTACAGCATCGGCTGCGGTTACATATTTACTCATACCTAATAAATTTTAGGCAAAGTTAAATTCTGAAACGTTCTAAAAATATGACAAAACTCATATCGGAGTGAAATTTAATAATAGTATCTAAAATGAATAAAACGAGTTTTAAATTTTCTATAAAGGAAGGTCAAAAACTGAACACTTTTCACTATTTTTACCGCCTCAAAAGAAGCAGATGATTATTCCAAAAACTAGAGAAGAAATTGAATTGATGCGTGAAAGCGCGCTGATTGTTTCCAAAACATTAGGCGAAATAGCAAAAGTAATTAAGCCTGGTGTAACCACATTATATTTAGACAAACTTGCCGAAGAATGCATTAGAGATCACGGTGCTGTGCCAGGATTTTTAGGTCTTTATGGATTTCCAAATACTTTATGTGTGAGTCCAAATACGCAGGTAGTTCATGGAATTCCAAATGATAAACCACTTGAAGAAGGCGATATTATTTCGGTAGATTGTGGTGCTTTAAAAAATGGTTTTTATGGAGATCATGCGTATAGTTTTGCAATTGGAGAAGTGGCTCCCGAAGTGAAAAAATTATTGCAGGTTACTAAAGAAAGTTTGTATATCGGAATTAAAGAATTTCGTATAGGCAATAGAGTAGAAGATGTTGGAAATGCCATTCAAAAATATTGTGAAGGGCATGGATATGGCGTGGTTAGAGAATTAGTTGGTCACGGTATTGGAACAAAAATGCACGAAGATCCCGAAATGCCAAATTACGGAAAAAAAGGTCGCGGGAAAATGTTTATTGAAGGTATGGTAGTAGCTATCGAACCAATGATTAACATGGGAACTAAAAACATCAAACAGTTAAAAGACGGGTGGACTATCCTTACTGCCGACGGAAAACCAAGCGCACATTTTGAGCACGATGTGGCTATTATAGATGGAAAACCAGAAATCTTATCTACTTTTAAATACATTTATGACGCACTAGGAATTGTGAGTAATGAAGAAGATGAATTTCGTAGAACCCCATTAAGTTAAGGATGAAAAGAATATTCAAGTTTATTTTAAATACCATTCCAAGGCCAATATTAATTCGGTTGAGCATTGTGGTGCGACCAATTTTAGCTTTTTTGTTAAAAGGAAATCGTTTTACAGATCCAATTGACGGAAAAAGTTTCAGCATGTTTTTACCTTATGGTTATGGAAACCAACGAAATAATGTACTTTCACCAAGCACACTTTCACTAGAAAGACACCGTTTATTATGGTTGTATTTGCAAAATGAAACCGATTTTTTCACCTCAACAGAAAATAAAAAAGTTTTGCATTTTGCTCCCGAGCAAGAGTTTTACAAACGTTTCAAAAAACAAACCAATATTGAGTATACTACTACCGATTTGCTTTCGCCTTTGGCAGATGTAAAAGCAGATATTTGTAATTTACCTTTTGAAGATAATAGCTACGATATTATTTTTTGTAACCACGTTTTAGAGCACATTCCAGATGATACCAAAGCCATGCAAGAATTGTATCGTGTCTTAAAGCCAGGAGGAATGGGAGTTTTTCAAATTCCGCAAGAGTTATCAAGAGCAACAACTTTTTCTGATGATACCATTGTAGACCAAAAAGAACGCGCTAAAATCTTTGGTCAATACGATCATGTTCGTGTGTATGGTAGAGATTATTTCGACAAATTAAGAAGTATCGGATTTCAAGTAGTTGAAGAAGAGTACACGGCTAAATTAGCTCCTGAATTAGTTGAAAAATATTGTTTGGCAAAAGGGGAAATTATCCCGGTTTGTTTTAAATAAAAATATCCATCTTGCTTAATTGCAGATAATAATAATTGTTATCTTTACATTTATTATTATCAATTTATGTTCAGAAAATATTTACTACTTATTTCATTACTTTTTTGTGCTACGGTTTCATTTTCTCAAGAAAAAGAAGTCTTGCCTCCCTTTTACATTAAAACAGTTTCCTTTGTTCAAAACGGACAAAATGCGGTGCCTTTGTTTTTATTAGGTGATACTTTTCAATTGCAATTTGATGATTTGCACGGTACTGAAGACAATTATTATTATAAAATCACCCATTGTGATTACGATTGGAAACCTTCTCAATTATCGGTAAATGAATACTTAGGTGGTTTTGATGAACAACGAATTCAAGAGTATTCCAATTCGTTTAATGCACTTCAAATTTATTCGCATTACAAACTTACATTCCCTAATAAGTTAACCCAGCTTAAAGTAAGCGGGAATTATATCATTAGTATCTTAAACGAGAATAGAGAAGTGGTATTTTCTAGAAAAGTAATTATTTATGAGGATCTCGTTGCTGTGCCTATGCAAGTAAAAAGAGCGCGTACCAATGCCAATTTGCAATACAAACACAATTTAGATTTTGCCGTCAAATCCAATGCAATAACCTTTCAAAGTCCGCTAACGAATGTCAAAGTGTTGTTAATGCAAAACGGCCGCTTTGATAATGCAATTTCAAATATTAAACCCATGTACACCATGGGAAATGATTTAATTTATAAGTATGATGCCGAAACCCAATTTTGGGCCGGAAACGAATACCTGTTTTTTGAAAATAAAAACATCAGAGCTGCTACCAATAGCATTGCTCATGTAGATTCTAATAGCGGCTTATACAGTTGTTATTTATATACTAATAATGCTCGAGCTTCGCAACAATACACCTATTGGCCCGATATAAATGGTAATTTTTTGATCACCAATATCAACGCCGAAAATAGTGAAATAGAATCGGATTATGCTTGGATTTATTTCTCGCTTTCTGCGCCTGCTTTTTATTTAGACAGAAACATTTATGTCACCGGAATGTTCAATAATTATGCGCTTACCGATGAAAACAAAATGGATTACAATGAGAAAAAAGGCATTTATGAAAAGGCCATGATGATTAAGCAAGGATTTACCAATTACTCTTATTCTATTGGAGATGGAAAAGGAAAAATTGATGCTGAAAATGCCATTGATGGTAACTTTTGGCAAACCGAAAACAACTACCACGCCATCATTTACTATCGTGAAAACAACCAGCGTTACGATAGAGTAATCGGAAAAGGAATTGCAACTTCTACAGAAATAATTAATTAATTTTGTAACTTTACAAAAAGATAGTTTATGGTTACTCAAATTACAAGAGGCATAAAAATATCGGTAAACACTAGTTTTGAAGGCACTTACTTCAAAAACTACAAAATGCATTTTGCTTTCTCCTACGAAATCACTATAGAAAATTCAAGCAAAGACACCGTTCAGTTAATAACCCGCCATTGGGAAATATTTGATTCTTTAAATGATCTAGAAATTGTAGATGGTGAAGGCGTAATCGGAAAAAAACCAGTGCTAAAGCCCGGTGAGTCGCATACCTATTCTTCTGGTTGCTTGCTTTCTTCGCCACATGGCACCATGAAAGGATTTTTTAATATGATTAATTTCACCACTACAAGAAATTTCCGAGTGGTTGTTCCTGCATTTCGTTTAAGTGCTCCTTATGCTTTAAATTAGAAGCTAATCCAGCTATCCATTCCAAGTTTACTTGAAAAAATCTTTTTTTATAAACCCAAAAACGTGCTCCCAAGGTCGCAGTTTTTAGACAATAAAAAATAGCTTTTCCCTCGTAAAGCTTTCCATTTCTATCTGGGCTAGGGTAAGTAAAGTGTTACAAAGTTAAATGCTATTTCTTGTTAAAAATTCAAAAAAACCTTTGTACTTTTGTTACAAATTGAATATTTACGAATAATAAATTATCTTAGAGTCTAAAAATCAAACAATATATATTATGTCAAAAGGATTTTATCACGTACCAAAAGCGGTAAACGAACCCGTAAAATCATATGCTCCAAACTCTCCAGAGAAAGCAGCCGTATTAGCAGCCTACAAAAAAATGTGGAATGAAAGTATCGATGTGCCTATGTACATTGGTTCAGAGCAAGTGCGAACCGGAAATACCCAAAATATGTCGGCTCCTCACGACCACCAACATATAGTAGGAACCTACCATGTCGCAGAAAAAAAACATATAGATGATGCCATCGCAGCAGCATTAGAAGCAAGAAAAACTTGGTCGCAAATGCCATGGGAACACCGTGCAGCTATTTTCTTAAAAGCAGCCGAATTAATTGCCGGTCCTTACAGAGCACGAATTAATGCAGCAACTATGATTGCGCAGTCAAAAACTATTTTTCAAGCAGAAATTGATGCATCATGTGAGCTAATTGACTTCTTGCGTTACAACGTAGAATTCATGACCCAAATATATAACGACCAGCCAAAATCGGTTTCCGACATCTGGAATCGAGTGGAGTACCGTCCACTTGAAGGTTTTGTATATGCAATTACTCCGTTTAACTTTACAGCTATCGCTGCTAACTTGCCTGCAAGTGCTGCCTTAATGGGGAATACCGTGGTTTGGAAACCTAGTGACAGTCAAGTTTTCTCTGCTAAAATCATTATTGATATATTCAAAGAAGCAGGAGTTCCAGATGGGGTTATCAATGTAGTATTTGGAGATCCAGTAATGATTACCGACACCGTATTAGCAAGCCCAGATTTTGCTGGAGTGCATTACACAGGATCAACTTTTATATTCAAAGAAATTTGGAAAAAAATCGGAAACAACATCCATACCTATAAAACCTATCCAAAAATTGTTGGAGAAACAGGCGGAAAAGATTTTATTGTAGCACATCCATCAGCCAATGTAAAACAAGTCGTTACTGGAATTACCCGTGGGGCTTTTGAATTTCAAGGGCAAAAGTGTTCGGCAGCGTCAAGAGCTTACATCCCACAAAGCTTGTGGCCAGCAGTAAAAGCGCAATTAATTACTGATGTGAATACTATGAAAATGGGGTCTCCAGAAGATTTTGGAAACTTTATCACTGCAGTGATTCATGAAGGGTCTTTTAATAAATTAGCTGGCTTTATAGATCAAGCTAAAAAAGATACTGACGCAGAAATTATACTTGGTGGAAACTATGATAAATCAAAAGGATATTTCATTGAACCAACGGTTATTGTTACTACCAATCCGAAATATGCAACCATGGAAACCGAACTTTTTGGCCCGGTTATTACCATCTATGTGTATGAGGATGCAAAATGGCAAGAAACGTTAAAACTAGTTGATGAAACTTCTGAATATGCCTTAACCGGAGCTATTTTCAGTCAGGACAGATATGCAATTGTAGAGGCAACTACTGCGTTGCAAAATGCGGCAGGAAACTTTTACATTAACGATAAGCCAACCGGAGCCGTAGTAGGAATGCAGCCATTTGGTGGCGCTAGAGCTTCTGGAACGAATGATAAAGCCGGATCCATGCAAAATTTATTGCGTTGGGTTTCCCCAAGAACAATCAAAGAAACTTTTGTAACTCCAGAGGATTACCGTTATCCATTTTTAGGAGAATAAATTTTAATGCATATTGTAATAAGCTCAATCAGAAATGTTTGAGCTTTTTTATTTTCTAAAATAGTAAAAAATTGTATATTCGTTTTTTTTTAAAATATAACAATTATGAAGTTGAGAATTACTTTAATCGCATTTTTTTTGTTTTCTGTTTTGTGCTTTAGCCAAGATAAAGCATACGATTTATTAAAGGATAAAATCCAAACGAATATACTTTATGACAGAGTATATAACATTTCAAATGCTACTAACTTTAATTTTAAAGGAATTACCACCAACAACTTTTTACAAGTATATCACGAATTACAGCGTGCTGATTTCAATCAAAGATTACCAAAATTAGATGCATTAAAAGCGGCAGGGGATAGTGGTTTTGCTCAAAAACAAATTCCGTTGGCTGTTTTGATTTCAGATTTTGAAAGCATAAAAAAATCCGAACTAGACAATAAAAATGTTTTTTTAAATTCCAATAATCAAATGGAATTAAAATCCGGAATAGCATCTCCATTCAACCAACATAGTATTGCGGTTCTTGGGGCTTTATTGCCTAAAGTTAAAACGAGCGCAGTTGATTTTATCCTTAAAAGCAATTTGATTTTTAATACAACCAATAAAAAAATAACTTCTGTATTGGTATATAATTCGTCAAATGAAACCTGGGAAAATGTAATTTCAGATCAAGTTTTTCAATTGAAATTTGAAGAAAATGGAAAGCAACTAATTCAGTTTAAAATTACTCTTTCAACAGGAGAAGTTATTAATGAAAGTATTTCATTAGAAATTGATTCACAAGATGTTTCAGATTCCAAAAAAAATGGCCAAGCCCTAAATCCCAACGTCATAAACACCATCACCGCCACTATTCCTTACCAAGGTTATGATGAAACGCAAGCATTTTTGGGTCAAGGAGAATACCAAATTTTTCCAGATACCGTAGACGGAATATTAGACAAGCCAATTATATTATTAGATGGATTTGATCCAGGTGATGCAAGAAATATTACGGGAATTTATTCGCTATTAAATTATGGAACTTCAGGACAAAATCTTGGCGATATGGTTCGTGCGCAAGGCTATGATGTTATCATTTTAAATTTTCCAACTTACACAAGAACGGGAACTACCACTTCAGTTGATGGAGGTGTAGATTATATTCAAAGAAATGCGATGATTTTGGTTGAATTAATAAATCAAATCAATGCTCAAAAAGTAGGAACTGCAAAGAATGTTGTGATCGGACCAAGTATGGGCGGATTAATTTCAAGGTATGCTTTGCGCTATATGGAGCAACATAGTTTAAATCACGATACCCGTTTGTATATTTCATTTGATGCGCCGCACAAAGGGGCAAATGTGCCAATAGGCTACCAACATTTATTCAATTATATGGGATTTGGCCCAGTAGGTGATGTATCCCTTCAAGGACTTGTAAATGGAATGCTAAAAAGTCCTGCAGGTAGAGAAATGTTAATTGATCAGTTTGAAGGTCATTTAAATTCTTCTTTAACGGCTCCGTCAAATACGTATGAATTTTTAACTACTCCTAATGCTGCTTTGCAACCCATTGGATGTCCTAATTTTAGAAATGCCTTCCAAACTGAATTAAATACTATGGGATTTCCTACAACAACAAGAAATGTTGCCATTGCTAATGGAGCCGGAAACAGCGCCATGACAGGAACCCCAGGAATGGTAGTTATGAATCATACATTTAATATTTCTAGTACGCAACGAGCTATTATCAATTTGAATTACACCCCATCTATAGCTCAAAATGCTATAGAAGTAAGTCATTTTAAAGGACAGCAATGGATTCTTTTTTGGATTACAGGTTACGAAAGTTTTGCAAAATCAATGGCTCCAAGTTATACAGATGGACTTGATACGGCGCCAGGAGGAAAATTTGATATGAATTCCATCGCTTCAATTGCAACAGGTAATGCAATATTAACCGAGTTCTTGAATAATTTGACAATATCTTATTTTGATTTTATTCCGGTGTGGAGTTCGATGGCTGTTTCTAATTCAACCAATTTATATGCTCCAATTACTTCAACATCGGTCACTCCATTTATTACATCTTCTGTGCCTACGGCAAATGAAAACCACGTGACTTTAACGGATACCAATGTTGCCTATGCTTTAAGTGAAATTATTATCCCTTTGGCAACAACTCAAAACACGGCATTAACAAGTTTGTGGATTAGTAATCCAGTAAAAAATTCGGTGCAAATCAATACTTCTTACAGCATTGAAAATGCGTCGATAACCATTACAGATGTGTTAGGAAAAACCATTTTTTCTGTATTAAACGAAACCATAAACGGAAGTTTAGAAATTCCGGTTTCCTTATCAAATGGGGTATATTTGATTACAATTCAAAATGAAAACGGTAGTGTTACTAAGAAAATTGTGAAAGGATAATCCGAGTTAAATTGAATTAAAAAGCCCTAACAATTGTTAGGGCTTTTTTTATTTTAAGGGTAAGTGTACTACTTTTTTAGTTTCAAAAAATTCTTCTTTAAAGAAATCGGATAAATTGTATTGAGTTGCTTTTGGAAAGTTTTTCAACTCTTCGGTTAAGTCGCCGCCTTTTAAATACAATATACCGTTTGACAAATCGTTAGCAGCTGTTTTTTTAATTTTACCTGATACCCAAGATACAAAATCAGGCATGTTGGTAACGGCTCTACTCACTATAAAGTCAAAGTCTTGCTTTACATTCTCAGCGCGCATTTGTTCGGCTTTTACATTTTTAAGTCCTAGTGCAGAAGCCACTTCGTTAACTACTTTTATTTTTTTTCCAATAATATCGATCAAGTAAAAATCGACTTCCGGAAATAATATTGCTAACGGAATTCCAGGAAATCCACCGCCGGTGCCCACATCCAAAATTTTAGTATTTGGCTTAAACGTAATTACTTTCGCAATTCCTAAGGAATGCAATACATGTCGCGTATACAATTCGTCAATATCTTTTCTCGAAATGACATTAATTTTCGAATTCCAATCTTGATATAAATCTTGAAGTTTTTCAAATTGATGTAGCTGATTTTCTGTAAGTTTTGGGAATTGTTTTATAATTGACTCCATATATTTCATTTTAGGCAAAAATAGTATAATTAGTTAATAATTATGACTTGATTGTGAGTTTAAAAAAATTATAATAATTACATTTGTACAAACTTTTGAATTTCAAAATCATGGATACCAACGCACCTATATTTTCTAAAAATGACAATCTTAAATTTTTTAGAACACTAAATAAAAAAGTAAACGATTACTTTAAAGATAATAATTTAGAAAAAACCGGAAACTGGAAATTGCACTTAAAAACAATTGTTATGTTTTCTATTTTTCTAACTCCCTACTTTTTTTTATTAGCTATGGATATGCCGTTTTGGAACTATTTATTGTTAAATGTAGTAATAGGAGTAGGAATGGCAGGAGTAGGAATGAATGTGATGCACGATGGAAACCACGGAGCATATTCCAGTAAATCATGGGTAAATAAATTTATGGGAGGTAGTATTTATATCCTTGCCGGAAACGTATACAATTGGCAAGTTCAACACAACGTATTACACCACACATATACTAATATTCTTGGTCATGATGAAGATCTAGAAGCAGGAAGAATATTGCGTTTTACTAAAGAGGCTAAATGGTACAAACACCATAAATTCCAACAATATTATTCGGTTTTCTTATACGGTTTATTGACTTTTAATTGGGCAATCACAACTGATTTTCTTCAAATGAAACGCTATTTAAAACGTAATTTATCCTACGGAGAGTTTAAAAAACCAGTAGTTCATTGGACAACATTAATCATCACCAAAGTAATCTATTTCTCAATATGGTTGGTAATCCCAATGGTTATTGGAATCACTTGGTGGAAAGTAGTTTTAGGATTTGTGGTAATGCATTACACTGCAGGTGTAATCTTAAGTGTGGTCTTTCAATTGGCGCATGTTGTTAATGAAACTGCTAATCCTATTCCAGATGAAAATGGTGAAATAGAAAATACTTGGGCAGTGCATCAATTATACACTACTGCCAATTTTGCTCCTAAAAACTGGTTAGTAAACTACTACACCGGAGGTTTAAATCACCAAATAGAGCACCATATTTTTCCAAATATTAGTCACATACATTACGATAAAATTGCCGAATTTGTTAAAGAAACAGCAAGAGAATGTAATTTGCCTTACTACGAATTTAAAACAACTCGAGCTGCAATTTATTCGCATTTTACACATTTGAGAGATTTAGGTCGAAATCCACAATTAGCATAAACAACACTTTAAATATACAACCAACACAACAATGAACAACAATTCGTTATCAGATAGAATTAACAACCTGTCAACTTCACAAACACTTGCTATGGCTGCCCTAGCAAGAGAATTAAAAGCACAAGGAAAAGATATTATTAGTTTAAGTTTGGGTGAACCCGATTTCAATACCCCCGATTTCATTAAAGAAGCTGCTAAAAAAGCCATCGATGAAAATTATTCAACTTATTCTCCTGTAGATGGGTACCAAGAATTGAAAGAAGCCATTTGCAGAAAATTTAAAAGAGATAACAATTTAGATTACAAGCCAGCAAATATCGTGGTTTCTACAGGTGCCAAACAATCTTTATATAACATTGCTCAAGTAATGCTTAACGATGGAGATGAGGTAATTTTACCTGCTCCATATTGGGTTTCTTACTTTGAAATCGTGAAAATGGCTGGTGGAATTCCTGTTGAAGTACCTACTTCCGTTGAAAGTGATTTCAAGATTACACCACAACAATTAGAAGCCGCAATTACTCCAAAAACAAAAATGATTTGGTACAGTTCTCCTTGTAATCCTAGTGGGTCGGTTTACAGTAGAGAAGAATTAACCGCTTTAGCTAAAGTATTAGAAAAACATCCAAACATCTATGTGGTAGCAGACGAAATCTACGAACACATTAATTTTTCAGGAACCTTTTGTAGTATAGCTTCCATTCCTGGGATGTTTGAAAAAACAATTACTGTAAATGGAGTTGCGAAGGCATTTGCAATGACCGGATGGAGAATTGGATATATTGGAGCGCCAGAATTTATTGCTAAAGCTTGCACTAAAATGCAAGGACAAGTAACTTCGGGAGCAAATTCAATAGCGCAACGCGCAACAATTACAGCTGTAGATGCTGATCCAAGTGTGTTAAATGAAATGGTTGCTGCCTTTAAAAGCAGAAGAAATTTAGTGGTTGGATTAATTAATGCTATTCCAGGATTAAAATTAAATGTTCCAGAAGGTGCATTTTATGTTTTTCCAGATGTTTCTTCTTATTTTGGTAAAACGTTACGCGGAAAACTAATTAATAATGCAGATGATTTTTCAATGTATTTATTAGCTGAGGCTAATGTTGCAACCGTAACAGGAGATGCTTTTGGTAACCCAAATTGCATTCGTTTTTCATATGCTACTAGTGAAGAATTACTAACTGAAGCATTGCGAAGAATTAAAGAAGTATTGGAATAAATATAAACAATAATAGATAAAAAAACCTCAATAATTATTGAGGTTTTTTTATGGGATTAATTTCCGAATTACCTTTGCCGGATTTCCAACTGCCAATGAATTATCCGGAATATCGTTAGTTACTACCGATCCGGCTCCAATAGTACATCCATTTCCTATTGTTACTCCTGGGCAAATCACAACAGTACCGCCAATCCAACAATCATCTCCAATTGAAACTGGTTTAGAGAATTGCATCCCTCTTCTTTCTATAGCGTCAAGCGGATGGGTTGAGGTGTAAATATGAACCCCAGGACCAATAAGAACATTTGATCCTATTGTGACTTTCGTCGAATCGAGAACTACACAATTCACATTAAAATAAACATTCTCGCCCAAATGAATGTTGTAACCATAATCACAATGAAAAGGAAGCTCAATATACAACCGCTTGTGAGCATTTGGTAATAGTTCTTTAAGAATAGCTCTTGAATTGCTATTCATCGCATACTCGGTAACATTCAATTTATGTAATAATTTTTTGGCTTTGGCTCTTTCTATACTAAGTTCTTTATCGTTGCCAAAGTAATTTTCGCCAGCAAGCATTTTCTCTTTTTCAGTTTTCATAAATAATAACTTCAATACTTCAAATATACAAGTTCTAAAATTTAATTTCCCGAAATAATTTTTGCTTAAAAAGAAAACCAAGTTGAAAGAAAAACCATTTTGTAATTGTAAATTTGCATCAAATAAATATTTAAAATGAAAAATACTGTTTTACATAAAGCCAATACAAGAGGTCATGCAGACCATGGGTGGTTAAATGCTTACCATAGTTTTAGTTTTGCAAGCTGGTACAATCCAGAAAGAATTCAGTTTGGGATGTTACGCGTTTTAAACGATGATACTGTTGCAGCAGGAATGGGATTTGGAACCCATCCGCACGATAACATGGAAATTATTACCATTCCATTGGAGGGAGATTTGGCTCACAAAGACAGTATGGGTAATGCGGAAGTGATTAAAACTGGAGACGTTCAAGTAATGAGTGCCGGTACCGGAATACAACACAGTGAGTTCAATCCAAACGCAGACCAACACACTAAGTTATTTCAAATTTGGGTGTTCCCAAAATATCGAAATGTCACGCCTCGTTACCAGCAAATTACTTTAGATGATACCGAACAAAAAAATAATTTTGCTCAAATACTTTCTCCTAATGCAGACGATGCTGGGGTTTGGATCTATCAAGATGCTTGGTTTTTCTTAGCCGATTTTGACAAAGATTTTGCTAAAACCTATACCATTAATAAAGAAGGAAACGGAATGTATGTTTTTGTAATTTCGGGCAAAATCACGGTTGATGGTCAAGAATTAGAAACACGCGACGGACTCGGAATATGGGATTTCACCACATTGGATATTACCGCTTCTACAGATGCCAAATTCTTATTAATGGAAATTCCAATGAATCAGTAATTATCTTCAATTGTTATGGTACAATTTTCAACAACAGTAAATGCTTCTTTAGAAAAAGTTTGGGAGCACTTAATATATAAAATTGAAAATCCCGAGAATTTCGTTCCGGGTGTAAGCGATGTTGAAATAATTGAAAAAAAGAATGATTTTGTAATTCGACAAATGAAAATTACCCAAGAAAGTGGCATTACAATTTTAAAAGAAAAGATCACCTTCGTTCCCTATAAAGTTCGCTTTTTATTAGTTGATCATCCAAAATACGAAGGGTACGTAGATAATGATATTAAAGAATTAGCATTTAATCAAACCGAAGTTACTTTTACCATCAATTGGGTCGATAAAGAAACTAATGCTGAAGTAAATAATTATGAAATGGTAAAAAATGCCGTTTTAAAAACAAAAAACTTTATTGAAGAAAATTAATTATTAAAGAAAGTTTCCGGATAAATAATGATTTTAGCAATATAAATCGGTGCATCAAACGTTGTGTTGAGTGCCGATTTTTTATTTAATAAATTCCGATAACCAAAGCCCGTACCCAAGCCTATCCAAGGTGTTAATTTATAGTTTACTTGCCCCGAAATTTCATTAATATACAAGTTGACATCTACATCACTAACAATGTCATTATTGATTTCTTTGGTGAAATTCGGTTTTCCAAAGCCAATTTGTTCTGTTGCAAAGCATTCCCACTTTTTATTTTTAAATAGTATCCAATCATTGTAAATACTAAAATACCAAAAACTAATTTTATTAGTCTCTTCCGCTTTTGCTTTTTTGTTATAATATTCAATATAAATTGGGTTAATTAGGAAAGAATTTCCAATGCCTATGCGGGTTAATTTTTTATATTGAAAACCTACTTTAACTCCAAATACAGTAACGTCCTTATTTCTAATACTAGAAAATCTATTGTCTAATTGGAAAGCAAACTTCCATTTTTTGGATTTCACTTCCTGGCATTGTATTGAAAAAGTGGAAAGTAATAAAATGATAAGAAGAAGAAATTGATATTTTTTCATTTTTTATGGAAATTATCTATCTGACAAATTTAAATACAAATGGTTTAAACGGAGGGTTAAGATTTTGCTAAAGTTTATTATTGGGTCTGTAAATTAATTCTAATTGAATTTACTATTTTTGCAGTGTATTAATTAAAATAAAAATAATGAAAGCATATATATTTCCAGGTCAAGGAGCGCAATTTTCGGGAATGGGTAAAGAGTTGTACGAAAATTCGACTTTAGCCAAAGAATTATTTGAAAAAGCAAATGAAATTCTTGGTTTTCGTATCACCGACATCATGTTTGAAGGAACTGCCGAAGAATTAAAAGAGACCAAAGTAACCCAACCAGCTGTTTTCTTGCATTCGGTAATATTAGCAAAAACATTAGAAGATTTTAAACCCGAAATGGTTGCCGGACATTCCTTAGGAGAATTTTCTGCACTAGTTGCTAATGGTGCATTATCATTTGAAGACGGATTAAAATTAGTTTCGCAAAGAGCTTTGGCAATGCAAAAAGCATGCGAAATTACCCCTTCAACTATGGCTGCAGTATTAAACCTAGACGATAATATTGTAGAAGATATTTGTACTTCTATAGATGGCGTAGTTGTTGCGGCAAATTATAATTGCCCGGGGCAATTAGTAATTTCAGGAGAATACAGTGCGGTTGAATTAGCTTGCGAAAAGATGAAAGAAGCGGGTGCAAAGAGAGCGCTAATATTACCAGTTGGTGGCGCTTTTCATTCACCAATGATGGAACCTGCAAGAGAAGAGCTTGCGGCGGCTATTGAAGCAACCGAATTTTCACAACCTATTTGCCCAGTATATCAAAATGTAACCGCAAATGCTGTTTCAGATCCTGAAGAAATTAAGAAAAATCTTATCATTCAATTAACAGCTCCTGTTAAATGGACGCAATCGGTACAGCAAATGATAGCTGATGGAGCAACTAGCTTTACCGAAGTTGGACCAGGTAAAGTTTTAGTTGGATTGGTAAATAAAATTGATAGAGAAGTAGTAACTATTAATGCTTAATTAGGCATTGAAATATTTTATATTAAATCCCTAGGAATTATTTTCTGGGGATTTTTGTTTTTGGTACTAATTTTGCTTATTTTTAGAATATAAATTATTTCAATATGAAAAATATTCTACTACCTCTAGTAATTGCAATCTTATTTGTTTCTTGTAAAGAGGATACCAAAGAAAAAGTAATTGTTGCTTCTCAAGCAGTTGGTGCTGAAGTGAAAGAATCAATAGATACTGTTAAAGTTGAAGCAGAAAAAGCTATTGATACTACTAAAATTAAAGCAAAGGAACTTATTATAAAAAGTGCTGAAAAAGTGGAAGAAGGTGTTAGAAAAGTAAAAGAAAAAGCTGCAAAAAATTAATGAAAATCCTCACAATGTAAAGATTGTGAGGATTTTTTATTTCTGAATTATTTCTTGTCTTTTATAGTTGATAATGAAGACACCTAAAATAATTAATATTGTAGCTACTATAAAATCGGCTGTAATCACTTCATCAAGTAACAACCACCCTAAAAATAGTGCAATTATTGTATTTACATAATTTAGTATGGATACTTGAATAGCCGTAACTCTCTTTAGAGCATAGTGGTAACAGAAAAATGCTAATACTGAGCCAAAAAAAGCTAAATACAAAAGTGCTATAATACTTCTTGAACTCCACGAACTAACATCGGTATCTGAAGAAAAAATTAATGCTAGTCCGAATTGAATAATTGAAGATATAGAAAATTGGTAGAATAAATTCAGTGCAATATTATTTGATTTATGGGTATGTTTTTTGGAATAAATAGTTCCGTAGGACCAGGATAAAATAGCAATACTAAGAAACAATATCCCAGTTTTGTAGTTGGGATCTAATAAATCTTCAAGTCCGTTTCTGAAAATAAAAACGACTCCAAGAAAACCTAGCAATGTACCAATCAGTCCTTTCCAACTTGGTTTTTGTATTCCAAATAGCACACTCCCAATAAAAATAGTTACTGGTGATAATGCGCTCATTATAGATGTCAATCCACTAGGAACTGTTTGTTCTGCAATGGTAGTAAAACCATTAGCTACTACTATCATTAATAAGGACGGAATTAGTTGGTATTTCAAATTGTCCCAACCAATCCAAGTTAATTGTTTTCGATAAAGTAAAATTCCTAATGAAAAAAATGCAGCAATTCCGTGTCTAATTGAAGTTACAAACCAAGGCGGAATTGTTTCTACTGCAACACGAATGCCTAAATAGGTTGTTCCCCAAACTACCCCGACAATTATCAAAGAGAATAATAATTTAAAATCGGTTTTTTGGTTCATATATTAAATTGATAGTATAAATGCTATCTTAACTTCTTATTTTTTGTTCCCACTTCCAGGCACTTGCCAAGGCATCCTCCAGACTTAATTGGGTTTTCCATCCTAAAACAGAATTGGCTTTATCGGTATTAGCATAAGCTGAGGTTATGTCTCCTTGTCTTCTACCTACAATTCGATAATTTAATTTTTGTCCTGAAACTTTTTCAAAGGCTTGAATAACTTCCAATACGGAGCTTCCGGTGCCGGTTCCCAAATTGAATGTTTCTACTTTGTCAATGTTTTGCTTGTTTATTAAACGCTTTAATGCAATAACATGGGCTTTCGCCAAATCTACAACATGAATATAATCACGAACAGCAGTGCCATCAGGAGTTGGGTAGTCACTTCCAAAAACCGATAATTTTTCACGTAAGCCAATGGCGGTTTGAGTTATAAACGGAACTAAATTTTGAGGAACTCCAATTGGTAATTCGCCAATTTCAGCACTTGGATGCGCGCCAATCGGATTGAAATAACGCAATAATATCGAATTAATAGGAGTCACTTTTGCAGTATCAAGAATAATTTCTTCGCCAATTTGCTTCGTGTTTCCATAGGGAGACATCGCTGTTTGAATAGATGCATTCTCGGTTATAGGCATCTTTTCGGCTTGACCGTAAACCGTACAAGAAGAGCTAAATATAAAATTCGCACTTGGCAATTCTTTTAGTTCTTGCAAAATATATACTAGGGAATTTAAGTTGTTCTCGTAATAAAGCAAAGGATTTTCTACACTTTCTCCAACTGCTTTGGAGGCAGCAAAATGAATAACTCCTGAAACATCTTGGTGGTTTTTGAAAAACTGTTGAACAGATCCTTTATCTCGTAAATCCATTTTTTCAAAAACAGGACGCTTTCCAGTAATATTAAAAATCCCGTCCAAAACACTTTCAGATGAGTTAGAAAGGTTGTCAATTACAATAACATCAAAACCCTCATTTTGCAACTCTACAACAGTATGTGAGCCAATAAAACCTAATCCTCCGGTAACTACTATCTTCATTTTGTATTAGTTTACATATTCTAAGATACTGTCTGTAATAAATTTGATTTGATCGTCTTCCAATTCGGTATGCATTGGTAATGCAATTACTTCTTTACATAATTTATTAGTAACCGGAAAATCTTCTTCTTTATATCTAGCGTCTGCATAAGCCTTCTGGCTGTGAAGCGGAATTGGATAATAAATAGCACATGGAATTCCTTTTTCTTGCAAGTGCGCTAATAGTCCATCGCGTTTACCATTCGTAATTCGAATTACATATTGGTGAAAAACATGGCAATCACACGTGTCGCAAATGGTTGGCGCAATGATATTTGGGTTCATGCCTAAAGCCAAACTGTATTTTCTAGCAGCATCTTGACGCGCACTATTATAAGTATCTAAATGTGGTAATTTTGCTTTTAATACGCCCGCTTGAATACTATCCAAACGCGAATTAACTCCAACTACATCATGGTGGTAGCGCTCATACATTCCGTGATTTACAATACCTCTTAACTTGTGTGCTAAGGCGTCATCGTTGGTAAAAATTGCACCACCATCACCATAACATCCTAAGTTTTTAGAAGGAAAAAACGAAGTGGCTCCAACATGTCCAATGGTACCTACTTTCTTTTTTGATCCGTCTTTTGAGGAATAATTAGCGCCAATTGCTTGGGCGTTATCTTCAATAACATATAGGTTATGCTCGGCTGCAATTTCCATAATTGCATCCATATTCGCTGCACGACCAAATAAATGTACCGGAACAATCGCTTTCGTTTTTGGGGTAATCGCTCTGCGAATTCCCTCTAACGAAATATTCATGTTATTTAAATCTACATCCACTAATACCGGAGTCAATTGCAATAACGCAATCACTTCAACGGTAGCTGCAAAAGTAAAGTCGGCCGTAATCACTTCATCACCGGGCTTTAAATCCAATCCCATCATGGCAATTTGCAACGCATCGGTTCCATTTGCACAAGGAATAACATGTTTTACTCCTAAATATTTTTCTAAATCATCTTGAAATTGGTGAACCAAAGGTCCATTAATATAGGTGTTCGTATCTAAAACTTCCTGTATAGAAGCGTTTACTTCATCTTTTATTTTATCATATTGACTCTTCAAGTCAACCATTTGTAGTTTTTTCATGGTATAAAAATTGGAAAAACAAAAGTATACTTTTTCTTATTATTTGCAGCGAAAGTTCCTTGCTTTTTTACAAACAGGTTTCCTGCTTTTCGTTACAATCTGTCTTGGCGCTTGGCGAATCGATTTAAAGTAGCTTTATATTCTCGCCAAGCCAGGATTTTCACTTCAATCAGGGCTAGGGGAGTAACATTTAGCAAATAGTTTTCATTTGTAAAGAAATTTTCTGTTTAACAACCTACACAAAGTCAATGAATTAAAAATCAA
>CANGFO010000013.1 GCA_947453195.1 Flavobacteriaceae bacterium
AGGTTTAATGAAAGCTTGACGTGCACGCAACTGACGAACAGTTCCTGTTTTATCAAATTTTCTTTTATAGCGCTTTAATGCTCTATCGATATTTTCTCCGTCTTTAATTGGTATAATTAACATAATATAGACACCTCCTCTCGTTAAGGGTGCAAATGTAATAATTATTTTGAATTAAGAATTATAAAATGTGAATTATTTCACCGCAGGCTGATAATTTTGATTATCAATGATCATTTTAGATAAAATCTCTTTCAAAATTTCTGAAGTTCCCCCGCCAATTGGTCCTAGACGACTATCTCTTAACAATCGTGCTAATGGATATTCTTCCATATAACCATATCCTCCAAGCATTTGAAGGCAACTATAAATAGTTTCATCAGCAACTTTGGTAGATTTTAGTTTCGCCATAGTAGCTTCTTTCACTACATATTCTCCTTTATTTAATCGCGCCACAGCAGCATAATTAAATATTTTGCAGTGTTCTACTTCTGTAGCGTGCTCAACCATAGTATGTCGAAGTGCCTGAAACTTATTAATTTTAGTTCCGAATGCTTCTCTTTGCGACATATAATCTATAGTGTACTCTAAAGCATATTCTGATCGTGCATGTGCATTAACCGCCATGATTAATCGTTCCAATGCAAAATGCTGCATGATATAAGGAAAACCTTTTCCTTCCTCACCCATTAAATTTTCTTCTGGAATTTCTACATTATCAAAAGCAATCTCTGCAGTATCGGAAGCTCTCCATCCTAATTTATCTAATTTTGTTGCAGAAACCCCATCTAAATTGGTATCCATTAAGAAAATACTAATTCCTTTATTTCCAAGTTCCGGACTTGTTTTTGCAGCCACAACATAATAATCAGCATAAACACCATTCGTAATAAATGTTTTTGAACCGTTTAGAATGTATTTATTGCCTTTTTTCACAGCTGTTGTTCGCATGCCTGCTACATCACTTCCTCCAAAAGGCTCTGTAATGCAAAGCGCTCCAATTTTATCTCCTGAAATACTTGGCGCTAAATAATCTTGTTTTATTCTCTCATTTCCCTCAGCATTTAAGTGCGTCATTGCCAGGTAAGCATGCGCCCACATAGCAGCGGCAAAACCTGAAGATTTTATTTTTTGAAGTTCTTCTAAGAAAACTACGGTATAAAATAAATCTAAATTCATTCCGCCGTAAGCCTCTGGATAAGCAATTCCGAAGAAGCCCATTTCACCAAATTTTTTCCAAATAAAACGTTCGATTGTGCCAGTTTTTTCCCATTTTTCAATATGCGGAACTACTTCTTTTTGCAGAAAATCTTTTAAACTTTGTCTAAATAATTCATGCTCTTCTGTAAAGTATGACGAATTCATAAGTAGGGCTTTAATAGTGTAACTTTTTAGAATTCCAAATATAAAGCAATTATTTTGATTTTATCCAAAGGAAAACCTTTAATATTTGACAAATCCTCAATTTTTATTGTGCCATTCATGCTTCTATAAGTTACAATGTTTTTAGAAAGGGGATATCTAAAATAATAAAACTGACCTAATTCTTTGATTGAAGCCGAATTAATGTTGATTTTCTTAATATTAGGATTTGATTTTATCACAAAATATTTATTCAAATCATAAATAACTTCGGGAGATAAACCCCAGATTTCAGTCATTTGATCCATAGAAACAAAACCGCCCAGCAGCTCTTTTTGCTTTATTATTCGATCAGAAATGGCATCACCTATTCCAACTACCTTCATTAAATCTTCTTTAGTCGCTTGATTAATATCCAAGATTGCAATTGCTTGTTTTTTTGGAAACTCTTTCCAATTCGATTTTGAATAACTAGAGGTTGAAGGATTGGTTACCCAATCTGGAAATTTAAACTGATGCGCCATAACTTTTAATACGGAATCCGAAACCCCAGTAACATGTTGAAATTCTTTTGCTGAATTGGCAAATTTTCCTTGTTTGCGAAAATCACGCAGTCGTTGAATTTGTTCCAAAGTCATTCCGAAGCGGTAGGCTTTTTCGTCGGAAATGAAATTTGGGTTAAACGGATATACTTTATAATGTGATGTATATCTATCTTTGGTTGTTAGTAAATCCTTTTGCAATGAAATCCATTGTTTTTCTTCTACAGATAAACTATGTGATTCATTAAAATCAACAAAAGAATAAAGCAATTGCAATATGACAATTATAAAAAACAAAACGAGGACTCCGGTTCGCTGGCCTTTCGAAAAATAAAAGAGGGATTTTATGGGAGAAGAAGATTCCAATACCTACAAATCAAAAACAGAAGAGCGTTTCGCACGAATCAAGTCTTTTAATTTAATCCAAAAAGCTAGGGTTAAATAAATTCCAAAACCCAACCCTACGGTAACAAACGAAATGTAAATAAAAAACAAACGAACACTATTGGCGCGCATACCAAGCTTATCTGCCAATCGTGACGACACATGAAAGCCATGTTTTTCAAAAAAATATCGAATCGAATTAATCATTTTTTATTTTTAACAAGTCCAAACCTATTGCACAATTCAAGCATTTTTTGGAATTACAATAATTATTTTTTAATTGTATTAAGGCTTGCGTTTGAAAGGCATTTTTTGATTTAATCCCAAATATACTAAACTTTTCAATAATGTTGTTTTTCTCTGCAGGAATTGTAGCTAATAAATCGATTAAGATTTCGGCACTTTCTTTTCCTTGGTTTTGAGCATAGGCAAATTTTACAGGAATAATAGTATTGATTATCAATAAATTAATAAATTCTTTAGACAGCGATTTATCTTTATTGGGACTTGGTTTGTCAAAATTGTAATGTGTTTTCCAATACCCATTTACAGACAATTCAAAAATAGAATGTAATTCTGTAAGATTTTTAGCTGCAATTATTTTAGAAAATAAATTTCGTTGCAAATGATACAGCATTGCCAATTGCGCTAACCGAATGGTTGGAAAATTATCGGGGCGGTGTTGAAAAAACTGAATGTTTTCAAGTGCTGGTTTATTTAATTTATATTTTATAGCCAAGTAATCATACCAAGATTTTAGCTCCTTTGGATAGGTATCTTCTACATAATCCGGTATCATATTGGCTTGACCAAATAACAACGCCTCCAAATACATAACTTCCAAAGCCTCTTTTTGGATTAATGAAAAGGTAAGCGATTTTGCAATTTTATAAAACGCATCGCCATTGGTGTTTAAGCCAAAATTCTTTGCCAACATACAGAATAAAACGGCTTCCCAATCTTGCTGCGTTTCATTTAGGAGAACTTGAACTGGCAAGGCTTTTTCTTCTAGTCGATCCAAAAATAAACGTTCTTGCCAATTAGAAAAAACAAAGGGATCGATATTCTTAATTTGGTTCTCACAATATATCCACGATTTTTGAGCTGATAGCTCTTGATAAATATGTTGAATATCGGAAGAAACATAGTTTTTAATTTCCAAAACCGAAATTTCCGAATTATCCTTTCGAAACACCGGTGCATCGTGAATCCAAACCACATGTAGAATTACGTTATTATAATTGGCATCCTTTTCATGGTGGTGCAAATACCAATCGGATGATTTAACGTGAATTTCTATATTCCCAGCCCACTTTTGATTGGATATTCTAATTTGGGCATTAAAAAAATCGGGGCCTTCTTTTTGTAAATAATCCCCAGAATTCAGAATAGTCAAATCATCTCCATCGGAAGTTTTTAAATTTGTGAAGTTAAACTTCTTGTACTTCCATAGATAGTGAATAAAATCTTCCTTCATATTTTAATAGCAGACTTTCTCTAAGTTACTTTATTAAAGTGAATTACACAAATTTTCATTACTAAATTTTCAACTCTTATATTTGTAATCTAAATTTCAATAAAATGAGAAAAACACTAACCATATTCATTTGTTTAATAACATTTACTGTATTAGGCCAAGTCAATTATAAAATTACCTACACAAAAAGCTCCAACGGAAAATTAATTGAAAATCAAGATCCGATAATTGTTTTTTCGAATTCAAATCAGACGCTGATTACTTCGCAATTCATTCTTGAAAATAAGGCAACTTATCCTTATGAATTTTCTTTAATTGATAGGAAAACAAATAATGTAAATCAGTTGGCAAAACTTAAATCAAACAAACTCATTACAACCTTAGATAGCACTTCTATAACAAAACAAAACTTTGAGTTATTGGATGATGTAAAAAAGATACTTGGGTATACTTGTAAAAAAGCAAAAACCATAATCAACTCCAACACTATTGAAATTTGGTATACCAATGAATTAAACATAAAAGGTGGACCTTCAATTTTAGGACAAAATTTAGGATTGGTATTGGAAACCAACCGAAACGGAAACTTTATCGTGACAGCTTCCAAGCTGGAGAAAACCAAACAATTTCCGGAAGTTTCAAAATCAGAAAAAGTCTTGGATTTATTCACTTATCGAGATGAATTATGGAAAAGCAGATTTACCACTATCCCGGTATTTAAAGAGGAAATCATAAATTTTTCAGATGCATCAAAATCCAATGATAGCATTATGCGATTTGCCAACGGAACGATTGCAGTGCGTAAAATTTCTATTCCTGCCATTGCAAAAGGAAGTCAGGTTTTTCTTGATGTTACCGAGCAATCTAATGGTGATGCATATGATCGAACCGGTTCGGTATTTATTATTCCGATGCAAAAAAGTAAGTCCTTTTTTGAGGGACTACAAAATGGTGTAAAAGCATTACCTATTTATGATAATGGAAATGGCAAGTTGTATCAAGGAATTGCAGCTACCGAAACCTATTCTCCTTTATTGGAATTAATGCGCTTTTTTACTCCGTTTGGAATTAAACAATACAATACCATTACGCTGAAGGATAAAATATGGGAAGAGCGAGTAAATTACAGACAAGATGTTTCGGAGTTAACGGCAGCCCTGAGCAATCAAGAAGTTTACATTGGAACTTTTATTGGAAATTATGACAAAGGCGGACATAAAGTAAGTGTAAACCTAACTATTCATCCGGAGGAAGAAGTTACAATTGCAAAGCCTTCAACGGTTCTTTCATTGTTTAACACCAATAATGTTATGGAAATGGCCGGACAAGAATACGGCACTTTATTTAATTCAGACAAAGGATTGGAAGTAACATTTAACCTTGAAAAAGACTTGAAAAATGCCCGTATTCGCTACATCACCACGGGACATGGAGGTTGGGAAAACGGAGATGAATTTGTGCCAAAAAGAAACTCCATTTATTTAGATGGAAAAGAGGTATTTCATTTTACGCCTTGGCGTGAAGATTGTGGATCGTATCGCTTGTATAATCCAGCTTCAGGGAATTTCCCTAACGGATTATCGTCTTCTGATTACAGTCGTTCCAATTGGTGCCCTGGCACCATGACCAATCCGGTTTACATAGAATTAGGAGATTTAAAAGCAGGTTCTCATACCGTACAAGTGAAAATTCCGCAAGGTGCTAATGAAGGTCCGAGCTTTAGTTCTTGGAACGTTTCGGGAGTGTTGCTTGGTAATTAAAAAAAACCTACAATTTTCATTGTAGGTTTTAATCTTATTTAATTGATCCGATAATATCGTATTTTGTAATAATGTGGTGTTTCCCATTATCTAAATCTACCAAAACTGCTTGATTGTCTTTGGTAAATAATTTAGAAACTTCTTCAATTGGAGTTCCTAATTTTACAATAGGATACGGTTTACCCATAACCTCACGAATTGGTTTGTCGGCCACATTTTTATCTGAAACATAACTTTGAAATAAATCGGTTTCATCTACTGAACCTACAAATCCTGTAATATCAATCACCGGAATTTGAGAGATTTTATATTTACGCATTCTTTCAATTGCATGTGAAACCAACTCTTCAGTACGAGCAATAATCAATGGTTTGTCAACATGCTCTTTAATTACATCTTCGGCTTTAGTAACTTCTTCATCTAAAAATCCTCTTTCACGCATCCAATCGTCGTTAAACATTTTTCCAACATAACGGCTTCCTGAATCATGAAATAAAACTACTACTACATCGTCTTTAGTAAAATGCTCTTTTAATTGATGCAATCCTTTTACACAAGATCCAGCAGAATTTCCTACAAAAATTCCCTCTTCTAAAGCAATTTTACGAGTATAAACGGCTGCATCTTTATCGGTTACTTTGGTAAAACCATCAATTACAGAAAAATTTACATTTTCTGGAAGGATGTCTTCTCCAATTCCTTCTGTGATATAAGAATAGATTTCGTTTTCGTCAAATATTCCGGTTTCGTGGTATTTTTTAAAAACCGAACCGTAAGTATCAATTCCCCAAATTTTAATATTAGGATTTTTTTCTTTTAAATATTTCCCTATCCCAGAAATAGTTCCTCCTGTTCCAACTCCTACAACAAAATGCGTAATCTTTCCTTCGGTTTGTTCCCAAATTTCAGGACCAGTTTGTTGGTAATGGGCTAAGGCATTACTTGGATTATCGTATTGATTAACATACCATGAATTTGGAATTTCGGTCCCTAATCTTTTGGAAACCGAATAATACGAACGCGGATCGGTTGGTTCAACATCTGTTGGACAAACAATAACTTTTGCTCCAACAGCACGAAGAATATCCATTTTTTCTTTGGATTGCTTGTCTGTGATTACGAAAATACATTTGTATCCTTTCACGATTGCTGCAAGAGCTAATCCCATTCCGGTATTTCCAGAAGTTCCTTCAATAATGGTTCCGCCTGGTTTTAATCGGCCATCAGCCTCGGCATCTTCTACCATTTTTAGAGCCATACGGTCTTTGGTAGAGTTTCCTGGATTGAAAGTTTCTACTTTTGCAAGAACTAAAGCATCAATTCCTTCAACCACTTTGTTTAGCTTTACTAATGGAGTATTACCAATAGTTCCTAATATATTTTCAGAATAATTCATAATGTCTGTTTAATTGAGCAAAGATATTGATAATTAAGTGGTTTTGCAATACTGCAAATTCTTTCAAAATGATTGCTGATTAACCCTGATGGCAGTGGCATCCTTTTTCTTAATAAAGAAAAAGATAGAGCGAACAGCAGGAATTTAGTTTACTAAAATGCCGAAAGATTAGGTTTCAAAAATTATTGAAAGAAATTCCAAACTAACCCAAATCGAATCATAAAGTCATGAAAGGGCAGATTAGGAGCCGAATAGTACTTATTTCCGGTCATAGAGGAGTTAAAATGCTCTGCTTTAAGGAAAATTCGGGTTTGTTTCACTCGCGCATTCAAGAAGAAATCGAGCATTGGAAAAGCGCCAATTTGCTTTTCTTTTTGAACAAAAAACTCTCCTAAGATTGGGTTGTAATCGTCGGCGTAATACTTTGTAAAATAGTTAATTGTGATTCCAGTTTGTATAAACATGGCTTTTTTAAATACATAATCAGAGAAGTAAAGCGTGTTACGCAATGTAATTTGAGGCACATTAAGAATGGTATCTTTTTGAGCTACCTTTTGGTATAGAAAAGTATTATCTAGCCCCCATTTTTTATACTTGAATTCACGGGCAATTTTTAATGAAACATAATTGATGCTTCCTGAGTATTGCTGTGGAGTTACCAATTGCTGATTTACTTGATTTTTAATATCTTGAAAGAATAGGTGATCATTTAAATTTGTTAATTGCACCGAAGCATTTACCCATTGTGTACAAGCATTTACAGCTAAATTATTAATCTTTTCGTTTTTAAAACTGTTATACCAATTGTAATTCTCGTAAGCACTTTGATTTACTATGTAGTTGTTATTTGGGGCTTTGCTTATATTTTGATACTGAAAAGAAAGACTGTTTTTTGGATTGATGGTATAGGTTAATTTAGCATCAAAATTACGAAGTGGCTGAGTAGAAATTGAATTAGACAATACTACGGTTCCATTTAATTTGTTTTTTCTATAATCGTATTGCCCACCTAAGGTGTTAATCACGGCTTGAATTTGACCAGGAATTATAGTAGTCCCCACTGTTTTATCAATTCCAGTGAATGTTTTATAAATAAAATTTTCTGTAAAAAACTGGAATTTCCCAAGGAGTTTATTTTCATAAATAGCTCCAATTTTATTATACAAACGATCGTATAAAGTTTGATCATTAATATTTGAATTGACAAAGGCCGTTCCAAATCTATTAAAGGCAGCACCCGTAGTTCCTATAGTGGAAGCAATAGTGGCTTGGTTAAATTCAAAAAACTTATGTTCAAAATTTAATTGATTTATTAAAATGAGATTATTCTGATGATCTTTTGTATTCACCCGAAAGGATTGATCAATAAAGATTCGTTTCCCTTTAAGAAAGGATTTAGCATCGGTTAGGTACACTTGTAATCTTGGTCTATTTATATAAAGCGGATCATTATCTTCAAATAACTCTGGTTGTGTTAAACCTCCATTTTCTCCATTTAACAAATCTTGACCGGTAAAGTGAAAATTTAATGTATAGCGATTGTCTTTGGTGTTATAACTTGCAGTAAATCTAAAATTCCCTGTACTCGAAAGTTGGTTTATGTATTTACCTAAAGAGCGTAATCCTTTGAAAGCTATTGAAAAATTGAAATTTTTAGACGGATTTAAAGTAATTAAAGCATCTACATTTTGACCTTGCTCCATAACACTTTTATAATAAAGCTCTGTTAATGGGGTAGCCACAGAATAATATTTAATTTCGTTAGCCTCAAGGTAATTACTATGTTTTGCCTTAAAACCAAATTCTGGAAAAGGTGAAAACTTTGTTAATCCAAAATTTAAAGTGGTATAAGTTTGTCCTTCGTTTGGAAAAGGCATTGATCCGAAAAGGTCTTTATGAAGGTAATTGAATTCGTATTCTTTTTTTATAGACAAAGTAGTGTCTAAAATTACAGTATCACGTTCAATTGAAATAATTTTATACGAAGTAATAGGCGCTTTTTGGGCTAACTCTTTTGCTTTTTGAGCTTGGGTTTTAATCAAACTTTTTGGTTTATCGATATTTTCCTTTTCTTGTGAAAAAACAGTTAAAGACAACACCAACAGTAAAATGGAATAAAATACTCTCATATATTAATTAAAGCAACAAAAATAAGGAAATGTTTATTAAGAAAATCACAATATAAAGTAAAAAAAAGACCGCCATAAAGGCGGTCTTTATTATTTATCAATAATAAATTTTATTATTGTCCGATTGCTGGATCACCTTGTAACCAGAATGGAGAATAAGTATTGATATCGTAAATATTAGCTGATGAAATATTAGGAACATTAGCAGAATTTGCAATATACTCAGACGTAGGATAAATTAGTCTATATGGTCTGTTTTGAACTGGAGCACCTAAAGGCATTGGGAATAATGGATATCCTCTATTAGGTGTTGAAGAAAATTTACTAGTTTTTGTATTACTAATATATGCTTCAATTGCATTTGTATTTAATAATGCAACATATTTTTGATATAAAATCGCATTATAATTTTGAGCATATGAATTAGTAGTATTATAACCAAAATTTGGTTTGCTAGAAATTGCTCCAATGTAAGTGGTAGCATTTGCAGAAGTTAATAAATTCATTAAAAACGAATTAGTAACACCACTATTATATGCAGTTTGAACATTTAAGTTTAATGCAGAGTAAGTACCTACACCATTAGCTCCTAACAAACCAGCTTCAGCTTGTAAGAAATTTGCTTCAGCTAGAGTCATTACATATCCTTTAGAAGAATCTAGATAATTTCCAGTACCAGTATTTGGTAAAGTAGTAGTATTTACTGTACCACTTAAAGGAAGACCAATATTATTATATGGATTAAAGAAAAGTGGAGCAAATTTACTAGGTTGACCTAAAGAACTTCCCCCTGGTTTGTAGACATCTACTGTAGTACTACCTTGAGTAACACCTTTATGATAACCAGCAGCAGATTTAGCAAATAAATTGTAACGTCTTGGATCTACAACTAATGGATAAAACACACCAGAACCAGCAACAACTTCTTTATCGGCAGCTGATGCATAATTGATATCTGCTAAACCATTTAAACATTTTGCTAAGTGACCAGAAATACAATATACGTTTCTTGAAGTTACATTTCCTGCAGCATCCCAACCAAAAGCAGAAACAAATGGATTTAATTGAGAATTGTTCGCAGCAGAATATCCTGGTTGAATTGTAACATCTTCTGAAATAAAATCAGGATTTAAGTTACTTAAACGAGTATCTCTCCATGAAGCAACAGCTCCAGTGTTAGTAGACATTCTAACAAGCATTTTTAACTCAATAGTATTAGCAAACTTATTCCATTTACTCAAATCACCACCTAACATCATATCTGAAGTTGCTGAACTTTCTAAACCTGATGGTGGATTATTTTGAATTGTTGAAATTAATGCTCTAGCTTCATCTAATTCTGTTAGAAGATGTTTGTAAATTAATTGGTCATCTTCATATTTAGGTGTAACATTATCGATTCCTTTAAACGCTTCAGTATAAGGAGCATTACCATATAAATCAACAATATATTGCATGTAATATGCTTTACAAATTTTAGCAATAGCTTTGTATTCCATATATTGACCAGTAGTATCTGGGAAATCAATAATTTTTTGGAACGTATTTACATTTAAATAAATACTTTGAAATATGCCACTATAAAAATTACTTGTAACGTTAAAATTAAACTCTGAACTAAATGGAGCGGCGTAAGTTTGCACGTTACCACCAGTAGCGTTAGAGAATAATAGACCAAGTCTATTCATTGTAGAAGCTTGCACACTGTAACATGCAACTTGAGCTGCTGGAAGATACTGATCAGGTTTTGCTTGATCAGAATGAAGTTGATTCGGGTTGTCATTAATATCTAAATAATCACTACACGAATAAAAACCGAATATTAGTAGTACTAATATATATTTTATTTTTTTCATAA
Organism: Flavobacteriaceae bacterium; assembly: GCA_947453195.1. Taxonomy (GTDB): domain Bacteria; phylum Bacteroidota; class Bacteroidia; order Flavobacteriales; family Flavobacteriaceae; genus Flavobacterium. The sequence continues at coordinate 10,909 of CANGFO010000013.1, forward strand.
TAAATTTTTAAAAAGTTATATTCAAGTTAAAACCATAAGTTTTTGTTGTAGGATATTGTCCTACATTAGAATATCCAGGAATACCATTACCAGATACAGAAGCTTCTGGGTCAGTATAACCTAAATTTTTCATCCCTTTTCCATTTTGTAAAAATATAGTAAAAGGATTTCTAGCATTTATCCCAAATTTACAAGAAGTAATTCCTGTAGATTTTAAAAATTTAGATGGAATAGTATAAGAAAGAGAAATTTCTCTAATTTTCAATGTAGCAGCATCAACGATTGAATTTTGACCTACACTAGAAAGAGTTGAATAATAGGTAGCTAAATTAGCTGGTGTGATAGCAACAGTATTAGTTGCATAAACTGGAGTTGAAGGTACACTAGTATTTACAACCGAATTAGGGAATAAATAACCTTGAGTTCTATCAAATTCTGCAGAATCTACTGTATAACCTGCAAACAACATTGAGTTATAGGTTGATGAGTAGATACTATGACCAGATCTATAATCTGCAACAGCAGATAACGATATTCCTTTATAACTAAATGTATTAGAAAGATTAATAATAAAATCAGGATTTGCTTTTCCTAAAGTTGTAAAAGTAGAATTAATCTGAGGTACACCATTAGCACCTACAATTACATGCCCATCACTATCTGTTGCAAAAGTAGTACCTTTAATTAAAGGATACTCTTCACCTTTAACAGCAAAAATACCAACACTTGAAGAAGAAAGTAAATTAACCTCATCTACACCGTCAGAAATATCCTTAACAATAGTTTTGTAATGCGTATATCCTGCTTTAATATTCCAATTAAAACCTTTTTCACTTTTAAAAGGTGTTAAACCAATATTAAACTCATACCCTTTATTTTCTAACTTACCAGTATTACTTAATAAAGTTTGTAATCCGGATGGAGTTGAAGTAGTTGCATTTGTAATAAGTTTATCAGTAGTATTAATATAATAAGACCCATCAAATGTAACTCTATTGTTAAATAAAGTAGCCTGTAATCCAGCTTCATTAGAAGTAACAAACTCAGGAGTAATTTTAGGATCTACTCCATTTGTTCTTGGACGGAACGCTAAAATACTACTATTATTTGCATATGGGAATCCAGCTGCAACTACTGCAATATCTGTAGTAGCATATGGTCCAACAGAGGTAGTATTACCTGTTCTACTGTAGTTTGCGTACAATTTAAGATAATTTAAAGCTTTTTTATCTTTCATACTTTCAATAGCAGTGGTTGGTACAAATGAAATACCAGCAGAAGGATAGAAAAATGAACTAGCTACTGTTGAAGTGTTTTCAACTCTACCTGTTAAATTCAAGAATAAATAGTTATTATAATCAAAATCAAAGTTTGCAAAACCTGCTACTTTTCTTGTTTGATAATAAGCATTTTGTAAAGTACTTGGGTTATCCGGCTTAATAACGTTTACTATGTTATACCAACCTGGAATTTTTAATCCAGTTCCACCTTGAGTAGTTACAGTTCTATAATTATCTTGGATATTGAAACCAAAATTAGATTTCATTCCAATAGAATTAGTTAATTTATAATCTAAATTTAACATTAAATCATCATAAACACTTCTTCCTATGTTAGTAGAAATATAAAAGCTAGATTGCTCATACATATCTGCACCACCTAAACTTGAATAAAGAGCAGTTGGACCACCAGATACAGATAACATGTATGGAGAATAATCAGCTGTATAATCTTCATTAAACCCATCATTGTGAGAAGTAGATTTAGTAGAATTAAGCTGAACATTAGCAGTATTTAATAAAGTTACATGTTTTCCAAAATTATATTCTAATTTTAATACAGCACCAAGATTATCAGATGTAGCATCATTACGTTTTTGCTTGATAACTTGCCATGGATTTAAAGCATAAGCTGTCCAGTTATGAGCTGTACCAGAATCTTTAAATTGAATTAAGTCAATATTAGTTGGAACTTGAAGCAATTCATACAACAAATTTGAATCCGTTTCTGAAGTACTTTGATTGATATAAGTAACTGTTCCATCAACTTTAAGTTTTCCGAATTTTTTTCCAGCTTTAAATAAAAATGCATTTCTTCTTAAAACATCGTCTTGAACAACAAAATCGTTAGATGTTCTAGAATAATTAAACATTGCATACCCATCTTCAGATCCAGAATTAACCGTTATACTATTTTGAGTAACAATACCTGTATTGAAAAACGCCTTGATATTATCATATCCTTTTGAATTCCATGTTGTTGTAAGAATTTGACCATTTGCTTGTGGTAATCCCATTGGAACTATAGTATTTGCCCATTTAGGATCAGAATATGCAGGACCCCATGCACCATTTTCATATGGTACGAATTGAGAATTACCATTTCTAGGATCAGTAGCATTAGGAAATCCAAAATCATAACTTCCATCAACCCAACCTTGACCATAAGTAGTTTGTCTCATTGGTAAAAAAGCTATATTTTGAAAATCTACAGAAGAGTTGAAAGACACTTCAATTTTAGATTTACTCGTACCTCTTTTAGTAGTAACAACGATAACACCATTAGAACCTTGTTCTCCATATAATGCAGAACCTTGTTGCCCTTTAATAACGTTTACAGATTCAATCATGTCACTTGACATTTGTTGCAAAATATTTGCTGATGAAATTGCTCCATCAATTACAACTAATGCTTGGTTATTACCAGTGATTGTTCTATTACCTCTAAGCACAATACTTGTGGTTGGATTAGCTCCATTAGAAGTAGTGTTAATTTGCAATCCAGTAACTTTACCCGCTAATGTTTGAACAACATTCGGGTTAGAAACCAAAGAAAGCTCTTTGTTAGACACTGTTTGTTGCGTAGAAGTTACAGCGTCTCTTTTCTTCTTAATACCAACTGCTCCTGTGAAAACTACATCTTCTAATATTTTAGAAGATTCTTTCAAAGTAACATTGTAGCTATTAGCCGAACCTACAGTAACTGATTTTTTTTCGTATCCAGAAAAAGATACTACTAAAACATCACCTGGTTTTGCTTTGATGGAATACTTTCCATCTAAATCTGCTGATACGCCTTTTGCTGAACCTTTGATTACAACATTAGCACCAGACAAAGGTAATTTACCATCGGTAACTGTACCTGTAACAGTTTTCTCTTGTGCAAACGAAAACTGCATTGATAACGCTAATACTAGCGTAAAAATCCATTTGAACTTCGATCTCATATTAATTTTTATTTGAGTTAGTTATCTCGCAAACTTCTTAATAATATCTTAAATAAACAAATGTTTTTTCCAAATATTTTATTTTTTTTATGTTAAATAATATTCGTTGGCTAAATTTGTATACCAATTAAAATAGGTAACCTGCCTATTTTAACTCAATTATCACTAAAAAGTGATTTTTTTAATAAATAATAACATTATGTTAAATTTAAGATTTTCAGAATTCGAATTTGAATGTGGTACCGATGAAGCTGGACGAGGATGTCTTGCAGGGCCAGTTACCGCTGCTGCAGTACTACTGCCAAATGATTTAGATTTAGATTTATTGAATGACTCCAAGCAGCTCTCCGAAAAAACAAGAAGTAAACTTAGACCTATTATAGAAGAATTGGCCCTTTCTTTTTCAGTAACTCATTTAGAGCCAAAAATAATTGATGAGATAAACATATTAAATGCCTCCATAAAAGCCATGCAAGAAAGCATAATCAAATTGAATCCTACTCCTACCTATATAATAGTAGATGGAAATCGATTTAATCCAGTTGGCAACATTCCATTCAGTACTATTGTAAAAGGTGATTCAAAATACATGAGTATTGCAGCAGCTTCGGTTTTAGCCAAAACCTATAGAGATGCCTATATGGATAGAATTCATGAGGAATTCCCAATGTACAATTGGAAACAAAATAAGGGTTACCCAACGAAAGAGCACCGGGCCGCCATAAAAAAATATGGCCCCTGTAAATACCACCGAATGACTTTTAAATTACTGGAAGGATAACACCGAATTATTTACACCTTATATAAAGGTACATTCAAATAATTCAACGAAGTGTTTTACGATTTTTTCTTTTACTTCTTGTTCGTCCACCTTATCAACACCAAGCTCTACATTTAAAGAAGTAACTGCTTTTCCTTTAATACCACAAGGAATAATATTATCAAAGAAACCCAAATCGGCATTTACATTTAAAGCAAATCCATGCATGGTAACCCAGCGGGATGCTCGAACTCCCATAGCGCAAATTTTTCTTGCAAACGGCGTTCCCACTCCAAGCCATACTCCAGTCTCTCCTTCACTTCGCACTCCTATTATATTATACTCTGCAAGAGTAAGTATAATCACCTCTTCTAATAGACGCAAATATTTATGAATATCGGGGAAGAAATTTTCAAGATCTACTATGGGATAACCTACAATTTGGCCTGGGCCGTGATAGGTAATATCACCTCCCCTATTTATTTTGTAAAAAGTAGCTCCTTTTTGCTCTAATTGTTTTTCGGATAAAAGTAAATTGGAAAAATCACCACTTTTACCTAAAGTATAAACATGAGGGTGTTCTACAAACAGAAAATAATTTGGGGTAGGATTTTGAGTTTCCTCTTTTCTGTTTTGTATTTTAACATCAACGATTTCTTGAAATAAAGTTTCTTGATAATCCCAAGTAACTTTATAATCTTTTTTACCTAAATCTTGAAATACTATTTTTTTATTCATTTTTTTCGAAAGTAAAAAAGACTAATTTAAAGGAGATTTATCAAAAAGTTACCTACTTATTTTAAAATAATCCGTTTATTTCTGCATCGATGCGATTGATGATATTCCCTAAATCTTCTGGGTTATTTAAGAAATCCATATTATCAACATCAATTATTAAAAGCTTACCTTTTGTATAAGTTGTAATCCAAGCTTCATAGCGCTCATTCAATCGACTTAAATAATCAATTGATATTGAATTTTCATATTCTCTTCCACGCTTATGAATTTGACCTACTAAATTAGGAATTGAACTTCTTAAATAAATTAACAAATCGGGAGCTTTAACCAAGCTTTCCATTAATTCAAAAAGGGATTTATAATTTTCAAAATCTCTATTAGTCATTAATCCCATTGCATGAAGGTTGGGCGCAAAAATATGAGCATCTTCATAAATGGTTCTATCTTGAATAATTTTCTTACCGCTTTCTCTAATTTGCAATACTTGACGGAAACGACTGTTTAAGAAATAAATCTGCAAGTTGAATGACCATCTTTCCATTTGGTGGTAAAAATCGTCTAAATACGGATTATCCACAACATCTTCAAAATGTGGTTCCCATTTAAAATGTTTTGCTAATAGACGCGTCAAGGTTGTTTTTCCTGCGCCAATATTTCCTGCTACAGCTATATGCATTACGGTAAATTTATTTTATAATTTGTATTTCCTTCGTTGGTAAAAATAGATAAAATTTGGTCTTTGTAATAAAAATTTCTAAAGGATTTCTCAACAATCTGAATTTTGGTTTGCTTATTGGCAGAGAAATCTCTTACAAATAAAGTATTGTCTTTTATGAATAGTATTTCATTTGGGCTAATTATCTGATATGCTTCGGCAAAATTCAATTGAGCAACTTCTAGAATCTTACCATATCTATCGCAAGTGTTCAATCGCCCATTTTTAGAAATCCATTGAAAATAATTATAATCGGTTTGGTAATAATTAACTTCTCCATCCAGGGAATTACCTATAGTTTGATAATTTTTAGAAACTAAATCAAACAAAGCTATTTTTTGATTAAGCGCATTGAAAATCCATAATTTATTTTGATCTGCAACTCCAACCGCAGTTGCAATAATTGGATTTTCAAATTCGGAAAAATGAATTCGCTCCATTTCATTCATTTGATTATCAAGAATCACAACGGTATTAAATTTTTCGTAAAAAACTATTATTTTTAAAGGATTTAGAATATCCACTTTAGTTACATCACCCAATGAAAGATCTTGAAACTGCAAATTCGAATTCTTATTTTTCTTTATTATTACATTGTTATTACTATAGTAATAATTTTTATACCCGTCAAAGCCAAAAAATTTATCCGCTTTAATAGCAATAGAATCCACTGCGATCGGAACTATTTCTTGAGCAGAAACAGTTATAAAAGCAGCTAAAAACAAAAATAAAATATAGTATTTTTTCATTAGGAGGCTAATTTACATCAAACAAATGAAATTTACCAAAATGCATAACTAAATATTTAACAAACTTTTAGTAACAAATCAAAGATTCAATCGTCATATTTGCTTACGTAAATTCAAACAAAATATTCAACATGAAAAAAATAGTTGTATCGTTTATTTTTTCTATGATTTTTCTTTCGGCTTTCGCCCAAAAAGACTTCCAAGGAATGGCTGTATACGAATCAAAAACAAGTACTTCCGACTTTAAAAAACGTTTTGAAGGCAACAAGGAAATAACTCCCGAAATGCAGAAAATGTTTGAAGAACGAATGAAAAAAATGTTTGAAAAAACCTTCATTTTAAATTTCGATAAACAAGCTTCGATCTATAAAGAAGAAGAAAAATTAGATGTTCCGGGACAAGGTGGAGGAGGTATGCGTATGATGAGCTCTTTCATGGGCGGCGGCGGAACTTATTACAAAAATGTAAAAGATAAAAACTACACCGTAGATAAAGAATTTATGGGTAAGGAATTCTTGATAAAAGATTCATTAAAAATCTATAATTGGGTAATGGAAAGTGAAACCAAACTTATTGGAGGCTACAACTGTTACAAAGCAACCACTGTTATTCCTGCTAGTAAAACCGACTTTAGAAACTTCCGCCCAAAAAGAGACGAAGACAAAAAGAAAGAAATCAAATCAGATTCTACAAAAACAGATGCTAATGAAAAGAAAACCAATTTCATGGATGGCATTGAGCTTCCTAAAGAAATAACAGTTACCGCATGGTATACTCCCGAAATCCCTGTTAATCAAGGTCCAGAAGGATATTGGGGATTACCCGGATTAATTCTTGAAGTGAATGATGGTAAAACGATTATTTTATGCTCTAAAATTGTATTAAATCCAAAAGACAAAGCCGATATAAAAGCACCAAATAATGGAAAGGAGATTTCTCAAAAAGAGTACGACGATACAATTACCAAAAAAATGGAAGAATTCCGTCAGATGAATCAAGGCCCAGGTGGTGGCCGATCATTTGAAATGAGAATGAACCGTTAATAAATTACTCAAAAGGAAGAACATTCAATCTTCCTTTTGCTATTTAAAACACCCAAAGAATTACAATTATGAAAAAAAATATTTTCCTTTTATTATTATTTATTTCTTCAATTTCATTTGCTCAAAATATTCGTTTTGAAGGAGTTGTTACCGAAGGCGGAAGCACTCCTCTTGACATGGCAAATATTATGGCAGTTAATGTAGCTACCAAAGCTATGGATGCCTATGCTATAACCAACAACAAAGGGAAGTTTGTATTAAACTTAAAGAAAAATACTTCCTACACCATCAAGCTTACCTACATTGGCATGCAAAACAAAGAAATAAATATAACCACTAAAGACGAAAACATTTCTCAAAACATTTCCATGAATGCTGGCGGAATTGAACTTAATGACGTTGAAATTGTGCGAGAAATGCCTGTTTCTATTAAAGGAGATACCATTGTATATAATGCTGATTCGTTCAAATCGGGTACAGAAAAAAAGCTTGAAGATGTCTTAAAAAAACTTCCTGGTGTAGAAGTTAATGCTGATGGTGAAGTTCAAGTTGAAGGAAAAAAAGTATCAAAATTAATGGTTGAAGGAAAAGACTTTTTTGATGGAGATACCAAACTGGGAGTGAAAAACATTCCAGCTGACGCAATTGACAAAATTCAAGTTCTTAGAAATTACAATGAGATAGGTCAACTTAAAGGTCTTGAAAACAATGAGGAAAATGTGGCCATGAATATCAAATTAAAAGATGGCAAAAAGAATTTTTGGTTTGGAGATATGAATGCTGGTTGTGGAACATCAAATACTGACACCAAATTTGATCGTTATATAGTAAATCCAAAAGCATTTTACTACAATCCAAAATACAGCATCAATTTAATAAGCAACTTCAACAATATTGGTGAATTGCCTTTAACCATGCAAGATTATTTTAAAATGACGGGCGGATTTAGAGGCATGATGAAAAAAGGGGGAAGTTCTTTTAATGTAGCCTCAAATGATTTAGGCATCACCGGACTTAGAAATAATAGAGCTAAAGAAATTGAAACCAAATTTGGCGCAACAAACTTTTCATACAATCCAACCAAAACATGGACTTTAAGTGGATTTGGTGTGATTTCATATTCTAAAACACAAATTGAAACCAATTCGCAGTCTACTATTTTAGCTTCAAAAACGGAAATAAAATCAACGGAAACTCCAGTTCAACAAACGAATTACGGACTTTTAAAATTAAGTTCTTCATACAAACCAAATTCGAATTTTCAATTTGATTATGATGTGTTAATGAAGAAATCAAACCAAGTAGAAAATTCACTAATTAACAGAGAAACCTTTGCGAATTCAATTACTTCATTAGATAATATTTCTACGTACAAAAAACAAAATCCTACCTCAGTTAATCAAAACTTTAGCATCTATTATACGCTTAAAGATAAAAGTGTTTTTGATCTTGAAATTCAGCATTTATTCCAAGAGGAAGATCCTTTTTACAATGCTAATTTACGCTTTCAACCTTTTACATTTAATGGGTACTTTCCGAACCAAATCAGAAACGACTTAAACCAATCTCGATTTGTGAAAACAAATAAATTGGATTCAAAATTAGATTATTATTACATGGTAACTCCAAAAAGTAATTTTAATGTTACGCTGGGAAATACTTATTCCTATCAAAACTTTAATTCGGGTATCTTTCAAATGCTAGATTCTGGAGTGAGGAATGATTTAACAGATGTATCCAACAATAATCAAGTTGTTTATAATTTTAATGATTCCTTTTTGGGATTACATTACAAAATGTTATTAGGAAAAATCACTATTACCCCAGGATTTAGTGGGCATCTTTACAGCATGAAAAATCAACAACTTGGCACCGATGTAACAAAGAATTTCTCTAAATTCCTACCTGATTTATTTGTTTTGTATCAAATTAAGAAAGCAGAAACTTTAACTTATAATTACTCTTTAACCAATGTTTTTACCGATGTATCTCAATTAATTCAGGGTACTATTTTAAATGGATATAGTAGTTTATTTAGAGGCAATAGAGATCTTGAAAATGCAACTTCTCAAGTGCATTCGCTTAGATATTTTAAATACAACATGTTTAATTTTGAAAATATTTTTGCCAATGCTTCTTATTCTAGAACAACCGATGCGGTTAAAACTAGAGCAGAATTTACTGGCGTTAATCAAACTTCTACCCCTTACAATTCTAGCTTTCCAAATGAAACGGCCTCTGCAATGGGAAGTTACGGTCGTTCCTTCTTGAAAAATTATAAAGCTTCGTTGAATGCCAATGTAAACTGGTCTAAATTTAGCAATATTCAAAGTACTAATACCAATCAAAATAATGTAGAAACGTATATAGAAAGTTTCACACAAACCTACTCTTTTAAAACTTCAACTATGTTCAAGAAAATGCCAAATATTGAACTGGGCTATTCTACAACCATTAATGAATACAACCATACCAAATATTATACAAACACCCCATCCATCACTTTAGATTATTACTTCTTAGACGGGTTTTCTTTTGTCACCGATTTCCAATACAACCATTATTATAATAATGAAAATACAATAGACAACCATTATCAATTCTTGAATGCAAGTTTAAATTATCAAAAGAAAGACAGTAAATTAGAATATAAATTATCGGCAACTAATTTATTAAACACTACCTCTTTAAACGACAATAATTTTAATCAATTCACAATTTCAAGTTCGCAATATATCGTTCAACCACGCTATCTAATATTTAGTTTGAAATACAATTTATAATCTAATTAATTGACATAAAAAAACAGTTGCATGTAATTATGCAACTGTTTTTTTAAATAATTAACCTTAAATTATTTTATCTGTTAGAAGGTTTTGGCATATCTTTTCCGTCTTCTATTCGTTCCTCTCTTCTATTCTCGATACGTTCTTCCATTTTTTCTTTTCTTGCTTCTCTTTTTTCTAACCATTTAGTATATTGATCAGGAGAAAGTATCTTTTTCATATTGGATTCAAAAGCAGCTTTTTCTTCTTGAAATTTAGCTTTTCTTTCTTTCATTTCCTCAGGAGTTAATCTTCCCCCACCTTCTTTTCTAGCTTCCATTTCGGCTTTTTTAGCTTCTCGAGATTCGATCTCTTTCATAGCCAATACTCTAACTTCTTGAGCTTGTTTTTCAGATAAATTCAAGTCTTTTGTTAGTTTTTTCACTTGTAATTCAACGCGTTGTTCTGTAGACAATCTTTGTTTTTGAGGTTCTAATTTTTCTTGTGCAAATGTTGCGATTCCGACAACTAATAATGCAGCCACTAATAATTTTTTCATTTTTTACTATTTATTTTGTTATGCTAATTTGACATTTAAAAAGTAAATAAGTTTAATGCTTAACAAAAATTTAATAAAATTAACTTTCAAAATAAAGTCATATCATAACCATTGTTCTATATTTGTATCCGATTTATAAACTTAGCACAAGTTTTTTCTTCAAAAGAAGTCTAAATAATTAATGAATAAATTACTCCTACTAGTTGCACTGGCTCTTTTCCTAAAACCGGTATTTCCGGTAATAGACTATGTAGTTAATTATCATTATATTAGCACTGTACTTTGTGAAAACAAAGACAAACCCAAACTAAATTGTTGTGGGAAATGTCATTTGAAAAATGAATTAGCAAAAGTTTCTGAAGGAGAAAAACCAATTCAATCGAACAAAAAAGGCAACTTCAAACAAGAAGTTGAAAACTTATATTTTCAAGACATTAATTCCTTGATTAAGCTGCAAAATATTTTAATTAAAAACATATTTACGAATGACTCGTATTCAAATCTTTATAGTTATTTGAAAAGCAGTTCGGAATTCCATCCACCAACAATTTCTTAAATTTTATAGGTAAAAAAAAATGCAGAATACATTAGTAATTTTTTACTAGTGCTATTCCTATTGCGTCTACATCAATTTAAAAATTAAGAATAACTCAAATGAAAAAAATAATTATAACTTTTATACTATTACTAACAACTTTAGTTAACTATAGTCAATGTGCTTGTTGTGCTGGAGCAGGAATTGGAGCTACAAACGGGGATTACAATAACGGAATCCTTACACTTCCAAAGAAAATGTTTGTTATTGAAGCTTACTCAGATTTTAGATCTATAAAAAAAGGGGATGCGCCAGAAATGGATGAAAAACTGCTAACTAGCATGCGTGTTAATTCCTTTGGAGTACGATACGGAATTACAAAAAGATTTACTATTTCTGCGCTCCTTCCTTATGTTAATTTATACACCAACGATGGCTCCGATAGTGGGTTTGGGGATTTAATTGTATTAGGCACCTACTCTTTTTATCAAAAAAATAATTGGAGTTTTGCTATTCAAGGTGGATTAAAATTACCAACAGGAATTCAAAAAGACTCCAATTTTGATGATTCTAAAATAATTATTGGATCAGGTTCCTACGACCCAATGGTTGGACTATTGACTTCCAAAAAATGGGATAAATTAACTATAAACGCCAATGTTCTATATAAGAAATCGAATCCTGGTTTTGAAAATAATTATTACGGAAGTTTATCTACCCAAAGCCTATCCTTGTCGTATAAAATTAAAGGAGAAGCTGCCATTTGTACCCTAGATGAGAACGACAAAAAAACTAAATCCAATTTTGGCCTTTCTGCAAATTTAGGTTATACAGGAGAATGGCTTGACATGCTTAAAGAAAATGATATTGTAGATGAAAACTCGGGTCATTATTTAGGCTTGGCTAATTTAGGTGCAACTATTTCCTATAAAAAATGGGCTATCCCAATTAATTTTTCAGAACCTATTATTAATCACATGAATGGAATGCAAAATGATTTTGGTGCCCGATTTAGAATTGGAATTATTAGAGCATTTTAATTATAAAAAAAAGAGGACGCAAATTGCGTCCTCTTTTTTTAACTATTTGAATATCGATTAATATTCGGTCAATTTGGTATACAAATCTCTGTTTCCTTTTAATTGATTTAATTGATCAGGAGTTAAACCTCCAAGTAATTTCAATCCATATCTATCAAAGATTGCTTTTTTATCTTCTTCTCTTGCTGAATTTACAGCTTCCATACGCATGTTTAAAAGTGTCATCATGTCTTTCTTTAAACTCTCGTCCATGGTAACTAATTTAGTTAAAGCATTATGATCTTTTACGATACTTTCTGTAGTTATCGCTTCTGTTTTAGCTTTTGCTTTTGATGCTAATTGAGCATTTGCATTAAAACTAAATGCTAAAAATAAGGCTGCTATTGCAATGATTTTTTTCATAATTTTATTTTAGTTGATTATTTAAGATGCTAATTTAATATTTTTTTTTACAAATAATATAAAAATCAAAAAATTATGATTTTAACTCTACTGTTTTAGAATCTCCTTCCACAACTACTTTAACTAATCCATGTTTAGAAAGTCCTTTCATTGCAGCATCCCATTTCTTTCCGCTTAATGAAGAACGTTCTTTTAATTGCCCTAATGGTTGGTTATTTTCAGATTTCAATAAACTTATGATTAGTTTTTCTTCTTCTGACAATTCTACTTGCTTTTTTTCTGGTCGCATTTGAGGGAAAAACAACACTTCTTGTATGGATGCATTATTAGTTAAGAACATAATTAATCGGTCCATTCCAATCCCTAAACCAGATGTTGGCGGCATACCGTATTCTAAGGCTCTTAGAAAGTCGTTATCGATAAATTGAGTCGCTTCATCATCTCCACGCTCAGCAAGCTTTAATTGCGCCTCAAAACGCTCTCTTTGATCAATTGGATCATTCAATTCAGAGTAAGCATTTGCAACTTCTTTTCCACAAACCATTAATTCGAAACGCTCTGTTAATTCAGGGTTGTCTCGGTGTTCTTTACACAACGGTGACATTTCCTTTGGATAATCGGTAATGAAAGTTGGCTGAATGAAATTTCCTTCGCACTTGGCTCCAAATATTTCATCAATTAATTTTCCTTTACCCATAGTAGCATCTACTTCAATTCCCATAGCTCTAGCTGCATCAAACAATTCTGCTTCGCTTTTTCCAGAAATATCAAAACCCGTAAAGTTTTTAATCGCATCGGTCATCGTTACTCGAGCATAAGGTGCTTTGAAACTTACTTTGTGTTCGCCAAAGGTTACTTCGGTAGTTCCGTTCACTTCCATCGCGCAATAATCTAATAAGTTTTCGGTGAACTCCATCATCCAATTGTAGTCTTTGTAGGCAACATAAATTTCCATTGCTGTAAATTCTGGATTGTGGGTACGATCCATACCTTCATTTCGGAAATTTTTAGAAAATTCAAATACCCCGTCAAATCCTCCTACAATTAATCGTTTTAAATACAATTCATTTGCAATTCGCATATACAATGGAATATCCAAACTATTATGATGGGTAATAAAAGGTCGAGCTGCTGCACCACCCGCAATAGATTGTAATACGGGAGTTTCAACCTCCATATAACCCGCTGCATTGAAATAATTACGCATAGCAGTAAAAAGCTTTGTTCTTTTAATAAAAACTTCTTTCACTTGCGGATTTACAACTAAATCAACATAACGCATTCTATATCTTAATTCAGCATCGTTAAAGGCATCGTGTACATTTCCTTCTTCATCGGTTTTTGGCATTGGTAATGGACGCAACGTTTTACTTAAAAAAGTAAAACCATCCACACGAACACATTTTGCACCAACTTGGGTTGTAAACAATTCTCCTTCAATGCCAATAAAATCCCCTAAATCGGTTAATTTTTTAAACACTTGATTGTAAGTAGTTTTATCTTCACCTGGGCAAATCACATCTCTGTTAAGGTACAATTGCATTCTTCCTTCACTATCCTGCAATTCAGCAAAACAAGCTTTACCTTGATCACGCACACTCATCAATCGTCCAGAAAGTACAACCTTCTTACCTTCTTCAAAACCTTCCTTTACTTGCTTAGAAGTATGGGTTACTGGAAATAAATTGGCCGGATAAGGATTGATTCCTAGAGCACGCAATGCGTCTAGTTTTTCTCTTCTAATGATTTCTTGTTCTGAAAGTTGCATAGGATATTTTTTAAGCGTTCAAAGATAATAAAAGATTGGGTATTGTAGAATTATGAATTAATATTTTATTGATCAGATTTATTGAAAATGGCACTAAAAAAAATGCCTCACAAAGTGAGGCATTTAAAAGTATATTCATTTTGAAGATTACTTCATTGCTTCTACTTTAGCTTTCACTTCGTCAATAGACCCTTCGAAAACTTGTGTAGTTGCTTTACCTTTTTCTGTAGTTATGATAGTAGCTTTAGCATTTCCTTTATCATTAACTAAAACTACTTTAACGTTTTTATCTTCTTTTTTTGCACAACAAGAAGATTTACCTTCTGTTTCTTCACACTCTTTTGGTGCAACAAATTTTCCGTTTGCATCATAGTGAGACAAACACATTTCTTTTTCTTCTGGTGAGCATTTAAGACTATCGCACATTGCTGCACATTCGTCTTTAGTCATAGTAGCGCATTTGCTCATATCACATTTACCGATCATATTTTCTTCAGAACAAGAAGATTTCATTTCGATAACACATTTCATTTCTTTTCCTTCAGATGAAGAACCATTTCCTAAAATAGGAGCAATTACTAATCCAATTAAACAAGTTAATTTGATTAAGATGTTCATTGATGGACCTGAAGTATCTTTAAATGGATCTCCAACTGTATCACCAGTAACTGCTGCTTTGTGTGCATCAGAACCTTTGTAAGTCATTTCTCCATTAATTTCAACACCAGCTTCGAATGATTTTTTAGCATTATCCCAAGCACCACCAGCATTGTTTTGGAACACAGCCCAAAGCACACCTGAAACAGTAACTCCAGCCATATAACCACCTAACATTTCAGCAATTAATTGGTTGTTATCTCCATAAACTAATTTACCTAATAATACGATTGCAATTGGGAAACCAATAGTTAATACTCCTGGTAACATCATTTCTCTTAAAGCAGCTTTAGTAGAAATTTCAACACATTTTCCATATTCTGGCTTACCAGTTCCTTCCATAATTCCTGGAATTTCTTTAAACTGACGACGCACTTCATAAACCATATCCATTGCAGCTTTACCTACAGAGTTCATTGCTAATGCAGAGAAAACTACTGGAATCATACCTCCAACAAATAACATTGCTAATACCGGAGCTTTGAAGATGTTGATACCATCAATTCCTGTAAAAGTTACATAAGCAGCAAATAAAGCCAATGAAGTTAATGCAGCTGAAGCAATTGCAAATCCTTTTCCTGTTGCAGCAGTTGTGTTACCAACTGAATCCAAGATGTCGGTACGAGTACGAACTTCTTTAGGCAATTCACTCATTTCAGCTATACCTCCCGCGTTATCAGAAATTGGTCCGAAAGCGTCAATTGCTAATTGCATAGCAGTAGTAGCCATCATAGCAGAAGCAGCTAAAGCCACTCCGTAAAATCCAGCTAATGCATACGATGCCCAAATAGCACCTGCAAATAATAATACTGTTGGGAATGTAGAAATCATACCAGTAGCTAAACCAGCGATAACATTTGTTCCTGCTCCTGTTGAAGATTTTTGTACAATTGCCAAAACTGGTTTAGTACCTAAACCTGTATAATATTCAGTTACTGATGAAATAGCTCCACCAACTACTAATCCGATTAATGTAGCATAGAAAACTCGCATTGAAGAAATTTGTTGCGCTCCTTCTCCGAAGAATTGCATTGTCATCACTTTAGGCAACATAAAATCTACTAAGAAATAACAAGCAATAGCTGTTAAAACAATAGACACCCAGTTACCAATATTTAATGCTTTTTGAACTTGTGCTTCTTTAGCATCATCACTGTTAATTTTCACTAACATGGTTCCGATTATAGAGAATAAAATTCCGAAACCTGCGATAGCCATTGGTAATAAAATTGGTCCGATTCCACCAAAAGCGTCTTCGATTTTACCACCCATATCTTTAATTACGTAGTTTCCTAATACCATTGCTGCAAGAACGGTTGCAACATAAGAACCAAATAAATCGGCACCCATACCGGCAACGTCACCTACGTTATCCCCAACGTTATCTGCAATTGTAGCAGGGTTACGTGGATCATCTTCAGGAATACCTGCTTCTACTTTACCTACTAAATCAGCACCAACATCGGCAGCTTTAGTATAAATACCTCCACCAACACGTGCAAACAATGCAATAGATTCAGCTCCAAGAGAGAATCCTGCAAGTGTTTCAAGAACTTTGGTCATGTCTTCACCATTAGTCCAAGATCCACCCATAAATATGGTATAGAAAACAATAAAAAATCCAGTTAATCCTAATACTGCTAAACCAGCAACACCAAGACCCATTACAGTACCACCACCAAAAGAAACTTTTAATGCTTGAGGTAAACTTGTACGAGCTGCTTGCGTAGTTCTAACATTAGTTTTGGTTGCAATTTTCATCCCCATGTTTCCAGCAAGTGCTGAGAAAAAAGCTCCGAAAATGAATGCCACAACAATTAATATATCTGTTTTAACACCAGGAATAAAAGTAATTCCAGCTAAAACGACACTTGCTACAACAACAAAAATTGCTAATAATTTGTACTCTGCTTTAAGAAAAGCTAAGGCACCTTCGTAGATGTAATCTGAAATTTCTTTCATTTTTCCATCACCAGCATCCTGTTTTAAAACCCAAGATCTTTTGATTGCCATAAAAGCTAATCCAATTAATGCCATTACTATTGGCACATAAATCATCATTGATTCCATAAATTTAAAATATTTGTTATAAATTTTATCGGGTGCAAAAATAACAAAATTTTAAGAACTAATGCAAATTGTGCAATTTTACTGGTAAAAAAAATGCTAATTTTATATAGTTCTAAAAATAAAACCCTATTTGTGCTTTAATGGTAAAATTATTAGTTTCTGGAATATCTCTGTAATTACCTCTAAAACTAGCGTCAATTCTCAATACTTTAAAAATATTTCCGATACCAACACTGTATTCCCAATACGGATTTGTAGGAGCTTTATAAATTAGTCCAGTGGCATTAAGTTGTTTATTTTCATTTGAGATTTCACCATAAACTGTTTTTACACCAATAATTTCTCTCCAGTTTAACTTTCTCATAATTGGAATTCTCGACAACAACCTACCTTGAAAATCGTGTTCCCATTGCAAAGTGGCATATCGATCGGAAATAAACTCGTAAAAATTTAAATTACTGAACGTATTTTTAATCATAAATAACGTTTGATTTCCAGGGATGACAATCATTAATCCTAAAGGAACTTTTCCAAAAGTTTGACCTAATTCCATAGTTAAATTAGTTCTTCCTAAAGGCCCAATTAAAATAGGTTGTTTGTAATAAATTTGCAACTTACTATAATCAAAATCACTATTAAATAGTCCTTTAAAACCTTGGCTGTAATTCACAAATATTCTGCTGTAGGGACTATCTACAATCGAACGTTCCACCCCATATCCTGATGTTTTTTTATTTGGAGTATATTCGATTTGAATCCCTATTTCCGCTTGTTTAACCAAACTTTTTGTAGCAGTATGGGTGTCATCTGTAAAATAATCCAAACTAAATTTTGGAGATGCCGATTCTAAGGTTTTGTAGGATATGCTGGATTCGAAAATTAAATTCTTTACCGGTTCGATTTCAATAGATAAGTTAGAGAAATTAACTTTGGTTAGTTTTCCGTTTGCACCAATACTAAAAAGACTTGAAGATGCAAAACTTCTTCCTAAAACATCGTTCGAACTGGTTAAACTAGCTCCTATTTGTTCTACATCGTTGCGATTACCTCCTGAAATAATCATCCTGTTTTTAGGTTCTAACATCCATTTACCAGAGATGCCGTACTTAACTTTATGATCATTAAATCCATAGGCAGTATAACCTTGTATACGCCATTTGTCATTATGTCCAAAATAGGTACGCCCTCCTACCCTTAAACGAAATCCCTCTACTTCATTATATCCAACAGTAGAAAGAATAGGGCCATAATCAAACCAATCATAATTGATATAACCACTTCCTAAAACGGTTACCAAATTATACATTTGCTTGAATTTTGGAACTGTCTTTAAGGTATCTATTAATTTATATACCCCTACCTCATCTTTATTTAATTTTTCAAAACGATGACTTTCCCAATATTCATTGTCTTTTTTAAACACCGAATTGTCTAAAAAATTTACTTCTTCTCTGTAAAATTTATCCGGTTTAGGATCATTAAATTTATGATTTCTAAATAATGTAGTGCGTTTGCCATACACCCCTTTTGATTCTTCTTTTTTGCTAAAAGAAAAATCAGACATCATATAATCTCGAGTTAATAAAAACACAGAATCATTTTGAACATCAAATTCTTGCTCAATAAAAATGTCTTTTATCCAGTTAATATTAGCACTTTTAGAAACTGCCATATTAATAGTTTTAATTGCAAAAGTGGAATCATTAACCCAAAAATCTCCTTTAAATGTTAATTCGTTTTTTCGTCTTGGGTAAAATTCAATATTAAAACACCATTTATTATCTATGTATGAACTATCTCTTAACACATAATTATACACGTCAATTCCCGTTGTAGAAAGCGGACTTGTAAAACTTTTATCAAAAAAAGTAAGATGATTATCATAAATATTATAATCATTATACAAGTCTTTCATGAAATTGTTTACCCCTTCTCCATTTCCTAAACCAGAGTTTTTATTCGCTTTTAATACGGCTTTTTCTTTATTAATTTTATTATCCCCATACACATCATATAGCGATTCATTAATAAATATTGGTAAATAAGTTTTTCCGGTAACTTTGGAAGTATCAAGCTTATTAAAGATAAATTCAATTCCTTTAAATACCTTGCTTTTCATAAAAGCACTATCAATAGTATTTAAATCAAATTCGATCTTTTCGTATTTTTCATATTGGTACTGTTTGAAAATACGAAGACCATTTTTCCTTTTGCGCTCCCATATTTTTCGCAGAATATCCAAAGCCGGATTATTCTTTTTGGATGTTTTTCCTTTATAAATTACTACATCTTTTAGAACAATTTGCCCATCCATTACCACTTTCATGTTATAGTTTACCGATTTTGAAAGTGTTACATCTTTAGTAGTATAACCCGCATAAGCAATTCTAATTACTGTATATAAATTTTTAGATTCTAAATAAAATTTACCGTTTTCATCACTTAGTGTCCCTTCATTAGACCCTTTAAAAACCAAACTTGCATAAGAGATTGGCTGGTTTTTTTTATCAACAACCACCCCACTCACCTTAGTTTGAGCAACTAATATGGAGGAAAAACAAAATAATAAAAGGTATGTTATTTTTTGAAACATGCTATTTAAATTATAAAAAAAAGCTTCATCAAGATTTCTCTGATGAAGCTCCAAATATAATAGATAATTATTATTTATACATTACTTTTTTTACTGCTTTTACAACATCCGTCGCATTAGGCAACCATTCTTTTAAAAGTGTTGGAGAATAAGGCGCTGGAGTATCTGCAGTTGTTATTCTTTGTACCGGTGCATCTAAGTAATCAAATGCTTTTTCTTGAACCATGTAAGTAATTTCTGAAGCTACACTGGCAAATGGCCAAGCCTCTTCAAGAACTACTAAACGATTAGTTTTCTTAACTGAATTAATAATCGCATCATAATCCATTGGACGAACCGTTCTCAAATCGATAATCTCACAAGAAATACCTTCTTTTTCTAATTCATCTGCTGCAATATGTGCTTCTTTTATGATTTTACCAAATGAAACAATAGTTACATCGGTACCTGCTCTTTTAATATCGGCAACACCAAGCGGAATAATATATTCTCCTTCTGGAACTTCTCCTTTATCACCATACATTTGTTCTGATTCCATAAAAATAACTGGATCGTTATCTCTAATTGCGGCTTTTAATAATCCTTTAGCATCATAAACGGTAGAAGGAACCACCACTTTTAACCCTGGAGTATTTGCAAACCAGTTTTCAAAAGCTTGAGAGTGTGTTGCACCTAATTGACCTGCAGATGCAGTTGGCCCACGAAAAACCATCGGCATTGGAAATTGTCCCGCAGACATTTGACGCATTTTAGCCGCATTATTAATAATTTGATCAATACCAACTAACGAAAAGTTAAAGGTCATGTATTCAACAATTGGACGGCATCCATTCATTGCAGACCCCACAGCGATTCCGGCAAAACCTAACTCAGCAATTGGAGTATCAATAACACGTTTTGGTCCAAACTCATCCAACATACCTTTGGAAGCTTTGTAAGCACCATTATATTCAGCAACTTCCTCTCCCATTAAATAAACAGATTCATCGCGACGCATTTCTTCACTCATCGCTTCAGCAATAGCTTCTCTAAATTGTATTGTTCTCATATATAGAATTTCTAAATGTCAAATTTGGATAGCAAAAGTAAAAATTTTAAATGATAAAAAAACATATTAAACCTAAATTATATCAATACAAATTAGCACTTTATAAAATCTTTTATTCAAAGGATGGAATAGGCCGTCAGCGAAATCGATATAATAGGGATAATTTTATTTTTTTTATTATGCACGCATATTAAAAATAGAAATATATTTTATACTTTTACAGTCAGAAAAAAATAAAATTTATACCATGAAAATATTAGTTTGCATAAGTCATGTACCCGATACTACATCAAAAATCAACTTTGTAAATGGCGATTCTGAATTTGATACCAATGGCGTACAATATGTAATTAACCCAAATGATGAATTTGGTTTAACAAGAGCTATTTGGTTTCAAGAACAACAAGGAGCAACAGTAACTGTTGTAAATGTTGGCGGAGCCGATACGGAACCAACATTAAGAAAAGCTCTAGCGATAGGCGCAAACGAAGCAATTCGTGTCAATGCAAATCCAACCGATGGTTTTTATGTTGCCAAACAATTAGCAGAAGTAATTAAAACAGGAGGTTATGATTTAGTAATTTGTGGTAAAGAGTCATTAGATTACAATGGCGGAATGGTTCCTGGAATGTTAGCAGGATTACTAAACTACAACTTTGTAAATTCATGTACTGAAATCACAATTGATGGAAATTCTGCCAAAGCAGCTAGAGAAATTGACGGTGGTAAAGAAATTATTTCGGCAAGTCTACCTTTAATTATTGGAGGACAAAAAGGATTAGTTGAAGAGAAAGATTTGCGTATTCCAAATATGCGTGGAATTATGACCGCAAGAACTAAAGTACTTACAATTTTAGAGCCTGTTGGAGCTGACAATCAAACAAAAATTGTAAAATTTGAAAAGCCTGCTGCTAAATCTGCAGTGAAATTATTTTCAGCAGACGACCTAGACGGATTAGTAAGCGCTTTACATAACGAAGCAAAAGTTATTTAATTTCAAATTTATAATTCAACATTTAAAATAATATAAAATGTCAATATTAATATACGCAGAATCATCTGAAGGCAAAATCAAAAAAGTAGCTTTTGAATTGGCTTCTTATGCAAAAAAAATAGCCGATTCACTAGGGACATCTGTTACAGCGGTAACCATTAATTGTGCTGATGCTTCAGAATTATCAAAATACGGAGTTGCTAAAGTATTAAAAGTAAACAACGATAAATTAGCCAATTTTAACGCAAAAGCTTATGCTGATGCGCTTAAACAAGCTGCTCAAAAAGAAGGTTCTAAAGTAGTGGTTCTTTCTTCTACAACAGACAGTTTGTATTTAGCGCCTTTAGTATCCATAGGTTTAGAAGCTGGATTAGCGAGCAATGTAGTTGGCTTACCAATTTCTACAAGTCCGTTTCAAGTTAAAAGAACTGCTTTTTCAAATAAAGCATTCAACATTACCGAAATTGTAACCGATATTAAAGTGCTTGCTATCAGTAAAAATTCTTTCGGATTAGTTGAAAATGCTGCTTCATTATCTGAAGAAGATTTTACACCAAGCTTGAACGACGCTGATTTTTCTGTAAAAGTAGAATCGGTTGAAAAATCATCAGGAAAAGTTACCATCGCCGATGCCGATGTAGTAGTTTCTGGTGGACGCGGAATGAAAGGTCCAGAAAACTGGGGAATGCTTGAAGAATTAGCTTCAGTACTTGGTGCAGCAACCGCTTGTTCTAAACCAGTTTCTGATATTGGATGGCGCCCTCACAGTGAGCACGTTGGTCAAACAGGAAAACCAGTGGCAACCAATTTATACATTGCAATCGGAATTTCGGGTGCGATTCAACATATTGCCGGAATCAACTCCTCTAAAGTAAAATTAGTGATCAATACCGATCCAGAAGCGCCTTTCTTTAAAGTTGCCGATTACGGAATTGTAGGCGATGCATTTGATATTGTGCCTCGATTAACTCAAAAACTAAAAGAATTTAAGGCTCAAAATAGTTAAAATCCTTTTATATAAATAATTAATAAGCTATCCGAATAAAATTTCAGATAGCTTATTTTTTTTGTTTTTAGAAGCGAAACTTTTTTGTTACTTTGCAATGCCTTTTCCTGCTTTACGCAGTATCTTTATTGTTTTAAGAAAAACAACAAAGGATACCTGCTTCAATCAGGGCTAAGCGACAAACTTTGTTGTAAATAATTCATCTTTCACAATAATGTTTTGTAACCAAATTAAGAGTCGGGGATGAGATTGCTTCGTACCTCGCAATGACAAAATTATGAGTTTAGTAAAACTATCAATTAAAGGGATTTCTTACAGCCAAACACAAAATGGTGCCTATGCATTAATTTTGAATGAGGTTGATGGCGATCGAAAATTACCTATCGTAATAGGTGCTTTCGAGGCACAATCTATTGCCATTGCTTTAGAAAATGAAATTAAGCCCCCTCGCCCACTTACTCATGATTTATTTAAAAGTTTTGCCGATCGTTTTGACATCATTATCAAACAGGTGATTATTCACAAACTTGTTGATGGTGTTTTCTTTTCGAGCATAATTTGTGAACGAGATAAAATAGAAGAAATTATTGATGCTCGAACTTCTGATGCTATTGCATTAGCATTACGTTTTCATGCACCAATATTTACTTATGAAAATATTTTAGAAAAAGCAGGGTATAACAACACTGCAGATGCCGAAGGAACTACCACAATGGAAGATGGCGCATTGACAGAGCCTGAAACTTTTGGAAATGAGGTAGAAGAAAATCAATCGGGTTATAAAAAATTAAGTCTTATGGAATTACACGATCAATTAGAGGTTGCAGTTCAAGAAGAAGATTATGAAAAGGCGGCTAGAATTCGAGACGAAATATCAAAAAGAGAAGACTTGTAAGGTGCTAGGTTCAGGGTTCAAGGTTTAGGGTTAAGAAAAAAAATGAATATGCGGAATTTTAAAGAACTAGAAGTTTGGAAAGAGTCAAGAATTCTTGCAAAAGACATTTATAAACTAACTGGTGATTTACCTGAAGATGAAAAATATGGATTGGTATCTCAAATTAGAAGATGTGTTATATCAATCCCATCAAATATAGCTGAAGGATCTGCTAAAGATTCACAAAAAGACTTTTTAAGATATTTACAAATTAGTCTTGGATCTAGTTTTGAATTAGAAACACAATTATTACTTTGCAACGATTTAAATTTATTAAAAATTGAAAAAACAAAAATTCATTTAGAAGAAATTGAACTCTTACAAAAGAGAATTTCTTCTTTAATAAAATATGTAAAAACCCAAATATAAAACCAGGACCCAACACCTAGAACCCAAGACCCTTAACCTATACCTTAAATAAATACCTAATATGAAACAATACCACGACTTAGTAAAGCATGTTTTAGAAAACGGAACCCAAAAAGGTGATCGCACTGGTACCGGAACCAAAAGTGTATTTGGGTACCAAATGCGTTTTGACTTAAGCGAAGGTTTCCCGATGGTAACTACTAAAAAACTACACTTAAAATCTATAATTTATGAGTTGTTGTGGTTTTTAAAAGGAGATACCAATATTAAGTATTTACAAGAAAATGGAGTTAAAATTTGGGATGAATGGACTAATGAAAATGGTGATTTAGGTCCGGTTTATGGACACCAATGGCGCAATTGGAACAGTGAAGAAATCGATCAAATTACGGAGCTAATCGAAACCTTAAAAACCAACCCAAATAGCCGACGTATGCTCGTTTCTGCATGGAATCCATCAGTTTTACCTGATACATTAAAATCTTTCGCAGAAAATATTGCTAACGGAAAAGTTGCTTTACCTCCTTGTCATGCCTTTTTTCAGTTTTATGTTTCAGAAGGAAAATTATCTTGTCAATTGTACCAACGAAGTGCCGATATTTTCTTGGGAGTTCCTTTTAATATAGCTTCCTATGCCCTACTTACTATGATGATTGCGCAAGTTTGCAATTTAGAAGCAGGAGATTTCATTCACACTTTTGGAGATGCACATATCTATAACAACCACATCGAACAACTTGAATTGCAACTTTCTAGAGATTGTAGAGCGTTACCTAAAATGAGTATCAATCCGAAAATCAAAAATATTTTAGATTTCGATTTTGACGATTTTACTCTTGAAGGTTATGACCCACATCCACATATTAAAGGAGCTGTAGCGGTTTAATTTTATAAAAATATGATTACACTAATAGCTGCAGCAGCCGAAAATAATGCTTTAGGAAAAGACAATGATTTGCTTTGGCATTTACCTGAAGACTTTAAACGATTCAAGCAAATTACCTCTGGACATAACATCATTATGGGGAGAAAAACTTTTGAGAGTTTTCCAAAACCACTACCCAATCGTACGCATATTATTATCACCCGGCAAGAAGAATATCTTGTAGAAGGATGCCTTGTGGTTCATTCTTTGGAAGAAGCTTTAGAAATTGCTCCTCAAAACGAAGAAGTTTTCATCATTGGCGGAGCCCAAATCTATGAGCAAGCACTACCTTTTGCAGATAAAATAGATCTTACTCGCGTTCATATTGAATTGGATGCTGATGCATTTTTTCCAGAATTTAATACCTCTGAATGGAATTTAGTGTTTTCTGAAAATCATTTTAAAGACGAAAAACACCAGTTCGATTATACCTTTGAGACTTATTTGAAAAAATAAGTAATTCCATTTATTATTTGTATTTTTGCGCGATTAAAAAGCACTTCTAATAATGTCAAAAAACGTCACTCCGTATAAAGATTCTACTTTAGGAAAAAAAGAACAAGTTACTCAAATGTTTGATACTATTTCTGGAAATTACGACGGATTAAACCGAGTGATTTCTTTTGGAATTGATGTAAAATGGCGCAAAAAAGTATTGCAATTGGTTGCTGCAAAAAATCCAGAAACTATTTTAGACATTGCAACTGGCACAGGCGACTTGGCTATTTTAATGGCTAAAACAAATGCTAAAAACATTATTGGATTAGACATTTCTTCGGGAATGCTTGAAGTTGGAAAGAAAAAAATTGCAGAAAAAAAATTAGATTCAATTATTGAAATGGTTTTGGGTGATAGTGAAAATATGCCCTTTCCAGACAACCATTTTGACGCTATTACAGTTTCGTTTGGTATTCGAAATTTTGAAACATTAGAAAAAGGACTTCAAGAAATTCTAAGAGTACTTAAACCTAACGGAATATTTGTTATTTTAGAAACTTCGGTGCCCGAAAAAATCCCATTTAAACAAGGATATAAATTTTATACTAGATTCATTCTACCTGTTATTGGAAGGTTATTTTCTAAAGACAATGTTGCCTATGGCTATTTATCAGAATCAGCATCTGTTTTTCCTTACGGAGAAAAGTTAAACAATATTTTACGGAAAATTGGGTTTATAGAAGTAGTGGCGATGCCTCAAACTTTTGGTGTAGCAACAATTTATTCTGCAACCAAAAAATAATTCTCTAACCTTAAGGGTTGGAAATACAGCATTATGAAGAAACTTTTTTATTCTCTAGTACTAGTATATAGTTTGCAATTGAACGCGCAAACTACGGGGATATTTTCAAGTGACCCCATAGTAAATTTAGAGAACTTTGATAAACAAAAAGTTTATTTTGGTTATTTCCTCGGGTTTAATATTTACGATTACAAAATAGACTACATCAGCACTCCTAATAAAGACATTTCGGTTACCACCACCACAGGATTTAATGTAGGTATAGTAGGCGATTTGAGACTACAAGAATACATCAACCTTCGGTTTGAACCCGGTTTATATTATACCCAACGCAACTTATATTACAGCGGATTTACAAGACAAATTGATGCTGAGAGAGAAATTCGTTCCACCTATATTGATTTTCCTTTATTGCTGAAATTTTCTTCCAAAAGAACGGGAAATATTAGGCCTTATCTTGTGGGAGGTGTGTCTGCGACATTAAATTTGGCTAGTAATTCTAAATCTACCGACGACAATTACCAACAGAAATTTAGATTAAAACCTTGGACTCAAAACTATGAAATTGGATTTGGGGTGGATTTGTATTTAGAATACTTCAAATTTTCACCATCTATTAGAGGTGTTTTTGGATTGAATGATGAATTAATTCGAGACAATAACCCAAATAGTCCTTGGACAGGAAACATTGATGCCATGAAAACAAGAGGAATCTTTGTAAATTTTACCTTCCACTAGGAAATAGCTCGCTTAAACTCGCTTAAAAATATAGCCGTAGCCGTAGCTACATTCAAACTTTCGGTTTTTTGTAAATTACCAAATCTTGGAATTGCCAATCTTTCAGAAACTAATTTTTCAATAGGACTAGAAATCCCATTTGCTTCATTACCCAAAATTAATATCCCCTCATTTGGCAACTGTTTTTGGTAGATGTTTTCGCCATCCATGAATGTACCAAATACAGGAAGATTGGTGTTTTGAATTTGTTTTTCTAAATCTAAATAATATACTTTAACTCTAGCCAAGGAACCCATTGTTGCTTGAACCACTTTTGGATTGTAAAGATCTACCGTTTGCTCATTACACCACAATTGCTCCACGCCAAACCAATCACATAATCGAATAATTGTACCTAAATTTCCAGGATCTCGCACAGCGTCTAATGCTACAATTAGTCCATTTGCTGTTGGTAATTCATCTGCTGGAATTACAAATAACGCCAAACAATTATTAGGAGTTGCTAAACAAGATATTTTCTTTAATTCGGCATCCGAAATTAGTGATTTAGAATCTTTATTTATTTTTTCAAAAATAGATTCGGTGACAAATAAATGCTCTAATTCAAAATTAGAATCCAGTAATTCCTGAATTACTTTCACTCCTTCAGCAATAAATAATTTGTGAAGTTGTCTAAATTTTTTTTGCTGCAAACTAGTAATTAGCTTAATTTGGTTTTTACTAACCATAAAAAAATGTACTTTTGGATTAAATTTTGCATCTCTTGAAAAAACACCTTACAAAAATATCATTAATTATTTTAATTCTGCTCTTAATTGTTGCATGTAATACTACAAAGCGCGTTGCTGAAGGAAAACGTTTGTTGATGAAAAACGAAATTTCTGTTGATGATAAAGAGATTAAAGATGAAAATGTGTTTTTTCAATTGTATCAAAAACCAAATAGTTCTATTTTAGGTTATCGATTACGACTCAATTTATTTAATTTATCAAAACCAAATGCCGATTCTACTTATGCAAAATGGCTTAACAAAAAACCAAGCCGAAGAGCACATTTAGCCAAATTTCTTTCAAATAAACAAGTGGATCGACTTGGTAAATCATTCGTAGTTTCTGGATGGAGTGACTTTTTAATTACTACAGGAGAAGCACCAGTTCTTTATGACTCTACCTATACAAAAAAATCATTAAAAAGGTTAGAAGCCTACTATTTCAACAAAGGGTATTTTGATGTAAAAGCCAATTATACAAGTGATACCACTTTAATAAAGAAAACCAACATTAAATACCAGATTGCGTTAAAAAAACCCTATTTAGTGGATACCATCACCACTCAAATACAGACTCCTGCGTTAGATTCTTTATATAAAACTAAAATTGCAAGTTCTTTCATCAAGAAAAATAAGCAATATGCTACCGAAAATTTAGAAGAAGAACGCAATAGAATAACAACCGAATTTAGAAATAATGGTGCCTATTTATTTCAGCAGAATTACATTTCCTATGCGCTAGACACCATTAACACAAGTAAAAAAGTTAATGTAAAACTCATCGTAAAAGATTATTCTTACCGAGAAAACGATTCATCTAAAACAGCTCCCTTTGAATTATATAAAATAAGTAAGGTTGCTATTTATACCGATCGAGCCACTAACAAAACTGAAACACCTATTAAGGACAGTTTGCAGTATAAAGATTTTATGCTTTACAGTGAAAAAAAATTAAAATACCGTCCAAAATCAATTACTAACGCGGTATTTATCACAAAAGGAAGTTTGTTTTCTGACACCAATACCCAACTTACCACAAAATATTTAAGCAATTTAAGAGTATTTGATTATCCTGCAATTGAATATAAAATTGATCCAAAAGACAACAAAGCGCTTATTGCTAATATTTATTTAAAACCTAGAGATAAATTTAGTTTTGGGTATTCGGCCGATTTTATTCATTCTAACATTCAAGATTTTGGTATTTCTGGAAATACTTCCTTAGGAATTCGTAATGTTTTTAATGGCGCCGAAACCTTTCAAATTGGGTTTAGAGGAAATGTTGGCGCTTCTAAAGACTTGGCAAACCCAAAAAATAATTTCTTTAATATTTCAGAAATCGGGGTAGATGCCAAATTGAGTTTTCCTAGAATATTTTTCCCATTTAATATGGATAAAATCATTCAAAAAAGTATGATTCCATCCACGGTTATTAGTGTAGGTTATGCCAAACAAACAAACATTGGATTGGATAAACAAAATTTCACCAGTTCATTTTCATACAATTGGTCGCCAAAAACAAATTCAACATTTAGACTAGATCTTGTTAATATTCAATATGTAAAAAATTTAAATACAAGCAACTATTTTAATATTTACCAATCTTCCTACAATGCATTAAATGCAATTGCCAACAATTACCCTTCAGTAAATCAGAATTATTTTACAAGTGATACCCATCAATTAACTATTGAAAATGGAACCACAGGATTTACAACCGATGCATTAGCAAATTCGAGCACTATTGCTACAACTGAATCCGATTTAAAATCCATTCGTAGTATTGAAGAACGAAGAAAAAGATTAACCGAAAACAATTTAATTTTCGCTACTAGTATTAGCTATTCTCAAACTACAAAAAAAGATATTTACGACAATTCTTTTCATGCTTTTAAAACAAAATTTGAATCGGCTGGAAATTTTCTATCCTTATTAGCAAGAGTATCCAAACAATTAAATAATCAAGGTGGAGCCGACACTTTTTTTGAGGTGGAATATTCACAATATTTAAAAGGTGAAGTAGAATACATTAAACATTGGCCTTTGCCAGGAAAAAAAGTATTTGCATTTCGAAGTTTTGTAGGATTGGCTGTTCCTTATGGGAACTCCAAAAATATTCCTTTTTCTCGAAGTTATTTTTCAGGGGGATCCAATGATATTAGAGCATGGCAACCGTATAGCTTAGGTCCTGGAAAAAGTGGTGGATTGAATGATTTTAACGAAGCCAATTTTAAACTTACCTTGAGTGCAGAATTACGCTACAATATTTTCAAAAAATTCAACGGGGCCCTATTTGTAGATGCAGGAAATATTTGGAATGTTTTTGACAACGTCGATGATGATTCTTATACCTTTAACGGAATAAGTTCGATTAAAACTATTGCATTAGGAACCGGAACCGGTATTCGATATGATCAAGGGCTATTTGTTGTTCGTTTTGATTTTGGATTCAAAACCTACAATCCAGCAAAATTAGATAATGAAAAATGGTTTAAAGAGATTAATTTTAATAAGGCGGTATTAAATATTGGTATAAATTATCCGTTCTAATTTTAGAAATTATTACTTTTGTAAACTTAATTAAAAAACATAATTACAAGATGTCACACAACATTAAACCGGGAGTTGCTACAGGAGATGAAGTTCAAGCTATTTTTGCGTATGCAAAAGAAAAAGGATTTGCATTACCTGCAGTAAATGTAACAGGATCCAACACAATTAACGGAGTTTTAGAAACAGCTGCAAAATTAAATGCGCCTGTTATTATTCAATTTTCTAATGGTGGTGCCCAATTTAATGCTGGTAAAGGCCTTTCAAATGCAGGAGAAAAATCAGCAATTGCTGGTGGTATTGCAGGAGCAAAACACATTCATACATTAGCGGAAGCTTATGGTGCAACAGTAATTTTACATACAGATCACTGTGCTAAAAAACTGTTACCTTGGATTGACGGTTTATTAGATGCCTCTGAAAAACATTTTGCAGAAACAGGAAAACCATTGTTTTCTTCACATATGATTGACTTGTCTGAAGAGCCAATTGAAGAAAATATCGAAATCTGTAAAACCTATTTAGCTCGTATGAGTAAAATCGGAATGACATTAGAAATAGAATTAGGAATTACTGGTGGTGAAGAAGACGGAGTTGACAACTCAGACGTGGATAGCTCAAAATTATACACGCAACCATCTGAAGTATCTTATGCATACGAAGAATTATCAAAAATAAGTCCACGATTTACTATCGCAGCTTCTTTTGGAAATGTACACGGAGTATACAAACCAGGTAATGTAAAATTAACTCCGAAAATCTTGAAAAATTCACAAGATTATGTTCAAGAAAAATTTAAAACTGGTCCAAATCCTGTGGATTTTGTATTCCACGGAGGATCGGGTTCAACATTAGAAGAAATTAGAGAAGCTATTTCTTATGGTGTAATCAAAATGAATATCGATACCGATTTACAATTTGCTTTCACTGAGGGAATTCGTGACTATATGGTAAACCATATTGAGTATTTAAAAACTCAAATTGGAAATCCAGAAGGTGCTGATGTGCCAAATAAAAAATATTACGATCCAAGAAAATGGGTTCGTGAAGGAGAAGTAACATTCAATACAAGATTAGAGCAAGCATTTGCTGACTTAAACAACGTAAACACATTATAAAAATTACGGATTACGAATTACGAAATTTTCATAATTCATAATTTATAATTTATAATTCATAATTATAAACTATGGCTTGGTTTAAAAGAACAGAAAAAGGAATTACTACCGCTACCGAAGATAAGAAAGATGTTCCAAAAGGACTTTGGTACAAATCGCCTACCGGAAAAATTGTAGATGCCGATGAATTGGAACGCAATCTTTGGGTGAGTCCAGAAGATGGTTTTCACGTAAGAATTGGAAGTAAAGAATATTTTGAAATCTTATTCGATGATAATGAATTTAAAGAATTAGATGCTAAAATGACTTCTAAAGATCCACTCGGATTTGTAGATACCAAAAAGTATTCGGACCGATTAAAAGACGTTATGGACAAAACCAAATTGAAGGATGCGGTAAGAACAGGCGTTGGAAAATCAAAAGGAAAAGACCTTGTAGTTTGCTGTATGGACTTTGCTTTTATTGGAGGTTCTATGGGAGCTGTGGTTGGAGAAAAAATTGCTCGTGGAATTGATTTTTCTATCAAAAATAAAGTGCCGTTTGTAATGATTTCTAAATCGGGTGGTGCTCGTATGATGGAAGCAGCTTATTCATTAATGCAATTAGCAAAAACCTCGGCAAAATTAGCGCAATTAGCAGAAGCTAAAATACCTTACATTTCTTTATGTACCGATCCTACAACTGGAGGGACTACTGCTTCTTATGCAATGCTTGGAGATATTAATATTTCAGAACCAGGTGCATTAATTGGTTTTGCTGGACCTCGAGTAGTAAGAGATACAACAGGAAAAGATTTGCCTGAAGGATTTCAAACTGCAGAATTTGTATTAGAACACGGATTTTTAGATTTTATTGCTCCAAGAAAAGAGCTAAAAGACAAAATCAATTTATACATCGACTTGATTTTGAATCAAGAAATTCGATAAGAATAACATCACCTTAAATAAAAAAAACACAAAGCTTTGCTTTGTGTTTTTTTTATGACTTTATTTCTAAATAACTTTTTATTTCGGTTACATTCCGCTACGAATAGCTTCAACAGGATCTAACTTGGAAGCCGAGATTGCAGGTAAGATTCCAGCAATTAAGCCGATTAATATTGCTAAACCAGAGCCCAACATAATATTACTAAAACTTAGAATGAACTCAAAATCAAGCATCTTAGTTAATCCGAGAGCTATAAACCAAACTAATAAAATTCCGATTAGACCACCAATCAAACATAAGATTACAGCTTCAAATAAGAATTGAAACAAAATGAATCTATTTTTTGCGCCAAGTGATTTTTGAATTCCAATTAAGTTGGTGCGTTCTTTTACAGAAACAAACATAATATTAGCCACACCAAATCCACCTACAAGCAATGAAAAACCAGCGATAATCCAACCACCTAAATTCAAATTAGCAATAATACCATCCAATAAATCAGTAAAACCCGATAATACATTAATGAAAAAATTATCGATTTCTCCAGTTTTAAGTCCTCTCAATGCTCTTAGTTTTTGAGATAATTCTGCTTTAAAAGCATCCATATCAATTCCTTTTTGCGGTTTAATTACTATTACCGGTGTCATAGAATTGTTGTTTTCACCATACAATCTACGTAAGAAATTTACCGGTATAAAAACCGACGTATCGTTGCTATCGCCAAACATTCCGGCACCTTGCTTTTTCAATACACCTATAACCGTAAATCGTTGTCCGTATAAACGTACTTGCTTTCCTATGGGATCTACATTTTCAAAAAGACTATTTGCCAACTGATCTCCAATTACAACCACTGATGCTCCCGAATTGGATTCGGCTTCATTATAAAACCTGCCATTAGCAAACTCCAATCCTTGAATATCAATAAATTCATGCGATACCGGAACGACATTAACACTACTCACCGATTTGGTTTCGTATTTTAGGGTTTCCATTTTTACAAACAGTTGAAAACACATTTCTTGTGCATCGGGAATATTTGCTTTTAAATATTCATATTCCGTGTATTTTACATCTGGAAATTGCTCTCTTTTCCATTTTGGAATTTCCGAAGGACCAAAAGAACCTTGAAACAAATAAATAGTGTTTTTATCTAAACTGCTTAAATCTTTTTTGATTTTTCTATCTAAAGAATCGACCGCAGCAAGCACCGCAATGATTGAAAATATACCAATGGTTACACCAAGTAACGAAAGTAAAGTTCGTAACTTATTGTTTCTTAAAGCATTCATGGCAAAGCCAAAACTTTCTTTTAGTAAACGAAGGTAAACTAGCATAGAGGTGTATTTTCTAAGTCAAATTTAAGATATTAGTAATTAGAAAAAGGTATTTGTTACAATAAATAAAATTTATTTAAACGAGTTAATGCAATTTAGTTTATTTGAAAATATTCATTTTCTCATCATAAATTGGACTTTCAATATTTAAGAAATTTAAAACACTATGAAAAACATGATATTGAGAAACTGTTTTATTAGGTTTAAGTTGCTTAGACCCTTCTGAAGTCCAAACTATAAATGGAATTTCATATTGCTCTTTAGGCGCAATACTTAGAGGCAGTCCGTGCATGTAGAGATTTTTTTCTCCTAACGATTCCCCATGATCGGAAACAAAAATCATTGTACTTTTATATTCTTTTAGTTCTTTTAAATCTCCAATAATTTTAGATAGAATATAATCAGTATAAACAATGGTATTATCGTAAGCATTTATCAATTCTGCTTGTGAGCAATTTCCTAATTCTACGCTATTACATACCGGTTTAAAAGTTTCAAATTGTGGAGGATATTTCTTACTATAGGATGGCCCATGACTGGTACTGGTATGCAACACAATCAACACTTTGTTTTTGGTGCTGGATTGAATTTGTTCTTTTAATCCTGAAATTAATAATTCATCATAATTACAGCCCTCCCCTTTGCAATTTGGAGCTAAAAATGCTCTATCCTGAAAATTTTTAATGTGAATTGGAGGTTCTCCCCAATTGTTAGATCGCCATACCACTTCCACCTTATTTCTAAACAAATAATTAGGAAGAATTTCATATAAATCACCCGAATCTGAATGAGATAAAATCCCCTTAACCCCAGCTGTGGTATAGGTAGCGCAGGAAGTTGCATTTAAATGTGCAACATTGGGTATTTTAGAAAGTAATGGATTGGTGTTTTTATCATATCCGTATAAGGAGAAATTTTGACTTCTTGCCGACTCCCCTATTACCAAAACCACAACCGATTTTTGATTGTCTTTTATGGTTGCATTTGGCAAAATAATTTCTTTTTCATTTTTCTTATATTGATGGACGTAAAAAAGTGAAATATTTACAGAATAAGACCATGGCATAGCAAGTCCGCCAAGTGTTTTAGAATTTTTATCAATCCAAAGCCAATTGCTAGCATTAGCAAAAATTATAGTTAAAAGAAACAATAAGGTTAACGAAATAGTTTTTAAAAATTTCTTCCAAGGAACGGCAATAATCTTTGCTCTAACAATATAAATACTCGGAATTATTCCGAAAAAAATTAGATACACAAATAATTTCACCGAAACAAAGCTGCTTGATTCTTCAAATTTCGTATTGAGCACATTACCAATCATCGATTCATCCAGAATCACCCCATACGTATTGATAAAGTAAACTGAAATGGAATTGACAATAAAAAATAAAACCAATAAAAATTTTCCAAAATAACGGGATAATGAAAAAAACAGGTAGAACATAAAAGCATTCAGAACCAACATCAATATAATCAAACTTATAATAATGGTGATGCCACTAAAACTTTGGTAATCTAAATTATTAAATACAAATTTAAAGAACGGAAAGTGAAAGAATAAAAAATTTAAAACACTCAATACGGCAACAAAATGAGTGATTTTGATATTACTTTTTAATGCTTTTAATGTAAACATAGCTAATTTTAATAATTGAAATAATCAAACTAAGTAAGGTGATGTAATAAATGAATAAATTTTCGTCATTTATTTTATTTATAACAATCTCACTACAAACCGACAACAATAAAATAAAAATCGGATAGTATTTTATATGATTTACCCATTCCCAAATTTTATATTTTCGACTGATAAAAATACCAATAAGCCCCGAAACATATCCTATTATAGCTCCATTTATGGTATCTAATGGATGATGTGCACCTACTCCTACTCTTGTAAACACAAGCAATAATCCGATTGAAATAATTAATAAATTCCAGATGATTTTGCTACTCCTTTTTTTTGGCATAAATGCAAATAACAAAACCGTAAGTACTGTAAAAATTGTGATAGAATGCCCGGAAGGCAAACTTGTATGTCCGACCAATTTTTTTCCTAGGATCACAAAGGTATTCGCATCATAAAAGGCAGCAGGTCTCGGAATTAAAAATAGTTTTTTTAGCACACTTGAAAGCAAAGCAGAAACTATAGAGGCAGATAATAAACTCTCCCATAATTTAGGGGCGTACAAAATAAAAATAGAGAGCAACGACATGAAAATCATAGCATCACCTATTTGAGTTAGATTATAAATAATGTGTGGAAATTGAGCGTATTTAGAATTAATATAATAAAATAAATCCTTTTGAATTATCACATAACCCTTCACAGATAACGCATCCTGACTGAATAAAAATACAGCAATTGAAATTAATAAAAGAAGTGGTAAAAGGAATAAAGAAAATTTAAGTTTGGAATAATTTGCAATTACATTCGAATTGATTCTGTTTCTTAATTCCGGATTTAATACAATAAATTTACTTAACATATAAAATAATTATCAACTCTTTGCTACACTATTAGAATTGGAAAAAACCTAATTTTTCAAAAGAATTTCGAATTAGCGTAGCGTATAATTGTCAAATATATAAATATATTTAGAATAGTAGTTTATCAAAATTATATTGTCTTATGAATTGACTGAAATATTAAGTATTTTTTAATAAAAAAAACGAAAAGTAGATTGCTTAATACCATGTAATAAACTACTTTTGCATGCTTAACAACACATCCAAATGAATACTACCAAAACCATTCAATCTGCTCTTATTTCGGTATTTGATAAAACCGGTTTAGAGCCAATTGTGAGACAACTTCACAAGCAAAACGCAACCATTTATTCAACCGGTGGAACCGAAGATTTTATTAAAAATTTAGGGATTCCTGTTGTCGCAGTTGAGGACGTTACTTCGTATCCTTCTATTTTGGGAGGTCGAGTAAAAACATTACATCCAAAAGTTTTTGGCGGAATCTTAAACCGTCAAGACAACCCAACCGATGTTGAGCAAATGAAGGAGTTTGATATTCCGCAAATTGATTTGGTAATTGTAGATTTATATCCATTTGAAAAAACAGTTGCATCAGGTGCAAGCGAAGCTGATATAATTGAAAAAATTGATATTGGTGGAATTTCATTAATTCGTGCTGCTGCTAAAAATTTTATGGACACCATAATCGTTCCTTCAGTAGAAGAATACGAATTGTTTTTAGATATGATCTCGCAAGGAAACGGAGCTACCACTTTAGAACAAAGAAAATATTTGGCGACAAGAGCATTTCATGTTTCGTCAAATTATGATACTGCCATTTTCAATTATTTCAATGCCGAAGACACCTATTACAAAGAAAGTATTGCGAACGGTCAAGTGCTTCGTTATGGAGAAAATCCGCATCAAAAAGGATTTTTCTTTGGAGATTTTGATGCAATGTTTACTAAATTACACGGAAAAGAATTGTCTTATAACAATTTATTAGATGTAGATGCAGCGGTGAATTTGATTGCTGAATTCAAAGAAAACGAGCCTACTTTTGCTATATTAAAACACAATAATGCCTGCGGATTAGCTACTAGAAATACCATGAAAGAGGCTTATCTTGCTGCTTTAGCTTGCGATCCTACTTCTGCTTTTGGCGGAGTATTAATGGCAAATGGAAAAATTGATACTGCAACTGCATCTGAAATAAATTCACTTTTTTGTGAAGTTGTAATTGCACCAAGTTATGATGCTGAAGCGATCGAAATATTACAAGAAAAAAAGAATCGAATTATACTAACAATTAATGAAGTTCCTTTACCAGATAGACAAGTAAGAACGTGCTTAAATGGATTATTGGTTCAAGACAGAAACAACATTACCGATTCTAAAGAAGATTTGAAAACGGTAACTCAAGTTAGCCCTACAGACCAAGAAGTTGAAGATTTATTATTTGCTTCTAAAATTTGTAAAAACACCAAATCAAACACGATTGTATTTGCAAAAAACAATACTTTAATTGCTTCAGGAACGGGTCAAACCTCTCGAGTTGATGCATTAAAACAAGCAATCGAAAAAGCGCATACTTTTGGATTTGAATTAAAAGGTGCTTCAATGGCAAGTGACGCCTTCTTCCCATTTCCCGATTGTGTTGAAATTGCACATAAAGCAGGAATCACTGCCGTTATTCAACCTGGTGGATCTATAAAAGACGATTTAAGCATTAATTATTGCAATGA
Organism: Flavobacteriaceae bacterium; assembly: GCA_947453195.1. Classification (GTDB taxonomy): domain Bacteria; phylum Bacteroidota; class Bacteroidia; order Flavobacteriales; family Flavobacteriaceae; genus Flavobacterium. The sequence continues at coordinate 48,698 of CANGFO010000013.1, forward strand.
AAATAAGTTGGCAATGGTCTTTACAGGAACACGTCATTTTAAGCATTAAAAAAAATATAAAAAACTGATAAGAAATTAGAAAATTAATCGTTAATTTACGAAACAAAATTATTTTCTAATAATTTTAGTAAAATCATAGATTTATTGTTTTTGAATTTTAATAAAATTCCTAATACACAGCATTAAATTTATTATTTTTGGGAACAATAAAATTATAACAAACTAAACACCATCTACATAATTATGGGATTTTTTGATTTCATGACCGAGGATATTGCAATTGACCTTGGTACCGCAAATACGCTAATCATCCACAACGACAAAGTTGTAATTGATAGCCCATCTATCGTTGCAAGAGATAGAGTAACTGGAAAAATCATTGCTGTTGGTAAAGAAGCCAACATGATGCAAGGTAAAACCCATGAAAATATCAAAACCATCCGACCATTAAAAGACGGTGTAATTGCAGATTTTGATGCTTCAGAAAAAATGATCAGCATGTTCATTAAGAGCATTCCGGCATTAAAGAAAAGAATGTTTACACCTGCATTAAGAATGGTAGTTTGTATTCCGTCTGGAATTACTGAAGTAGAGATGCGTGCGGTAAAAGAATCCTGTGAGCGTGTTAACGGTAAAGAAGTATACTTAATTCACGAACCAATGGCTGCTGCTATTGGTATCGGTATTGATATTATGCAACCTAAAGGAAACATGATTGTTGATATTGGAGGTGGTACTACCGAAATTGCAGTTATTGCTTTGGGTGGAATTGTATGTGATAAATCGGTTAAAATTGCCGGGGATGTTTTCACAAACGACATTATTTATTACATGCGTACCCAACACAACTTATTTGTTGGAGAAACCACAGCAGAAAAAATTAAAATACAAGTGGGAGCTGCTACCGATTCATTAGATTCTCCACCAGACGATATGTCGGTTCAAGGAAGAGATTTACTTACCGGAAAACCAAAACAAGTAGAAGTTTCATTTAGAGAAATTGCAAAAGCATTAGATAAATCAATACAACGTATTGAGGATGCGGTTATGGAAACGTTATCACAAACACCTCCAGAGTTAGCTGCCGATATCTATAATACTGGTATTTATTTAGCAGGTGGAGGATCGATGTTGCGTGGTTTAGATAAGCGTATTTCTTTAAAAACTGATTTACCTGTTTATATTGCAGAAGATCCTTTGAAAGCCGTAGTAAGAGGTACCGGAATGGCGCTAAAAAACATACCTAAGTTTAGAAGTATTCTTATAAAATAGTTTTTAATAACCAAACTTATAAACTGATTTCCGAACACTGAACACTTAAAACATGCAGCAAATATTTAATTTTATATTTAAAAACAGCTATCGTATGCTGTTTTTGCTGCTTATGTTAATATCCTTACTGCTCACCATTCAATCCCACTCTTATCATAAAAGCAAAATAATAAGTTCCGCGAATTCGTTTACTGGAGGCGTGTATCAAATGACTAGTAATGTTGAAGGATATTTTAATTTAAAAATTCAAAATGAAGAGTTGGCAAAAGAAAATGCTCGACTTAAAAGTTTGCTTTTTAACATTAAAGACAGTACCAAAGTGCCTTCATTAGATTCTATAAATGGTGTTAAGAAAATCGATATTGTCATTGCAAAGGTTATCAAGAATTCTTACAGCTCACAAGTTAACTTTTTGACGTTAGACTCAGGATCTAATCAAGGGGTTCAACCCGAAATGGGCGTTATCAATAGCCTTGGTATTGTTGGTGTTATTGAAAATGTTTCTCCAAAATATAGCACCGTATTGAGTATTTTAAATACCGAATCCCCAATAAATGCTAAAATCAAAAAATCCAATCATATTGGATCTTTAACCTGGAACGGGAAAAATACGGGTTATGTTCAATTAGTTGATGTTCCAAGATTAGCTTCTGTTAGAAAAGGAGATACCATTGTTACTGGAGCGCAATCAACCATATTTCCAGAAAATATAAATATTGGTTCTATAGAAAAAATCTATATTGATAATCAAACGAATTTTTACACTATTGATGTAAAATTATTTAACGACATGACTAGTTTAGGACATGTTTACATAATCAAAAATAAAGACCGAGAAGAAATAAATAATCTAGAAAACAAATCAAAGAAAGATGAATAGTGCCGTATTATATAATATAGCTCGTTTCATTTTGCTGCTTGCGGCTCAAATCCTTGTATTCAATAATATAAATTTTTTAGGATTTATCAATCCCTATCCCTATTTATTATTCATCCTTTTATATCCGGTAAACGGAAACAAATACGGACTTTTAGGAGCAAGCTTTCTATTGGGAATTATTATGGATTTATTCTGTAACTCGGGTGGAGTTCACACAGCGGCTTGCCTATTACTTGCCAATTTTAGACCTTCTTTATTTAAATTTTCTTTTGGATTAAGCTACGAATACCAAACCGTAAGAATCAACGATGTATTAACACCAGAACGCTTTTCATTTATTTTATTAGGGGTAATTATACATCACTTAACCCTATTTGTTTTAGAAATTTTCACTTTTAGTTATTTCTGGAATATTATTCTTAGAACAATCGTTAGTACCATTTTTACCACACTTATTTGTATTTTTATTATTTACTTAATAAAACCAAGTAAACGATGAGAAAAGCATTACTTCCAACTTTAATAATCATTACAGCTGGCTTACTGATCATTCGGCTTTTCTACTTGCAAATTATTGATGACTCCTTCAAATTAAAATCAGAAAACAACGCTATTAAAATCAAATACGATTATCCAGAAAGGGGTTATGTATATGATAGATATGGAAAACTTTTAATAGCCAATCAACCTTCTTATGACATCATGGTAATTCCTAAAGATGTTAAAGAAAAGGAAATGAATATTCCAAAATTTTGCGCATTATTGGATATAACCGAAGATTTTTTTTATGAAAAAATGAGAAAGGCTAAAGTTTATAGTCCTATGTTGCCTTCTGTTTTTTTATCACAATTAAACAAATTGGAATTTGCTGCCTTCCAAGAAAAGATTAGAAGATTTAGTGGTTTCTATATTCAAAAGAGGTCACTTAGAGACTACCAAGTGTCCTATGGTGCCAATGTATTTGGATTCATCACGCAAGTAAATGAAAACATCGTTAAGAAAAACCCTTATTATGTTGGTGGTGATTTAATTGGAAGACAAGGAATAGAAGAAAGTTATGAAACTTTTTTAAGAGGACAAAAAGGGGTTAAGTATTTACTTAAAGATAAATTCAATAGAGAAATTGCTTCCTACAAAGAAGGCAAATACGATACCGTAGCTAAGCAAGGTGATGACGTAACACTTACTATTGATGGCGATCTACAAAAATATGGCGAAGAATTAATGGTAAATAAATGGGGTGGAATTGTTGCTATTGAACCTAAAACTGGCGAAATCTTAGCTTTAGTAAGCGCTCCAGATTATGACCCAGCGTTGCTAGTAGGAAGAAAAAGATCAAAAAATTACACATTACTTCACAACGACTCTATAGCCAAACCATTGTATGACAGAGGATTACTGGCTGAATACCCTCCGGGCTCACCCTTTAAAATCCTTACGGCTTTAGTTGCATTACAAGAAGGTGTGATTGATGAAAACACAACTTTTATGTGTAACCACGGTTTTAGTTATGCTCGAGGTAGATTTATGAAATGTCACTGCCATGGTGGGCCTATGCAACTTCATAATGGAATTTACGAATCATGCAATACTTATTTTTCAAACATTTACATGAAAACTATTAATAAATATAATAGTCCATCGTATGCTGTAGATGTTTGGAGTAAGCACTTAAAAACTTTTGGCTTAGGTGATTTTATGGGATATGATTTACCTATTGGAAAACGAGGGAAAATTCCAACTTCTAAAACGTACAAAAAATTGTATCCAGGATGGCATTGGGATAGTAAAACTATTGTTTCTAATGCAATTGGCCAAGGTGAGGTATTAATGACTCCAATTCAGTTAGCTAATTTAATGGCAACAGTTGCCAATAGAGGTTATTATTACACACCTCACATTGTGAAAAAAATTAAAGGAGAAGTTCTTGATAAAAAATTTAGAACCAAACATATCACTTCTATTGATCGCAAACATTTTGAACCGGTTATTAGCGGAATGTTTGATGTGTATAATAAAGGAACCGCATTTGGCCTTGGCGTAGAAGGTATTGATATATGTGGTAAAACGGGTACCGCCGAAAATTATTTGAAAGTAAATGGAAAACGAGTGAAGCTTCAGGATCACTCCATCTTTGTTGCTTTTGCTCCAAAGGACAATCCAAAAATTGCCATTGCAGTATTTGTTGAGAATGGATATTGGGGTAAACGATGGGCAGGACCTATCACCTCTTTAATGATTGAAAAATATTTAAGAAAGAAAATTACGAAAGTTGATTTTGAAAAACGAATGTTAGAAGGAAGCTTAAAAGATCAATACAACAAATTATATCCTCAAAGACATCAAGACAGTCTATCTATAATGAATTCCAAAGTTAAAGATAGTATTGAAAAACTAAAAAACGGAGACAGTTCAGATAAAGAAAAAAAAGATTCCAATAAGAAGGAAAATTAATGAAAAATCAGAGTATCACAAACCATATCGATTGGATTAGCGTAGGCCTATTTATTACCTTGGTACTTATGGGCTGGTTAAACATATACTCTTCTTCCCTATCTGCTGTTACGGGGGATTCAACCATTTTCGACTTATCGCAGTTTTACGGAAAGCAACTTTTGTACATCGTTTTAACAATTCCTCTAATCTTGGTCTTACTCTTCGTTGAAGGTAAATTTTACGAAAAATACTCCTCGATTATTTATACTATTTCGATGCTTTCTATCGCGGGATTATTCGTCTTTGGAAAATCGGTTAAGGGTCAAGCCAACTGGTATTCATTTGGATCCTTTGGCATTCAACCTTCTGAATTTGCAAAAGCGGCTACTGCATTGGCTTTAGCCAAATACTTATCGGACGTTCAAGTAAATTTAAAACTAGTTAAAGACCAAATTATAGCTTTGGCGATTGTATTTTTTCCAGTACTATTAATTGCAGTGCACGACCCCGGAAGTGCATTAATCTATTTTGTTTTCTTAGTTGTGCTTTATAGAGAAGGCTTGCCGGGTTGGTATTTATTTACTGGTTTTGCAGCCATACTATTATTTATTTTGATGCTTATCACAAACAACCCCTATATTGTAATTGGGATTGCGGCAATAGCTTTAGTATTTAATTACTTTAGAAGTAGACTTATAGACAGGAATATTATTGCCAGCGGAATTATGCTTGTTTTGGTAGCAATTTTCTCTTTTTCGGTGAGCTTTGTTTTTAATAATGTTTTTAAACAACACCATCGTGATCGTTTCAATATTCTACTTGGAAAGCAAGTTGATATGAAAGGAATTGGATACAACATCCACCAATCGGAAATTGCAATTGGATCAGGTGGTTGGTTTGGAAAAGGTTATCTCGAAGGAACTCAAACAAAAGGAGGTTTCGTACCAGAGCAACATACCGATTATATTTTCACCACTGTGGGTGAAGAATGGGGATTTTTTGGATCTGTAATAGTAATCGGATTATTTGTGACCTTAGTATTGCGATTGATCTATCTAGCCGAAAGGCAAAAAACAAAATTCAGCCGTATTTACGGCTATAGTGTAGCCGGAATATTATTTATTCACTTCTTTATAAATATCGCCATGGTTGTAGGAATATTCCCAACTATTGGTATCCCACTACCCTTCTTTTCCTATGGAGGATCTGGACTTTGGGGCTTTACCATATTGCTGTTCATTTTCTTAAAAATGGACGCCAATAAAGTAAACGAATGGTAAAATTATTGCAGCTTTAAAAAGCCGTATTTCATAATACAATACAAAGCTCTAAATCCGTCTTTCCAACCAATTTTTTTACCTTCTTCGTAGGTTCTTCCATAATAGGAAATACCCACTTCATAGATTCTTATCTTTGGAATTCTTGAGATTTTAGCAGTAACTTCTGGCTCAAAACCAAATCTATTTTCATTAAGTTTAATACTTTGGATGATTTCTGTTTTGAACATTTTATAGCACGTTTCCATATCTGTCAGATTCAAATTGGAAAACATATTTGATAAATTCGTTAAGAATTTATTACCGATGGTATGCCAAAAGAAAAGAATTCGATGCGGGTTTCCACCCATAAATCTTGACCCATAAACTACATCTGCAAAACCATCAATAAAAGGCTGCAATAATAAATTGTATTCTATTGGGTTATATTCTAAATCGGCATCCTGAATAACCGTGTAGTCTCCAGTAGCTTTACTAATTCCAGTGTGAAGTGCCGCCCCTTTACCTTTATTAATTTCGTGTTTAAAATATTGAATGTTCATACCCGGATTAGCTGCAATATAACTCATAATAGCTTCCTCTGTATCGTCTTTAGAACAATCATTCACAATAATAATTTCCTTTTCGATTGCTTCAATTAAGGCAACATTTTTAATTTTATCTAAAATAAAATGGATCGTTTTTCCTTCGTTATAGGCTGGAATAATTATGGATAATTTTTTCACGATTATATTCTTGGTTTAATTTTAACTAAATAATAATATTCTAAGGTTTGCTCCCTTTTTTGCTGCAGCAAAAATGGTAATTTTAAACGAGTAATTGGATAGTTTTCAAATTTCTTTTTTTCTATCAACTCAAATTTTGATGCTATCTGCTTTAAATTGGCTTCTTTTGTAAACAACCAACACGTATTTTTTAGAGTATCAATATCATTCAATGCTATCGATTCATTTTCCGGATTTTTTGAATAAAAATTAAAAGCATGTGATTTTTCATCTACTAAATAAACCTCTTCTTTAGCTTTATTTTCATAAAACCATCTTCCTGCCATAGAATCGGCTTGATAGGTGAGTAATTTTGGATAGAAAACAAAACTCAAAAATAAATTTAAAACAATCACATAACCCACCATTTTGCTTGTGCCTTCGAGAGCTAGTTTTTTCATTCCAAACAATAATAACAATTGGATTAATACCAATACTATAAGTATGACATTCAGATCGGTAAAAAATAGGGCTTGATAAATAACGAGCAATACCAACACAATACACCCAAAACCAAAGTATAATTTATTCCAATTCTTCCATTGTTTTGGATGTAAAGTATCCAAATAAGCCGCACAAATAATACTTGCAAAAGGTAAGGTCACAAATACATAATGAGGTAATTTATAACGGGACATTGACAACAAGGCAAAAAGCAATAAAAACCCACTTAAAGTGCTAATTTCTGGTATTGATTTTTGCACTAATTTCTTTATCTGAAAGAATAATCCAAAATATAGAAGCAAAATCCAAGGGAAAAAATCCCAACTAATAGTACCAATAAAAAAGTGCCATGGCAATCCGTTATCCCAAACATTTTCACCTGTAATTCTTCCAAAACTTTGTAGCCAATAATAAAAATAAAGTCCGCTTTGATGCGGCACCCCATTAGTGATTTTCTCAGGATGTAAATCAAACTGTGTATACAATCCATACGACATCGGAATTAAAAGCAATCCCACAATCAACAGATAAAAGAACCATGAAAAGCTAAAAATTTTCTTCCAGTCTTTCTTGTATAATAATTGTAAACCAACTGGCATTAATACAGCTATAATTCCAATTGGCCCTTTAGCCATCATGGCAAATGCGGTAAACATTGCAGCAAAAACAAGGTATTTAATTTTATTATTTAATAAATATTCGGTTAACAACCATATACCCGTTATCACGCTAGAAGTCAGAATTCCGTCGGTTCTAACATCATTCGTCATCAGAAAAAAGGCCTGGCATGTTCCAAAAATCAGCACCGCATTTTTGGCAATTTGCTGCGAATAATAAATTGTGGTAAATCTAAAAATAGAATAAAGCGAAAGCAGCAACATTAAAAAAGCACCTAATTTATAAGCAAAATTACATACGCCAAACACCCCCATACTCCAACTTGAAATCCAAAATAAAAGCGGTGGTTTATCTAAATAATCATATTGCAAATCCATTACATGCAAATACGAATGATTGTGAAGCATTTCTTGAGAAATAGAGGCATATTGCGCCGCATCCACATTCATGATATCTATAAATAGATTATTAAAATAGATAGAAATAATTATAAGCAGAATGATCTTTTCATATTTAGAAAAATTAAAAAGAAATTTCATATCCATAGTTAAATTATTTTAATAAGATGCAAAATACAGCACCCATTACACTGAGCTATTTGGCAAAATTAAGCAATAATACTAACATAGGAATTATTTAAAAAGAGAGAATTAATTTTTATATAAACTTTTGTAACTTTTTTATTCTTTATAACGTATAACAAACTGAACCCTTAAATAGCAAAGGAAAATAAATGAGACAGCTTAAAATCACCAAGCAGGTTACCAACCGTGAAACTGCTTCCTTAGACAAATACCTACAAGAAATTGGAAAAGTTGACTTAATTACTGCTGACGAAGAAGTAGAATTAGCGCAACGTATTAAAGCCGGAGACCAACGTGCTTTAGAAAAACTAACAAAAGCCAATTTACGTTTTGTGGTATCTGTTGCTAAACAATATCAAAATCAAGGACTTACACTTCCTGATTTGATTAACGAAGGAAACTTAGGTTTGATTAAAGCAGCGCAACGATTTGATGAAACTCGTGGATTTAAATTTATTTCCTATGCGGTATGGTGGATTCGTCAATCGATCCTTCAAGCACTTGCAGAACAATCTCGTATTGTTCGTTTGCCATTAAATAAAATTGGATCGATTAATAAAATCAATAAAATGTATGCTTTGTTAGAGCAATCTAACGAAAGACCACCTTCTGCAGAAGAAATTGCAAAAGAGTTGGACATGACTGTGAATGACGTAAAAGAGTCTATGAAAAATTCTGGACGTCACCTTTCTATGGATGCACCTTTGGTTGAAGGTGAAGATTCTAATCTTTATGACGTATTACGTTCTGGAGAATCTCCAAATCCTGATAGAGAATTAATTCACGAATCATTGCGTACCGAAATTGAGCGTTCTTTAGAAACGTTAACTCCAAGAGAGGCAGATGTGGTTCGTTTGTATTTTGGATTAGGTGATCAACATCCAATGACTTTAGAAGAAATTGGAGAAACCTTCGATTTAACTCGTGAGCGTGTGCGTCAAATTAAAGAAAAAGCAATCCGCAGATTAAAACATACTTCGAGAAGTAAAATATTAAAAACATATTTAGGTTAAACCTTATAAAACTCCGGCTCCATACCGGAGTTTTTTAATTACATAAAAAATGAAAAACACAATTATTGCACCATCCGTTCTTGCCGCCGATTTTGCCAACTTACAGCGTGATATCGAAATGATAAATAAGAGCCAAGCCGATTGGTTTCATATAGATATTATGGACGGAGTTTTTGTACCCAACATCTCTTTTGGAATGCCCGTTTTAGAAGCAATTACTAAGCATGCAACCAAAACAATTGATGTGCATTTAATGATTGTAGATCCGGATCGATATATTAAAACATTTAAAAGTTTAGGAGCAGATATTCTAACCGTTCATTACGAAGCGTGTACCCATTTACACAGAACGCTACAAGCCATAAAAGCGGAAGGTATGAAAGCGGGAGTTGCGCTAAACCCACATACCAATATCGATTTATTAGAAGACGTTATTAACGATATCGACATGGTATGTATTATGAGTGTAAATCCTGGATTTGGAGGACAATCATTTATTGAAAACACCTATTCAAAAATTGAAAAATTGAAAGCACTTATAACTAAAAAAGGAGCTTCCACAATCATTGAAATTGACGGTGGTGTAACCAATAAAAATGCCGCCGAATTGGTTCGCGCTGGCGCGGATGCATTAGTAGCCGGTAATTATGTCTTTAAAGCAGAAGATCCAATTGCAACTATAGAAGATTTGAAAAAAATTACTTCATTATAAAAAAAGGCTCCTAATTAGGAGCCTTTTTTTTATAATTACATTCTATTAATTCACTTTATTTTCAACTTTTCGTTTTCTAGAATTAATTATGAAAAATGCATAAACTATTCCGATAAATAATACTAAATAAATATTAGAATCTATAGGAGCTACGGGAGCATTATCTTGAACATCGTCTCCAAAACCGATATCCTGTGAAAATGCACTACTTGAAATTAAAAATATTGCAATTGCAACTATAATTTTATTTATATTAAATTTCTTCATCTTCTTCACTATTCTATTATTAATTTATTTATTGTTGTCGCACCTTCCTTAGCAATTTTAACGTAATAAACACCTGTTGCAAAAACCTTATTTGGATTGATATGATTTATGGGTGATGCGGTCATATTTGTTGTATATACGGCTTGACCTATTGAATTGTATATAGTCAATTTAGTATCTTGAGTTGCGTTATTCATAATCACATCAAAAACTCCTTGTTTCGATGGATTTGGATACAGAGTGAAAACCAAATTCGAGTTAGTCGTTGTACTTAAATTCGGATTTTGGAAAACAATTCTAAAACGATCAGGAGCCGATGTGGCTGCGTCTGTAGTAGAAATGGAATACGAATAACTCACCGAATCTGATTGCGGAATTTCAGTATAAGTTTGCAACAATTGATCGTGTAAATAAGCTGGTAATCCACTCATGTTATTTCCTTGCGCCACAATTGTATAATTGGTATTGCGGTATTGGGTAATACTCAACGGAATCACATCTGTATCTACCGGGAATATTCTACTTTCAATAGCCAACGAAGAGGTATTGTTTTTTGTTGCAAAAATTTCATCTTGGTTAGTTAGTTTTGGCGCATCATTTGCATCAATAAGATTATCAAAACTTGAATCAAATTTCACTACAAAACCATCAACGGCAACTCCTGTTGTTGCAAGTGTATTACTTTCATACAAAGTAGCTCTAATATAAGAAGGTACCGTTGTAGTTGTTTTATAAACATTTTCATTTACTGTAGATGTCGATTTATTTGACTCATGGAAGGTAATAGATCCACCTGCTGTAGCGTCATTTTTAATAAAACAACCTTGCCATGGTTGTAAATATTGATTTACTTGAGATCCATTTACTGGATTAATTCCGGTAGATAAATCATAAGCAACATAACCTCCTCTAGTATTGATTTTAGGATCCCATACCCAATAGTAATTGTTATTGAAATGAGCATTTTGAGTTAATACTTGTTTGATATCAACAGTTGCTTGATATGGATTTCCAATAAAATTATACCCATTTGCAGTTGCACTCATTGTTCCTGCTGAGGCATCACAAATTTTCAAGGCACCTTTTACACGCAATGTAGTATTTGTGGGTGTAGGCGCATTAGTACTCATACTAATAGAACGATCTCCTCTAATTAATAATCGATAAGGTACTCCAGCAGTAAGTGTTAATACATTTGTATTTGGCACCGCTGCCCAAACTCCGGTTGAATTATTAAAAGTAAACATCGAATTATTAGTAGTTTGTGTCACATCAAAACCATAATCTGCTGAAATGTTTCCTGTAATATGCGTTCCATAACCTGGATGTGGATTCAAATTAGTTGTATAAGCCGGAGGCGGATTATTCACCCCCTCTTGCCAGTTGTCTCTAATGGTTGTTGTTGTAGTTACAGGAGAAGAAATAAATCTAAATGCACGACGTGCAGGGAAATAGCGTTCAACTGTTACATCTCCATTTATTGCAACCGCGCTACAATCTGTAATTGGCGCTACAACAGCTGTTGATGTTCCGTTACTCATTAAAGTAAGATTACCACCCGTATTAAAAGTACCGTTTGTAAGGGTTAATATCCCTGAAATTCCCATAGCATTTCCTAAAGTTGCACTACCTGTAGCCGTTGAATTTAAAGTGAAATTAGCAACTACATTGGAAGTTCCCGGAGTAGTTTGGTTCATATAGAAGGTACCTTGATTACCTGATCCATTGATAGTTAAACTAGAAGTCGTGCTACCAATTATGGTTCCGGTTCCGGTAATAGCTCCCGAAATAGTTAATGTTGAATTATTTAAATTAATTGTTGCGCCATTAGCAAGAAGTACGCTTCCAATTGTTCTTGGTCCGTCTAATATTGGATAATTTGTAAGTCCACCAGGAACTTCAATATTTTCACCAGAGGCAGGAATTCCGCAACTCCAGTTAGCCGCATTGTTCCATGCAGTACTTACTGATCCTGTCCAAACATTAGATGACAATACCGTAATTAATACACTTGAGGTGTTTGCAGAGGTACAACTTCCACTTGAAATCACCGCTCTAAAATAGGTATTGGCAGATAAATTCGTTGCAGTATATGTAGCCGATGTGGCTCCACTGATATTGGTATACGTTCCGGCTAATGTACTAGAAGATTGCCATTGAATAGAACCTACACTTCCGTTTAATGTTAACACAGTACTATTGGTTGTTGCTGAACATACTGTTCCAGCACCAGAGATTGAACCTGCAGTTACCGGAGTATTTACAGTAAGTGTAAAGGCACTTGCTGTTGCAGCCGAACAAACACCACTAGTCACAACCGCTTTATAATAAGTAGTAGCAGTTAAATTAGTAGCAGTATAAGTTGCAGACGTTGCTCCACTAATATTAGTATAAGTTCCGGCAAGAGAATTTGCAGACTGCCACTGAATAGTTCCCGTGTATCCACTTAAAGTTAAAACAGTACTGTTAGTTCCTGAACATACCGATGAGGCTCCCGAAATAGATCCAGCAACTGATACTGGATTAACTGTAATTGTTGCAGCACTTGCAGTAGTTGCAGAAGAACAAGTACCACTAGTCACAACGACTTTATAATATGTGGTTGCTGTTAAGTTAGTAGCTGTATAAGTTGCAGATGTTGCTCCACTAATATTGGAATAAGGTCCGGCAAGTGTACTTGAAGACTGCCATTGAATTGTTCCTGTATAACCTGCTAAAGTTAAAGTTGTACTGTTAGTTCCTGAACAAACAGTAGCACTACCAGAAATGGTCCCTGCCACCGAAGCTGGATCAACGGTAATTGATGCTGCTGTAGTTGTAGCCGAAGAACATGCCCCACTTGTTACTACTGCTTTGTAATATTTTGTAGCCGATAAATTGGCAGCCGTATACGTTGCTAATGTGGCTCCACTTATATTTGTATACGTTCCGGCTAGTGAACTTGCAGATTGCCACTGAATAGTTCCAGTATACCCACTTAATGTTAAAATAGTGCTGTTAGTTCCAGTACAAACTGTTGTCCCTCCTGAAATTGTTCCAGCTACCGAGATTGGATCTATAGTAATATTAAATGTTTGATCATTGGAAGTATCTATAGCACCGTTTGCAGTTCCTCCATTATCAGAAATAGAAACAGTAATAACTGAAGTTCCACTTTGATTCGCCGCAGGCGTATAGGTTAATACTCCAGTAGCAGAAATTGCAGGTTGTACAGCAAATAGCGAATTATTATCATTTGAAACATTAAATGAAACTGTTTGAGATGATTCATTGGAAGGACCTGCAAAAATTGATGTGGCCCAACCTGAAATTGTTTGAGCTGAAGTAGTATAACAAATTGCTTGATCTGCTCCAGCGGTAAATGAAGGAGTATCATTAACGGAAGCAATTGTTAAAGTAATTGTTGCCGTATTTGATAAATTTCCATCTAAATCTCTAACTGAATATTGAATAGTAGCCGTTCCAGAAAAATCAGCTGCAGGAGTAAAAGTTATACTTCCCGGATTATTTATTGAATCTGTAATACTCCATGTACCACTTGAAGAAGTTAATGTACCTATCAAAGTAACAGTACTAGGATTTATTCCTGGATTAACACCATTAACATCGGTATCATTAGAAGTAACATTATAAATTATTGCAACATCTTCATTAGTTGACAGAGTGTCATCGGTTGCAGTTGGAACTCCGGGAGTAAGAGTAATTGTTATACTTCCTAAGTTGGACACTAATCCATTGTTATCCTTTATTGTATAATATATAGTTGTTAAAGTAGTTATTGGAGAAGCATAAGTATGTGTAAAGGTAATGTTTCCTAAATTATCTACTGAATAAGTTCCTTGACCTGATACTGAATATGTTTTTTGAACACCTGTAGTATAAGGATCTAAGTCTATTGAAGTTAAATCAATGGTGCCATCCACATCGGTATCATTATTTGAAATAGAAAATATAGTATCTGTAGCAATCATGATTGTTGCAGCATCATTTACTGCAACTGGAGCATCATTTACTGAGGCAACAGTAACATATAAAAAGCCACTATTTGAAGTTAATGGAGAAGCATCGGAGTCGTTAACAACATATTCTATAGGGGTAACTGTTCCGTTAAAGTTTAGAACTGGAGTAAAAGTTACATTACCAGAACTATTTACTGTGAAAGTTCCTTGCCCCGTAACTGTAAAAGTAGTTTGTATACCTGCGGTATACGGATCTAAATCAACACTTGCATTATTTATTACACCCGAATTACCATGAGTAGTATCTAAATCATAATCATTTGAAGTTACATTAAACGTAACCGCGGCATCTTCATTGGTTGAAGCAAAATCATCAACCGCAAAAGGAGCTGAATTCGCCCAAACCGTATTTACGGTAATAACCGCTACATTTGAAAGTAAGTTTGCGCTGTCCTTTACAGTATAATTTACAGAAGTGCTTCCACTATAATTCCAATCGGGAGCAAAAGTTACATCCCCATTCATATCTACAGAAAATTGTCCTTTTCCATCAACATAATTAGCTTGTTGAATTCCTATGGTATTAGGATCTAAATCAACTCTACTTGCATTAATTGTATGTGAGTTTAAAGCGGTATCATTGGTTGTTACATTAAAAACTACAGCATTATTTAGTGTGGTAGTTGCTGTAATATCATTATTGGCAATTGGAGCACCAGCAGGTAAAACGGTAATTATTATTGTCGCTTCATTTGATACATTAGAAGAATAACTATTCATTACAGTATATGAAAGAGGATTCGTTATCCCATAATATCCAGTTGTAGGAGTAAAAGTCAATACGCCTGTAGCTGCAACAGAGTAGGTTCCTTCTCCTGTAGTAAACGTTGTTTGTTGGCCGGCTGTTAACGGATCTAAATCTACAGATGAAGTGGTTAATGTACCATCTGAATTAATATCATTAGTAAGAATATTAAATGAAACTGCGGTATCTTGATTGGTTGCAATTGCATCATTTTGAGCAATTGGTGGACCTGCAGTATGATTAACATTTATGGTCATTGTTGCAGAAACCAACCCTAAATTAGCATCATTAACCATAAAATTAAATGTAGTATAATTTGCACCATATTCATCTACATTTGGCGTGTAAAGCAGGTTAATAATATCCGAATTACTAATTGTTTGGCCTGCAATTACTGGATTACCATTTAAGGTTAAAGTACCTAATGCAGGAAGGCTAATTATAGTAATTCCTGAACTTGTATTGGATTCAATATCTGAATAATTAAAATTAGAAGTTAAAAACTGATACGCAGTGTTTTCAGTCGCAGTAATAAAACTAGCTAATGCAACAGGAGGATCATTAACAGGTGCAACGATTACAGAAATAGTACCAGAGTTTGAAGTCAATACATCATTATCTTTAACCGTATAGGTAATTGAGGCTGTTCCATTAAAATTTAAAGCTGGAGTATAAGTAACATTCCCTGATGCATCAACACTCCATGACCCATTGCTAGAAGCAGTAGATAATGTAACTGAACTTGCCGTAACAGTTCCATCAACATCCGTATCATTATTAGTTAAACTAAAAGTGACGGGAGTATCCTCATTAGTAGTTGCTGTATCATTATTTGCAACAGGAGGGGTATTAATTTTAAGTCCGAAATTTAAATTAGTCTCATTATTTGTTAAAGAACTTACCGTTGTGAAATTTATATTACCATTAACTGTCGCGTCATTTCCCGATAAAGAGTTTAATAAATCATTATTAATTTCTCCATTATTACTTGCTCCGGTTGGTAATGTAGCTAGAACACTTGTTGCAGCGGTTCCATTTGCATAATTATTTTTACTTAATGTAACTCTAAAAGCAGTATTTGAAACAATTGAGGCATCACAAATAGACCATGTCCCATCCGATGCAACTGGTGTAGTTACAATAGAAGTTGTTGTTCCAGAAGTTTTTGCTAGAGTCACGTATAACTGGGAGCTATTTACAATACCTATACCGGTTCCATCTACTTTACCTGTAGTTGAAGTACTACTATTAGTATCCCAATATACAGTTCCTTTAACACAATAAGGAGTTGAATTAGCACAATCTACAATAGGAACAATTTTAGTTGCTGGAGTACCTGCACCACATGAGTTTGATGGCGTAACCGCAACCGTATAATTACCTGATTGACCAGAACCATTAAAATTAAATACGGCAGTTGTTGTTCCTTGACCTGAAACTATAGAGGCTCCTGCTGGTGGAGTCCAAGTATAGGTTGTGGCATTTGAAAATCCGGAAACCGTATAGCTTACAGAAGAATCTGTATCACAATAATTTGTAAGAACCGAGTAAGTTACAGATACTCTAATATAATCTATTGATGCTGTTACACTAGTTGAACTAGAACCCGTTACAACTTTTATACGAGGTCCAAATGTAGAGGAATTAATTTGAGCTGGTGTCCAAGTAGTACCCCATAAATTAGTCGTACCTCCATAAGTAGCAACTCCTACAGTTGTTGGCCATTTAGTAGCAGTTACTGCTAAGTTGGATGATGCAGCAGCACCTCCCGTTAATTCCACATTGGCATCCTTAATAAACTTAGAAGTTGTGCTGTTATTTGATTTTCTATAAACATCAACAGATATTCCTGTTATTGTAGCATTTGTTGGAATCGCAAAACCATAATTATTAGTATTTAAATAATTTGATGTACTAGTAGAGTTTTTTATAAAAGTTGCAAATAACCCATCATTTAGATTCACATTTGAAGGGCTTGTCCACAATGTGGTTCCCCCTCCTCCATCAGATGAACTGGTAGGATAATTTGGGCCAACTGTCGCAGTTGTTCCTTGTGTTGGAGTCGTATTTGCAGTAATCGTCCCTGTTCCCATTGAATTGGTAATTACCAATTGATAGGTATTTGGAGTAATAGAGGCAGGAGTACAACCATTAGCATCAATTAATGAACTCAAGGTATACGTAGTTGTAGCTATAGGGTTAACAGGTATTGAAGTTCCTGTAGTATAACCAGAAATTGTTCCTACTCCGTTATTAATATTTAGCGTATAAGGAGAAGTTCCACCTGTTATAGCAACACTTAAATTATTATTACAGGTTACAGAAGATCCGGATAATGCCGCTAAGCTAGGTTTTACATTAAAAGTAATAGTAACTTCATCATAAGTTGGAGAACATCCTGTGGCAGTTAATGTCCAACGCAACACATAAGTACTTCCTGCTGTTCCATAAAAAGTATCCGTTGCAACGGTACTTGTGCTTGTGTGTGCAGTACCAAAACTTCCACCGGTACCCGAAATTATTGTCCACTCCCCTGTACTTCCTGTTGGACTATTTCCAGCTAATGTAATATTTGTTAATCCACATGTAGTTGCACCTGTAAGATCTTGTCCAGCGTTTGCAGCGTTTACTTCTACAACTATTGGGTAAACAAAATGACATCCTGTACCAGTAACATATATGTTTGCAGTATAAGTCCCTGAATTGGCAACCGATACATTTGAAATTGTTGGTGAAGTTGAAGTAGAAGTGAATCCATTTGGACCAGTCCATAAATAGGTGGCACTTGGTGAAGAAGTTGCCGTTAAATTTATATTCCCTCCTGGGCATATTGGTGAATTCACCGTTACAGTTGGAGCCGCACAACCTGTAATATTTACAGGCGTTGCAGTTGTTCCTGAAATAGCACAGCCATTAGAATCAAAAACTCCTGGATTACTAGCATTATCAAATATGTTTCCAGAAATATTACCGGTACCGGTAATGTGCGCACTATTATCTACCACATTATCACAATACATATAAACACAATCGGAAGATATCTGAACTCTGAATTTTATTAAAGTATGATCTATTCCTGTTGGAGAATTATCTATTTGTCCTCCTTGAAAAGAGTTTGCTCCTGTTCCAATTCTAACTTTAATTGTTTTAGTAGACGCTATATACTCCGCTTGGTCGTCTCCGGCTGCATCTGTTTTCGCACCTGAATTTGGACCATAAGTAACTACTATTGAATTCGGAACATACGCAGCATTTCCTTCTATTTTGTCTGTAATATAAGTATTTACTGCAGGGTCAGAACCAATATTTAAACCACTAACTGTATATTCTAAAAGATCCCCTGGAGAAGCCACGGCTGCACCTGGATGAGTAATGTTCTCAACTGTCACAGCACTTCTTAAATCGGGTTCATAAACATCAATTGCAGATGTTACTACCTGAGTTAAAAAAGTTTCCCCACCCGTAGTTTGCCGAATTGTGGCAGATATTGCATTATTTCCAATATAGTTCTTCGTTGAATTATTAGGATTAAAGATATTGGCATCATAACCTAACGTATTATTATAATTTGGATTCCTTTGTGAAGTTAAAACTCCATTTCTAGAAAGGGTACTATTAAACATATCAGTACTATTATGAATAGCATCCGAAAGGTTAATAAAACTAGAAGCTCCTTTAAACATTAATTGATCTCCTGTTAAAGAACGGTCTCCATCATAAACTACTAACCCCAACTGAAAATTAACAGGCCCTGATAATGGTGTTTGAAATCCCGAAATTGGAATATCAACAGTTGAATATGTTCCCGAACTTACATTGGCCAAACCATCAAAAACCGTTAAGTTTTTCATAGTTGTAGTATTGTCCTTATAAATAATTACGATGGTCCAACCACCAAATAAATTTTTTGCTCCAATGTCATTTACAACATTTGCTACAGTAAAAGTATCACTCAATCCTTGAGGATTAATAAAGGAAGTAATGTCTTTGAAACAGTGGTAAGTTTTAAATCCAATTGCATTATCCTTTAAATAATCAGCATTTAAGGTAACATAACTTCCGGTATTAATTTTTAATTTAACTTGATTTCTAACAGCGTAATTTGTATTTGCTGAATTTATAGCTCCACCCCAATATAATCCTGCCCAACTAATTTCACTACATGCTGAATAAGCCGATGGATCTCCATTTGGGATAGAAATTTTATCACTACTAGACATAAATGTTGAAGTATCACCATCAATATCTACATACCCATTGGTAAAGTTATTATCATAACCTGTACCTGCTGGTGGCATTTCATTTTGTACCACATTGTCTGGCGTTGCCTTAGATGAAGTATTTGATAAATATAAAATCCCCCCTTTTTGAGTAATTGTTTTTCTAACAGTAAAAGGAGTTATTACTTGTGCAATTGAAGAAGCACTTATAATTATAAAACCGAAGATTAGAATTATTTTCTTCATAATGATGTGTATAAATGCTTATTTATTTATTTGTATAGTAGAATTATGCAAGCCCATTTTAGTATTCAGTATAACTGAATATTTTCCTGGTTGAAGATTTGTTACATCTACAGTTGCATAGTAAGGAGATTTTATAAGCTCTAAATTGAAACTTGAAATAAGTGAGTTTTTATCGTCAAAGATTTTTATTTCTGCATCTACTCCTTCATTACCATTAAAAGAAACGCGTAAAAGTTTTTTTGAATCAACTTGTTCTATTTTTAATACCAATAAAGGATCTTTTATAAGTGCCTCATTTGTGATTAATAATAACCCTTTAGAAAAATAATTAGGGATATTGGCGCTAGCAGTAGCTACAAAAATAAAGCATAGAAGTAGTGAAAAAATTGCTTTTTTTGCTGTGGAGTAAATTAAATTAATATTCATAAGAACGGTAGATTTAAATATTTTTGATTATTTCAAAAATGGGGGCATTTTTAATACAATTAAATTTTTAGCAAATTTACTTAAAAAAATGAGAATTTTCTTATATTAAATTAAGATTTGTTTAATTTATAAAAATTGTTTAAAAAATTAAGAAGAAATAAAGTCAGTAAAATTAATAGTTCTTAATATTTTTACAAAAATGCTGTTAAACAAAAAAAACGCTCAAATAAACTTGGCATTTTTTTTCTATTTATTCGTGAGCAATATAGACCTATACTCAAATCAAATAATTGCGTTTCTTGAAAATTTTATAACTTAATGTCAAAAAAAATAGCCCCTAAAAATTAATTTAGAGGCTATTGGTACGAGTGAGCAATATAGACCTATACTCAAATCAAATAATTGCGTTTCTTGAAAATTTTATAACTTAATGTCAAAAAAAATAGCCCCTAAAAATTAATTTAGAGGCTATTGGTACGAGTGA